>SVGN01000003.1 GCA_015056315.1 Clostridiales bacterium
AGGCGGTCGTTTTCTTCGACCTGCTCACCTTCGGGGCGGCGTTCCTGTCGCTGCTGTGCTTCATCCGCATCCCGGAGGCAGAACGGGCCGATGAGGCGAAGGAGGGCATGCTGACCTCTGCCAAAGCCGGGCTCGGCTGGCTGTGGCACAACCGGGGCATCCTGTGGCTGATCGGCTTTCTGGCAGCCATCAACCTGATCGCCTCCATCTACAATGCGGCGCTGCCTGCGCTGGTGCTGAGCCGCCCCTTCGGCGGCGAGACCGTGCTGGGCACCCTCAACAGCATCACCGGCATCGCCACGCTGGTCGGCAGCCTGATCGTTACCCTGCTGCCCGCCCCCAAGAGCCGGGTGAAGACCGTTTGCAACACGCTGCTCATCTCCATGAGCACGGAAAACTTCCTGCTGGCGCTGGGGCGCAGCCCATGGCTGTGGTACCTGGGGGCGGTGCTGGGCTGGCTGGTGATCCCCCTGATGAACGCCAACCTGAATGTGATCCTGCGCAGCCACATACCCACCCAGCTGCAGGGGCGGGTGTATTCGGTGCGCAATACGCTGCAGTTTTTCACCATCCCGCTGGGGTATCTGGCGGGCGGCGCGCTGGTGGATCACGTATTCGAACCGTTGATGGCACAGACCGCTTCTCCGCTACTCACCGCCCTCTTCGGCACCGGCAAGGGCAGCGGTGCGGCTTTCCTGTTTCTGCTCATCGGCTTTGCCGGGGTGGCGGTGTGTCTGGTGTTCCGCAGCATACGGGCGATACGGCAGCTGGAGCAGACAGCCCCCTGAAGCGTTGACACCCCCGCCAAACCGGGGTATCATAGAAGCAGAAGCAAGCGCATAAGCGCCAAGAAAAATGGAGGATACCATCATGGAAAGACCCAATGCATGGAAAACCTACGATGAAGCCGCCCTCGCAGCGGTCGAAAATACCGGCAAAAGCTACAAGGCCTTCCTGGATGCAGGCAAGACCGAGCGGGAATGCGCCACCCGCGCCATCGAGATGGCAAAGGCCGCCGGCTATACCGATCTCTACGCCGCCGTGAAGGCGGGCAAGGCCGTCAAGCCCGGCGATAAGCTCTACGTCAACTGCATGGATAAGGCGGTCATGCTGTTCCTGATCGGCAACGCGCCGCTGGATGAGGGCATCAACATCGTGGGCGCCCATATCGACTCCCCCCGCATCGACCTGAAGCAGAACCCCTTCTATGAGGACAGCGACTTCGCCTACGCCGATACCCACTACTACGGCGGCATCAAGAAGTACCAGTGGGTGGCCCGTGCGCTGGCGCTCCACGGCGTGGTCTGCAAGAAGGACGGTACCAAGGTGGAGATCGTCATCGGTGAGGATCCCGCCGATCCCGTGGTGGGCATCAGCGATCTGCTGATCCATCTGGCGGGCGAGCAGATGGGCAAGAAGGCTGCCGAGGTGATCACCGGCGAGGGGCTGGATATCATCCTCTGCGGCAAGCCCCTGAAGGATGAGGAAAAGGAGCCTGTAAAGGCCGCTCTGCTCCAGATCCTCAAGGATAAGTACGACATCGAGGAGGAGGATCTGCTCTCTGCCGAGATCGAGGCCGTGCCCGCAGGCCCTGCCCGGGATTTCGGTCTGGATCGCAGCATGATCCTTGGCTACGGCCACGATGACCGCGTATGCGCCTATGCTGCGCTGGAGGCCATCCTGTCCCTCAGCGAGACCCCTGCCTACACCTGCTGCTGCCTGCTGGCAGACAAGGAGGAGATCGGCAGCGTGGGCGCTACCGGCATGCAGGCCCACTACTTTGAGAACGCCATGGCCGAGCTGATCGCCCTTACCGGCGATTATAGCGATCTGCGCCTGCGCCGTGCGCTGGCGGGCAGCCGCATGCTCAGCTGCGATGTGAGTGCTGGCTACGACCCCCTCTACGCCGCCGCTTTCGAGAAGAAGAACGCCGCCCAGCTGGGCCGCGGCGTGTGCTACAACAAGTTTACCGGTGCCCGCGGCAAGTCCGGCTCCAACGATGCCAACCCCGAGTTCATCGCCCGTCTGCGCCGGATCATGGATGAGAACAACGTATGCTGGCAGACCGCCGAGCTGGGCAAGGTGGATGTGGGCGGCGGCGGCACCATCGCCTATATCTGCGCCCTCTACGGCATGGAAGTGATCGACTCCGGCGTGGCGGTGCTCAGCATGCACGCCCCCGAAGAGATCATCAGCAAGGCCGACCTGTACGAGGCCGTGAAGGCCTACACCGCCTTCATGAAGGAAGCCGGAAAGTAAAAAGAAAAGCTGCCGCAGGGCTTTCTCTGCGGCAGCTTTTTTCGGGCTACTGCCCCGTTCCCATCCCCACAAGGCTCACCTCTCCGAGGGAGCTGTCGGCGAAGCCCACCCCCACAAGGCTCCCTCTGAAGAGGGAGCTGGCTGCCCGAAGGGCAGACTGAGGGTGCCGCCCCACTGCCCCCCTCTTTATCTCCCCCCTGAAAGGAGGCTCCGATCATGCCTGCCATTTACCTGATCCGCCACGCCCAATCCAACCCCGCCATCCGGGATGACCGCACCCGTCCGCTCACCGCCGAAGGCCTGCGGGATACCCACCTCATTACCGCCTGCCTGCGGGACAGGGGCATCGCCCGCATCCTTTCCAGCCCCTATGAGCGCACCATCCGCACGGTGACCCATCTGGCAGAGGCTCTCGACCTGCCCATCGAGACCGATGAGGACTTCCGGGAGCGGGAGGCGGGCGGCTGGCACGGCGACCGCTTTCTGGATTTTGTACGCAGCCAGTGGCAGGATCTCGACTACACCGCCCCGGGCGGCGAGAGCCTCCGGCAGGTGCAAAAGCGCAATATGGCGGCGCTCCGCAGGGCTATGGAGAAATATCCGGGCGAGCCGCTGGCCATCGCCACCCACGGCACAGCCATGGGCACCATCCTGAACCATTTCGACCCGCAATGGGGCTATCAGAGCTTTCTGCGCATCCTGGATGTGATGCCCTACATCGTCCGGCTGGAGATCGACACCGAAGGCCGGTGCATCGCCCGTGAAGAGATATTGATGATGCAGAAGCAGTGGCGCAGGCCATAAACAGCAAAAGACCGTCTGCGGGGATGCTTTTTCCCCGCAGACGGTCTTTTTTCGTTTGTCAGATCCGATCCGGCTGGTAAACGATCACCTGGCCCTCCACATCGGTGATGGGGTGCTGCATGCACTCCCCGGCGAAATAGTGGTAGGGCTTGTCGTTCTCGGTGCGGCCCGCCAGCAGATCCTCACAGCCGCGGATCAGCTGATCCACCACCGCAGCATCCCGCAGGCCCTTGTCGTGCCCGTGCAGGATGTAGTCGAACTGATCGGCGTACCGGGCCTTGAGGCCCAAGAGCATCTCCTTCAGCTCGCCGATGGTGGAGCAGCCATCCAGCTGCATCCACAGGTGGGTGTTCACCGCATCGCCGGTAAAGAGGATGCGGTCCTGCCGATCCAGCAGGCCGATGGAGCCGGGGGTGTGCCCGGGCAGTGGGATCACCTCCAGGGTGAGGCCGCCCAGATCGAACACCTGCCCGATGCTGAGGGCCTTGAGGGGGCAGGGCTTGAGGCCCTTCTTTTCCAGCTCCTCCCTGGCGTAGCCCATGAACATATCCGCCAGCGCCATGTCGGCGGGGTGGATCCAGGCTTCCTCGAAGAACACATTGCCAAAGATGTGGTCGCCGTGGCCGTGGGTGTTCACCACAATCACAGGCAGCCTGGTGAGCCCCTCCACGATGGCGCGGAGATCCTCCTCGCCGTTGGCGGTATCGATGAGCATGGCATGGGTCTTGCCCTCGATCAGGTAACAGGTGCTCTCGCCCGCATCATCGATGAGCCACAGATGGGGCAGAAGCTGTTTGATGTTTGCACGTTGCTGGGCCATGAAAAAAACCTCCTTTGCGGCAGAGAAAAGAAACGGATCAACAGAATGGAAACGATTTTCGACAGAAGCGGCGGGAAAAAGAACGCGGTCGGCAAGCCGGAAAACGCGCCGCAGCCCCCTGCTCCCAAGCGGCTGCTGCCGGTCTCCGTAGCCCTTCACGCTATGCGGTTCCCATCTGCGCCCGTGAAACGGGCGCAGTACGGAGGTGCAGGAGGCAGTGCCTCCTGGCGGGTTCCCCAAGGGCAGAGCCCTTGGGCCGGGTGCAGGGGCAGCGCTCCGCCTCCCGTCGCCCTAAGTTATTTCCGGTAGCCGTTGAACCAGGCCCGCTCCTCAAAGGGCAGCTTGCGCACCCGGCTGCCTTCCTCGGCAGGCTTGCCGATGGGCAGGTAGCAGACCAGTTCCAGGTTCTCCGGCACGCCCAGCAGCTCTGCCATGCGGTAGCCGATGCGGTTCTCATCGGTCACATAGCCCTCCACCCAGCAGCTTTCGTAGCCCAGCGCCTGGATGGCCAGCAGGGCGTTCTCGATGGCGGCGGAATAATCGTGGATGTAGAAGGTGCGATCCCTGTAGGCGATCTTCTTCTCTGTAAGGATGCACAGGGCAGCGGGCGCAGAGGCGAAATGGGGTGCCAGCATGCCGCCCAGCTGCTTTACCAGCTCGGGGTCATCCACGGCGATGAGGCTGGTGGTCTGCTTGTTGCAGCCGGAGGGAGCGGCCAGAGCGGCCTCCATGATCTTTTGCAGATCCTCCCGGGGCACGGGGGTGGGCAGATACATGCCGCGGTAGCTGCGGCGGGTGCGGATGGCTTCGAACAGTTCCATAAAAACACGCTCCTTTGCGATCGTATGCCATGTTTTGCTGGCTGTATCATAGCAGATTTCGGCACCGGGTTCAAGGTGTTCCGGCGGCTTTGCAGACACTCGCTACTGATTTTTGTTTCGATATTCATCAAAATAGTATTGACAAAAATGATTAGACGATTATACTGGTGCTGTACCTTTTTCATTGGCCGATGAAAAAGCGCAGGGCTGCTGCGAAGCCGACCAAAGCATTCATGCAGCAGCCCTGCGGGGGAGAGACGGAAGCAGGCAGGCCCGCCGCCGCTTTCCGCTCCCATTGTAGCACAGGGCGGGCGCAAACACAAATGGGAGGAAATGAACAGAATGGAACAAAGGCTTATGCGCTATCTACAGGCGCTGGAGGCTGCCGGGCGGGAGTCCGCAAGGCTGATCGGGCAGCTGGAAAAAGAGGATCGGCAGGATGAAGCCGATCTGGAAAAGATCCGCCGCAATGTATACGGCATCTGTGCATCCCTGGCCAACGCGGATGCCGCCCTTGCTCGCAAGGCCGCCGACCCGGCTGCCGAGTTTGAGGGCCGCCACCGGCAGCGGCTGCAGAGCTTTCCCGAGCCCTGGCGGCAGAAGCGGGAGAAAGCCGCCGCCCACGGCGATGTGATCGCCGCCACCATCGAAGAGACCAAGCTGAACACCATCGCCCGCATACGGGAGATGTTTCTGGAAACGGAGGCCCAACCATGACCGAGCAACAGACCGTGCAGCTGTTCAAATGCCTTGCAGACACCACCCGCGTGCAGCTGATCAAGGCCCTCAGCGACGGGCCCAAATATGTAGAGCTACTCTCCCAGCTGCTGGAGAAGACCCCCTCCACCGTCTCCTTCCACCTGAAAAAGCTGGAGGAGGCGGGGCTGGTGACCGCTGCCAAGGAGCAGTACTACACCGTGTACCGGCTGAACAGCGAGCTTTTGAGCCGTTCGGTGCTCACCCTGCTTCTGGGCGACCGCACCCAGCTGGATGCCCAGGCCCAAAAGGAGCAGCAGTACCGGGAGAACGTGCTGAAGAACCTGTTCGAATACGGCAAGCTGAAGACCATCCCCGTACAGCGCAAGAAGCGGCGCATCGTGCTGGAAAAGCTGGCGGAGAACTTCGAAAAAGGGGTACGCTACCCGGAGAAGCAGGTCAACCTGATCCTGGCAGACTTCCACGACGATTTCTGCACCCTGCGCCGGGAAATGATCGCCGAGGGCATCATGGCCCGGGAAAAAGGCGAATACTGGCTCCGGGAGGATGGGGAGGCTTGACCTCTGCGGTTTCCCGCCCCGGCTGTGACGATTCAGCCTCCCCGGCGCTGTATTGGGCGCACTGCCCTTGCAGCGGGGCGGCGGCTCCTGTATGCTGTATACAGCAACACAGGCAGCCCGCTGCCCCGAAGGAGGATGACCCATGAATTGCCCCTGGTGTGAAAATGAGATGCAGTTTGGCGAGGTGCTGTGCGATGGCCGCAGCGGCGTACGCTTCCAGCCGGAGGGCAAGAAGCTGACCTTTATCGATTCGCTGTGTGGCACAGGCGTGATCACCGCAGCGCATATGAAATGGGTGCGGGCCAGGATCCCTGCCCATTACTGCGACCGCTGCGGGAAGATGGTCATCGAGACCAAGGTGACCAAATAACCGGGCAGCGTACAGCCAAAGGAGGGTAAAATGAAATGCCCCTATTGCGACCGGGAGATGCTTTTCGGCGCTCTGACCACCACCCGGGACAGGCCCTGCTTCGTTGAGGATGGCCGAAGGCTCACCTTCGGCGAAGCCATCAGCGGGGTCGGGCAGCTGACCGCTACCAAGGCAAAAGGCATCGGTACCGGCACCCCTGCCCATTACTGCTCCGCCTGCCGGAAAATGATCATTGAGACCGGGGTGTGCCGGTAGATAAAAGGAACTGCTGCCAGCGTGCAGCAGTTCCTTTTTTGCTTTGGCACGAAGCCTCCTCCCCCACCTCAATCAAAGATACCGCCCTCCAGGGCGCTGCGGGCTGCAAGGATATACTTGCTGGTATCCAGCGGATCCACGCTGCGGCGGGGGGTGGGGCCGCCAATGCCTGCGGGGCATTCCCGGTAGCCGTGAAGGCTCAGGCTCATGCCGCCCCTGCCGCCGGTGACCGCCGCCAGGGTGGCTGCATAATCCATACTGCTCTCCACGGGGATCAGGGCGGTCAGGATGGCCCGGTCGCCCTGCGAAAGGGTGGAGGTGACCTCACCCCGCATCTGCGCCACATCGCTCATGACGCGGCCCACACACTCCTGGGGCAGCAGGAAGCGCACATTCAGGATGGGCTCCAGCAGCACGCTGCCGCCTCTTTGCAGACCATCCTGTATGCCCATGGGGGTAGCGACGATAAAATCCAGCGGGTGGGTGTGCCATTGGTGGCTGTTGCCCTCGATGAGGGTGATCTTCACATCGGTCACCTGCCAGCCCTGTCTGCCCTGCCCCAAGGCCAGCGGCAGCGCCTGCTCCACCTGATGCTGGTAGTGCAGCGCCAGCTCCCGCACCGGCACCTGGGAGGCGAACTGCACGCCGCTGCCCCGCTCGCCCGGCTCCATGCGGAAGCGCATGATGGCCCAGCAGGGCTTGGGCATGGTGTAGGCCACAAAGCCCTCTGTGGGGCGGGCAAGGGTCTCACGGTAAATAACGGCGGGTTTGGTAAAGGAGGCCTTCAGGCCGAAGCGGGTCTGCAGCGTTTCCTCCAGGATCTCCAGCTGGATGGTGCCCATCACCTGCAGCTCCAGCTGATCCAGCGAGCGGGTGTAGCGGGCCCTGAGCAGGGGATCCTCGCCGGAAAGGGTCATGATGGCCTCCCGGAGCTCCTTCATCTGCTCCGGCTTTTCGGGTATGGCCTGAACGGTCATCAGCGGGGTGCGCAGGCGGCCCGGCTCCACCCGCCGGGGCAGCAGGGCCGCATCGCCCGCCACATAGCCGATGGGTACATCGCCAAGGCCGTAGACCACGCCGATCTCCCCCGCCCTGAGCGCGCCCGCATCCTGCCCATCCACCGTGCGGATCTGGGTGATCTTGCGCTGTACCTGCTTTTCCTCGCCGGTGAGGGGATCCACCCCCGCAGGCAGGGTGAGGGCCTCCCGATTCTCCAGACAGCCGCTGTAGAGGCGCATCCATACGCCCCGGCCCAGCGTTCTGTCCTGATGGGCAGCAAAGACCACGCCGCACAGCCCGGCTTCCGCAGGGGCGGCGGGTGGCGGCAGATAGGTGAGCATGGCATCCAGCACGCTTTCCACGCCCTCATCCCGAAGGGCAGAGCCTTTCAGGGCCGGGTACAGCCGCCCCTCCCGGCTCCAGCGGGCGATCAGGGGCGCAAGCTCCTCTGCGGTGGGCTCGTCGCCCAGCAGGTAGCGCTCCATGAGGGCATCATCCATGCCGCAGGCGGCCTCCACAAGGGCGGCCCCATCCCACAGGGGCGCGATATCCGGCGTGAGCAGGCGGCGGGCGCTCTCCAGGGCGGCATCGATATCCGCATTGGGGCGATCCATCTTGTTGAAGAACAGCAGGGTGGGTATGTTCTGCTCCCGCAGGGCAAGGAACAGCGCCTCGGTCTGGGGCTGCACGCCCTCGGCACCGCAGATGACCAGCACTGCCGCATCCAGCGCCCAGAGGGAGCGCTCCACCTCGGCAGAGAAATCCACGTGGCCGGGGGTATCGATCAGGTTGACGAGGGTCTGCTTCCAGCGGAGCTGCACGCAGGTTGCCTTGATGGAAATGCCCCGCCGCTGCTCGATGGGCAGCCGGTCGGTATGGGCGGTGCCCTCATCCACGCTGCCCCGCTGGCGGATGGCTCCCGCGTGGGCCAGCAGCTGCTCGCTGAGGGTGGTCTTGCCCGCATCTACATGGGCAAATACGCCGATATTCCGAATGGAGGACATAGGGAAACATCACCTCCGGGTAAGGATCGAAGAAGATGGGGAAGCAGGCAGATGGTCAGGCTTTGGGCCGGCGCTGCACGCCCCACACGCCCACCACGATGACCACCGATGCCAGCAGAGACACAAGGCCGAAGGGCTCGCCCAGAAAGAGGACACCCGCCAGCAGGGAGATAACGGTGGTCAGGTTGCAGAACACAGAAGTCTGCGCCACCGGCAGCTCGGTATTGGCATAGTTGAGCAAAAGGAACGCCACCACCGAAGAAAGGCAGCTCAGGTACAGGAGCGCCCACAGAAAGGCGGGACTGCCCAGCGGGGCGACCAGCTGCTGCCACCGGCCCCGGTTCTCCCACAGGGCAAGAGCAGTAAAGGTGACGGCACCGATCAGCATCATCACAACGGTGCGCTCCAGAGCGGAAAACTGCGCCGACAGCTTGCGGCTGCACAGATTGAACAGCACGCCGGAGGCCACCGCCCCCAGCAGCAGCACAACGCCCAGGGGCTGTACCTCGCCCTGTGCGCTCTGCTGAAGGGTCATCAGCACCACACCGGCGATGGACAGCAGCGCAAAACCCACCTGGCTCAGGCTGGGCTTCTCCCCCAGCGCCAGCACGCCTGCCCCCAGGGCTGCAATGGGCACCAATGCAATGATCACGCCGGAAAAGGTAGCGTTGGTCAGGCTGATGCCGTAGCTTTCGCAGAGGAAGTAGCACACCGGCTGGAACAGCCCCAGCAGGCAGAGGGGCGCAGCCTGCCCCGCCCGCAGGGAGAAGCGGAACCAGCCCGTCTGCCCGGTGCGCTTTGCCCACAGGGCGATGAGCCCCAGCACCAGAAAGGCAGTAACGAAGCGGTACATGAGCATGGTAAAGGGGCTGGCCACCGCCAGCGCCATGCGGGAAAACATAAAGCTGAAGCCGAAGATGCCGTTGCCGACAGCGGCGGCGGCAATGGCGATACGGCGGCGGGTGCGAGGCATGGGCAGGTTCCTTTCTTGGATCCGGCGCTCCGGACGGCTCATCGATTGCGTACAAGTATAGCACGAATGTGCCGTGTGTACAAGAAAAGAGGGGGCTGCCGGTGGGCAGCCCCCCTCATTCAGGTCTATTCGCTCATTTTTCTGCGCAGGGCCTTCAGATCCCGGGCCATGCCCAGCAGCACCTTCATGAACGCTATGCCAAGGAAGGCGCCGAAAAAGGTGACCAGGCCGTTGAACATGCTTTCGAGCGCATTGCCATTGAGCGCAAACATCAGAATAAAGCCGATCGAAAAAAACACACTGACGCACAGCAGCACCAACATGATATTCAGAAGCACATCCAGTGTGTTGATCCAGAACTGGCTGTTCATGGCTGCTTCCTCCCGGGTGGGCTCCGGGTCGGGCTCGCTTTTCAGGGTGTGCTGCGCCAGATAGCTCTCCTTGAAGGCGGCTTTTTCCTCATCGGTCATGGCGGCATACTGCTCATAATCCTGCTCTACAGGGTTGAGCCTGCCGCCGCAATCGATGCAGACCTGCTTCTCCCGGTCGGCAGACCAGAACCGGTGACATTTGCCGCAAACATACAGTTTTTTCTCTTCCATGGTATTCCATCCTCTCCGGCCGGTGGGGCTGTGCAGTTGATGAACAGGGGTACTTCTTGCCTAAAGGATAGCACGGCGGGGCGTTGCGGTCAAGCCGGGCGGAGAGGCGGGGATGATGTGGGGAGATAGACCAAAGCCCCGCCGGTCATGGGCGGGGCTTCGGCATCGGATGGCGGCTGACCTCAGGAGGCCTGTTGGTCTTTGGGGGCAGCCTCTCCCTCGGAGGCTGCGGGGGCATCGTTGCCCGGCTGGGCCTCTTCGGCAGGAACAGGCACATAGGAGCCCTCCGGCACAGCGTGTACATCCGGGTGCAGGCCGTGGGCTTCCGCATGGAAATTGTTGCGCCAGCGGGCGATGCGGCTCTTCCACACCGCAATACCGCCACGGGGCAGCAGCCAGCTTACCGCCAGCGCAGCCAGCACGCCCACGGTGGTATCGAAAATGCGGTTGAGGGCATAGGAAACGTAGGTATCCACAGGGGTGTTGAACAGAAGGATGCACAGCACCACGCCGCCGGGCTGCACGCCGCCCAGCCAGAACACCTGGCAGAGCATGACCAGCAGCACCACGCCCACAAAGGTAAAGCCCACCAGCAGCAGGCTGTGGCTGCCATCGGGCACGAACACCAGGTACAGGCGGAACAGCGCCATGCCCAGAAGGCCGCCCAGAATGGTGCCCCACAGACGGTTGCCGCCGCCGTTGCGGTAGCCGTCCTCGGTGCCGGTGCCCATGCCGAAAATGGCACCGATGCAGGCAAAGGCGGGGCTGCGGCCCCAGAAATAATAGAAGAATGCGCACAGGGCTGCGGCAAAGGCCGTTTTGATGGTGCGCATACCGGGCCGGTGGGGTATATGCAGGTTCTGGGGAATATGCATCTTTCGTATCCCTCCCGAAAGGAGAATCTGTGCTGCCCGCCCCGGCGGCAAACCCTGCCGCCGCAAGCGGGCAACGGCACTCACTATACCACAGAAGCCCTGCCGCCGCAACCGAAATTCTGCCCAAAAACACCCAATTCCAATTTCTGCTGGTGTTTTTTCATTGGATTTGTCCATTGCAAATAAGAACATTTGTTCGTATAATAACCAACATAGCAGGGCGCACGCCTCCTCTCTACCGGGCGGCTGCCAGCGATGCGAACACCACTTTTTTGCCGCAAGGAGGCGTGAACGATGTTGAGGATTGCCTTTATCAACGAGGCTGTCACTTTGCTCAAGGAAGCTGATCCGCAGGATTATGAAGCGATCATCAGCATCCTGCTGGCGTATGCCAAAGAGCATGCCGGAAAAGCGCAATAAGAACACCGGGATGGAAAGAAGCCTGCCGCAGCGATGATGGCTGCGGCAGGCTTCTTTCTGTGTGGGGGCCTGTTCGGTTTTACAGGTCGTTCTCGTTCTCTTCTATTTTGGCGGCCAGCTCGCTGAGGCGGGCCAGATCGGAATCCTCCATTACATTGAGCAGACGGCTCAGGCTGCGCCCAATGGCGGGGTAGGCGGTAAGGATCCGCTGGATGCGGGGGATCAGCTCATCGCAGGCGCACTGCTTGAGGCGATCGCCCTGCCCGGTCTGCAGCCAGGCCATATTGATGCCGAATTTCTCACAGATGAGCAGCTGAGTGCGCTCGCTGGGGCGGTTCTCGCCGCTTTCGATCTTGGCAAGGGCAGAGCGGGAAATGGCGATGTGCTCGGCAAAGGCACTCTGGGACAACCCCATCTTCTTACGGATGGCCTTGATGCGTTCGTTCATGTTCTCATCCTCCTGTCTGTAGAGCAGTATAGCACAACTTTTCCAATGTATCAATCCTTTTTGTTCATTAAATCACAAATTTATTGTTGACATGTATATTCAATGTGTATATAATGTGCATGTAATCACTATTTGGTGTTCATTAAATAACACCGTACACATTATGGAAGGGCAGGTGAGCACATTGCGACCGGCATATCCGGATCCGGAATGGATGGTGCTGCCACAGCAGGAGGCACCGGCATGGAGCTGCCCCCTGTGCAGGATGGATTGGTACCGGGAGCCGGATGGATGGGTCAGCGATGCCCTCACCCTGCCCCGGGAGCAGCGGCCACACCCCATAGTGACCGGCGGCTGTGCAGCCTGTGCACCCCGACGGGCGGCGCTGTCTCAGCTGCGCAAGACCATCGCCATCGGGGAGCTGCACGAGCCGCTGCTGCGGAGGCTCCTGCGCATTGCCCGGTGGCAGCCGGAGGAGGAGGTGCTCCGGGATGCGGCAGAGGCCATCTATCTGTATATGCCGGATGCCTTTGCAGACGCTGCCCGGGAGGTGATCGACCAAAGCGGCAGCACGCCCCTGCTCTGGCAGGTGATGGAGCAGGGCACCGGCAGACCGCCCGCACACGCACAGCATAACGAAAAGGAGGAATGACCCATGCCCAACGATGCCGCTATCGCTCAGGTGATCTGTCCGTTTTTCCACAGGTTTACAAAGAGCGGCAAAGAGATCGTCTGCGAAGGATTTGCTAAAAACATGGAGGCCGGAACGCTGTTCCCGGATCACTGCGCCCTGGAGGTCTGGACGGGCAAGCTCTGCAACACCTTTCAATACGGCGCTTGCCCGGTGGCCAAAGCAGCGGAACGGCTGCACTGATGGGGCCGGTACAGACCTGCGGATACCGGCGGGGCTTGCCGGGCGGGCCGGGGCTGCCGTGCCCATTGGCGCAAACGGCAGCGGATACGAAGCTTCGGCCACGCTGCTACCGTACAGACCATCAACCTTTGTGGGTGGGGAGAAATCCCTGCCCCTTTTCTTTTACCATAGCAACGAAAGGAGGTGAGGACCTATGGGAACCGGTCTGAGCGCCCCATGGCGCAAGAAAACAGGGCTGAGCCGGATACGGGCATGGCACGGTGAAGGGCTTACGCACAAGGAGATCGCCGGGCGGATGGGCATCGCTGTACGCACGCTGACAGGCTGGAAGGGGCGGTACCCGGAGATCGGGGCGGCGCTTACCGGCGGGGAGGCGGCTGCAGAGCAGGCGGTGAGCGGGAAAACGCCTGCGGGCACGGCAGCTGCAAAAAAGCGGAGCAAGCGAAC
This sequence comes from Clostridiales bacterium, assembly GCA_015056315.1. Lineage (GTDB taxonomy): Bacteria > Bacillota > Clostridia > Christensenellales > Aristaeellaceae > Limiplasma. The sequence goes on from SVGN01000003.1 coordinate 13,249, forward strand.
GCCTGCCAAAGGGGTGCAGTGCAGCGAGGCAGCAGCCGAAGCGGCGGCTGGGATCGCAGACAGCAGTACCGGGCTGGCAGTAGGCGGGAAAACACCTGCGGGCACGGCAGCCGCAAGGAAGCGGAGCAAGCGAACGCCTGCCAAAGGAGTGCAGTGCAGCGAGGCAGCAGCCGAAGCGGCGGCTGGGATCGCAGACAGCAGTACCGGGCTGGCAGCAGGCGGGAAAACACCTGCGGGCACGGCAACTGCAAGGAAGCGGCAGCAGGCGGCAGCCGGAGAGCAGCGCAAACGAGCAAACGGCGAAGCGATACAGCAAAGTAAGAAACGGAAGCCTTCGGCAGCAGCGGCAACATTGGCAGCAGCAACATCTGCGGCGGTGGCAGCCACAACGCCGGCGGCAGCGGAGGTGTCAACCTCACCGGCGGCAGCGGTGACAGCAGAGGCATCCGCAGCGGCAACGTCAGTATCGGCATCAGCCTCGGCAGCATCCGCAGCGGAATGCCGTTCGCCCTCCGCCCCGGTGGCGGGCAAGCCGCTGATCAGCCTTGAGCTGCTGCCCGTCAACGCCGATGTGCACACCCTGGCCAGAGATGCCGGGCTGCTGCCGCTGGCCCCCTCCGCAGACGACAAGCAGCTGCAGAGCCTGGTGGAGAGCGCCCTCCTGCGCAGAGCCCTGGGCTACCGCTACGCCACCGTTACCCAGGAGCTGCGGAAGGATCCCGTCACAGGCGATATGGTGATGACCGTTACCAAGCGCATCGACAAGGAGGTGCCCCCGGATACCACCGCCCAGCTGTACTGGCTGAAAAGCCGGGATCCCGACCGGTGGCGGGACAAGCACCCCGATGAGCCCGCCGGAGACGGCGAGGTGATCGTCACCTTTGATGTGGACGAGGAGGAGCCCCAGGAGGATGACGAGGACTGGGACGGCGACGAATGAGCCGTGCCCGGAGAAAGGAGAAAGCATGGCAACAGAGATCCGGCTGCCTGCGCCCAACCGAAAGCAGGCATTGTTCCTCCGGGCCAAAGCCAAGTACATCTGCTTCGGCGGGGCCCGGGGCGGCGGCAAGAGCTGGGCAGTGCGCGTGAAGGCCCTGAAGCTGGCGCTGCGCTACCCGGGGCTCAGGATCATGATCGTGCGGCGAACCTACCCGGAGCTGCTGAACAACCATGTGCGCCCCCTCTGCGCCATGGTGCCCCGGAGCGTGGCCGCCTACAACAAGAGCGAGCGCACCCTGTACTTCAAAAACGGCAGCTTCATCCACTTTATGTACTGTGCGGGCGAAAGCGACCTGGACCACAACCAGGGCATCGAGTATGAGGTCATCTTCATAGACGAGGCCACTCAGCATGAGGAGATCATCTTTACCAAGCTGACCGCCTGCCTACGCTCCACCAGGGAGGGCTACCCCATCCGCATGTACCTGACGTGCAACCCGGGCGGCATCGGCCACGGGTGGGTGAAGCGGCTGTTCATAGACCGGCGGTACAAGCCCGGCGAAAACCCGGAGGATCACATCTTTATCCAGTCGTTGGTGACGGACAACAAAGCTCTGATGAAGGCTGACCCGGACTACAAAAAGCAGCTGGAGGCGCTGCCGCCCAAGCTGCGCCGGGCCTGGCTGGAGGGCAAGTGGGATCTGTTCGAGGGGCAGGTGTTCGAGGAGCTGCGGCTGGAGCCGAACCCGGGGCGCACCCACACCCATGTGGTGGAGAGCTTTCTGCCGCCCAAAAGCTGGCGCAGGTTCCGCTCCTACGACTGGGGGTATGCCCGCCCCTTCTCCTGCGGCTGGTGGGCGGTGGATCACGAAGGGCGGCTGTACCGCATTCTGGAGCTGTACGGCTGCACCGACACCCCCAACGAGGGCCTCAAGTGGACCACCGATGAGCAATTCCGCAGGATCGCTCAGGTGGAAAAGGAGCACCCCTATCTGGCGGGCTGCCACATCGAGGGCGTGGCGGATCCGGCCATCTTTGCCAAGGACGGCGGCGTGAGCATTGCAGAGACCGCCGCCAAGTACGGCATCTACTTCAGCCGGGGCGATAACAAGCGCATCCCCGGCTGGATGCAGGTACACTACCGCCTCCGCTTTGATGAGAACGGCATACCCATGATGTATGTATTCGATACCTGCAAGGCCTTTCTGCGCACCATGCCCCTATTGGTATACGACCCCCACACCCCGGAGGATGTGGACAGCACCGGCGAGGATCATGTGGCGGACGAGGTGCGCTATATGTGCATGCTGGATCCCATCAACCCGCCGCCCACCGAGACCGGCAAGCCCCTGCCCTACGACCCACTGGACATCCGCTGGGACAGGCTGCACTGACAGTGCGCTGCCCCGGCGGCAAAACGACGCAAGCAAGGAGGAAACACAATGGAAAACAACACCCTTCACCCCAAGGAACTGCCCCTGCAGCCGGAAGCAGGCCCTGCCCTGCCCACCGACGAGGAGCTGGCGGAGCAGTGCGCAGAGCTGCTGCGCCGCTACAAGGCGGGCAAGACCCAGCTGGAGAGCCGGATCATCGAAAACGAGCGGTGGTACCGGCAGCGCCACGGCAGCGCAGCCCGCAACCCGGGCGACCCGGAGCCTGCCAGCGCATGGCTGTTCAACGTGCTGGCCAACAAACACGCCGATGCCATGGACAACATGCCCACCCTTACCGTGCTGCCCCGGGAGGAAAGCGACAAAAACGATGCGGAGGCCCTGAGCCGGGTGCTGCCCGTGGTGCTGGAGCAGACCGGCTTTGAGCAGGTCTACAACGATATGTGGTGGTACAAGCTGCGCACCGGCACCGGCCTTTTCGGCGTCTTCTGGGACAGCTCCCGCATGGGCGGCCTGGGCGACATCGCCGTGCGCAGCCTGGATCTGCTCAACCTGTTCTGGGAGCCGGGCATCACCGATCTGGAGAAGAGCCCCAACCTGTTCTACGTTTCCCTGATGGATGGCGACGAGCTGCGCCGCAAATACCCCGAGCTGCGGGAGGCTGCCGGAAGCGGCGGTGCGGGGGCCGTCACCCTGGGGGAATATGTACACGATGAAAGCATCGACAAGACCGGCAAGCTGCTGATGATCGACTGGTACTACAAGCGCCGCCTCGGCGGGCGGGAGGTGCTGCACCTGTGCAAGCTCTGCGAGGGCAAGGTGCTGTTCCGCTCCGAAACCGACCCGGCCTATGCGGAGGGCTACTACCGCCACGGCAGATATCCCTTCGTGGCGGATGCGCTCTTCCCCGTGCCGGAAAGCCCTGCCGGGTTCGGCTACATCGACATCTGCAAAAGCACCCAGCTCTACATCGACAAGCTGGATTCCGCCCTTTTGAAGAACACCCTCATGGGCGCAAGGCCCCGTTTCTGGCAGAAGGGCGACGGCAAGGTGAACGCCCGCCAGTACGCCGACCAGACTTTGGATTTTGTGGAGTTCAACGGCAGCGGCAACCCCAACGACAGCATCGTACAGATCCCTGTGCCGGTGCTGAACCCCCACGCCGTTACCATGCGGGAGGCCAAGATCGAGGAGATGAAGGAGGTGACCGGCAACCGGGATTTCGCCCAGGGCGGCACCAACGGCGGCGTGACCGCCTTCTCCGCCATCCAGGCGCTGAAGGAGGCAGGCAGCAAGCTGAGCCGGGATATGATCGCCTCCGCCTACCGTGCCTTTGCCCGGGTGGGCTACCTGTGCATCGACCTGATGCGCCAGTTCTACACCGAGCCCCGCACCTTCCGCATTCTCGGGCCGGGCGGCGACGTGGCCTTTACCCGCTTCAGCGGTGCAGCCATCGGCCCCCGGGCTGCCCGGGACGGTTTTCTGGAGAGCAGCCGGGTGCCCGTGTTCGATGTGCGGGTGATCGCCCAGAAAAGCGACCCCTTCTCCAGCGCACTGCACAACGAGAGGGCCCAGGAGCTGTTCCGCCTGGGCGCCTTCGACCCCCGCATGGCCCAGCAGACCCTGACCATGCTGGAGATGATGGATTTTGACGGTGTGGAGCAGATCAGGAGCCGGGTGAGCCAGCAGGCGCAGCAGTACCGGCAGAGCCAGCAGCTGGAGCAGCTCAAGCCCCTGCTGGTGACCATGGCCGCCCAGCTGGACGAGCACGCGGGCAAGGCTCACTACCTGCCCGGCGTGCAGCAGCTGTTGGGCAGGCTCAACGCATAAGCACAGGTCTCTCCGGCGGCGGGGCGCAGCTCTGCTTCCCGCCGCTGTTTTTGACCCACCGGGCAGCAACCACAGAAGAAAGGAGGGAGCGGTATGATCCACATCCGCTACAGCGAAGGCCGTGAGCAGCTGCGGCTGCATATGGAGGGGCATGCGGGCTATGGGCCCCGCGGGCAGGACATCGTCTGCGCCGCCGCCTCCGTGCTGGGCGAGACGCTGGCGCTGGCCGCCGGAGGGCAGCCGGGCTGCCGGAGCAGCAGGGCCGCCGGGCGGCTGGAGATCGTCTGCCCCAACACGCCGGAAGCCCTGATCATGTTCCGCATGGCCCGTGCGGGCTTTGCGGCGCTGGCGGCAGGCTATGGGGCGTGGGTGAGGATGGAGGAGGGCGAGAAGCACCCCATTCATCAAGAAAGGAGGCCGTTATGCAAAAGGCCGTTTCAGATAAACAGAAGAAGCTACAAGAGGCTGTCAGAGAGCAATGGCGGGCAGTAACCGCCGGGAAGGGGACATCACAGTTTCCGGTGCAGGCGGCAGGCGGAAGCCCTGCCGAATACAGCCGGGCAGCAGCATGACTATCTTGCCCGGGAGATCGCATCGGGCGGGAGGCTGCCGGTGGGATCCCAATGGCACCGTACCGGTAACACGGCATAATCCAAAGATTGAAAAAAAATCGGTGTTATCGGCTATAATGGTGATGCTTACTGTGCTTATGTTGGCAGCGGCCGGAAGCCGGGTGTTGACGAATTCAGCCAAGATCTGATGAGAATAGCCACCGAAGCAGATGAAGCCGTAATGTCCAACCCCGATTTCTTTTCGTGGGACTATGACGAACGCATTTATATGGCTGTAAAAGAACAAGCGTACTTAATTGCAAGAAGCTATGGTTGGACAATTGAAGGGGGCAGAATAGATGAGTAGCTTATTCAGCAAGGAAATGACCTTCGATGAAGCCAGACGGTTGTTCTACAAATCCATTGAGGGAAAATCAAAAGAAGAAGTGGAAAAAATCAAAAAAGAATACTACGACATCATTCCAGCCGTACTGAAGCGTGATCTTGACCGTGTTGATGATGGCTGGCTTTAAGCACCCTGCACCCTTCGGGGTGCTTTTTCTGTACCCGCAGGGAGTCACCAAAAGCTATCTGAAAGCGGCTGAAACCCTTGATAATTCTGGGAAAAGTGGTATAGTGGTAGCGGATAATAACACCACTGCACATGCCCCCATCAGTCAGTCGTATGTGATGCGATTCATTCCGGTGGAAGCAAGATCACAATTGATAGGTCAAGCTACCGCAACTTGAATGATTTGGCAGAAACGTATTGCCACGAGGGCGGTCACTATATCGACTTTAACCTTCCGGGAACACGCAACGTAAAAGGTTGGCGATACAGCGAACAGCAGCAATGGCAAAGTGCAATGGCTAAAGATCTGCAAACATCCGGCAAGAAGTCGTGGAGAGAATACGGCGAAAACAGCCCACTTGAGGATTTTGCAGACAGTATTGCATTTTATACGTTTGCTCATGCACAGTTTGTTGCAACATTCCCCGAAAGGTCAAAGCTACCTGCAAACTTATTGCAATAGGAGGTAGGTCATATGGCAACTTATTTGCGCTCTGACAAAAAGACACCCTTTGGCGGTGCATATTCAGAAATGTATTTCTTTGATGATAACGGAAACTCTGTTGATGAAGAAAATGCAACACGTTTTGCTATCAGAGAATGCGCAGAAAATGGTGACCTGCTAAATGAAACATGGGGATATATTGAATAAGCACCCTGCGGGGTGCTTTCAGCTCGTCAAAAAACTCGCCTACGGCGACTTTTTCGACGACTTTTGCACCGTTTGCCTAGGAGCCTACGGCTCCCCGGGCGGCAAACGGTGATAGGAATCCCTTGCTACGCAAGGGTTCCGAAACCACCGGAAGGGTGAGCGAAGCGAACCGAGGCGCGAGGACAGTGCGAAGCACTCCGCAGAGCCGAAGCCCGAAACCAACCGAAGGTTGGGTTTGGGCCGCAATACACGCCGCTGGTTTCGGATTGGCAATCGGAGGGCTGCGGCCCTCCGATACCTCATGAAGCATGGCGCAAGGGAACTATGCAAAGCAATGAACTCCTTGAAGAAGTTCAAGCAAGCATAAGGGCTTCTAAATTCGGCATTGGCCTTACAGATGAAGAAAGAAAGATCCTGTATCAGGATGCACTTGACAGGCTGAATAACGCCGGGATTGACCTTCGTGATGTTGAAAACGACCTGGATATATGGGAGCGGTGACAATGATTGAGGTGAAAGAGGTTCTGAAGGTTGGCGAAAGTACAACTGTTTTGATATGTGGTATGTTTGCTGATGATGATATCAGAGCAACAATTGAATCCAACATTGGTAAGCATAAATCCTTTGTGGTCGAAGATGCGAGACATTGCTTCAGCAAACCAACAACAAGGAACGTTGTTTTGTTTGGCAGTGATGATTACTCAACCATAAAAGAAATTAAGTTTGTTTGACAAGCACCCTGCACCTGCATGGTGCTTTTTCTGTACCCGCAGGGAGTCACCTTCCCCCACAAACACACCACGATCCCCAACAGAAGATCGGCAGACGCTTCCGGGAGCGGGCGAAGCCGCTGGTGTCGATGGGCTTGAAGGGGTTCGGGGAAGCGGTCCGAGGGCGGGTGAAGACCTTGATGATACGTGGAAAAGTGGTACAATAGAACTGAACAAAACGAGCCACGCCCATGAGCGAATGAGGGAAAGAGAAGTTACAGATGATGATATTCGTGACGCACGAACAAACCCTATCCACTCAAAAGAAATTGTTACGGATGACCTTGGAAGAAAAAGTCAAATCTTGATTGACAAAAAAGCAACGGTCTGCATTAACCCAGATACTGGGAAGCTGATCACAGCCTGGAAAACCGGAACCAAAACAAGAAAGAAATATGAAAGTGGCGATTACTATGTTTTCTGAAGCAGAAAAGGTTTTTTTGAAAAGCATTGGTATTAACGCCAATTTCGACACAATTTCTGATGATGAGTTTGCAACGATCGAAGAAAAAGTGAGCGAGCATCTTCAAAAGAGAGGGTTCGATGAAGAATACGAGCCAACAAAAGAAGGACTGATGTGCGAATCAATTCTTGATAAGCTGCCCTAATTCCATACTGCGGGAATACGGCACCGAATACGAGTATGACTGTTTCGATCAAATTGCAAACGCTGATCAATAACATTATGGAAATGGATCTATCATATGAAAGCGAGGGAGTTCATTTATGGTTTTGACTGAAAATGAAAAGAAAGCTTTGGACGAAAAAATGACAAACCCAGAAATGAACGTGAAATGTCCTCGCTGCGGGAATGAGCTTGAATACAAAGAATACTCTTCCGGCTGTATTGTCAAATGCAAGACGAAAGGTTGTATCGAGGCCAGTCTCAGAGGAATTTAGCAAAACACCCTGCGCCCTTTGGGAGGAAGCGGCCAACGGCCGTTTTTCATCGATCACCCGCATTGGAGGCCCGAAACGAAGGTGACATGGCGAAACCGGCAGGAGCGGCTTCGGATACGCAAACAAGAAAGGCGGCAATGTGGAAGACTGGCAACATGTGAAAGGCGTTGGCTTTCTAGAAACTGAAGAAGGCATAAGGAAAGCGGAACTTCATTGGTCACAATGCGAAAGCATTGGCAAGTTTGATTTCTTCATTAAGAGGTGGTTGGACGAATGAAGGTCAAATACATAGGAACAACTGAAACCCTTGCTTTTGAAAAAGGCAAGGTTTACGATGTGCTGTCCATTGAAAAGGGATGGTATAGGATCATGACAGAACTTGATGAAGACTACCTTTTCCCGCCCACACAGTTTGAAATCATCGAAGAATAAGCACCCTGCACTGATAAGCCGTCATACATCCTGGAAGGATTAAGCCTTGATGACCTGGCTGAAATGGTTAAGGGCAAATTGGGAACGGGTATCATTGATGTCAAGAACGACAACAGCATCCAAGCGTTTATCGAATGTGATGACTATGTTGGCTATTGGTATGATAAGGGGCAAAAGACATTCATCGCAACCAAGCGTGTACAAGTCAAATATGCATTGGGTGACGGCAACATTCATATCATTCCTGTTATGGAACGAAAGTGAGGTGAAAACGGCATGATGGATATTCTGGATCAGCTGCAAGCGATAGAAGGGGTTGTGCAGCTTGAATTACGCTCCGGCGAAATGATGCTCGGCAAACCCGATTGCATCGTGTACGATGAAGATGACAACGGGGATGAAACGATCAAAAAGATACGTTTTGAACCCTTCCAAGAGCCGTATGCCGTATACTATGGCTTGGATGATATCAAAGGCTTCCGGGAGATCGGCAAATAGCAGCAAACCTCCCGGACAGGCTTGCTCATCGTACCAATAGAAAACGGATCGTGGCTCTGCTGAGATGGTGTTCCGTCCAAGAAATACGGTTACAGCATCGAACACTGCCGTGAATTCTCTTTCCGGAAGGATGAACTGATATGACTGTTTCGATCAAATTACAAACGCTGATCGATAGCATTATGGAAATGGATCACACGGATGCTGAATGGATCGAGCTGGACAAAGAATTTGAAGCCATTCAGAATGAGCTTTCCGAAGAAGAATGGCTGCTTTTTGCCGAAAGCGGCGCAGGTGAAGCGTTGCATATGGCAGTTGCGTGGAAAAGACTATCTCAAGGCAAACCCGAAGACCGTGATATTCTGTTGCTAAAGCATGAATTACTTGGAAGTCAGGTAGAAAAAGAGTATAATATAAGTGTTTCAGATGCACATGCTATTGCAACTAAGAAGTATGATCAGGCAGAAGCCGTTGATGAAATGTTTGGAGAGGATGGTGAACCGGATGGTCTACTGCAAGATTAAGGAGCGGAACGCTGATTCTGCTGTATACCTTATCGGTGCAAGAACTGATGACATGACCGGGGAAATCATTTTTTCAAAGGCAATAGGCTTCCGAAACTCAATAAACAAGCAGAAAAATACCCGGTAAGAGAAATGCATATTTCCAGACTGTACGGAAAACATATGTCAGATTTTGAAAAGGGTATTTTCAAAGATAAGATTGCTTACGAAATCGGATGACAACACAAAACACAAGCGCCCTGCACCCTGCGGGGTGCTTTTTCTGTGCCCAGCAATGAGTCACCTTCCCGACAAACACACCACGATCCCCAACAGGAAATCGGCAGACACTTCCGGAAAAGATCGGGCCGGACTCGAGCCGCAGTGACCGCTCCCGGGATATGCACAGCAGCACAGGGCGTGAAGGGGATAGGCCTCCCGGCCTGTATGCGGATGAGCCGGAGGGGTTCGGGCGGGGGAAGATGCCGGTGTCGATGGGGTATGAAGGGGTTCGGGGAAGCGGTCTGAGGGCGGATGAAACCCTTGAAAAACCTGGGAAAAGTGGTATAATAGAGGTGCAGAAAACCGACTTTCATATTGGCTGGAAACAGTTTGGAAAGAAGGTTGGAAGGCACGCACTTGACTTTGGGTTAAATCCAGCATCAGAAAACGACAGAAGCAGGCTGTTTGAAATTATCAACGACATAAGAACCAACTCCGAGGAACAACGTATTGGAGAATGGAGAGGACAGCCGGAAGATGTTGTTTTCTACATAAAAGGTGAAGATGTGGTTATTACCAAGCAAAACGGCGAATTTGTTACCATCATGAAAGGAGGCATTGCAAATGGTAGGGTTAAGAACGCAAGAAAACGAGAAATTTAACCGTTTCTTTGCGCTGATTCAAGCCGAAGCGGAAAAGAAGGATTCTGTTTTCTTTGCTGATGCCGGAGATGGCAACGAGTTTGCAACTTCAACCATGGAAGGCGAAGATATGATGGGATGGCTTGTGCCCAAGGAAAAGGTGGAAGAATTTGAACCACTTTGGGAAAAGGATAGCATTGACGATTCCTGGTCTGACTTCTTTACTTGGGCCGTGTGGACGAAAGACGGCGAAGCCATTCATGTACACTTTGAAGGTTAAAGCACCCTGCACCCTTCGGGGTGCTTTTTCTGTGCCCAGCATGGGTCTGTCTTTCCCCGACAAACACGCCACGATCCCCAACAGGAGATCGGCAAACGTTTCCGGAAAAGATCGAACCGGGCTCGAACCGCAGTGACCGCTCCCGGTATATGCACAGCAGCACAGGGCGTGAAGGGGATGCGCTTCCCGGCCTGTATGCGGATGGGCCGGAGGGGTTCGGGCGGGGGAAGATGCCGGTGTCGATGAGGTATGAAGGGGTTCGGGGAAGCGGTCTGAGGGCGGGTGAAACCCTTGATGATACAGAGAAAAACAGTATAATAAAGCTGGGAAACGCAGAGGTACGAAAGTGGTACCTTGATGCAGTTTCCCACATCCCCGACAGCATCGACCACTCCTTGCCAATCGTTGAGAAGGCCAAGAAAGCATTCGAAGCCAGAAACAGGATCAGAACAGAAGCAAGGGATATGATGGCAGATGGAGCCACCAGAAAACGGCTGGATCAGGAAAGACCCAACAAGTCCTTCGAGGAACTTATCAAGTCCAAGATGGAACGCAAAGGCCTGACCAGAGAAGAGGCTATTGAGGACATCTGCAATACAGCGACGAAGACAAATGCGAATGTCAACAAAGAACTGGGATTGGAGGATTGAGCATGTATTCCTATACCGTGGCCAAGGCTGCAAGTGAAAAAGAATTTGAGAAAGTATGCAGGTTGATAGAATCCCATTTCAAAGGGATCAGCAAAGATAGAATCCTTGAAGATGTGGACGGGTCATCCATCCAGATCTACCACAAAGGAAAAGCCAGCATCACGGTTTTCAATGATTATGAAGTCGATGCTGTATATGTTGATTCAGAAATTGAACTGAATGACATTATCTAAAGCACCCTGCACCCTGCGGGGCGCTTTTTCTGTGCCCTGCAAGCCGTTCTTTGACCCGCCCCCCGCCTGTGGGGGCGGTCAGACTGTCGAAAAACCCATACATACCAACACGAGCCGCACATCTTGCACCTTCGGTGCTCGCTGTGCTCACAAGAAAGCGCTGCGGCGCAAGGTTTGTGGGCTCTGCCCACACCCGGCAGGAAACTGAGTTTCCTGCACCTTCCCCTTTTTTGACAACCTACCCGCCCCCGCCTGTGGGGGCGGTTTTTTCTGCGGGTGGGGAGCGAACCTCCCCTCCTTTTTGATACCGTAGAGCTGCGGGACGCAGGCGGCAAAAGGCCTGCCGGATGCCGGTGCCTATGCCGAAAAAAAGTTTGCCGGGAGGGGAGAAATCCACCGCGCGTTTTTGGTACCGTATGGCTGCGGGCAGGGAACGGCGCACAGACAACGCCCGTGGAGCGGCATCCACTCACTTTGGTTTTTTGCCGTACCCCCGCCGACACTTCGGAAAGACGATGCATGACACTTCGGAAAGACGATGAAGGAGGATGACCCCATGGAACAAACGACCCTTGACCTTTGCCTGTTCGGCGGGGACGGCGGCGCTGCTGCCGGTGCAGGGGATGCGGCAGCGGAGCAGGCCACCGCGGAGGCTGCCCGGCCCGCCCCCTCCAGAGAGGATGCCTTCAACCGGCTGATCTCCGGCGAATACCGGGAGGAGTACGTGAAGCGCACCCAGCAGATGATCGATACCCGCTTCAAACAGAGCAAGGAGCTGGAAGGCCGCATGAACAGCCTGCGCCCGGTGCTGGAGGCGCTGGCCGCGCGCTATGGCATGGATGCCGCCGCAAAGGATTTTCCCCGGCAGGTGCTCCGGGCGATGAGCGCCGAAGCTGCGCCCGGCAGCGGCCCCGATGGAGCTGGCGGCAGGGCTGCGGATGCCTCCTCCGGCACAGGAGCGGCCGTTGGCAGCTCCGCTACGCCAGCGGGCAGCGGTAAAGCTGCCGGCGATGGCAAGACAGCCACCCCAGCCGTGGCAGGAGGCAGCCGCAATGCTGCTGCCAAAGCCGCTGTACAGACCGGCGGGGCAGCCGATCCCGGCGAAAGCAACACCCTGCCGAAAGCAGCGGCACAGCCCGGTGAAAGCGCAAGCGGCGCAGAACCGGCAGCCGATCCCGGCGATGGCAGCGGTAAAGCCGCCGCAGAAGCCGCTGTGCAGACCGGCGAGGCAGCCGATCCCGGCGAAAGCAACACCCTGCCGAAAGCAGCGGCACAGCCCGGTGAAAGCGCAAGCGGCACAGAACCGGCAGCTGATCCCAGCGATGGCAGCGGTAAAGCCGCCGCAGAAGCCGCTGTGCAGGCCGGCGAAAGTGCCAACGGAAATACCACGGCGACCGTTCCCGGCGACGGTGACACCCTCAACGCCCTGGCAGATGCCCCCGCACCGCCCGCGGAAAGCACCGACGATGCGACCCCGCCCGACAGGCCGGAGGTCACCCGGCTGCTCCGCCGTCTGCGGGCACAGCAGACCGCCCGGTTCATCCATCACACCGGGCAGCGCTGGCAGCAGGAGGCACAGGCGCTCGCCGCCCTCTACCCGGGCTTCAGCCTGGCGGCAGAGGTGAACGGCCCCCGCGGCCATCAGCTGCTTGGCATGCTGAAAAGCGGCGTGCCCATGCGCATCGCCTACCAGGCCCTGCACATGGACGAGCTGCTGCCCGGTGCCCTCCGCTATGCGGTAGAGCAGACCCGGCAGCGCACGGTGGAGGACATCCGTGCCAGAGGGCTGCGCCCGGAGGAGGCCGCCGCAGGCAGCCAGACCGCCGCCGCCCAGATCCTCCACGCCGACCCCTCCCGCTGGGATGCGGAGGAAATGAACAGCGCCATCCAACAGGCCCGTATGGGCAAAAAGATCTACCTGTAGAGGGCGGCACAGCCCCCTCTGCCAAACGAAAGGAGAATGTGAAATGACTCAGACCACCATTCAGCCCAAGACCCTTGATCTCCAGCTGTTCGCCACCACGTACCCCGATACGCAGACCACTCTGCTCAACACTCCGGGCAATGATATGTCCCCCGAGATGAAGACCTTCTACAACAAGCACCTGATCCAGACCGCCGAGCCGGAGCTGGTCTACGACCGCTTCGCCGAGCAGTACCCCATCCCCGCCCACCACGGCAAGACCATGGAGTTCCGCCGCTTCAGCCCCCTGAAGAAGGCCCTCACTCCCCTCACCGAAGGCGTGGTGCCCGATGGCAACAAGCTGAACGTGACCGCCGTTACCGTGGATGTGCACCAGTTTGGCGACTTCATCCGCTATACCGACGTGATCGATACCGCCGCCATCGACAACATCGCCGTGCAGACCGGCGAGGTGCTGGGCTCCCAGGCGGGCCGCACCAGCGATACCATCACCCGCGATGTGGTGTGCGCAGGCTCCTGCAAGCTGATCGCCCCCGCCATCAATGAGGATGGCAGCACCACCGAGACCCTGACCCGTGCGGGCATCACCGTCAAGAACCGGCTGACCCCCGCCGTGATGCGCAAGGCCGTCAACTATCTGGAGCGTGTCAACGCCAAGCCCTTCGAGGGCGGTTATGTGGCCATCATCCACCCCGATACCGCCTGCGATGTGACCGGCGACCCCGAGTGGATCGAGGCCCACAAGTACGCCAGCGTGGAGGAGATCAAGGCCGGTGAGATCGGTCGCCTCCACAATGTGCGCTACGTGAAGAGCACCGAGGCCAAGATCATCGGCCCCGGCGAGATCGTGGCGGGCCTCACCCGCACCACCCTGCATACCGCCCTGGACACTACCGGCTCCACCACCATCAAGCCGGATACCACCATCACCGCCCAGCAGGCTGCGGATGCCAATGCCCTGATCACTGGCGGTGCCACCGTGAAGGTGTACGTGGGCGGCAAGGAGGCCACCGTTACCAGTGTGACCGCCGGTGCGCCCGGCACCGCTGCGCTGACCGTATCCGCTGCCGTGAAGTCTGTGGCCAAGGGCGCTGTGATCTGCGGCTACGGTGCGGGCGCTGACGGCTCCGCCGTGTACTGCACCATGCTGCTGGCCAAGCGTGCCTACGGCACCACCAGCATCCAGGGCCTGGGTCTTGAGCACATCTTCAAGAACCGTGGCAGCGGCGGCACCAGCGACCCCCTCAACCAGTTCTCCACCCAGGGCTGGAAGATGACCAAGGCCGCTGTACGCCTGGTGGAGGAGTACATGATCCGCATCGAGCACTCCACCGAGTGCATGGGCGCTGTGGCTGAAAGCAACTGAGGCAGCCGGGCGCGGGCGGGGCTGCCCTGACCGCAGCCGGGCCTCGGCACCGCCACGCACGCTTCTCTGCCTGTGAGGCAGGGCGGCCCGGCAGGAGGAAAACCATTCCCCCTGCCGGGCTTGCCCGCCCCACTCCCCCACCGATACCAAACCAACATACACAAGGAGGTACCCATATATGGCTGCCAATATCAAGACCAACGAGACCGAACCCCGCACCGTGGCCCAGCTGGAAAAGCTGCTGGCCGAAAAGGAGGAGCAGCTCGCCCGGCTGCAGGAGACCGCCGTACCGAAGCCCGCCGGGCAGGAGGACAAGCCCGCCTCCGCCTACCGGGAGGATGCCGACGCACTGAAGCGCCGCGTTACCATCCGGCTGCCCATCTCCGGCAGCAACAAGGAGCCGCTGTTCGTCCGCTTCGGCGATGAGACCTTCACCATCCGCAGAGGCACGGATGTCTCCATCCCCTACTATGTGTGGCTGCACCTGCAGGAGTGCCAGCAGGCCGACGATGCCCTCTCCCTGCGCATGAACGACCTGACCGGCTCCTTTGCCAACGGCATGGAGCTGTACCGGCTCTGAGCCGGGGCCGCCCGCAAAGGAGGGATGCGACCATGACCATTTCCGATGCGATCCTGGAGATCGGCAGGATCAAACCCCACCAGTACCCGGATGAGACCATCATCCGCTGGCTTGGTGATCTGGACGGGCGAGTGGCGCAGGATGTGCTGCGGGGAAGCAAGGCAGAACCCGCCGAGGGCGTGCTGCCCTACAAGCAGGGCGACCGGCTGGCGGTGCTGCTGATCCCCTACCCCCATGAGGATGTGTACATCAAATGGCTGATGGCCCAGATCGACTACGCCAATGCGGATTTCGACCGCTACAACAACGCCATGACCATGTTCCAGAGCCAGTACCAGGCCTTTGTGGATGCCTTTACCCGGGAGAACGTGAAGGAGCCTGTGTACATCAGCGGTGTAAGGGGTGATCTCGCATGAGCATCACCATGCCCCGGCTCAACCAGCTCAAGACCCGGCAGGAGGGCGTTACCGCCTTTGCCGGGCTGAACCGTAACCTGCGCATCCGTGAAAACGAGTTTGCGGATATGCGCAACCTGTCCTCTGCGCTGCTGCCTGTGGTCTCCGCCCGGCAGCGGCGCAGGAGACTGCGCACCCTGAAGGATCCCAACGGGCTGTTTGCCCATGAGAAGCTGTGCTGGGCAGACGGCACAGCATTCTACTATAACGGGGTAAAGAAGGGCACCGTCAGCGACAGCGAAAAGCAGTTCGTGCGCATGGGTGCCTATGTGCTCATCTTTCCCGACAAGGCGTACTACAACACCCACACCGACGAGTTCGGGCAGCTGGATGCCAGCTTTACCGGCAGCGTAACGGCAGCCCTCTCCAAACTGGACGGTACCCCCTACGGCAGCTACACCACCGGCCCGGAGGAACCCACCTCGCCCCAGAACGGCGACCTGTGGCTGGATACCGGCAGCGATACCAATGTGCTCAGGCAGTACGCAGCCAGCACCGGCCAGTGGGTGACCATCACCACCGTATACACCAAGCTGACCGCACCGGGCATCGGCAAGGCCTTCGGCAAGCATGACGGTGTTGCCCTCTCCGGCTTCAGCCAGCCGGAGCTGAACGGCACCCACTATCTGGTGGAAGCCAAGGAGGATTATGTGCTCATCGTGGCGCTGATCGGCAGGCCGGAGAGCGCTGCGGTCGTGACCATGCAGCGCAACGTGCCCGATATGGATTTCGTCATCGAGAGTGGCAACCGGCTGTGGGGCTGCTCCAGCCAGAAGCACGAGATCTACGCCAGCGCCCTGGGCGACCCGAAGAACTGGAACCAGTACATGGGCCTTGCCAGCGACAGCTATGCCGTGACCGTAGGCTCCACCGGCCCCTTTACCGGCGCAGCCTCGCACCTTGGCTTCATTCTGTTTTTCAAGCAGGATTGCATCCATCAGGTGCTTGGCTCCAAGCCCAGCAACTTTCAGCTGGATACCACCAACTGCCGGGGCGTGGCCGAGGGCAGCGAGCGCAGCCTGGTGCGGGTGAACGAGACCCTGTACTACCACGCCGCCGATGAGGTGTGCGCTTTCAACTCCTCGCTGCCGGGCGGCATCTCCGCAGCCCTTGGCCAGCAGAAGTACAAAAACGCCATCGGGGGCGGCATCGGCAGCCGGTACTACCTCTCGCTGGAAAGCGAAACCGGCGAGAGGGAGCTGTATGTGTACGATACCAAGCTGAATGTGTGGATGCGGGAGGACAGCGCCTCCGTGCGGTACTTCGCCACCTGCGGCGATGCCCTGTATATGCTGGATGCGGCCGGTGGGCTGTGGCTGCTTTGCGGGCAGGATGGCGGGTACGCAGATGAGACCGCCGAGGACGAGCCGCCCGTAGCATGGATGCTGGAGACCGGCGACATCGGCTTCGAGCGGCAGGCTGCCCAGTACGCAGGGGCCATCCAGCTGCACGCACAGTGCGAGGCCCATTGCCCGCTGTATGTGGAGATCCAGTACGATGGCTCCGGCCTCTGGCACAGCGTGTACAAGCACACCCCCACCCAGCGCAGCAGCATGGTGATCCCCATCATTCCCCGCAGGGCACGGCTCATCCGGCTGCGCATCCGGGGCAGCGGAGACTTCCGGCTGCACAGCCTGACCATGCGGGTAGAGACAGGGAGTGATCAGTATGCTGCTTGGTGAGATCAAGGTAACAGACCCCAGCCAGCAGGAGGGCAGCACCGAACAGAAGCTGCGCTCCATCTACGAGTACATGCAGCAGCTGAACAAACAGATCCGCTTCGTGCTCCAGAACATCGATGAGGATAACCTTTCGCCGGACTTTGCCCAGACGGTGGAGACCGTCAAGAGCGCAAAGCAGGATGTGGAGGAAGCCATCCAGCAGATCGAGGGCTCGCTGACGGAGGCCGATCTGGAGGAAGCCATCTCCGGCCTGCGCCGGGTGATCGACAGCAAGGCCGAGGCCACCATCACCGACCCGGAGACCGGCCAGACCGTGGAGCTGTGGACGCAGGTGATCCAAACGGCGGCGGAGATCCTGACCAAGGCGGATGCGGTGTACACCGACCCGGATACCGGCCAGGAGACCCACCTGTGGACACAGGTTCGGCAGACCGCCGAGGCTATTACCCAAAAGGCCAACAAGACCTACACCGATGCAAGCGGCAACAGGGTGGACTTGGCCACCCAGGTGCAGCAGACCGCCGAGGCCATCACGCAGAAAGCCGACAAGACCTACACCGATGCAGGCGGCAACACCGTAGACCTTGCCACTCAAGTGCAGCAGACTGCCGAAGCCATTACGCAGAAAGCCGACAAGACCTATAAGGACAGCAACGGCAATACCGTAGACCTTGCCACCCAAGTGAAGCAAACCGCCGAGGAGATCTCCCAAAAGGCCAGCAAGACCTACAGGGACTCCTCCGGCAACATCGTGGATGTGGTGACGCAGGTAAAGCAGAATGCCACCGACATCACCTCCAAGGCCAGCAAGACCTACAGGGACTCCTCCGGCAACACCGTGGATGTGGTGACACAGGTAAAGCAGAATGCCACCGACATCACCCAAAAGGCCGACAAGACCTACAAGGATGCAAGCGGCAACACCGTGAACCTGGCCACCCAGGTGCAGCAGAATGCGGAGAGCATCACCCAAAAGGCCGACAAGACCTACACCGATGCAAGCGGCAACACCGTGAACCTTTCCTCGCAGGTGCAGCAGAGCGCCGGGGAGATCTCCGCCATCGTCAGCGGCAGCCAGCCGGTGGGGGCGGTGAAATCCACCAAGGTGACCATCGGCACCGGGGGCGTATCCATCGCTACGGGCGGCACCTTTACCGTGGACAGCGGCAACTTCGTGCTGGACGGTTCCGGCAACATGATCGCCAACGGCGCACAGATCAACGGCCAGCTGCTCAACGAGGGCAAGCCGGTGCTCACCGAGGCGGATATCTACATCGGTACCGCCGAACCCAAGACCAAGCGGGCGGGCATGATCTGGCTCAAGCCCGTGGCAGATGAGGATGGCAACGAGGCCGTGCAGACCACCCACACCGGCAACTACACCGCCACCACCCGCCAGGGCCTCAAGAGCAACCCCAAGACCGTCACCCTCAGCGGTACGGCACAGGCTGCCACCGCCACCAACTACTCGTATGAGTTCGCCGTTCCCGTGTACTTCTATGCGGATGTGACCAATGCCACCGTGACCGTGACCGTGGGCAGCAAGAGCTTCTCCGGCACCATCAGCGGCAACCGCTACAACCACAAGGTGGTGCGCATCTCCGGCGTGCATACCGCTTGGCTGGGCAATGCCTCCAGCATCAGCGTGAGGATCAGCGCCAGCACGGACAACCTGAACAACGAGCGGGCTGAGGATGGCTACCAGATCAGCATGATCAGCCGGGCATACTGAGGTGATCGTATGGCCATCAAAACACGTTTGATCACATCCCACCCCCTCAGCGACCACTCCGGCGACCTGAAAGCGGATGAGGAGTTCTCCTTCAGCGTACTGAGCGATACCGGCACCGGCAAGCTGAAAAGCATCACCGCCGCCCGGCTCTACATCTCGCTGGTGCGCAGCTACTCCTCCCTGTACACGATGGAGGTACGCTTCGGCGGTGTGCTTGTGGGCACCACGGTGAACCCGGGCATCTTCGACAGCGCACAGCCCGCTACGATGCAGCTGATCTCCCCCTCCCCGTATCTGGTAACGGGTACGGGCGGGGAGATCACCATCTCGATCCGCAGCACATCGGCCACAGGCAGCAAGCTGAACTTCCGGCAGGGCTGCTATGTGACCCTTGAGGTGGACTACGAGGAGGCCGAGGAACCCCGGCAGGCCTTCTACTATGACGGCTCCAAGTGGCTGCCCTGCGACATCCGCTACTACGACGGCAGCGGCTGGCAGCCCTGCAAAGCCCTGTACAGCCCGGATGGGCAGAGTTTCCAATAGGAGGGATACCACATGAACAGCAACCTGAAGAAAAAGCCCGAAAGCAGCACTGTGCCGGGGCTGAGTGCGGTGCCCAAAGCGGCAGCCGTGCCCAAGGCCGCTGCCCCTCAGCCTGCCCAGAAGCCGGTGATCGACATGGGCAGCATGAGCCAGAGCAGCACCCTGACCCCGCAGCCTGCGCAGAAGCCGGTGATCGACATGGGCGGGATGACTCCCCCCTCGCCCACCGGCAAGCAGAATGAGCGGCCCGCCTACCAGCCCAGCGAGGCACTGAACGCTGCGGCAGAGGCGCTGGCCAGTAACCAGCAGAACAAGCCCCAGCCCTACCAGAGCAGCTTTACCGACCAGATCGATGGCATGATCAACAGCCTGCTGAACCAGCAGCCCTTCCAGTACGACCCTGCGGCGGATCCGCTGTACCAGCAGTACGCCCAGCTGTACCAGCGCAACGGCGAATTGGCCATGCGGGATGCC
Organism: Clostridiales bacterium; assembly: GCA_015056315.1. Taxonomy (GTDB): domain Bacteria; phylum Bacillota; class Clostridia; order Christensenellales; family Aristaeellaceae; genus Limiplasma. The sequence continues at coordinate 33,068 of SVGN01000003.1, forward strand.
ATGGCCCAGAGCGCAGCCCTGACCGGGGGCTACGGCAACACCTACGCCCAGCAGGTGGGCCAGCAGACCTACCAGCGGCATCTGGAGGATATGAACAGCGCCCTGCCCCAGCTCCAGCAGGCTGCCTACCAGATGTACCGGGACAACCTGGGCAACCAGCGGGACAACCTGAATATGCTCCTTGGCGCAGACGATGCCGCCTATGGCCGCTACCGTGACAGCCTTGGCGATTGGGAGCGGGAGCGGGACTACCTCTACGGTATGCACAGCGACATGAGCCGGGAGGAGTACGACCGCTACCTTCAGGAGCAGCAGAACTGGGAGGATGACCGGCTCTTCGCCTACCAGCAGCAGCAGGATCAGGCAGCGCAGGATTGGCAGCAGCAGCAGTTTGAATACCAGCAGTTGCAGGATCAGGCGGCGCAGGACTGGCAGCAGCAGCAGTTTGCCTACCAGCAGGCGCAGGATCAGGCGGCGCAGGATTGGCAGCAGCAGCAGTTTGCCTACCAGCAGGCACAGGATCAGGCTGCGCAGGACTGGCAGCAGCAGCAGTTTGAATACCAGCAGCAGCAGGATCAGCTCAACTGGGATTGGCTGCGGGAGCAGTTTGAATACCAGAAGGAGCAGGATGGCAAGAAGGGCGGCTCCGGGGGCGGCAGCGGCAGGGGCGGCAGCTCCGGCAGCGGCAGCGGCGTAGACCGGGATCGGATCGCCTCGCTGGTGAATGCCGCTGCGCTGGCACAGGCTACGGGGGCGGCAGTGGCTGCCAGCCCCTACAGCCCGCCCCGGCAGAACGGTGCAGCATCCGGCAACGCCGCCGGGTCGGACAGGCGCAAACGGCTCCTGCCCACCCTGCCCCGTGCCCTGAAGAAATAATACAAGCCGGGCGGGGCGACCACCCCGCCCGCATCGTGCCAAGCGCACAGAAAGGAGGTATGCACCATGACCATCGACCGGGTGCTCAGCCTGAGCAAAGAGACCACTGTAGAGCCGGTAGTGGTGCAGCAAAACGACCGGCAGAGCCGTACCCTTCGGCTCTACCTGCTGGAGCAGGGCAGCCGCCCCTTTCCCACAGAGGGGGTGCAGGCCCGGCTCCTGTTCCGCAAAAACGGCGCTACCTCGCCGGTATACGAAGCCGCCATCCTGCCCGACGGATGGATCACCCTGACCATACCCGAGGCGGTGACCCAAAACCCGGGCAGCGGTGAGATGCAGCTGGTGCTCCGCAAGGGAGACAGCCTTCTGCACAGCTTTACCCTGCCCTTTACGGTAAAGGCAAGCCTGAGCTTTGTGGGCGAGGTGGAGAGCCCTGCGGACGACCCCATGGCCGTCAACTGGAAAAACCTGCCCGGCAAGCCCGCCACTTTTCCTCCGGCTGCCCATACCCATGCCCCGGAGGAGGCCGGTGCCCTGCCCGCAGACGGTACCGCCAAGGATGCACAGAAGCTGGGCGGCAAGACCCCCGGCACCTACCGCACCGCCAAAAACTGGCTGGATAACAGCGCCTTTATGATCGATCAGCGGGGCAAGGGCACCTACACCGCCACCGGCTACAGCCTTGACAGATGGCGTTTCCGGGCAGGGGCCAGCGGCAGCAAGGTGACCAAACTGGCAAGGGGCATTCGCATCGATGTGGGTGAGGGTGGTAGTCTTTGCGGCATGTATCAGCGCATTGCTACCCAGGAGGTGCCCGACAAGTTTCTGCCGCTGGCAGGCCGCCCCGTCACCCTGGCGGTGAAGGTGGCTGCCAGCACGCTGGTGGCCTCCGGCAACTGCGGCATCGACCTGCTGGATCACACTACCGCCACCACAGAGGGCGGCGGCTCGTTGGTCATTGCCCGAAAAACTTTTGCGGCAGGCAGCACGGGCATCTTCGTGGCCAACGGCACCATGCCCGAAACCATGACCTATACGGGCATTACCGCTCTGTTCCGCACCCCCAGCAGCGAGAGCAGCGGCGCCATCGATCTGGAATGGATGGCCTTGTATGAGGGCACCTACACCGCCGATACCCTGCCGGAATATGTGGAGCCGGACTACGCCCGGGAGCTGCTGGAGTGCCAGCGCTACTACTTCCGCACCGCGGGGCAGGGCTGGGGCTACTGCACCGGCACGGCAGCGGCCCGCCTGAATGTGCCCGTTGCAGTGGAGATGCGCGCCCTGCCCTCGGTGGATGATGACACCATCACCTTTACCTGCCACAACGAGGGCAGCAACATAACCGCCACGGGCTTCTCCCCTGCGGAGATGGTGGGCGCTGCCGTGCGCCTGAACCTGAGCTGCGACAACCTGTTTACCAAATTCACGCCGCTGGCCGGGTACGCATCTGCTCCCTTCGGCTTCTCGGCGGATCTGTAGGAGGTGAAAGCATGGAGACCTTTACCGTATGGATCAAGACCGACGGGGCGGGGTGCATCACCGCCATCAACTCCTCTGCGTTCCTGACGGCCTTTGAGGGCTGGCAGCAGATCGACGAGGGGTACAGCGCAAAGCACCAGCATGCCCAGGTGCTCTACCTGCCCCTGCCTCTGCGGGATGAGGAGGGCTGCCTGCGCTACCGCTATGCGGAGGGGCAGATCCTTGAACGCACGGCAGAAGAAATGGCAGCGGACAAGCAGACCCCCTCGGAGACCCCCGGCGAGGCAGCCGGGGATATCGAGAGCCGATTGACATCGATCGAGCAGCAGCTGGAAATGCTTTTGGAGGGAGTGACCGCCGATGAGTAAATGGAGCAAGGTGAGCCGGGAGCGCAAGGAAAAGATCTTTGCCTACAACCGGCAGCGGTTGGCAGACAGCGAAGCCGCCCGGGATCTGCGCATCATTACCGGCGGCATGGCGCTTCTGCCCAAGGGCCAGCTGAAAAAGCTGCTAACCGACGATGTTCTTGCCGTGCTGGCGAAATACGGCATTGAGGGGTGATGGCATGACCGTACAGGCATTTCTGGCAGCAGTGGCTGCCATCGCTGCCGAAGGGCCCACCTACCGGCTGGGCGGCACCGGTGCGGACGGCACCTGCGATTGCATCGGGCTGGTGATGGGGGCCATGCGCAGAGCAGACCCCGGTATACGCTTTGCCCTGCACAGCAGCAATTACTTTGCCCGCTTTCTGACCGACGGCCTTTCCCCCACCGAAACGGTGCAGCCCGTGCCCGGCATGATCGTCTACAAGGCCCGCCGGAACAACGGCACTCTCAACGACCGCTACCAAAACGGCGGCAGCTACGACAACGGCGACCCGCTGGATTACTACCACGCCGGGGTGGTGACCTCGACCCGGCCGGTACGGATCACCCACTGCACCAGCGGTGGCGGGGTGAACGGCATCACCACCGACAACAGTCTGAAGGGCTGGAGCCACGCCGGGTATGTGACCGGCATCAACTACGCAAAGGAGGAAGAGAATATGAGCGAAGCAAGACTCGCCACCGTGGTAACGCAGGATGGCAACCCGCTGAAGCTGAGACCTACCCCCTCCACCGAGAAGCCGCCCATCGCCAAAATGCCCGCAGGCAGCGCCGTGCAGGTGCTGGCCGATGCAGCGGGCTGGGCCAAGGTGGTCTGGCAGGGGCAGACCGGCTATTGCATGAGCCGTTTTCTGCAATACGGGACGGATGCCTCCGGCGAGGGCACATCCGACTGGCAGCAGCTGCTGCTGGGCAGGCTGGATACCATCATCGGCCTGCTGGGAGGCGATGCGGGTGGCTGATCTGATCATCCGGCTGGCGGCGGTGATCGGTGCACTGGGCACCGTTGCCGCAGGCGCAGCCGCCCTGTACCGCACCCTGCGCCGCATCGAGCGCATCCTGAACGGGGTGAAGAACGACATCGCCGATCTGGAATACGAGCGGCTGGCGCAGGCTTACGACTTTTACACCGACCGGGGCTGGTGCCCCGCCAGCAAGAAGGCCCAGCTGTGTGTGATCCACAAAAGCTACAAGGCCAAGGGGCGCAACCACCTGACCGCCCATTACGAGGAGCACATCCTCTCGCTGCCCGAAGCACCGCCCGGCGCATAACAAAGCACATAACCTAACGAAAGGAGAGAGACCTATGGATTGGAAGAACCTTTGGGAGCGCGCCGCATGGACCTTTGTGGAGGCCTTTCTGGTGGCGCTGCCCTCCACCCTCACGCTGGATCTGCCCGCCGCCGGGTGGGTATCCACGCTGCTGGCAGCCGCCTGCGCGGGGCTTTCGGCGCTGAAGACGCTGCTGGTGGAGGCCGTACACAAGCGGCTGGAGGCCATGGAGGAGGAGGCTGCGGCGGATGTGGATGATGCTGCGGCTGATATCGACGATGCTGCGGCTGATATCGACGATGCTGCGGCGGATATGGATGAGGCCGGGGCCGATGTCGATGATGAGGCTGCGGCGGATACCGACGACCCCATGGAGCCGGAGGCGTGACCGGCAAAACAATACCGCCCTGCCTGCGTTTTTGCAGACAGGGCGGTTCGTTTTGTTACCGGCCATCGGGCCCGGCGAAGCGGGTATGCTTCACCCGCCATTTTTCAAGGGCGATGCCCACCCACAGGGAATAGATGCCCAGCGTTACGATGCACAGAAGCAGCCACAGCAGCCACTTGCCGAAAAGCTGGGTGGCCTTGCCATCAAAGGCCAGCCTGCGGCCCTCCACCACCGTGTGCCGGATGCGCCAGCCGTACTGCTTGCACAGCGCCCAGGGGTAGCAGATGCCCAGCGTGAGCACCGTGATCAGGATGCCCAGCAGCGTGTAGCCGATGAGCTGGCGCAGCTTGCCATCGAAATAGGAGGCTGCCTGCTGGGCGGGTGCGCCCTGCTGGCCGGGTGCTGCCTGCCGGGGCCGCTGCCGGGGGGCTGGCCGGGCTGCGGGATCGTTACCGGAGGGAGGCTCGGGGGCGGTCACCATCGGGGGCCTGGTCACTCTGGGGGAGGCTACGGGAGCCGCCTGTGGGGCCTCCTGCACCGGCTGCTGGGCATAGTGGTACCACTCCTGCACAGGGGCCTGGCGCACCGTGCGCTGCTCCGGGGCAAAGCCGGGTCGGGCCTGCCACTCCTGTGGCGGCTGCGGCGGGATGGGATCCGGCTGGGCAGGCTCCGGCTGCGGCTGAGAGTATGCTGCTTCGGCTGAGGGCTGCTGACCGGCGGCTTCCGGCAGCGGATGGGGCTGCCCCCATGCAGTTTCCGCCTGCGGATGGGAAAGAGTCCCCCACGCTGCGGGCTGTTCCGGCCCCGAGACGGTCTCCGGCTGGGGGATGGTCTGCTTAATGGGCTGGGGCTGCTCGTAAACCACCTCCTGCACCGGGAGGGTCTCCCCGGAGGTGCGCCGTCTCCTTCTGGGCTGCTGAGTGCTTTCGGATGCCTGGGCGGGGCTGCGGTAGTCTTCCATGTATGGTTTTCCCTCCCATGATCAAAATGGGGCGTGATTGCTGGTAACAGCATACCATAAATGGCGGTGATGCGCTACGCCGGATTGGTGATTTTTGGTTTTTTGTGGGGGCGGAGCGGGGAAGCAGAAGAGGGAGCGGGGCACAGGTGGGAGAAGCGGAATGCTGCTTTGAACCCCGGGCCATTGAAACCGACAGTATGAAAATATGGGGCGGGCGTTCTGCCAAATGGACAGGGAATCAACAATAGCGTAAACAATAGCAGCAGAAAGCGACCGTGAAACCAGACCTCCAGGCAAAACGAAAACCCGCCCAGCTTATGCTGAGCGGGTTTTCTTGGTGACCCCGGCGGGATTCGAACCCACGACCTTTTGATTCGTAGTCAAACACTCTATCCAGCTGAGCTACGAGGCCACATACTGCTTTCATCAAGCAGCTTGATTATTATAGCATAGTTCAGAAAAAATGCAAGAGGTTTTTGAAAAACTTTTTCAAAATTGTGCTCTTTGCCAAAAAAGCCTGCCCAGCAAGGAAAAACCGCCCCCGCAGAGGCTTATCTGCGGGGGCGGTAAAACGAAAACTCTATTCGGCGGGGATGCCCTCCACCGTGGCATGCATGCCCAGCAGCACGCCCTCGGGGGCATCAAAGCTGAGGTACACCGGGTACAGGCTCACCTCGCTGCCGGAGCCCAGGGCACCGATCTCCTCCACCACGGCGGTGACCGGGGGCAGATCCAGCTCCTCAAAGGTGGCCTGCATCCCGGCACCGATGGCGAAGCGGCCCACATCACCCTCCTCCACATGGATCAGGAGGCGATAGTCGCCCTCTTCGCAGATGAGCGCAACAGGCTGGCCCTTCTGCACGGAGCCGCCCTGCTGCACCGCTACGCTCAGCACCACGCAATCCGTTTCGGGGACTACCTTGGTGGCTGCCGCAAGGCTGCGGGCGGCGGGGGCCAGTGCATCGGGCACGAAGGTCAGGAGAGGGTCGCCCGCTTTGATCTCATCACCGGGCTTGACCAACACCTCCAGCACCGTGCCCGCTGCCGTTACCCCATAGGGCGGGATCGCCGTCAACCTGCCCTCGGCAAGCTGGGCGGCCTCGGTGTACTCCGCATCCCGGAACACCTGCACGCGCTCGGTAAAGTCCAGATCGCCGCCCAGCACCTGGGCGGTAAAGGTGCCGCCGGATACCTGGGTGATAACGCCTTCGGCGGCGTGCTTCTTGTTGCCGGAACGGAAATAGACCGGCGTGCCCACCCGCAGATCCCGGTTCTCCACGGTGTTGCGGCTGCCCGCAAGGCTGCCGGTGAACTGGTAGCGGTCGGTATAGTCGATGTGCATCAGAGCGCCGAAGCGGTTCAGCGCACCCTCGGCGGCTGCGCCGGGGGCGGTATAGACCGCCGCTACGGTGCCATCTGCCTCGGCATACACCGTCTGGGGGAGGATGCTGAGCAGCACCTGCCCGGCGGCGGCTCTGTCGCCTGCGGCAAGGGTAAAGGCCTCCAGCTCGCCGCTGGCAGGGGCTTTCAGGGCCTGCTCATGGGCAGGCTCCACCGTGGCGGTGAACATAAGGCCATCCAACAGAGCGGCAGGGGCGGCGGTCTCCTGAGGGAAGGTGGGCTCCTCGGCCAAAGAGGTCAGGGGCAGGGCGAGGGTAAGAAGGAGGGCGAGGAACAGGGTGATGGTGTGTTTCATATGGGGCTACCTCCTTTTTTGGGGGGATGAGGGGGGGTAATCAAGGGGTTGGGAGTCGGTGTTTCCATAGGGGTTGCCGGGCGGCACCCTCAGTCGGCTTCGCCGACAGCTCCCTCTGAAGAGGGAGCCTTGGGGGGAGGGGCTTCGGAGCAGCTCCCTCTGAAGAGGGAGCCTTGGGGGGAGGGGCTTCGGAGCAGTTTCCTCTGAAGAGGGAGGCTGGGGGGAGGGGCTTCGGGGCAGTTTCCTCTGAAGAGGGAACCTGGGGGGAGGGGCTTCGGAGTAGTTTCCTCTGAAGAGGGAGGCTATGTAATGGGAGCCTCAAACGCTGCGCAGGGCATCGATGGGGTTCAGGTTGCTGGCTTTGCGGGCGGGGGCCCAGCCGAAGATGACGCCCACTGCCAGCGAGAAGCCCACGCCCAGCGCCACCGCGCCGGGGGAGAACACAAAGGCGATGTTCATCAGGTTGCTGAGCAGCTTGCTCACCATAAGGCCCAGCGCTACGCCCAGCATGCCGCCCAGCAGGGAGAGGATGACGCTCTCCATCAAAAACTGGAGCTGTATGCTGCGGGGCTTGGCACCCAGCGCCTTGCGCAGGCCGATCTCCGCCGTGCGCTCGGTAACGCTCACCAGCATCATGTTCATAATGCCGATGCCGCCCACCAGCAGCGCAATGCTGGCAATGCCCACCAGCAGGTTGGTCATCAGGCCCATCATGGTATCCATTACATCCAGCAGGTTTTCCATGTTGATGACGGAATAGCTGCGGTCGTGGTAGTTGAAGCTCTCATCCAGCAGGCGCTCCAGCGCATCCACGGTATCGTCGGTACGGTCGGTATCGGCCACGTAGACCTCCAGCCCCGTTACGCCCTTTACGCCGAACAGGCGCATGTAGGTGGTGTAGGGCATCACCAGAGAGCCGTTGCCGCCACTCTGCTGCATCATGCTCATCACATCATCCACATCCGGGTCGGCCAGGAGGCCCACCACGGTAAAACGGGTGCCCTTCACCAGCAGCTGCTGCCCGATGGGCTCGATGCCCGAAAACAGCTCGTGGGCCAGGTCGCTGTCGATGAGGCAGACCCGGCTCAGCTGCTCAAAATCGATGGGCAGCAGAGGGCGGCCCTTGGCCACCGCATCGGGCGTATGGCGGAAATAGGCCCAGCCATTGCCTTTTACGGTCACATCCTCCAAAAGCTCGCCATCCAGCACCACGCTCAGGCTCTGGCTCAGGGTGGGCGAGATGCCGCTCACGTTCTCCAGCGCCTCGATGCGCCTCAGGTCGGTCTCCCGGAGGCCGTTCTTCAGGGCGGTGCCGCCTGCCTGCACCGTCAGCTTGCCGGTGCCCAGGCTCTCGAACTGGGCGGTCACCTCGCCGGTGGCGCTCTCCATCACGGTGATCAGCGCAATGATGGCCATCACGCCGATGATGATGCCCAGAATGGTGAGGAACGAGCGCATCTTGTTGGCTTTGATGTTGCAAAGGGACATCCTGAGGCTTTCCTTAAGCATCCTCGGGCACCCCCTCGCTCAGCTCGCCGTCCAGAATGCGCACGATGCGGGAGGCGTTGGCGGCGATGCCCACATCGTGGGTGATCATGATGATGGTGCGGCCTTCCTCGTTCAGCTCCCGGAACAGGCCCATCACCTGCTTGCCGGTCTTTTGATCCAGCGCGCCGGTGGGCTCATCCGCCAGAAGGATGCTGGGGTTGGTGGCCAGCGCACGAGCAATGGCCACGCGCTGCTGCTGGCCGCCGGAGAGCTGGTTGGGCATGTGGTGGAGCTTTTCCTCCAGACCCACGCGGCAGAGCATCTCCTCCGCCCGCTGGCGGCGCTTCTGCACGCTCATGCCCGCATAGATGAGGGGCAGCTCCACGTTGGAGAGGGCATCCTGCCGCTGCAAAAGCTGGAAGGATTGAAAAATGAAGCCGATCTCCTTGTTGCGCAGGGTGCTGAGCTGGTTCTCGTCCAGCTGATCCACCCGCCTGCCGTGGAGCACATATTCGCCGCTGGTGGGGGTATCCAGACAGCCGATGATGTTCATCAGCGTGCTCTTGCCGGAGCCGCTGGGCCCCAGCACGCTGAGGAATTCGCCTTTTTCGATGGTCAGATCCACGTTTTTCAGCACGGGCTGCCATTCGTCGCCCAGGCGGTAGGCCTTGCAGATGCCCGTCATGCGGAAAAACGGGGCTTCCATGCCGGTCGTCATGGGGCCATCCCGCCCATCATTTCCTGCTGCATGGCGAAGAACCGGGCAAGATCGTTGCTCAGATAGTAGACGTTCTCGCCCTCGGTAAGGCCGGTGAGCACCTGCACGTTGGTGCCGTCGCTCACGCCCAGGGTGATGGAGCGGGCTTCGTATTCCTCGCCGTTCATGACCAGCACATAGGGCTTGTTGTACTCATCGTAGCTGATGGCGGTAAGGGGCAGGCTCACTGCGGCCAGCGCCTGCCGGTCCAGCACCTGCACCTCCACGCTCATGCCGCTGCGCACGTTGGCAGGCGGCTCGATGGCGAACTTGACCGGGTAAAAGCTGACGCCGCCCTGATTGACGGCCTCCCGACCGATCTCCGTTACCTGACCGGGCACGGCGGCATCCACCGCGTTCACGTAGACGGTGCCCTCCTTGCCAAGGGCCAGGGAGTCGATGTCGTACTCATCCACGTTGACGCTTACCTCCAGCCGGTCGTAATCCACGATACGGCAGAGCTGGCTGCCGGGCTGGATGGGGTCATCCGCCTCCACATAGAGCGCCTCCACCGTGCCGGTGCAGGCTGCGTGGATGCGGGTGCCGTCGGTGCCCCGGAGCAGAAGGTCGCCTTCGGTGACGGTATCGCCCTCGGCCACATACACTTCCTTTACCTTCAGGCTCTCCTTGGCGGTCTGTACCTGGTCTTTCGCGGGGATGAGGCTGCCCTCGAAGCTGTAGTAGGTCGCGATATCCCGCAGCTGTGCGGTCTCCCGGCTCAGGCTCTGCCGTGCCACCTGGGCGGTGGAAAAATAAAGCCACACGCCCAGCGCAAGCACCGCCGCCAAAACGAGCCAGATCCACAGCCTGCGTTTCTTCTTTCGTGCAGTTTGCTGTGCTGCCATTTCCGGTTTACCATCCTTTCCCAAAAGTTCAACAAATGTTGATATTAAGCCGTTTTCCGGCTTTATGAGTGCATCATAAGCCGAGGGTATGGGCTTGTCAACCCCGGGGGCTGAAAAAACCGACCGGCAGAAAAAAGGTTTACAGTTTGGTCACAGCCGCCCCCTGTGCGGCCTGCAAACTTCGACTGGTTCTGATTGACATCGACAACGGAACAGGATATGATGTTAATACCTATATCCTATTATAAATGAGGAGGTGCAGGCATGGACGGTTGGTGGAACAACGACGGTTTCGGGCAGGAGCCCCCGGAGCAGCAGAACCCTTACGACAAGCGCATTTCCGCCGCTGACCATTTCCCCACGCAGGAGCAGCCCCCCATGGGCAGCCCGGTGCCTCAGGCCGGTCAGCCGTACGATGGCGGCGCTTTTGGCCAGACCCACTCCTTTTCCCAGATCCGGCAAGGGGAGCCCTATGGCTATGCCACCCCCGAAGCCGTTCCTGCTCCGGCCTTTGCCGGAGACTACCAGAACCCCTTTGGCGACAGCATCGGCGCGGTGCCCTTCGGCGCTATGACCCCCGATGCTATGACCGGGGCCTTTGGCAACAGTTTTTTCCCCATGGAGGGGGATGCTATGCCCTACCCGCCTATGGGCGATGGCGGGGCCTTTGCCGCCATGCCTGTGCAGACCTCCTATGCAGGCTTCCCGCCCCTGCCCGGCGGGGACGGTATGCAGTGGCAGAGCGTGCAGGGCACGGGCATCATGCCGCCCGTTGACCCGAATGCGTCCTGGCAGGATGGCCAGACCACCGGTATGATGCCGCCCATCGACCCCAACGCCCAGTGGCAGAACGGGCAGACCACCGGTATGATGCCGCCCATCGACCCCAGCGCCCAGTGGCAGAACGGGCAGACCACCGGTATGATGCCCCCGGTCGACCCGAATATGCAGTGGCCGCAGACCGGCAACACCGCCAGCATGCCCACCCTGCGCTGGGACAAGGATGCCGACCCTGCCCAGTGGCAGCCTGCGGGCGACCCGGCCGCCATGGGGGCCGCCACCCAGCGCTGGGGCATGGAGGATACCGCCGCTACCCTGCTCAGCGATCTGCCGGGCTTTGACCCCACGCTGCCCGCCTACCCGGAGGCAGATCCCAACTGGATACCGCCGGAGGGCGAAGCGCTGCCCACGCCGGATTTCATCCAGCAGTTCAACGAAGAAAAGCAGCCGGAGAACCCTCAGGATCGGCTGAACATACCCAAATACATGCAGCGCCCCCGCGCCCTGCCCCGCAAGCCTGCCGTACCCGCTGAAGCGGATGGGCAGGCCGCCCCGGAGCAGCCCGAAGCCGATGCGCCCGAAGCTGCCGGAGAGGCCCGTACCGGGCGCTCACGCCGCAGCCAGCACAGCCGGGAAAAGCAGTCCGGCGGCGAGTGGTTCAACAACAGCGCATACATGCGGCCTGCGGTGCTGAAGAGCGGTGCCGTGGTGGGCGATGGTGCCGGAACGGATGGGGCTGCTGCTGTTGCAGACAGTGCCGATGATGATGCTGCCGCTGTGGCTGCCGAAGCTGCTGCTTTCGTTACGGATGGGGGTGCTGCTGTTGCAGACAGCGCCGATGAAGCTGCCGCCGCTGTGGCTGCCGAAGCCGCCGCTGTGGCTGCCGAAGCCGCCGCTTTCGTTTCGGATGGGGCTGCTGCTGTTGCGGACAGCGCCGATGAAGCTGCCGCCGCTGTGGCTGCCGAAGCCGCTGCTTTCGTTGCGGATGGGGCTGCTGCCGTTGCAGACAGTGCCGATGAAGCTGCTGCCGCCGTGGCTGCCGAAGCTGCTGCTTTCGTTACGGATGGGGCTGCTGCTGTTGCAGACAGTGCCGATGAAGCTGCTGCCGCTGTGGCTGACGAAGCCGCTGCTTTCGTTACGGATGGGGCTGCTGCCGTTGCGGACAGCACAGATGAAGCTGCTGCCGCTGTGGCTGCCGAAGCTGCTGCTTTTGTTGCGGATGGGGCTGCTGCCGTCGCGGACAGCGCCGATGAAGCTGCCACCGCTGTGACCGCCGCACCCGCCGCAGAGCCTGCGGTACTGCAGCCCAGCCGCCGCACCCGCCGCAGAGCCCAGGAGCAGCGTGCTGCCCTGCGCCCCGCCTCGCTGGACAGCGAAGCCCTCGCCCCCAAGCGGCGCTTCCATCCTGCCGAGGAGACCCACACCAACGAAGAAGCGGGTGACGACCACCCTTTTGTGCTGGCGGCCGCCGCAGAAGATACCGGGGCTGATGCCCTGTCTGCCCGGCCGCAGAACCAAGCCGTCCCCATGCCCGGTCACCGGGAGAGCGAGTCCGCATCGCAGGCTGCCGCAGGCACCTCTGCGGACAGCTACCGCTTTTTGCAGCTGTACCGCCAGCAGCTCCATTACGACAGCGAGGAGCCGCTGCCCGGCCCCGCCCCGGATGACCCCAATGTACCCTACATGGACGCGACCCCGCAGCCGGAGCCTACGCCCATCGCAGCCCCCCTGCCCGACCCGGCAGAGGCTGCCGAAGCCATCAAAAACCCCTATGCAGCCGCCTTCCCGGAAGAGGCTGTGCCCGCCCCGGAGACCCCGGAGCCCAACGGCGAATTCCTGCTGGATGAGGACGAGCCCTTCGATGCCGCCCTGCCTCAGGAGCCGGTGCAGCCCGCCGAGGCAGCCTTCCCGGCACAGGGCACGGCGTTCCCACCCCTGCCGGAGGGGAGCGATCCCTTCCCGGCAGCGCAGCCCGATCCCTTTGCCATGCCGCCCGTCGAGGCAGATAATCCTTACGCCGCCGTTTTTTCCGGGCAGCAGGAGCTGCCGCTCCGGCAGCCTGCCTCCCAGCTGCATTGGGAGGGCGAGCCGGTCTGGGAGGAGGACGCCTTCCACACCGGGCCCGGCATGGCGGTGCAGGAGACCCCCGCCGAGGAGATCCCCGGGCTGTTCTTCAGCGACACCGGGCCTGTGCCCGGGCTGATGCCGGAGGGCACGGCGAACCCGACCCCCGGTATGCTTCACGGCGACACCGGGCCTGTGCCCGGGCTGATGCCGGAGGGCGCAGCGAACCCGACCCCCGGTATGCTCTACGGCGACACCGGGCCTGTGCCCGGGCTGATGCCGGAGGGCGCAGCGAACCCGACACCCGGCATGCTTTACGGCGATACCGGGCCTGTGCCCGGGCTGATGCCGGAGGGCACGGCGAACCCGACCCCCGGTATGCTCTACGGCGACACCGGGCCTGTGCCCGGGCTGATGCCGGAGGGCACGGCAACACCGACCCCCGGCACGCTTTACGGCGACACCGGGCCTGTGCCCGGGCTGATGCCGGAGGGCGCAGCAACGCCAACCCCCGGCACGCTCTACGGCGATACCGGGCCTGCGTTCCCGCCACTGCCGGAGCAGCCGCTCCTCCCCCTTGCCTTTGCCCCGACGGGCACGCCCTACGGCGACCCCATCCCCGCAGAGGCAGCCACCGGGCAGAGCAAACCTGCCGCAGGTGCCATGCCCGAGCCGGGCGATGAGCCCAGCTTCGGCACCAGCAGCTACGATGCGGGCGATATGCCCAACCCCAGCCGGGGCAACCTGCCCTACGATGTGGTGACCGCCTACGATACCGACAGCCGCCTCAGGGCCGAGCTACAGGCAGCGCAGGCAGCAAGGGCCGCACAGGCTGCCCAGCCTCTTGTGCAGGATGCACTGCCCACGTTCGAGCCCATCCCGGAGCTTGCAGCGGAAGCACAGCCGGAGGAGCCCGTCAAGGTGCCAAAGCCCGCAAAGCCTGCCAAACCGCCCATCAAGCCCGGGCGTGTGCTGGCGCTGCTGGCTGCGGCTGCCATGCTGGTGTTCTGCCTGGTAATGGGCGGCAGAATGCTCATGGGCTATGTGCAGAACATCGAAGATTGGACAGCCTTCTACAACCAATTCACCACCGAGAACGGCATGAGCGTGAACCAGGCAGGCGAAATGGTGCAGCTGCCCAGCGACGGTTCCACCTTCCCGCCCGACCCCAACAGCGTACATGCCCCGGTGATCACCCCCCTGCCCCAGAACGTGCAGGCGGGCGCTCCCCAGGCCCAGACCGACCCCTCCGCCGTGCGCACCCGGCAAAGCAAATATGTGTACAACGAGCTGCGCAATATACTGGAGGAGATGGTGGATACCCACACCGAATACCCGGAGGTGATGGGCCGGCTGCAGATCCCCGGGCTGCTGGATGAGTGGGTGGTGCAGCGCAACAACACCTACTACCTGAACCACAACTACCGGGGCACCGCCGAGGAGGGCGGCGCGGTGTTCATCGACTCCGCCTGCACCCTGGAGACCCCGCCGGAGAACCTGCACCTGCGCGCCGGCGACAGCGCACCGGGCAAGACCTTCCACAAGCTGTGGCAGTACAAGACCGCAGGCTCTGCCTTTGCCACCCAGGCCGCCACCGCCACCGTGACCACCCTCTACGAGAAGCTGGATTACCTGCTGGTGGCCGTGTTCGAGGCCTCGATGGATCCCGCCCAGCCCAACTACTTCAACTACACCAGCCACCCCACCTTCGCTACCGATGCGGAGATGATGGCTTATGTGACCAGCGCGCGCCAGCGCAGCCTCTACGCCCTGCCCACCGATGTGCAGCCCGGCGACCGGCTGCTGACGCTCTCCACCGTATCCAATGCCGCCAACGATGCGGAAAAGCCCGTCTGTCTGGTGCTGCTCTTCCGCCATCGCCCCGCTTACTGATGTGACCCCCAAACCCTAACAGCAAGGAGGCCTTCTCCCATGAACAACCCCGTCATCCATCCCGCACAGTGGCTCATGCCCGCCCCCGGCACCAATCTGAACGCCTGGGCCTGCGTGGCCTGCGACCAGTACACCTCCCAGCCTGCCTACTGGCAGCAGGCGGATCTGCTGGTGGGCAGCCAGCCCTCCACGCTCCGGTTCATCCTGCCGGAGTGCTACCTGAGCGAATCCGCCCAGCGCATTCCCCAGATCCAGCAGGCAATGCACAATGCCATCGCTACCGGCGCGGTGGAGCCCACCCCCTGGCAGGGCTTCATCCTTACCGAGCGCACCACCCAGACCGGCGCGCGCCTTGGCCTGGTGGCGGTGATCGACCTGGAGTGCTACGACTACCAGAAGGGCTCCCGCAGCCTGGTTCGCGCCACCGAGGAGACCATCGTCGCCCGCATCCCGCCCCGGGTACAGGTGCGTAAGGACGCCCTGCTGGAGACCAGCCACGTGCTCATGCTGCTGGACGACCCCATGCACAGCGTGGTGGAGCCCCTGCATGAGAAGCGGGCCGAGCTGGAGAAGCTCTACGATTTTGACCTGATGCTGGGCGGCGGCCACCTGACCGGCTACGCCGTGAAGGATCCTGCCGACATCCAGGCCGTATACGCTGCGCTGGATCAGCTGCACGCACGGCTGGATCCCGCCAACCCGCTGCTGTTCGCCGTGGGCGACGGCAACCACTCCCTGGCCACCGCCAAGGCCATCTGGGAGAGCATCAAGCCCACCCTTACCTACGAGGAGACCGCCAGCCATCCCGCCCGCTTTGCCATGGTGGAGGTGGAGAACATCCACGACGATGCGCTGGTCTTTGAGCCCATCCACCGCGTGCTCTTCGGCTACGACGGCGATGACCTGCTGGACGAGATCACCGCCTTCACTGCCCGCAAGGGCGCATCCATCGCTGCGGATGAATATGCCCAGGAGATCACCGTGGTGTTCGAGGGCAAGGAGGTGGAGCTGAGCATCAGCGGCTCCCCCTACACCATGGCCGTGGGCACCCTGCAGGCCTTCCTGGACGAGTGGATGCAGAACCACCCGGAGACGAAGCTGGACTACATCCACGGTGAGGATGCGGTGCAGGAGCTGGTCAAGGGCGAAGGGGCCATCGGCTTCCTGCTGCCTGCGCCCGACAAGAGCGACCTGTTCACCACCGTGATCCGGGAGGGCGCTATGCCCCGCAAGAGCTTCTCCATGGGCGAGGCGCATGAGAAGCGGTACTATATGGAGTGCCGCCGGTTGAAGTGAGAATGGTATAAAATGAAGGCTGCCGCTGGGAGTGCGGCAGCCTTTTTATGTGAGGGAAAGGTTGGTGTTGGGGGGCTGAGATGGTGGGAGCTGCTGTTCTCACGCGGAGAGCAGCGCATTGCCACGGGCGGCAGCCAACTCCCGAGGCTCCCTTGCCAAAGGGAGCTGTCGGCGTAGCCGACTGAGGGATTCGACTCCCAACCGCAGTTGCTTCCCACCGCCACGGCGGGGTGTTCTGTCCCGGGTTGGCCATTAACGCAGCGTACAATCCTTCCGTCTGCCCTAAAGGGCAGCCACCTCCCTTTGCACAAGGGAGGCTGTGCGGGTGGCGCTTACCATTGGGGGCTGTTGCCCCGGCTTGGGTGTAGTGATTCCTGCCGGGGGGTGGGTTTTCTCGGCACCCTCAGCCCCTTCGGGGCAGCTCCCTCTGAAGAGGGAGCCTTGGGGGGCGGGGCTTCGGCGGGAGCTCCCTTTGCGCAATGGAGCCTTTTTTTCGAGAGACGGGAGCCTTGGGGGGGCTTACCCCACGATCAGCTTTGCGGCATCCACAGTAAGGCCCTGGGCTTCTGCGGCGGCTTTGCCATCCGCCGTGCGGACGCGGATCTCCCGCAGGCCATCCGCCAGGACGGGGGCCGCCACGGTGCCGTCATCGTTATAGATGGCGTAGGCGGCATCGCCGTCCAGCCAGCCCAGAAGGGTCAGGGTATCGAAATCAACGGCCTCCACCCATTCGCCGCCGCGGCTCAGGGGCACGATGCAGCCCTTGCGGATGAACAGGGGCATCTCGTTCAGATCCAGGTCGATCCAGTGGCGGCCTTTTTCCATGGGGATGAGACAGTAATCCTCCGCCGAGCGGAAGCGCACCAGCAGCATATCCTCCGGCAGGTACACATTGCGGCCCCGGGCGTTCTGCTCATACACCGGGGCGATCATGCAGCCCTCGCCCAGCATCAGCTGATCCTCGATGCGCAGAGCGGCGGCATCCTCCGGGTAATCGAAGGCCAGAGGGCGGAACATGCTGCCGCCGGTGAGGGCGTTCTTCATGAACTCGCTGTACAGGTAGGGCAGCAGCGCATAGCGCACGGTGAGGATGTTCTTCATATCCTCCTGCATGCCGAAGCGGTAGATCTCCTGGTCGCGGGTGTGCAGTGCGGAATGGTTGCGCATCAGCGGGGTGAACACGCCCAGCTGCAGCCAGCGCAGGAGCAGATCCTCGGTGGTGTTGCCGGAGAAGCCGCCCAGATCCGCACCGGTGTAGAGGAAGCCGCACATGTTGAGGGAGGGCAGCATCTTCAGGTTCATCAGGATGTGGCTCCACCAGGAGGTGTTATCGCCCTGCCACACGCCGCCCCAGCGGTGGGCACCCACATAGGAGGCGCGGGAGAAGATCAGGTGGCGCTTGTCCGGGTCGTAGCTGCGCAGGCCCTCATGCGCCGCACGGGTCATAAAGCCGCCGTACAGGTTGTGCACCCGGTCGTGGCGCACCTGCTGCCCCGCATACTTGTGGTAGAAGCTGGCGTAATCCCTGCGGTTGTTCTGCATGCCCATGAGCACATCCTTCAAATGGAAGAAGGCATCCAGGCCCAGGTTCATATCCAGCAGCTTGGTAAGCTCCTGCCGGGCTTCGGCGATGCCGCGCTCGGAGTAGAACAGCGCGGGCTCGTTCATATCGTTCCAGAAGCCCTCGATGCCCTGCTCCATCAGGCCGTGGTACTTCTTGCCGAACCACTCCCGCACCTCGGGCCGGAAGAAATCCGGAAAATAGCTGCGGCCCGGCCATACAGCGCCCACGAAGGGGGTACCGTCCTCGCAGGTACAGAAGTAGCCGTTTCGGAGGCCCTCGTCGCACACGTCGTAGCCCTCCTGCTGCTTTACGCCCGCATCGATGATGGGGATGAGCCGGATGTGCTCCTGCTTCATATCGGCCGAGAGCTGCCTGAGGTCGGGGAAGGCCTCCTTGTTCCAGGAGAAATCCTTGTAATCCACCATGTAGTCGATATCCATACACACGCCGTCCAGCGGGATGTGGCGGCTGCGGTGCTCGTTTACGATGGTACGCACCTCGCCGTCCGCCGCATAGCCCCAGCGGGACTGGATGTAGCCGAAGGCCCACTTGGGCGGCAGATAGCACTGCCCGATGGCCTGACGGAAGCTGCGCACGATGGCGTTGAGGCTGTCCTCCTCGATCAGGTACAGGCGCAGATCGCCGTTCACGCTGGTGATGGCGGCGGTATCGGCACCGGTGTAGCCCAGGTCGAAGATCACCTCGCCGGGGTCGTCGAAGAACACGCCGAAGGGCTTGCCCTCGCCGCTGAAGATGAGCAGGTTGTGGGAAGCGTAGAGGGATTGCTTATCCTCATGGTGGGAGAACTCGTCGCTGTTCCAGCTGCGGTAGATGTGGCCCCGCTTGTTGATGCCGCGCACCGTCTCGCCCAGGCCGTAGATCAGCTCCTCCCGGCCCAGGGGATAGGTGAAGGTAAGCCCGTTTTCGGTCTTGGCAACGGTAAAGAAGGGCAGCGTCTCCCCACAGAGGGGGATCTCCTGTACCAGTGCATCGGTGGGCAGCGGGGTGCCGTAGTCGAATCTGCGGATCATATGCCTGTTTCACGCCTTTCTTGATGGTTGGGTGGATGGGTAAATTTGTTTTGCCACAAGGGTTTTCTTGCATTGTATTCGGGTTTGTATGATTTGCGAAAACGTTTGTCCTGTGCCTATTATACACCTTTGTGCGGGAAAAACAAGAGGCTGGGAAGAAGTGCCGCTGCCAAAACGTTGTTTTGCCGGAAAGGGCAGCCTGCCCTGCCGGTATTGACAGCCACCGGGAAACACGTTAGCATATCCTTGGAGGGCTGCGGCCACAGGCCCACCCAACAGCTTTTGCAGTCTGCCGGGGCATAAGCCGGGCAGCGGTATACCATTCTATGTAAAGAAAGAGGGTTTTTCCCATGATCCATTTTGAATGCGACTATGCCTGCGGCGCACACCCCGCCGTGCTGAAGGCACTGGTGGAGAGCAACAGCGAGCAGCACTGCGGCTACAGCGAGGATGAGCGCTGCGATATCGCCCGGGCCATCATCCGGGAGCAGTGCGCCTGCCCGGAGGCCGCCGTGCATTTTGTGGTGGGCGGCACCCAGGCCAACCTGCTGGTGGTGGAGGCCGGGCTGCGCTCCTTCGAGGGCGTGCTCTGCGCCGATACCGGGCACATCAACGTACACGAGACCGGCGCTGTGGAGGCCACCGGCCACAAGGTGCTGCCCCTGCCCTCCCGGGATGGCAAGATCGCTGCCCATCAGGTGCGGGAGGCGGTGCTGCTGCACCGGGAGGATCCCTCCTTTGAGCACATCGTGCGCCCGGCCATGGTGTATATCAGCCACCCCACGGAGATCGGCACCCTGTACACCCGGCAGGAGCTGACCGACCTTTCCGAGACCTGCCATGAGCTGGGCCTGACCCTCTTTGTGGACGGTGCCCGCCTGGGCTACGGCCTGGCTGCCGACCCCACGGTGGATCTGCCCTTCCTGAGCCGGGTCTGCGATGCCTTCACCATCGGCGGCACCAAGTGCGGCCTGCTCTTTGGCGAGGCCATCGTGATC
This sequence comes from Clostridiales bacterium, assembly GCA_015056315.1. Taxonomy (GTDB): domain Bacteria; phylum Bacillota; class Clostridia; order Christensenellales; family Aristaeellaceae; genus Limiplasma. The sequence goes on from SVGN01000003.1 coordinate 52,845, forward strand.
CCGGGCGAGGCATACCGGGATTGCTTCCGCTACCGCATCAAGCAGCGGGGCGCCATGCTGGCCAAGGGCCGCCTTCTGGGCGTGCAGTTCGAGGCGCTTATGAAGGACGGCCTCTACGTGGAGGCCTCCCGCACCGCCAACGACCAGGCCCAGCGCATCAAGCGGGCGTTCGTGGAGAAGGGCTTCCCCCTCTTGTGCGATACGCAGGCCAACCAGATCTTCCTTGTGCTGCCCAACAGCGCGGTGGAGGCCCTGCAAGAGAAGTATGTGATCACCTACTGGGGCAAGGTGGATGAGGGCCACGCCGCGGTGCGGCTGGTCACCTCCGTGTGCACCCCGGAGGCGGATGTGCAGGCCCTGCTGGGCCACATCGCCGCCCTGCCCGCCTGAGGCAGCGGCGCTTCCACGGCCTCAATGCAGGTTTGTTACAAAAAGACACAACCGGTTGTGGGTGGCAAAACCTTGCCCACAACCTGTGCTTTCCGTTTTCCGGGCGGATGCGGGCGCATCGGTTTTCTTGCAAAAACCAAACAAAAAGTATTGACAATGTAACAAAACTGTAATATCATAACCATGATAGAGTAGGTTACGGTATGCAGGTATACCCTGCGTATCTTTTCAAAAATTTCGGAGGTCTGCGGCATGGATAACAGGAACCATCAATACAAAGCATCCGGTCTCGTGCGCCGGATCATTGCGCTGGCGCTGGCGCTGTGCCTGTGCGCCGGGCTCATTCCCGCTGCAAGCGGTGCCAGCAGCGTTGGCGATTCGCCCGCCAAGCTGACCCGTTCGGCTAAGAAATACTTTGTGCAGGTTCCTGCCGCAGGTGCGGTGTTCTTTACCGGCAACACCTACGGTACCGGCACCCAGATCACCGTGGCCGCAGGCTCGGTGTGCCAGCTGGTGACCGATAACTTCTACACCGCAGGCAAAACCAACTACTACGGCGTGTACTACAACAGCAAGCAGTACCAGGTGCGCGTGGCAGATGTTACCCTGCTCACCGATGCGGAGCTTACCTCCTACATCGAGAACAGCATCTGGAAGGCGGGCACCTACCCCACCCTCAAGAAGAGCCTGGAGCTGGTGGGCGATGTGCGCGTGTATGCGCTGCAGCTGGCCCTTCAGAAGCTGGGCTACTATTCCGGCAATCTGGACGGCGACTACGGCCAGAAGACCGATGATGCGGTCTACAATTTCCAGAAGGCCAACAAGCTCTCCCGCGACGGCGATGCAGGCCCCATCACCCAGACGGCGCTGTATGCGCTGATCACCGGCACCTCCGGCGGCGGCTCCTCCGGCGGTTCTTCCTCCGGCGGCAACGAGGGCGGCAACGGCGGCTCCGGCATCGTTACCGGCAACACCGGCACGCTGAAGACCCGTGTATCCGTCAACCTGCGCGAGGAGGCCACCACCGAGTCTCCCCGCCTGGCCATCGTGCCCATCAACACCACCCTTACCTACTTCGACACCTCCGTAAGCGACAACATCACCTGGTTCAAGGTGGTCTACGGCGAGCTGACCGGCTGGCTCATGGGCACCTATGTGAACGCCACCGGCCAGGGCTCCGAGGGCAGTGGCAGCGGCAGCACCCCCTCCGTGCTGGGCACCCTGACCACCATCGATGAGGTAAACCTGCGCAAGACCGCCAGCAAGAGCGCCGTGCGTCTGGGCGTTGTGCCCAAGGGCATCAAGCTGGATTATTCCGATAAGACCACCGTGGGCAGCGTTACCTGGTACAAGGTATCCTACGGCGGCGAGACCGGCTGGATCATGGGTACGTACACCAACCTGAACGCTGGCAGCACCAACGAAGGCTCCACCGAAAACAACACCGTTACCGGCAAGCTGACCATTACCAAGGCCGGTACCGTTGTGCGCCTCACCCCCGGCGGCAAACGCTCCGGTACCCTGCTGGGCAAGGGCAGCGTGGTGGATATGCTGGGCAGTCCCGTCACCAGCGGCAGCTACACCTGGTACAAGGTAAAGCTGACCAGCGGCCTCATCGGCTATGTGCGCAGCGACTGCGCCACCACCTCCTCCACCACCGGCGGCAACGGCCCCGTTACCAGCAAGAAGTTCATCTGCCTGCCCACCGCCACCGATATGGTGCCCACCATCGGCGTGGATGAAGGCCGTGTGAACGTGCCCGCAGGCACCGTGCTCATGATGGTGGCCACCACCACCACCACCCTGAACGGCGTGGAGTACTGCCGCCTCTACTACAAGGGCGCGCCCTACTACGCCAAGTATTCTCAGGTCTCCTCCGGCATTATGGACGATACCTCCCTGGCCGCCCATGTGCTGGGCCTGTGGAACCAGCCCCTCAACGACAAGTTCTACGACGACAACACCCTCGTGGGCGATGTGCGCGTCTACGCCATGCAGGTGGCCCTGAATGTGCTGGGCTACTACACCGGCGACCTGGACGGCACCTACGGCAGCGCCAGCAAGGCCGCCGTAAGCAACTTCCAGCGTTACCAGCAGGGCCTTGAGGTGGACGGCGTTATGGGCGCCAAGACCTGGCCCGTGCTTACCGCCAAGGCCAAGCTGGTCTCCAACGGCTCCACCACCTACGACCCCGACCACACCACCGGCAACGGCAGCGCTGTGGAGCCGGAGTTCGGCACCGTATACAAGGTGGTAAAGGCCAAGTGGAACTACGACGACAACGGCGGCGAGCTCTTCCCCAAGAGCACCACCGCACAGGTGATGGATGTGGAGACCGGCAAGGTGTTCACCATCTACCGCTGGTCCGGCGGCAACCACGCCGACTGTGTGCCCCTGAGCACCAACGATACCCGCATCATGTGCCAGATCGCCGGTGCCAAGTACCAGGATAAGTCGCCCTCCTCTTCTCAGCTGAAGCTGATCAAGAACGACATCAAGAACGATAACAAGACCTACTGCTGGCCCGACTACAACGGCACACTGGGCGGCACCGACATCGGCGCCAAGTGGGACCGCCGCGCGGCCTGGCTGAATGTGAACGGCACCGTATACTGCGTAAGTATCTACGGCTACCCCCACGGCTGGATGGATATCCAGAACGGCGTGCTCAGAGAAAGCGCCTTCACCAAGCGTCATTTCGAGAAGAAGAACAACTTCTACGGCATGATCTGTGTGCACTTCGTTGGCAGTAAGACCCACGGTGGCGCATCCATCAACTCCGAGCACCAGGCAGCTATCGACAAGGCTTACACCGAAGCCAAGAAGCGCTGGGGCACGCTGGTGGAGTAAAAGGCTGATCCCCGATGCGGGATCGAAAAAACGATCGTTTTGGCAGAGCTGCTGCATTCGTGCGGCGGCTCTGCTTTTTGGGTTGGGGGCACCCTCAGTCGGCTACGCCGACAGCTCCCTCTTCAGAGGGAGCCGGTGGAGGGGGGGCTGCGCTGACAACTTTCTCTGTAGATGGAGCCTGGGTGGGAGGTGAGCTGCGCCGACGGTTTTCTCTGTAGAAGGAGCCGGTGGAGGAGGGCTGCGCTGACGGTTTTCTCTGTAGAGGGCGGGAGCAGGGCGACGTGGTGGCATTGATTGACAGCGCAGGGAGCTGGATGGTAGAATACAGATACGATATATGTATAAAACCGTTCAGCAGACCCGGCAGTATGGCAATACACCGGGCTTGTCCGAGCGTAACAGCAACAAGGAGGCGGCATTATGTGCTTTGTGTCTACGTACCGGTGCATGAAAAAAGAGTTTGCGTTTTTGACAAAGGAATATGATTTCAAGATCACTATGAAGTGCAAAGGCGGTTTCACCACCGATATCAAGTACACCAATCCCAACATCTGCATAAAGATCTCTGAATACCAAAGAAAGGTCAACCCACTCATCATCTTTGTATATCCGCCGGATTCTTGGGGCGATGACGCGATTCAATACAGTGAAGAGTTTGATCAAAGCTCCAAAAAGAAAAGAGTAAGAATCCGTGCTGCCGCCGAATGGTTGCGCAAGGCTATCGAAGATCATACGATCCCCATTTGATCCGAGTAGAGGGAGCCGGTGGAGGGGGGCTACGCTGCGGTTTTCTCTGTAGAGGGCGGGAGCAGGGCGTCGTGGTGGCATTGATTGACAGCGCAGGGAGCTGGGTGGTAGAATACAGATACGATATATGTATAAAACCGTTCAGCAGACCCGGCAGTATGGCAATACACCGGGCTTGCCCGAGCGTAACAGCAACAAGGAGGCGGCATTATGTGCTTTGTGTCTACGTACCAGTGCATGAAAAAAGAGTTTGCGTTTTTGAAAAAGGAATATGATTTCAAGATCACTAAAAAATGCAGAGGCGGTTACACCACCCATATTGAGTACACCAATCCCAATACCTGCATAAAGATCTCTGAATACCAAAGAAAGGTCAACCCACTCATCATCTTTGTATATCCGCCGGATTCCGTGGGCGATGACATAATTCAATACAGTGAAGAGTTTGATCAAAGCTCCAATAAGACCAAAGTACAGGTTCGCAATGCCGCCGAATGGTTGCGCAAGGCTATCGAAGATCATACGATCCCCATTTGATCCGATTGTAGATCATTGTTAAAGCACTCCGGGCCGGGGCTTCTGCGGAAGCCCCGGCCTTTTCGTGTCCAGCCGATCCCCCACCATCCTCCCATTGATTGACAGCGCCAAAACCCGGGTGGTACAATACAGGTACGATGCATGGGGCAAGCCGCTCAGCAAGACCGGCAGCATGGCAAATACGCTGGGTACGCTATTTGAGGCGAAGAAGGAGAAAGCAAGATGATCCCTAAAATCGTAAAGGTATGTAGAGAGATCTATGAATGGTCGTTTCCGGTGGTGATCGTTATCACGTTGTTGACGTGGTTTTTTCATATGTTTGTCTTCCACAGATTGCCATGGCAAACTCGTAGGATGCTTGAGCCGGAAATCGGTTTGGCTTTTACGCAAGACAGGGAGTACCTCTCCAGCATTGATGAAGTGCTTGCATCGGGTTCGAATGTATACGTGCTATACCGGAATTTACCTTTGGTCAAGGTATATAACACAGATGGAGACTATGTTTGTTCCTATGCTGCGAAAGGGCATCAAGCCGACATGTACGTTCGTCAGAACACGCTGTATCTTCGCACGAATACGAACGGTCTGACTTACTACGAATTCACCGATCAAACCTTTGTGCGAAGCTATACTGATGACGATGAGCATATGCTCTCCGCCTCCATAGATCAGAATCGCGAAGAATACCTCAGCACTCGGGATGAAGAGCAGAATCGTTATTCTGTGAAAGGCCAAAGCATTGTTCGGATCGACAGAAATGGTGTGGAGAGTGTCTTTGTGAAGCGTTCGCCACTATACTTTTTGGCAACCGGGCATTTTTTGGGTCTTGTAGCTTGCTTGTTTATATTGATGGGGCTTCTGAACGAGCGCGAAAAAAGGAATTTGGGATCAGATTAGTATTCTCGATAACATCTCACAATTTCTTGTCTCAGCCGGGCCGGGGCTTCCACGGAAGCCCCGGCCCTTTCGTGTCCAGCCGATTCCCCACCATCCTCCCATTGATTGACAGCGCCAAAACCCGGGTGGTACAATACAGGTACGATGCATGGGGCAAGCCGCACAGCAAGACCGGCAGCATGGCAAATACGCTGGGTATATACGATTCGTTCCGTTACCGGCACTATGTGTACGATGAGGAAACCGGGGTGTAAACCCTCAGGAGCCGGTATGATGACCCGGTGTGGGGACGGTTTCAGAATGCGGATGCATTGCTGGGCAAGGGCGGCAAGCTGCTTTCGCATAATCTGTTTGCGTATTGTGGGAATAATCCTGTCAACTACAATGATCCAAATGGTTTTTCTGAGTGCAAGAATAAGCCTGGCGGATTCATTGGGTTTATGGCATCAGTTCCGACTACATTAGAAGGTGTTGGGTTTTTTCAAGTCTTTGATTTAATTGATGGTGTTCATGAACTGATTAATGAAGTAAATATGATGATGGAGGGAGTGTCACACATTGACGGAGCAAAGCAAGCGGGAAAACAGCAAGTGGAAGCCCTGGCAATATCTGCTGCTGAGCCTGTCTATCGGCTCAGCTACGATCTACCGTCACAGAAAATTCGAGAATGTATTTGATTACATTTGGGTTGCCATGGGCATTCTGCCGATCGTTTATTATACGATCTGGTGCATCAGATATCATACGGCGACAAAAAGGGAGTGTTCGCTGCCGGCAGAAGAACTATCCGTCACTGACGGCGACGGGAAAGGCAACTTTCATTCCGCTGACAAGCAGGATTAATTCTTACACGCTCTGTGGCGCATAACAAAATATCCTCACAAAAAACGGGGTTGGGACCCGAAAGGCTCCCAACCCTTGTTTTTGTAATGAGAGAGGCAGGCGGTCTCCACCATCCCCTTTGAGGATACCATCGCCATTCTGTCCGTCTGTTTCGGAGCAGGAAAGTGAAGGCAAGCAGTACGACAACATCCGATCGCTGAATGGATCGTACTTTCCCAACCAAATGCATCCCGGGCCGGGGCTTCTGCGGAAGCCCCGGCCTTTTTGGATCCTTCCGAGCATCCTCCATCCTCCCATTGATTGACAGCGCCAAAACCCGGCGGTACAATACAGGTACGATGCATGGGGCCAGCCGCTCGGCAAGACCGGCAGCATGGCAAATACGCTGGGTACGTACAATCCGTTCCGTTATCGGCACTATGTGTACGATGAGGAAACCGGGGGTGTAAACCCTCCGGAGCCGGTATGATGACCCCACAAATGCGAGATTCCCCAACGCGGATATCTTTGTTTCCACCGGGCGCGGGTTGCTGGATAGTCAAATGACCAATCTTCCATTCTATCAAATTCTCAAGTGAAAAAAGGAGATAGAATCATGCGTGAACCAGATATTGAAGTAATGTTTTCGTTTACATCCTCCAATAGAAAAGCGCCATATCAGGACGGATATCGATGTGATCACCTTGTTCATAGTGATTATCTTACCTGTGGTCAGCATAAGTACTACAATCCAGATGGTATCCCCCCAATGGGAACCGGCTACGGAACCATCACATTTATTCAGCCTGAAGCCTATCCCGGCTCATTGTTCACAGGAAAAGTCATTCCGTTGCAGGAAGGCGCACGGGTCATTGGCAGTGCCACCATTATGACCGTTTTCAACCCCATTCTGCAAAGCAGGCCCTCTACATGATGGGTCTTATGAACATATCTCATCTACTAACACATGCTTGGTTGAAAAGGCAACTACTATTATCTATTCTTTGAGATCACATACCGATCATGAGGGACAAACGATCAATGATCCTGCTGAATGCTCACGAGACCCCTATCAATTGATTCTCGCTTCCTTCATCGTAACACCTGCTGAATAAGGAGGATATACTTTGAAAAAGTTTGGTTTCTTCATCGTTGTACTTTGTTTACTGCTTCGTTTGCAGGGCGGGGAGTGTATGGAAGTGAACGAAGTGCTTGTTGGTCAGAGTTACGAATTTGTACATGATCTGCTTGGTGCACCGTCTGCTTCACAAAATGTGATACATGTCTGGATGGATGAAACAGGCGGTCGTCTGATTTGCGGCTTTTGGAGCGATGGTACTGAACTCAAGCTGAAGGAATATGTACATCTATCCGCTGAGGGGGAATGGATAGCCGGAACCATCCCACCTGAGCTATGTGCAGATGTCCTTCTCAAGCGGCCGGAAGAGGTTCGTTACCAAGGCGAAACGGTTTTTGACATCGGAAGCGGAATCACCATTCCGGCGGTCATCACCGGGGATGGCTATATCCTGTTTACCGGTGCTTGGGGCCCTGAGCTTTTTGATTGCTTCACACAAAAATATCAAAGTGTTCTGTTTTATCGTCTCTGTCGCTTTTTGGGAATTGGTCGTTAAGGGCGCAGCGGGGTCGATCCGTTGTACACAGAGATCCGGAATATGCCATAAAACCAACGATGGTCAGGAACGGGAGCTGCTGCGGTGTACGAGATCGATCTGCCCAGCAGCCAGTATATGGTGGACAGCACCCTGTGCCTGATGGAGCTCCTTTATCCGGAACTGATGCCGCAGATCAACGAATGCAGGCCGAATGGCATCCCCGGTTCGCCGGGGTGATCACCCCCCCCGGGCCGGGGCTTCCACGGAAGTCCCGACCTTTTCGTGTCCAGCCGATTCTCCACCATCCTCCCATTGATTGACAGTGCCAAAACCCGGGTGGTACAATACAGGTACGAACCTTGAAGCAAGCTGCTTTCCACGACCGGCACATACGCCGGAAATATTTGTCCCCATCCCGTTGCCGGATCATTCTATGGTATGGCGTTGGAGGTTCTTGAGGAATATGCGGATCTGGTGTAAAGGTATGGCCCGAAACCGCTTGAACAAAGAAAACCCCGATTCTCCGTTCGCGGCGCTGGATCACTCCGACTATTCCTACACCCCCGAATATCTGGGAGCAAAAGGGATCGTGAACATTCATCCCCAGGCTCTGGCTTTGCATATGTCTTATTCCGTAAGAGACGGGATCTGTGTAAAGCTCAAGCGGAACCGGCCCTATCGGGTGCTTTTTGATTATGTGGACGGCGCGTATTACACCAACGATGACAGCGACAGGGGCTATGCTCATTTGGTAGAGCAGCTTTCTGCACTGAAGGAGCAAACAAAGGGCCGCCATTACGAAACGGTTTACCAAAACCTTGAAGAGATCATGTTTGAGTTTGTTGCGGACTTCTGCAACAGGTGATCTATGAGCAGGCACCGCTTGCGGGGCCTTGAACGGCAACGGTGGGAGCCGCATCCGGCAGAGAGCTGTGCAGCGGCTCCATTCAGGTATTGGCTTGGTAGGTGATCAGATGGAGTTCCGGTATGCTTCCTATGAAAAAATGGGGCTGATATGGCCATTGGCCATGCTGCTGCCAATGATCGTTGATGGCATTTGGGTGCTCGTTCTCTACCTGAAGGGCGATTGGGCTTCCAAAAAGCTGGAGGCGCTCATCGCCACAGGCAGCGTCTGCGTATATCTGTTCTTTATCAACGGGGGTCTGCTGCTGAACGGAGGCATCCACCTGCTGTATGAAAAAGAGACCGATGCGGTGGTCTACGAGGGAACGCTTACGGGCTTTCGGTTTCTGGGCATGGAGGAAATGCCGAAGCTCCGCACAGAGTACAAAAGCGAGGCCGCCTACGGAGTCAGCCTGCAGATCGATGATATCACCTGCAAAGCCCCCACCAGAGGGCTGTTGCTGATCGGAGACCGGGTGAAGGTGACCTACCTGCCCCGAAGCGGCTATGTGCTGGCGCTCACCCGCAGCGACGGTGATACTGCGCCGCTGTATGAGCTTCGTAAAGCAGATACGTGGACGAGTGAAAAATTCCGAAATACGCTCATTGTTTCAGGCATCTTAACTGGCATACTATTGACCACAGCCGTTTGCGGGTATATTATCTATAAACGCACCACCAAAAAAATCCGCGAGTTCTACGGCGAACACGATTGACCGTGATGTTGCCATCACACTTGCGGACACCGGGAAGCGTGATCGCTCTCCAAAACATCCCCCGTGCCGGGGCTTCTGCGGAAGCCCCGGCCTTTTCGCATCCCCCGCAAGCCCCATCCCCCGTCATACCCCAGCCCGCTCCCGCATATCCTTCCTGTGAAGCATCTTGCAACAAGGAAGGGGACTTTCATGAACGATCTGCATCTGTTCGCAGGCGGCAACACCAGCCTGGGCTTCTACTCCTGCTTTGACGACATCCTGCCCCCGGCGCAGCGCAGGCGCATGCTGTACCTGAAGGGCGGCCCCGGGGTGGGCAAGAGCACCCTGATGCGCCGCATGGCAAAGGCGGCGGCTGAGGCGGGCCAGGCGGTGGAGTATTACCACTGCTCCTCCGACCCGGACAGTCTGGACGGCATCGCCCTGCCCGGGCTGGGCTGGGCCGTGATGGACGGCACCGCGCCCCATGTGTACGACCCGGTCACCCCCGGCGCGCGGGATACGCTGGTCGCCCTGGGCGATCATCTGGACGAACCCGCCCTCAAGCCCCATGCCAAAGAGATCGCCGCTTTGCAGGAGGAGATCTCCCTGCGCTTCCGGCGCTGCTACAGCTTTCTCTCCGCCGCCGGGCAGCTGGGGCGGCTGTGCGCCGGGCAGAGCCTGCGGGAGGATCGGCTCCATCAGCTGGCCATGCAATGGACGGAGGCCCTCCCCCGCCGGGGCGGCAGAGGCACCTGCCGCCGCCTGTTCGCCGAGGGCTTCACCCCCAAGGGGCAGCTGCGGCTCCTCCGGGAGGATGGGCTCACCGTACACCGGGTGGAGTGCCCCCAGGGCCTGTGCCTCACTCCCCTGTGGCAGGAGATCAGCTGGACGGCCTGCTGGCGGGGGCTGCCGGTGGTGCATCTGCTGCATCCCCTCTGGCCGGAGGAGCTGGACGGCATCCTGCTGCCGGAGCAGGGGCTGCTCTATATTCCCTGCACGCCCGAGACCCAGCCGGAAGCCACCCCCTGGCAGCAGCTCTGCGGCACCGGCACCCAGCCGGAAAAAGAGCGGGGCTACGACCGCAACGCCTACGAGCTGATGATCACCCGGGCGCTGGAGCAGCTGGCCGCCGCCAAGGCCCTCCACGATGAGCTGGAAAGCCACTACATAGCCCATATGGATTTTGACCGCTGGGAAGAGCGGCTGGCCGGGCTTTTGAAGGAACTGGAAGCGGCTATGGCGTAAAGCATACCGGCTGCCCCGGCGGTGCTGCGCCCGTCGCATGATTCCCGCAGGCTCTGCCGCCCGTTCAAGCGGCAGGGCAGGCTGCGGGCAGGCTGGTGGCAGCTTCAAAGGCGCTGGCTTCCGCTATGGCGTAAGCCCCAGACTGTCGAAAAACCCATACATACCAACACGAGCCGCACATCTTGCACCTTCGGTGCTCGCTGTGCTCACAAGAAAGCGCTGCTGCGCAAGGTTTGTGGGCTCTGTTCCGCAACCTCAATCGTCGTGTAGCCTACTACCGTAGCCTACACTCGTTTCGGTTGACGACTGCGGGTCGTTTTGCGCTTCGCGCAAGTGCCCACTGGGCACACACTTCCCTCCGTCTCCACACCCGGCAGGAAACTGAGTTTCCTGCACCTTCCCCTTTTTTGACAACCTGTGGCTTCCGCTATGGCATAAGCCCTCCCGCTGCCCCGTTGCATCCGCCCGCTGCCGGGGCCGACCACACCGGCACCGCCGCCGCCATAGCCTGCGCCCCCGCTCCGTGCATCCCCACCGGCTGGCAGTACAACGAAAAACCATTCGCAGCACCGCCCGGGGCGGTCAAACACTTTCTTTTCCCCACAAAGTATGCTAAAATGATATGCGGAGGCACAGCGCCTTGCTGGGCTTCCGCATTCCTTTATGTTGGAGGCTTTCCCTTTGGCAAATGTAGGTTTGATCTCTCTGGGCTGCAGCAAGAACCGGGTGGACAGCGAGCTGATGCTGGCCATCCTCCGGGATGCAGGGCATACCCTTACCGCAGACGAGCGCAATGCGGAGATCCTCATTGTAAACACCTGCGGCTTTATAGACCCCGCCAAGCAGGAAAGCATCGATACGCTGCTGGCGCTGGCAGAGTACAAGGAGACCGGCCGCTGCAAGCTGCTGGTGGCCACCGGCTGCCTGGTACAGCGCTACGAGGAAGCCCTCCGGGAAGAGATGCCGGAGATCGACCTGTTCCTCGGCGTGGGCGAGTACGACAAGCTGCCCACAGCCATCGAAGAGGCGCTGGCGGGCAAACGCCCCAGCTACACCAAGCTCAACGAGCAGGTTCTCTGCGGCGACCGGGTGCTCACCACCCCGCCCCATACCGCCTACATCCGCATTGCCGACGGGTGCGACAACCGCTGCACCTATTGCGCCATCCCCCTCATCCGCGGCGGCTTCCGCTCCCGCGATATGGAGGATGTGCTCCGGGAGATCGCCGATCTGGCAGCCCAGGGCGTTAAGGAGCATGTGCTCATCGCTCAGGATACCTCCCGCTTCGGCATGGATACCCACGGCCGCTCCCTGCTGCCCGAGCTGATGACCCGGGCCGCCGACATACCCGGCGTGGAATGGCTCCGGGTGCTCTACACCTACCCCGACGAGGTGGACGACGCCCTGCTGGAGGCGATGGCCTCCCGCCCCAACATCTGCCGCTATCTGGATCTGCCCCTGCAGCATGCCGACCCGCTGCTGCTCAAGCGCATGAACCGCCGCGGCGACATCGAAAAGACCCGTGCGCTGCTGAAAAAAGCCCGCGATATGGGCTTTACGCTCCGCACCACCTTCATTACCGGCTTCCCGGGCGAGACCGAAGAGCAGTTTGATAAGCTGATGGCCTTCATCCGCGATGTGCGTTTCGACCGGCTGGGCGCTTTCGCCTACTCGCCGGAGGAGGATACCCCTGCCGCCGAAATGGATGACCAGATCGACGAGGACATCAAGGAGGACCGGCTCGACCGGCTGATGACCGCCCAGCAGCAGATCTCGCTGGAGCGGAATCAGCTCCGGGTGGGCGAGGAGACCCTGGTGCTGGTGGAGAACGTCCGCTCGGACGGCACCGGCACGGGCCGCAGCCCCGCCGAAGCGCCGGAGACCGATGGTGTGATCCTTCTCAGCGGCGTTGATGAAAGCGACATCGGCAACTTTGTTCGGGCTCGGATCACCGAGGCCCGCACCTACGATCTTTTGGGGGTGAAGCTGTGAATCTTCCCAACAAACTCTCCGTCATCCGCATTTGCAGCGTGCCCGTTCTGGCGCTGCTGCTGAGCCTGAAGGATGCGGCCCTGGCCTACTACATTGCGCTGTTTGTGTTCATCGGCGCAGCCATCACCGATTTCGTGGATGGCCACATTGCCCGTAAATACGATCTGGTCACCAATTTTGGCAAATTCATCGATCCTGTGGCGGACAAGCTCCTGGTGCTCTCCACCATGGTGCTGCTCATCGGCCACGGGCTGCTGCCCGCCTGGCTGGTGGTGGCGGTGCTGCTGCGCGAGCTGGCGGTGGATGGCCTGCGCCTGGTGGCCGTGGAGCAGGGCAAGGTGATCGCCGCCGGTAAGCTGGGCAAGATCAAGACCGTGTGCCAGATGGTGCTGGTCATTGCTCATCTGGTGTACCTGTGCCGCTTCCCCCTGCTCAACATCCTGGCCGGCTGGCTGCTGATCCCCTCTCAGATCGCCGCGCTGGTCATGACGCTGTGGAGCGGTGTGGATTACTTCCTCCACAACAAAGAGGTGCTCCATGGCTGAGCTTGCGATCGTCAGCGCAGAAGTCGTGCGCACCTTTCTGGATGAAGGCCTCACCCTCGGCACCGCTGAAAGCCTCACCGGCGGCATGATCGCCGCTTCGGTGGCGGGCGTATCCGGCGCTTCTGCGGTGCTGATGGGCGGCGTGGTCAGCTACGATGCCCGGGTCAAGCACGAGCTGCTGGGCGTTGAGCAGCAGATCATCGATACCGTAGGCGTGGTCAGCGAGCCCTGTGCCCGGCAAATGGCGCAGGGAGCCCGGGCCGCCCTCAAGGTGGATGTGGCGGTGAGCGCCACCGGCATTGCAGGCCCCACCGGCGGCACCCCGGAGACCCCCGTGGGCACCGTATTCATCGGTGCGGCATGGGCAGGCGGTGTACGAGTGGACGAATGCCACTTCACCGGCGACCGGCAGGCCGTTCGGGAACAATCCGCTGCCCATGCGCTGCGGATGGCACTGGAGGTGATCGCCTGATGTTCGGGCACAAGAAACAGGATGAATGGTGGCAGAGCAACGAGCAGCAGAACGCCGATCTGGCGCAGGAGGCCGCTGCGGAGATCACCGCGGAGCCCGCTGCCGAAGCCGCCACAGAGCCCGTTGCCGACAGCGGAGAAGCCCAGCAGAAAAAGGGCTTCCTCTCCGGCAAAGGAGAGCTTATTGCCGATATCGTTGAAAACGTGGTGGACGTGGTCATGGAGATCTTTGACTGACCCACCGGGGCACAGCGCCCCATACCGTTTTTGGCCGCAGCACCCGCCCTGCGGGCGGCGGCCCCACACACAGCCATTTTTCCCAAACTACACATAGAAGGAGAAGCACCATGGCAGCCAAGAAAGACACCAAAAAAGAAGCCGCAAAGGCAGATGTCCTTCGCGAGGAAAAAATGAAAGCGCTGGAAAGCGCACTGGCCCAGCTGAACAAAACCTACGGCAAGGGCGCTGTAATGAAATTTGCCGATGCCGCCGCCGACCAGAACCTGCAGGTGATCCCCACCGGCTGTCTGGAGCTGGATCTGGCGCTGGGCGTGGGCGGTCTGCCCCGCGGCCGCGTGGTGGAGATCTACGGCCCCGAGAGCAGCGGTAAGACCACCGTTGCCCTGCATGCCGTAGCCGAAGCCCAGAAGATGGGCGGCGTGGCTGCCTTCATCGATGCAGAGCACGCCCTCGACCCCGTCTATGCCCGCAAGCTGGGCGTGGATGTGGACAACCTCTACATTTCCCAGCCCGATACCGGCGAGCAGGCCCTGGAGATCTGCGAAGCGCTGGTGCGCAGCGGCGCAGTGGATATCGTGGTCATCGACTCCGTAGCCGCCCTTGTGCCCCGTGCCGAGATCGAAGGCGAGATGGGCGACAGCTTCGTGGGCCTGCAGGCCCGCCTGATGAGCCAGGCCCTGCGCAAGCTGACCGGCGTTATCTCCAAGACCAATGCAGTGGCCATCTTCATCAACCAGCTGCGCGAAAAAGTGGGCGTGATGTACGGCAACCCGGAGACCACCACCGGCGGCCGCGCCCTCAAGTTCTACGCCAGCGTGCGTATGGATGTGCGCCGCGGCGAGCAGCTCAAGAACGGCTCCGAGGTGGTGGGCAACCGCACCAAGGTAAAGGTGGTCAAGAACAAGGTGGCTCCCCCCTTCCGTGTGGCTGAGTTCGACATCATCTACGGCGAGGGCATCTCCACCGAGGGCACCCTGCTGGATATGGCCGTGGAGCGCGACATCATCCACAAGAGCGGCGCATGGTTCAGCTACGAGGATCAGCGCATCGGTCAGGGCCGCGAGAATGCCCGCCTGTTCCTCAAGAACAACCCCGACATCGCCAAGAAGATCGATCAGGTGATCCGCGAGGAAGCCGCCGCCGATCTGCAGGCCAAGCTGCAGGGCAACCCGCCCCCGGTCTCCGAGGACGAGGAAGACCCGGATCTGGCCCTGCTGGACGAGGAGTAAGCCTCTCCCCCCGCACACATCCCGCCCCGCTGCATAGGGTAAACTACCCCCGGGCAGCCTGAGGGCAAAACCATACACACAGAAAAGCAAGAAAGAGGTAAGAAACAATGCAGAAGTATCGTGTAGGTATCGTAGGCGCAACCGGTATGGTAGGCCAGCGCTTTATGCTCCTCCTGAAGGATCACCCCTGGTTTGATGTCGTATGTCTGGCAGCCTCCGCTTCCAGCGCCGGCAAGCGTTATGAGGATGCCGTGGCAGGTCGCTGGGCTTTCCCCGCCGAACCCATTCCCGAGAAGGTCAAGGATCTGGTGGTGCTGGACGGCGCCGACGTGGAAGCCGTTGCCGCACAGGTGGACTTCATTTTCTGCGCCGTAAGCCTGAACAAGGAAGAAACCAAGGCGCTGGAAGAGAAGTACGCCAAGGCCGGTGTGCCCGTTGTTTCCAACAACAGCGCCAACCGCCACACCCCCGACGTGCCCATGCTGATCCCCGAGATCAACGGCAAGCATGCGGAGATCATCGCTGCGCAGCGCAAGCGCCTGGGCACCGAGACCGGCCTCATCTCCGTAAAGCCCAACTGCAGCATCCAGAGCTACGTGCCCGCTCTCTGGCCCCTGATGGAGTTTGAGCCCGAAGTGGTGATGGTATGCACCTATCAGGCCATCAGCGGCGCAGGCAAGACCTTCGAGCGCTGGCCCGAGATGGTGGATAACGTGATCCCCTACATCGGCGGCGAGGACGAGAAGAGCGAAAACGAGCCTCTCAAGATCTTCGGCCACATCGAGGGCGACAAGATCGTGGATACCAATATGCCCCGCATCAGCGCTCAGTGCCTGCGCGTGGCCTGCTCCGACGGCCACATGGCTGCCGTGAGCGTCAAGTTCAAGAAGAAGCCCACCATGGAGCAGATCCTGGAGCGTTGGGCCAACTGCGATGCCAACACCGCCACCGCCGGTCTGGGCCTGCCCTCCAGCCCCGAGAAGTTCCTGACCTACTTTGAGGATCCCTCCCGCCCCCAGACCCGTCTGGATCGGGATATCTACAATGGCATGGGCATCACCATCGGCCGTCTGCGCGAGGATCCCGTACTGGATTACAAGTTCGTGTGCCTGAGCCACAACACCGTTCGCGGCGCTGCCGGCGGCGGCGTGCTGGGCGCTGAGTACCTGTGCAAGATGGGGTATATCCAGCACCGCGTGTAACGGGGAGGTAGGCAGGGGCGCCGCCCCTGCACCCCGCCCAAGGGGCTGAGCCCCTTGGGGATCCCGCTGTTTGCGCCGCTTTGCGGCGCAAATGAGGGGGGGATGTTTGGGGAAGATGCTGCCGGCCGGGTGTTTATTCGGCTGTTGGCGGCTCCCCTGCGCCTGTTTGTGCTGCTTTACGGTGCAAATGGGGCTGTGTTTGCAAGCTGAAGGCTATCGCCGGTTGGAGCCGGGGCGCTGTTCCCGGTTTCCCTCCGTGATTTTTGGAGGTTATTCATATGGCTTTTACACCTTTGTTCCGCGGCGCCGGTTGCGCGCTGGTCACGCCCTTCACCAACGGTCAGGTAAATGTTGAGCAGCTGCGAAAACTGGTCAACCGGCAGATCGAGCAGGGCACCGCTGCGCTGGTGGCCTGCGGTACCACCGGCGAGCCTGCCACCATGACCATGGAGGAGAAGGAGCTGGTCATCCGGGAGACGGTGGCTGCCACTGCAGGCCGTGTGCCGGTCATCTGCGGCACCGGCTCCAACAACACCATGGCGGTGATCGAGGCAGAAAAGCGCTTCCGCGATCTGGGCTGCGCTGCCCAGCTGGTGGTGACCCCCTACTACAACAAGACCACCCAGGAGGGCCTCTACCGCCACTTTATGACCATTGCGGAGAACACCGAGCTGCCCATCATCCTCTACAATGTGCCCAGCCGTACCAATGTGGATATCTCCGCAGATACCCTGCGCCGCCTGAGCGCCTGCGACCGCTTCATCGCCCTGAAGGAAAGCTCTGCCCAGATCAACGCCGTTATGGCCAAGATGGAAGCCATCGAGGGCAAGATGGCCCTCTACAGCGGCAGCGATGATATGGTGTACCCCTTCCTGAGCATCGGCGCAGACGGTGTCATCTCCGTGGTGAGCGATGTGGCCCCCGCCGAGATGGCCAAGGTGTGCAGCCTGTACTTTGAAGGCAAGCAGAAGGAATCGCTGAAGCAGCAGATCCGCCTGCTGCCGCTGAACAATGCGCTGTTCACCGAGGTGAGCCCCATCCCCTGCAAGTATGCCATGGAGAAGCTGGGCCTTTGCAGCGGCGACCTGCGCCTGCCCCTGGTGGAGGCCACCGATGCCACCAAGGCCATGATGGACAAAGCGCTGGCCGGTCTGGGCCTCTGCTGATGCCCTGCCCGGGAGCACGCCCCCCGGCGGCTTTACGGGCAGACGACCGTTACGAAGCATCATTCCGGAGGGGCGCAACCCCTCCGATACCACCCAAAGGGTAGCAGCGTAAGACCTGTGCATGCAAAAGCTGCACAGGTCTGTCTGCTGTAGGGGATATCTCTCATACCCGAATGACCGTATTACGCTTGTTACACAAACTGTACATATGGAGGGTAAGCTATGGGGCTGTTCAAAATTCGAGGTCTACAGTTTTCTTGGCGACGCTTTCTCGGCATTACCAAGCTCAAAAACAAGATTGCCAGATTCACCGGTGTTCCCACAACCAAAACAGGCCGAGAAGCCAAGTTAGGTAGAACACTTCTTGCATTTCTCAAAACGAAGTTCAAACCAGCCAAAAAAACAACTTCGAAAAGCCGAGAAGTTCTGGAGTTTGCAGCCTTAAAAAATCTGAGGGATGGAAAGCCCGTCGATTTTTCGCACATCACAAATCCTGCCTATGTAACCAAGCCTCCCCTTTCTGTTGATATCAATTCTGTGGTTGACTATGTTCCTCAGCTTACCGAATTGGGAAAGCAGAAATTGGAGGAATACCTGAAGAAAAAGGCACAATAGTTAGCGCCCATGCAACCGGCGCAAGCCGGAGGTGCAGGAGACAGTGTCTCCTGCCGCGTTCCCAAGGGCAGCGCCCCCACCGGGTGCAGTGGCAGAACCCCTGCCCATACCCACAACAAAGGAGGACGACCACGATGAAGATCATTCTCGGCGGTGCGATGGGCCGCCTTTGCCGCGAGATCGCGGCGGAAGCCATCAGCCACGGCGATGAGATCGTCTACGGCATGGATATCGCCTACAACGGCCAGGCGATGGATTTTCCCATGGCCAGCAGCTATGAGCAGATCGACTGCGATGCGGATGTGCTCATCGACTGCTCCCGCCCGGACGGTCTGAGCGACCTGCTCGCCTTCATCAAGGCAAAGAAGCTGCCTGCGGTCATCTGCACCACCGGCTTTACCGAAGCGGAGCTGGGGCAGATCGCCGAGGCGGCCAAGGAGCTGCCCATCCTGCGCAGCGGCAACATGAGCCTGGGCATCAACGTGCTGGAGCACCTGGTGGCGCAGGCCGCCAAGGCGCTGGGAGAGGGGTACGATGTGGAGATCATCGAACGGCACCACCGCATGAAGGTGGACAGCCCCAGCGGCACCGCCCTGATGCTCTACGAAGCCGTCAAGAAGGGCGTGGAGGCCGAGCGCACGCCCGTGCATGGCCGCTATGGCCGCAACGAGAAGCGCACCGATACCGAGGTGGGCATTCATGCGGTGCGGGGCGGCACGGTGACCGGCGAGCATGAGGTGGCGTTCTACGGCATGGGCGAGGAGATCATCCTGACCCACCGGGCCGAGAACCGCTCCCTGTTTGCCCGTGGCGCTGTGCGGGCTGCGGCTTTCCTTGCGGGCAAGGAGCCGGGGCTGTACAACATGAGCCATGTGGTGGCCGAGATGTTGGGGTAAATACATACAAAAAGAGGCTGTTGCAGCGTACATGGCTGCAACAGCCTCTTTTGTGCAGCTCCGGGCAATGCTTGGAGCGCAGGCGGATCTGCGGAGAAACGAAGCCGGGATCACTCCCGATCACCGGTCGTTATCATCTCATTCTCAGTTTGATGGAAGCGCTGTTGAAGGGAAGCATCCAGCAAGCGATCGACTTCTATGGGTAAAGCTTCTGCAGAAGAGCGCCATAACAGGTCTGTGTACTTTTTGGAATCGTTTCGTTTGGAAAAAATATGCGTTACTTCGTATACCCCTTTGCTTTTATAAAAGCAATCCTCATCCCGCAAAGACTGCACCACATAGCAATCTCCCTTATCGTTGCCAAACTCGTCCTTTTCTTTATTCATGCAAAGAGAGAAATGCAGGTCGGTCGTTCCGAACTTATAGGTCTGTGTATCCGTTGTGATCTCTTCAAGCATAAAACTCTCGGAACCGGCCATATTGGCGATCTCACCAATGTGTTGAAGCTTTTTCAGGCACAGGGAATACGGATGCACAGGAGTAAAGGAGATCTGGTTGGCGGCCAGGATCCGTTGAGCGGCTTTGCTATAAAAGTTTTTCGCAGACAGGTTTGTGGCAACGCCTGTCAGATGTCTGAAATTCTCGCGTTTATAGATCACTTCAATATATCTGCCATCAAATACATACAGGAATTTCTTTCCGACCAAATGCTTGCGATACTGATCGGCTGCATTGTGGATCTTCCGTACAACATCTTGACGATCCTGTGCTTTGCTCATGTGCTTATCAGCCTCTGGATATCTGAATAAAACAATACGCTGGATAACGTGATCGTCATCCAGCGCTTGCTTTTGTAAGAAGCGGTTTTATGCTGGCTGTCAGCCGCGATACCCTTCCGGGCATCTGTAGTCGCCGAAATCGTTAAGTCCCCGGCGCGGACTCGCCTTATCTCCCCGGCGCGGGCGCGATACCCTTCCGGGCATCTGATCGGTCTCGGTATTTTACCTGCCCGAGCACAGTACAGCTTTTACGTGCCGCCACACGGAGCCATCAGGCTCAACCTTATTATAGCATCCGATCATCGGAATTGCAAGGATTTTGCCATCGAACGGCAAGCAGGGTCGGAACATCCGGGCTTGGGAAGGTACCGGCGCTGCATCACAAGGATTGCAGGCTCTGCCCACACCCGGAGGATACCGGGTTTCTTGCACCCTTGCCCTTTTGGCAGCCCGCTTACGGCTCACCGCTTGGAGCGCACATAGAAATCCAGATGAGCCAGCATCTCCTGCATCACATCCAGCTGCTTATCCGTATAGGGGATCTGCTCGCTGCTCAGGCTGGAGTTCTTCAGGCAGGCAGCCAGCAGATAATCCACCGACAGATCCAGCTCGTTGGCAAGGTTGACAAGGGTCTCCAGGCTGGCCTGACGGGTGCCGCGCTCCAGGTGGCCCACAAAGGAGGGGCTTACGCCCATGCGCTTGGCAAGCTCGCCCTGGGTGAGGCCGGTGTTGTTGCGGGCAATGCGGATGCGGCGGCCGATATCGGTATAATCCAGTTGCATTTTGTTTACCTCCCTATGTTTGCGTTGGTACAGGGTATGTTCTGCGGAGCCATCGCCCCCGGCAGGGCAAAGGGCAACGTCTGCACTTTGGTACAGAAATGAGCTACTTTGCCTTTGCGGCAGGGAATCGGCGGATCACCGCCCGGGCGGCAAGACCCGTGGCAAGCCCCGTGACCATGCCCACAGCCATCAGCACCGCCATATAGACCAGCAGGCCCGGTGTCTGAAGAATGATCATGGCCAGCGCCACCTGGCCCACATTGTGCATCAGGCCGCCCGCCATGCTCACCGGCACCGCATCCAGCGAGCCGATGCGCCTGAGCAGCGCCATCACCGCAAGGCTGAGCACGCCGCCTGCGGCTGCATACATCATGGAGGAGGGGTTGCCGAAGAGAAAGCCGCTGAGCAGGATCTTCAGCACCATCAGCAGGATGGCGCTGGGGATATCCAGCAGGTACAGGGCAAAGAGCAGCACCCCGTTGCTCAGCCCCAGCTTGACCCCCGGCAGTCCGGGCACCGGCAGGCGGCTCTCCACAAAGCCCAAAACCAGCATCAGCGCCAACAGGAGGCCCATCAGGGCCACGCGCTGGGTCTTTTGATAGGCACGGTCGTTCTTCACTCTGCCGCCACCCCCAGGGTGATGATGCTGTCCCGCCCGTCGGCAGGGAGCAGCTCCACGATCAGCTGATGGGGCAGACAGATGATCTGCCCGCCCAAAGGCCGCCACTCAAGGCTCTCCAGCGTTACCTCGCCCTGGGTGACACAATCCTGCGTGGAGCAATCGGCGCTGTGCATGCGCATGCTGCTCCGGGTAACGTGCAGGGTATTCCGGCCGCCATCCGGGCGGGTAAAGGTGTAATCGCCCTCTGTGACCAGCGGCACCGGCGCATAGGTGAAGCCCTCCGCCTGCACAGACAGCCATGCGGTATCGCCGGGCAGCTCATAGGCCGGGCTTTCTGTGCCGGGCAGGATGAGCCCCTCCGTGGCGGTGATGATGAGAGGGCCCGTGCCGCTGCTGGGGGGCTTCAGCCCGCCGCCCAGCAAGAGCCCGGCTGCGGCTACCAGCAGCGTGACCGCAGCCAGCGCTGCGATCAGCTTTGTATTGGCGTTTTTCATGACCGCTCCTTTATTGCTTGCAATCCTCGGCAGCGCACACCGCCGCCGCTACGCCTATCATACCGAAGCTGCTGCTCCCTGTCAAGAAAAAGACAGTACGTCAGCAGTATTTCCTTCGTAAAACTTTTGTCACAGACTTGTAAAACATACACGTTTTCGATATAATACAATATGGTCCATTGTTCGCTGACCTATAACTACTTTGCAATGTAAGGAGCCTGCCCTATGCTCAATCCACGCCAGGTTATCGCTTCGCTGAAACAGAATATCGGAAAGGTCATCGTTGGTAAGGACGAGGTGATCGAGCTGCTGCTCATCGCCATGCTGTGCAAGGGTCATGTGCTGATCGAGGATGTGCCCGGCACGGGCAAGACCACCATGATCGGCGCGCTTGCCAAGTCTCTGGATTGCAGCTTCAACCGCATCCAGTTCACGCCAGACGTGGTACCCTCCGACGTAACGGGCTTTACCATGGTCAATATGAAGACCGGCGAATTGGAGTTCAAGCCCGGTGCCATCATGTGCCAGATCGCTCTGGCGGACGAGATCAACCGTACGTCTCCCAAGACCCAGTCTGCCCTTCTGGAGGTAATGGAGGAGTACCAGGTGACCGTGGACGGCGTTACCCATCCGCTGCCCAAGCCCTTCCTGGTGCTGGCCACCCAGAACCCCACCGAGTTCGTGGGCACCTACCCCCTGCCCGAGGCGCAGATGGACCGTTTCTTCATCCGCATTTCCATGGGCTACCCCACCCTGGAGGAAGAAATGGTGGTGCTGGAGCGCTTCAGCGGTACGGTGAAGCCTCAGGCCGGTCTCAGCCCCGTCTGCTCCGCCAAGGACGTGATCGAGATGCAGAGCATGATCGGCAACGTGTACTGCTCCAAGGAGGTGCGCCACTACATCGCCTCCATTGCCCAGGCCACCCGCAACCACCCCAATCTGCAGCTGGGCGTGAGTACCCGCGGCGCCATCGCCCTCATCAAGGGCGCACAGGCCTGTGCCCTGCTCAACGACCGCGACTACGTGCTGCCCGAGGATGTGCAGCGCATGGTGCTGCCCGTGCTGGCCCACCGTGTGCAGCTGAACGCCGAAGCCAAAATGAAGAACATCTCCGCCGAGCGGATCCTGATCGCTGTGGTGGAGAACGTGCCTGTGCCCCTCCGGCTGGGCTGATAACGACCCCCATCACGGCAGAAGGAGGTGAACTGATCCCTTGCGCAAGACCAACCTGATCATGGGTATATGCTTCGGTTTTTTCCTTTTCAGCGCCCTGTCGCTGGGCAACCGGATGTATCTGCTCATCGCAACGCTGATCATGCTGGCGTGGGCCTTTGCCTATGCCAGTGTACGCATGGCCGAAAAGACCGTTAAGGTAGAGACCGAGCTCTCCGGCAACAAGGTGAACCGGGGCGAGGTGGTCAGTATGGAGATCGGCGTGAGCCACAAGAGCCTCCTGCCCATTGCCCCAGTGGCGCTGCATATGCGGGCCACCAGCAACACCCCTGCCGGTACCATCCACCTTACCCAGCTGGGCAAGCGCCGCCAGAGGGTCACTCACAAGTTTGCCGCAGACCATGTGGGGGCTATGTTCCCCGGTGTGGAAAACTATACCGTAGCGGATGTATTCGGCTTTTTCAAGCGCAAGCACGTGCCCAAGGCCGATGGCCACGAGCTGCTGGTGCTGCCCGTGCCCTTCGATGTGGAGCCCCTTACCTTTGCCGGCGGCGACATGGGCGCAGAGACCATGAAGCGGGCCATGGAGGACCCCTTCAGCCCCAGCGATTTCCGCAACTACCAGCCCGGCGACCCGCTCAAGCGCATCCACTGGAAAATGAGTGCCCGCAAGCGGGAGATCATCGTACGCAAGTTCGAAGAGCCTGCTTTGCCCGATGCGCTGGTCATGCTGGATACCTCCCCCACCCACCTGAGCCAGGGCTACGGCGATGAGCACCGCCCCTTCCTGCAGGATGCCATGCTGGAGACCGCCGCCTCTGTGGTGGCCTGCCAGATCCGTCAGGATAACCCGGTGCGCCTGCCTCTGGTGGGCGACCGACCCATGGAATACACCGGCACCATGGGCCTGCCCACCCTTCTGGAGGAGCTGGCCCGCTGCACCTTCAACGAGACCGAACGCTTCGAGCGGGTGCTGATGATGCAGATGAAGCACCTGCGCAAGACCGGTGCGGTGGTCATCATCACCACCCGTCTCACCGCCGTGGTGACCGACCTGATCATCCGCATCAAGCGGCTGGGCCCCAATGTGCGGCTGTATTACGTTACCTACAAGACCGATAACCCCGACCGCGCCCTGCTGGCCATGCAGCTGCAGCAGGCAGGCGTGGAGGTGAACTACGTTACCCCTCAGGGCGGCGAGGAAGCCTGACCCACCCGATAAAACACCGAAAGGAGGCTGGCCCGGTATGCTGAAAAAGCTGTTTTCTTACGAGCGCATGAGCCGACTGATGGTCAGCCTGCTGCTGTGCCTGGGTGTGCTGTGGCCCATGCTGTGGGCGCTGGAGATCCAGGCGGCGTTTGTGCCTGCCACGCTGGCCGCCGTAGGCGTGGTGCTGCTGTGCACCCTCTCCGGCCTGAGGCGGGAGGTGCGGCTCATCATTGGCGGCGTGGCGCTGGTCACGCTGGTGGTGCAGCTCTTTCTGCCCGGCATGGGGCTGATCGGGCAGGCGGTGGAGGCGATCAAGGCCTTTGCCCTGTACCTGAACGGCTTCAACTGCGCCGCCAGCCTCTACCGCATGCCCCTGGCGCTCACGCTGGCGCTGTTTGCTGCGGTGGTCAGCTACCTGTTCGCCCACCGGGGCGCGGGCTTCATACCCACCACGGTGCTGCTGGTGCTGGTGCTGTTTGGCCTGTGGAGCCTTGGCAAGCACAACTTCTTCTGGTTTGCCGCCCCGGGCTTTGTGGCGCTTTTGATGATCATCTCCCAAAGCAGCCATGAAAAGATCAATCTGTTCGAGGTACTGCCCATGGCGGCGGTGCTGGTGGTGCTGGCCACACTGATCACCCCCGTGGGGCGCACGGTGATCGAGCCTCTCAACAAGGCTGCCATGCAGCTGAAGGAGACCATCGCCGATTACCTGTTCTTTACCGAGCCCCGCAATGTGTTCACCCTGGGCAGCTACGGCTACTACCCCATGGGCCAGAGCAAGCTGGGCGGCCCCGCCGAGCCGGGCGATCACCCGGTGATGGTGGTGGAGACCCGGCAGCGCACCCTGCTCCGGGCCGTTACCAAGGATTACTACACCGGCCGCAACTGGCAGGATACCTCCTCCGGCCGCCGCCTGTTGTATGTGCATCCGGGCTGGCGCAGCCAGCGCGTGACCGCTTTTCTGGAAAACATGCCTGATGCCTCCGTGCGCAGCGCCTCCCCGCTGCTGAGCGAGGAGACCGTGCGCATCGAAATGAGCAACAACGCCGCCAGCACGCTGTTCACCCCCGTATTCCTGCGGGATGTAGCCCCCGAAGGCAGCCTTGTGCCCTACTTTAACGAGGCCAGCGAGCTGTTCGTTACCCGCGACCTGGAGCCCGGCGACCGCTACAGCGTTACCTCCCCCATCCTGGAGGGCGGCGACAGTGCACTGGGCGCTGTGGTGAATGCTGCCAAGGGCCGCACCGACCCCTACTACATGGGCATCTACGCCCGCTACACCCAACTGCCCGGGCACCTGGAGGAGACCGTCTACTACGACCTGCAGAACATCATTGCCGGTTCTCAGACCCCCTACGAGCAGGCCTGTGCCATCATGCGGCACCTGAAGCGGTACTACCGCTACACCCTCTCGCCGGATTACCCGCCCGAGAACCAGGATTTTGTGACCCACTTCCTCTATGTGGGCAAGGAAGGCTACTGCACCTACTTTGCCTCTGCCATGACGCTGCTGTGCCGTATGGCCGGTATGCCCGCCCGCTATGTGGAGGGCTTTATCGCCGAGCCGGACGACAGCGGCATCGCCTATGTGACCGGCCTCAACGCCCATGCGTGGACAGAGGTCTATTTCGAGGGCTTCGGCTGGGTGCCCTTCGATGCCACCCCCTCCCGGCAGGATACGGAGCAGAACGACCCGCCCCCGCCGGAGGATGAGCCGCCGCCCGAGCCGACCCCCACGCCTACCCCCACCCCCACGCCTACTCCGTCGCCTACGCCCACCCACGACCCGGAAAGCGACGAGCCCACCCCCACGCCCACTCCGCCCCATGAGGAGGAGACCCCCGAGCCGCCCATCGTAACGCCGCCGCCGGAGATGCCTCCGGAGGATAAGGACTACAGCTGGCTGTGGTGGCTGCTGGCGCTGCTGATCGTGGCGGCGCTGATCCTGCGCATCGTGCTGCGCACCCCCGACCGGGTAGCCGCCCGGGAGACCGAGGTGGCCGACAAGCTGTTCGTCTACGGCAACGGTGTGGCACAGGTGCTGCGTATGCGCGGCATGAAGGTGCAGCCCGGCGAAACGCCCATGCTCTTCGCCCGCCGCATGGATAAGGCAAAGCTGGCCAATGTGGCCATTACGCCCCTGTGGCGCTCCATGACCCTTTGCAACTACAGCCGCCGCAACCCCACCCAGGTGCTGGCGGATCAGGCTCGGGATACCTTCCGGGCCGTGTACAACCCGCAGCCCTTCTATGTAAAGCTGCGCTTTATGCTCTCCGCTGCGCTGAAGAACAACTTCTACAGCGTGCTCACCACCCGCATGGAGCAGGAGGAGCCCTCCCGCCCCGCCTGGCTCAGCGCCATGGATACGCTGAGGAAGCGCAAAAAGAAGCAGCAGCCGGACAACACCCTCTTCCAGCCGGGAGAGGCCGAGCGCAGGCGCATGGAGGAGCAGAACCGGGAGATCGAGCGCATCGTGCAGGAGACCCTGGCCCAGAACGAGGCCCTGAAGCCGCAGGAGCAGCCCAAGCCCCGCCGCACCCGCAAGGGGCGCAGCGAGGGTGCCGATGCTGCCGCTGCGGAGACCGCCGCCGGTACGGAAAACGCCACCGGCGCAGACCGTAAGCCTACCGGGGATGCCAAAGCCGGCACCGCCCATGGTGCCGCCCCCAACGATCCCACCGCTGCGGAGGCTGCCGATAGCAGCGCCGCCCGCACCTCCCGCCGCCGCAGACGGCAGGAGGGCAACGATTAAGCACCCGGAAAGGCCCGCCCGCAGGCGGCGTTTACGGGGAAAGGAGGGCCATGAGCCACCTGAAGCTTGCGCAAAAGCTCTTCCCGCCGGGGCAGCAGGATGCCGTCCATGAATACCTGGCTACTGTACGCCACCGGCTCAGTTTGAGCCGCCGCCATACCCGGCAGCTGCTGGAGGATCATGTACGGGCGCTGTGCTGCCTGTGCGACAGGGGCCTCTCCCTTGAGGATGCCATGGCCCGCCTGCGCCCGGACCGGCTGGGCACCTTCTACCGGCAGGAGCGCACCGACTGGTACCCGCTGGATCATGCCGCCAAGATCTACCCGCTGAGCATGAGCACCAAGCGGATGATGGTCTTTCGCCTGAGCTGCTACCTGAAGGAGCCGGTGGTGCCGGAGCTTTTGCAGATGGCGCTCACCTATACCATGCGGCGCTTCCCGGCCTTCGCCACCTCCATCAAATGCGGGTTTTTCTGGCACTATCTGGACTCGGTGATGCGCCGCTGGCCGGTAAAGCCGGAAAGCGAGCTGCCCTGTGCAGTGATGAAGGTGGGGGCCGTGCGCTCCCCCTCACTGCGGGTGGTGTACTACCAGAACCGCATCAGCGTGGAGTTTTTCCACATCCTGACCGACGGTACCGGCGGCAGCCAGTTCCTGCGCACGCTGGTAAAGACCTATCTGGAGCTGAACGGCGCAGAGATACCGCCCTTTGAGGGTGCCTTCTCTCCGGAGGAGGAGCCCGACCCTGCCGAGTGGGAGGATGCCTTCCCCATAACGGGCGAAGGGGCTGCGAAGGGTTTTTCCGACAAGCCCGCCCTGCAGATGAAGGGCATGCTGCCTCTGGAGCAGCCCAACCGGGTGCTGCACTACAATCTGGATACCGATGCGCTGCTGGCCGCCGCCCGCAGCCGGGGCTGCACCATTACCGGGCTGATGCTGGCGGTATTGATGCTCACCTGCCGGGATGCCAGCCGCATCGACCCCCGCAGCCGCAAAAAGATACAGATCCAGCTGCCGGTGAACATGCGCAAGTTCTACCCGGTAAAGACGCTGCGCAATTTTTCCATGTACACCAGCATCCGGCTGCACCCCAGCCGGGTGACCACCGTGGAGGAGATGCTGCCGGAGATCATGGAGCAGATCCGCACGGGCACGGCGCAGGAGCCGCTGGAGGCCTCCATGCGCATGAGCTGCCGCCTGGTGCGCTGGCTCCGGTTCATCCCGCTGAGCATCAAACGGCCCATTGCCTACTTCATCTACGGTAAACTGGGCGATGGGGTGTTCACCACCACGCTGAGCAATCTGGGAGCGATCCGTCTGCCGGAAAGCATGCAGCCCTATGTGGAGAAGTTCGATTTTGTTCTGGGGCCGCCGGTGGAGAACCGGGCCGTCTGCTCCCTGTGCAGCTACGGCAACAAGACCGTGCTGACGGTGGTGAAAAACACCCACCTGACCCTCTTTGAGGATGCGCTCTACCGCTACCTCTGCCAGCTTGGGCTGACCCCCTTTATGGAGGGCAGCAGCTGAGCCGCCCGGAAGGGAGCCAACTGCATGGATGTGCGGATCACCTACCCTGAGGTAAAGAAAAAGGGGTTCTTCCGGCGCAACGCCCACGACCTGTGGCGCGCGCTGTTCACCCTTGCGGCCTACACCTGCCTGATCGTGGATATACTGACCCCCGGCATCCATTGGAGCCTGATCGTGATCGGCGGGCTGTGCGTATTGTGGATCGCCTTTCTCTACCGCCCGCAGGTGGAGAACACGCTGATCAAGAAGGGCTGCGATGTGCTGGTGGCCGTGTGCCTCTACCTGCTGCTGCTGGAAAGCGTGGTGGGCGGCGAATGGGGCGCATTCGTGGCGCAGATCGTATACTTTGGTATGCTGATCCTGCTGGGGGTGTACTTTCTGGCATACTTCCGCAGGCAGAAGCGGAACTTTCTGCCGCTGTTCGAGCTGCTGCTGGCAGGCATGGCGGCCACGCTGATCATGCTGGTGCTGCGCGTACAGCTCACCTGGCCCATGATCGTGGTGGGCAGCGTGAGCCTTGGCATACAGCTGCTGATGCTGGTGCTGTACTGGAAGCCCATGAGGCTGGAGTATCACAAGAAGTTTCATGTGTGAGTATGGAGATGGGAATGGAACAGGCCGCTGCGAGAGATCGCAGCGGCCTGTTTTGTGTTGTGGGGGGAGGGGTGGCCAGACAGATGAAGGTGGGCTGCGGGCGGCACCCTCAGTCGGCTTCGCCGACAGCTCCCTCTGAAGAGGGAGCCTTGGGCGGGTGGGGCGCCTTGGGTGGGTGGGGAGCCTTGGGCGGGTGAGGCGCCTTGGGGTGGGCTGGGAGCCTTGGATGGAAGATGCTTGAAGCGACCCCTTGGAGAGGGGCAGCCGGAAAGATCGCCCCCTTTGCGCCCGTGGAACGGGCGCAATACCGGGATCCCTAAGGGACGAAGTCCCTTAGGCGGGGTGCGGGGCAGCGCCCCGCCGTCCCCCTCGTCCCCCTCGTCCTCTCATCCCCCATCACAGCTGGAGCACCAGCTCGGCGATCATGCCGCTGAGGGAGGGGCATTCGGCGGCTCCGGTATCCCAGGGCTTGACGGGGCTGCCCTCCCGGGCGGCGGCCAGCAGCTTGTCGGCCACCTCCAGCAGATAGGCCTTTTGGCGCTGGCTGTTCTGGGCACGGGTCAGCAGACGGACGATACGCTCCCGGCAATCGCTGTTATCATGGGTGAGGCCGCCCGGGCAAGCGAGGGTGATCGTTGCGCCGCGCTCCGGGCGCACCTCCTGCAGGGCAAGGGTGAGGGTGCAGGTCTCCGGGTCGTAGGCAGCGGGCAGGGGCTCGCCATCCAGCAGCACCTGAGTGCCGCTGCGGAAGCCGTGCAGGCAGAGCGTCCAATCCCGGGTAAGCAGGAGCTGCACCGCTCCCTCTGCGGGGTGGATGGTCAGCCGGGCCTGCTCCGGCTGCCAGCGGAGGGTGAAGCGGGTCTGGGCATAGCTGCCCTGCCGGTAGGCCAGGGTCTCGCCGTCATCCTCGTAGAGGGTGAACTCGCCATCGCCGCCGGGCGCGATGTGCAGCTCCATCTGCTCTGCGCCGCCCAGCCTGCGGCTGCCGGGCACATGGGCCTGCATGGGCAGAAGCGCGCCCGCCTTCAGCAGCAGGGGCATCTGCTCCTGCGGGCGGTATACGGTCAGCTTGCGGCCGCCCTTGTATACATAGCCGGTGTAGAAGTCTGTCCAGATGCCCTCGGGCAGCCACAAGTCGGCTGCGCCCAGATCGCTCTCATCGGCCTTGCGGGTGATGGGCGCGGCGATCAGCTGGCTGCCGAACCAGTACTGGTTGGGCACGGTATAGGCCTCGGCGCATTCCGGGTGGGTGTGGTACATGGGCCGCACCAGGGGCACCAGCTCCTGGGCGTTGCGGCGGCACATGGTGTACAGGTACGGGAAGAGCCGGTGCCTGAGGCGCATCAGATCCTCAATGATCAGCTGGGCACGGCGGTTGTAGTTCCACGGCTCCCGGCCCAGAAAGATGCTCTCAGAGGAATGCAGACGGAAGATGGGGCTGAATACCCCCAGCTGGATCCAGCGCACGGTCAGCTCATCATCCCGGTAGCCGCCCATGTGGCCGCCGATGTCGTGGCTCCACCAGCTGTAGCCGATGTTGGAGGCGGTGGCGGTGAAATAGGGCTGGAAGCGCAGGCTCTCCCAGGTGATGTAGGTATCGCCGGAGAAGCCGATGGGCCAGCGCTGGCTGCCGGGGCCGGCAAAGCGGGAGAAGATCATGGGCCGGGCACCGCCCCGCTGGGCGGCCAGATAATGCATGTGGTTGAGCATCCAGAGCGGCGTGATGGCCTCCAGCCCGGTGGGCCGGTAGCCCTCGCCCACGATGGAGGGGTAGTGGCTGCCCTGCTGCCAATCCATCCACCAGAAATCGATGCCGTCCGCTTCGTAGGGGAAGAGGAGCACCTCGAAGTAGGCCTTGAGGAATTCCGGATCCAGGCAGTTGAAGGGCACGGGCTTGCCGGAGGCCGGGTCGATGCCCATGCGGCGGGCCATCTCCGGGTACTGCACCTCGTGGCTGCGCACGCCGGAGGAGGGGTGCAGGTTCAGCGCGGTGTGCAGCCCCCGCTCATGCAGGGCGGCGATGAAGGCTTTGTGATCCGGGAACAGCTTCTCGTTCCAGGTAAAGCCCGTCCAGCCGTCGTGCCAGTAGTCCCGGCCATCGCCATCGGTCAGGTGCCAATCCATATCCACGATGCCCACGCTCAGGGGCACATCCCTCTGGGCAAAACGATCCATCAGGGAAAGGTACTCGGCATCGGTATAGGCATGGTAGCGGCTCCACCAGTTGCCCAGCGCCCAGGCGGGCAGCAGCCCCGGCGCGCCGGTGAGGCGGTAGAAGTCCTTCACGCTGCTTTCGTAGTCGTGCCCGTAGCCGAAGAAGTACAGATCGGTGCCGGGCTCCCGGGGCGAGAACCAGCCATCCGACCGCAGAAGGGGCGTACCGCTGTCGAAAAGCAGGGCGTAGCCATCCAGGGAGCATACCCCGTCGCCGATGGGGCAGGCACCGTCCACACCATCCAGGGTGGAGGTGGTGCCGCCCAGGTTGTTGAGGGGCTTCTGGCCGTAATGCCACAAAAAGGCCGGGCTTTCGCTGCGCCGGATGGTGAGGCCCTCCGCCGGGGGCAGGGCGGGATCGTGGCGCAGGGTGAGCATGCCGGTCTCCAGCACCAGAACGCCGCCCTCCACGGTGCAGACGGGGGCACAGGGCGCAAAGGAACGGCAGAGCACAGTCAGGGTGGCGGCATCGGTAAAGCTGCCCTCCTCGATACGGATGAGCCTGGGCGTGATGACGGTAAAGCGCAGATCGCCGCTGGTAAAGGTGCTGCCGGGGCAGGGGGCGGCATCGGCAGCCATGCGCAGGTATTCGGGCAGACGGGCAGAGTGATCCATTCAGAAACGCTCCTTTCGGGGGGAGAAATGCGGTTGTATTGCTTCGGTACCCCCATTGTAGGCGGAGCACAGGCAAAAAGCAATGCAAAAAAGGGCACAAAAAAACACCGCCGCACGAATGTCTGACGTTCGTGATATGCAAGGCAGCAGGTGTGTGCTGCAGCGACGGTGTTTATGTATATTCTATGCACTTGAGGGAAGGGTCGCAAGTCGGTGGTAGCGTGAGACATACCGTTGGTAGATCGTTTTACATCGTTTTGGGGTTCACTGCTCCTAAGGCTCGGCGGCAGCGGTCAGATCGCCCAGGAGGCGGCGGGATACGCTCAGCACCGCGCCGTTCTTCATGGTCACCTCCCGGGCCTTGGCGTTTACATGATCGATATACAGGCGGTTGATGGCGCAGCTCTTATGGATGCGCACGAACCAGGCCGGGTTCAGCCTGGGCAGCAGCTTGGTGAGGCTCTCCCGCCAGGTGAAGCTGCCGGTGGACATATGCGCCGTTACATACTCCCGCTCGATCTCCAGATAGAGGATCTCCCGCTGATCCAGAATGCGGGTGAGGGAGCCTGCGGTCACGTTGAGGGGATACACGGAGCGGTTGCGCTCGATGTGCAGGATCACATCCCGCAGGGTATTCTCCAGCCGCTGGCGGGTGTAGGGCTTGAGGATGAAATCGAACGCATGGGAGCGGAAGCACTCCAGCGCATACTCCGCATAGGCCGAAACATAGACCACGAACGGCGTGGAGTTGTAGCGGTGGATGGCTGCGCACACATCCAGCCCGCTGAGGGCATTATCCAGCTCCAGATCCAGAAAGTAGACCGCATCGCCATCGTGCTCGGAGGCGTAGCGGATGACCTCGTTGGGGTCGGTGGTGGTGAGCACGATCTGGGCGGGCATGGGCAGATCGGGCAGGATCTGCTCCAGGTGGTGGGTCAGGGTATTGTTGTGGCGCGGGTTATCATCGCAGAGGATCAGCTTCAGCATGTGGCGGTGGCCTCCCTTATCGGTAATGGGTGGAAGGGGCGCTCAGCGGTGCAGCAGCAGCTGCGCCTGCACGTATTGCCCGGTGACCCAGAAATTGAGACAGACGTTCTTGTGGCGGTTCAGAATGTGGTAGCAGCTCTTGAGCCCCTGCCCGGCGTGGCCCTCCTTGGTGCTGGTGCCGCCCCGGGAGAGCTGTTCCGGGTCTACAGTACCATCATAGGTGTTGCTCACGATCAGCTCCAGGGCATCATCCACGTTGCGCAGCTCAATGAGCACATGGCGTTCCCGGGCCGGGTGAGCGGCCTCCAGGGCGTTATCCAGCAGTACGCCCATCAGCTGGCACAGATCCGCATCGCCCAGGGTGTGCGAAAAGGTGATGCCCTGCTGCACGTACAGGTTCAGCGGCAGATTCAGCACCCGTGCCCGATCTATGGCGTGGAGCACCAGCGCATTGATGGAGGGGTTGGTGATCCGCTCCAGGGCAGAGATGTTCTCGTTATTGATGAGAGCGCATTTTACCTTGATCTCGTCGAAATAGGTGTTGATGCGTTCCCGATCGTCGGAGATGAGCGCGCCCTCCAGACCATAGAGCATGTTGATGGTATTATGCCGGAAGAAGCGCAGGTTCTGCATCAGGCTCCGGGAGATCTGCTGCTGCTGCTCCAGGGTGTTCAGCCGCTGGGATTGCACCAGATAGTTGATATCCTGAAACAGATAGCTCAGTGCCACCGCCAGAAGCATCGCCACGCTGGCCGCCAGCAGGATGTAGCCCTTTTGATGGGGCAGCAGCAGCTCCGAAAGGGAGTTGATGCCGAACAGGTAATGGGGCATGGCCAGAATGCTGACGGCAGCGGTGGTGATCGTGGTAAGCCGCACAACAGAGAAAGCGATATGCCAGCGCCGCTTGCGCAGTGTGGGCGGCGCGGTTCGGTGCAGGTAGAACAGATACTGCCACAAGATGACCGAAAGCCAGATGGCCACCGCCGCCAGCAAATTGAGGATGCCCAGACCCAGCAGCCTGCGCAGGTCGTGCATATCCTCCACGGTGGTCACCAGCAGAAGGGTGGGATCCAGCCCCAGCGCCTCTGCCGCCATGACCAGCAGGGCGCAGAGCAGCTCCATGCACACCAGCAGGAGCACCGTCTTGAGCCAGTCGACAAAAAAGCTCCAGCCCTTTATGCGGAAAACAAACAGCAGGATGATGGCATACCACAGAATGGCCACCGCAACGTTCCAGCCGTTCAGGTAGAGGATGACGAACCGGTTGGAGATCCAGCTGAGGACCATCAGCAGCACACAGGCCGCCATCTGCCGGGGCTTGAAGGGGCTGCCCGTCAGCCGCCGGATGGTGCCGTATTGGAAAAAAGCCACCGGCAGCAGGAACAGGCAAAACAGCCCCAACCCGGAAATGTGGTACCAGAGATCGTTCATCCGAGGTCGACTCTCCTTTGCAGCTTATCAGCAGTATGCAGGGTTTCAGCTTTGCAGCAGCAGCTGCGCCTTTACAAACTGGCCGCCGAGCCAGAAGTTGAGGTGTGCGCCGCGTCTGCGTTTCAACAGCCGGTAGCAGCTTTTGAGCCCCTGCCCCTCGTGCCCCGGCTTGGTGGAGCTGCCGCCCCGTGCAAGGGCCTCGGCAGACACCTGGCCCGGGTATGTGTTGGTAACGATGATCTCCAACGCCCCCTCCACGCCTGCGATCTCCACCGTTACGCTGCGCTCCGCGGCGCTGTCTGCCGCCTCGATGGCGTTATCCAGCAGCACGCCCAGCACCTGGCACAGCTCTGCATCGCTCAGGGCATGGTTGGCGGGCAGCTGCTCCCCCACGTACAGGTTAAAGGGCAGGCTCAGCCTGCGGGCGGCCTCCATGTGGTGCAGCAGAAGGGCATTCACCGCCGGATCGGCGATCCTTGCCAGTGCAGCGATGTTATCGTTATTGACCAGCGCACAGGATCTGCGCATCTCCTCGTAGTAGGCTGCCAGCTTTTCGGTATCGCCGCTGAGGAGGATGCCCTCCAGCCCATAGAGGGTGTTGACCATGTTATGCCGGAAGTAGCGCAGGCCCCGGAGCAGCTCATCGGCCTCGGTCTGGCGTTTTTCCATGCGGCTGAGCCGGTCGGCCTGCACCACATAGCGCAGATCCTGCACCAGATAGGAAAGGATCACCAGCATCAGCACGGTGCAGCACAGGCTCAAAAGCGCATACTGGCTGCTGTTTTGGATCAGGTAACGGATCAGCGACTGGTCGCCGAAGAGGGTAAAGGGCATGGTGAGCGCGCCCATACAGGCGAACACCAGCAGCGATACCCGCAGGATGATGGTGAAATACATACCGGCCCTGCGGGCATGCTCCCCGGCGGCCGGCAGCTTGCGGCGGCGGAGATGATCCCACAGGAGGATGACCGCATACACCAGACCGATGCCCAGCATATTCAGCAAAGCGGAATAGAACAGGTTCTCGGTTCGGTAGAAATCGCTCAGGGTAAGCACCATCAGCTTGGTCTGGTCGAAGCCGAACAGGCCCATGATGAGCAGCGCAAGCATGCATGCCGCTTCGCAGGCGGTGAGCAGGGCGATCATTTTGAGGGTATCCACAAAGCAGCTGAGGCCCCGCCGCCCGAACACATACCGCACCATCAGAAAAAACAAAAGGGAGGAGGATACGATGTTGAGCCCGTCCCGGATGGCGGCAATGGGGCGGTTGGTGGCAATGTTGATGAACAGCAGCAGGCTGCACAGAAGCAGATCGCGCCGGTCGAAGGGTACATCCAGCACCCGGCGTATGCAGGGGTACAGCTCCAGCACCACCGGAAGGCTGGTAGCCAGATACAGCAAAACGCGGCCAAGCAGGTACAGGGTGTCTTGCACGGTATACAGCTCCCTTCCGGTAAAAAGTTCACAGGTGTAACAATCTTAGCATTATTTTCCATTCTTCGCAAGTAATCGAAGCGATATTTGTTCTTTCCCCGCGGGATGTGATATGATGATCAAAACCATTGCCGGGCCGGTGATGGGGAAGGGATGGTGTCTTTGATGGCAAAGCCTGCATGGAAACTGGAAAAAGAGAAAATGGTGGAGGGCTTCCGGGAGAAGAACCGGCTGGCAGAAAAGGGGCAGGTGGTGTTTGCCGGTTCCTCGCTGATGGAGATGTTCCCCGTGGAAGAATGGGCCGGGGAGCTGGGCGAAGGGGCACCCAAGGTCTACAACCGGGGCGTAGGCGGCTACCGCACCGACGATATGCTGCCCATCGTGGATCTGTGCGTAACGGAGCTGATGCCCCGGAAGGTGTTCATCAACATCGGCACCAACGACCTGAGCGATGCCTCCGTGCCCATCGAAGAGATGATCGCCCGCTACGACAGCATCCTGACCCGGATCGAGCGGGAGGTGCCGGGGGTACAGATCTACCTGATGGCCTACTACCCCATCAACTACGAAGCCGCCGCCGAGAGCATGAAGGCCTGCCTGCGCATACGCACCAACGAGAAGATCGCCGCCGCCAACCGGCAGGTGGAACAGCTGGCCCTGCGGCACGGGCAGCGGTACATCGATGTGAATGCGCCCCTGACCGATGAGGAGGGCCGTTTGAAGGCGGAATACACCATCGAGGGCATGCACATCAAGCCCGAGGGGTACCGGGCCATCTGGCCGCTGGTGGCGGGGTATGTGATGGAGTGAGGGCGGAGGATCGGATCACGCCTGTTATGGTGTATCAATGCCGTTTGTTGCGGGAGCGGCAGCAGTGACCTTTTTCGTCTCCGCAGCATGAACAGAACCATACAGACAGCCATTACAGGAGCGATCCCATGTAATGGCTGTTCTTTTTTTCCCTTTCCCACATTGCCGGAAACAGGCCAAAACCCTTGAAAAACAACCACTCTATGAATCATAGATTGTGCAAAGCCGTGGTTTTTGATATAGTTGCAGCGAGATCCGGACCACAGGAGGGATGCTGAATGGATACCGAACAGTTTGGCAGATTTATCGCCGGACAAAGAAAGGCAAAGGGATATACCCAAAAAGAGCTGGCGGAAAAGCTGGGCGTTACGGATAAGGCCATCAGCCGTTGGGAAAACGGTCATGGCTACCCGGATATCGTATTGCTCGAACCGCTGGCAGAAGAGCTGGAGATCTCCATCGTTGAGCTGATGCACAGCCAACTCAGGAAGGATACCGATCCCGCCCCCCAAAAGGCAGAGGAAGCGGTTTCCAACGCCATCGATATTACGATCTCCAACCGTAAGCTGGAGAGAAAAACGATCCTGCTGATCTATATCATCTCCATCGCGCTGTTGATCGGTATGTCGTTTTTGGGTCACATCCCGGTATTGGGAACGGTCTCCGTTGCAATCATGTGCATCTATGCGGCGGCAGGCATCGGGCTGCTGCTCAGAACAACTGCCGTGGGAAAGAAAAAAGCCGCCGACAGCAAAACGTTCTATGCTGCTTTGCTGATTCTGGTCGCGGTCGGCATATTGCTGTTGCTGCTGTGTTCATCCGTTACCGTGGTGCATTAAGATCGACAAGGAGGGAGCTTGCGTTGGAGCAGAAGCAGAAAGGCTTCAAAAGATTTTTCATCCTGCTGCCATGCTATATGGCCGTGCATGTCTTTTACACGAAGATCCTGTTGCGATACGTCGATATGCCGATGCGGTTTTCGGTAACGCTGCAGATGATATCCTATATCGTGCTGGGAAGCATCGGCACCGTTCTTTTTTGGAATGAGCTGAAAGCGGGGCTGGCTTTGTGGGAGGAGCAAACGGGCAAAACCGTATGCATCCTTTTGGCAGCGTTCGTTCTGGACATGCTTCTGAGCAATCTGGCGGCGCTGCCGATGATGCAGCTGGATCCGGACTATCAATCGTTGAACGAGCATTCCGTTGCAGAGCTTCAGGGCAAATTCCCGGCGCTTCTAACGATCGTCGCGCTGGGGATCATGGGGCCTGTGACGGAGGAGGTCGTATTCAGGCTCGCCCCCATCGGAGGGGCCGAAAAGAAAAGCACAAAGATCGTGGTGATCTTTGTAGCAGCTGCGCTTTTTATGCTGGTGCATCTGCATGCCTTTACGGTGAAAGAATTCCTGTACAATCTGCCGCAGTTTGTTACGGGCCTGATCTACGGTACTGCGCTGGTCGTAAGCCGGAATGCCACCATACCGGTCTTGCTGCATGTGATGAACAACCTGCCGGCGCTTGTTTTGATGGCGCTGTAGGCGGTGAGGGCTGTTATGCCCGGGGTGGGTGCGGCCACAGCGTACAATCCTTCCGTCTGCCCTAAAGGGCAGCCACCTCCCTTTACACAAGGGAGGCTTAAGAGGTGGGTGTTGACGTGGGGGGCTGTCTTACCCAAGTTGGGTGCGGCGTATTGCTGCGGGTGGCAGCCAACTCTCCCACAGGCTCCCGACCCCCACCAAGGCTCCCTCTTCAGAGGGAGCTGTCGGCGAAGCCGACTGAGGGTGCCGAGTGCAGACCCCTCCCGGCAGGCTCACCCCTCCCCACAGGCTCCCGCCCCCCACCAAGGCTCCCTCTTCAGAGGGAGCTGTCGGCGAAGCCGACTGAGGGTGCCGCCTGCAGACCCCTCCCGGTGGGTGTCGTTCCACCCAAGCCACTCACAGCTTTTTCGCAGTGCCGCTGCGAGGAACAGGGTGGGGCTCCGCGCCCCACACCTGCGGTTCCTCTTTTGACGCAAAAGAGGAACCAGAAAACAGCGACACGCTCTCTTTGGTCAAATCCCCTTTAATCGCCCTTTTTCGTGGCGGCGGTCGCAATCAGGGTCACTCCGCAGCTACGGGTCAGCTTACTCGCTGCTTGTACAGCACACTGCTCCCTTAACCCGCCCCGAAAAACGGCAGGGGGATTTGACGTCGTTCGCTACCGTCGCGTGCGGGGAGCCTCTTGGCTGTGCTTCGTTTTCGCTGCAACCCGAACCCCGAGTTGTCGGGGCGGGTCGGAAAGGCCAAGGTGTCCTTTCCCGCCGAAGCAACAGAGCGGCTTGGCTGCGGGCAGTATTCCTCTGCCTCCCGAACCCCGAGTTGTCGGGGCGGGTCGGCGGGGGAAAGCAAGCTCTTTCCCGTAGTCTATCCCGCGTTACACCCCAGCCAAGAAAACGCCCCCTTACCATAAGCACTCCATGTTACGTGGCTGCATCTCTGTCATTTGTCCACGATCGGCACCCTCAGTCACCCTCCGGGTGACAGCTCCCTCTGAAGAGGGAGCCTTTTTTGGGGGCTTCGGCGGCAGCTCCCCTCTTTAGAGGGAGCCTTATGAGGCGTACATCACCCGCTGTTTTGACAAAACCGCCCATCTATGCTATGCTTCCCGCATAAACCCGCAAAAGACAAGAACCAAAGGAGATGCCGATATGAACTGGAAACCGATCGTCCTGATCGTGGCCACGATCACCAGCCTGTACCAGATGCTGCTGAACTACATCCAGTACCGCAGCGCAGGCAACCCGGTGCCCGCCAACGTGAGCGATATCTACGACGCTGCCACCCACAAGCGCTGGGAGGAGTACCACGGCGAAAAGAGCCGTCTGGAGATCTTCTCCAACCTGCTGAGCTGGGTGGTCACCATCGTGCTGCTGGTGCTGAATGCCCACGCCGCCGTGGCAAAGCTGTTCGGCCCCAACCCCTACCTGCAGCTGGTGGTGGTGGTGACCTTCCAGACCCTGCTGGAGTGCCTGTTTGCCATGATCACCAACTATGTGGATACCATGAAGATCGAGCAGAAGTACGGCTTTAACCGTTCCAGCGGCAAGACCTTCGCCATCGACATGATCCGCGGGCTGATCATCGAGCTGGTGATGGGCATCGTGCTGGCGGTGCTGCTGTGCGCCCTGCACCTGTGGCTGGGCGATGGCATGGTGCTGGTCTTTGCCGCCTGCGTTTTCGGCATTACGCTGTTCATCTCCTTCATCTACCCCATCCTGAGCCGCATGAGCAACAAGTTCGTGCCCCTGGAGGATGGCGAGCTGAAGGAGAAGCTGACCGCCCTGCTGCAGAAGCACGGCTACCATGTAAAGGCCATCGAGGTGATGGACGCCTCCCGCCGCACCACAAAATCCAACGCCTACTTTACGGGCTTTGGCAAGCTGAAGACCATCGTGCTTTTCGATAACCTGGTCAACAGCATGACCCCCGACGAGATCTGCGCCGTGTTCGCCCACGAGCTGGGCCACGGCCTCAATAAGGATGTGCCCAAGCTGCAGCTGCTGAACCTGCTGAACATGCTGCTGATGGCCGTGCTGGCATGGCTCACCGTGCGCACCGCCGGTATGCACACCGCCTTCGGCTTCGAAGCGGTCAACTACGGCTTTGCCTACATCCTGCTGGGCTGCGCATGGCTGCCCCTGCTGAACCCCCTCACCGGCCTGCTGAGCAGCGCCTACAGCCGCTATGCGGAGTACCGGGCCGACCGCCAGGCGGTGGCCGAGGGCTACGGCCAGGGCCTGATCTCCGGCCTGAAGAAGCTCTCCAAGGATAACTTCTCCCACCTGGCCCCCTCTCCCCTGCTGGTGAAGCTCACCTACAGCCATCCCCCGCTGAGCCAGCGCATCGATGCCATCGAAAAGGCCATGGCGGAGCAGGCCAAGTAAACGCCTGCCGACCAACTGCCTTGCAAACGAATTGTATACATCCGTGCCCCGGCAGGACATCCCCTGCCGGGGTCGAATGTTTTACAGCAGCAAACCGCGGCCCCCATGCCGCTACCAAAAGAAGAGAGGGAATAACCATTATGCGTATTTTTGAAGGCTACCAGAAGGGCATCAACCTGGGCGGCTGGCTGAGCCAGCTGGTGGGCAACGACGACCACCACTTCAACACCTTTATCACCGAGAGCGACATCGCCCGCATCGCCTCCTTCGGCTGCGACCATGTGCGCCTGCCTGTGGATTGCGACACCGTCTTTGCCGACGAGGGGCGCACCATCCTGCCCCGGATCGAGTACATCGACAAGTGCATCCGGTGGTGCGGCGACCACGGCCTCAACCTGATCATCGACCTGCACAAGACCTTCGGCTACATGTTCTCCACCATCGACCGGGATTACGGCGCTGCCTTCTTCCACGATGAGAACCTGCAGGCCGCCTTCCTGCGCATCTGGACGGTGTTCGCCCAGCGCTACGGCCGGTACGCCCACCGGGTGGCCTTCGAGCTGCTCAACGAGGTGGATCTGCCCGATGTGGTAACCGAGTGGAACGGCATCGTGCGCAAGGCCATCGAGACCATCCGCCCCATTGCGCCGGATACGTGGATCCTGGTGGGCGGCGTGCGCTACAACGCCGTTACCAGCGTGCCCACGCTGGATGCGCCCTACGATGAGAGGATCGTCTACAACTTCCACTGCTACGAGCCGCTGATCTTTACCCATCAGGCCGCGCCGTGGGTGAACCACATGCCCCACGATTTCCACATCGCCTACCCGCTGACGGTGGGCACCTACGCCAAGACCGCCGAGGAGCTGGGCATGTGGCAGGCCGGTGAAAGCAAGCCCGGCGACGAGGATCTCATCAGCCCCGAATACTTTGAGAGGATGTTCAGGCCCGCCATCGATGCCGCCAACGAGCGCAATGCGCCCCTGTACTGCGGCGAATACGGCGTGATCGACCGGGCTCCCACCCCCGATACCCTGCGCTGGCTCAAGGATATCAACGCTGCCTTTGCCAAAAACGGCATCGGCCGTGCCCTGTGGACTTACAAGGTGCACTCCTTCGGTCTGGTGGATGCGCACTATGATGACATCCGGGAGGAAATGATCAAGGTGCTGTGATGGGGGGACGCCAAAGGGCTCTGCCCTTTGGAAACCCGGCAGGGGGCTGAGCCCCCTGCACCCCGCTTGCTGCGCCCGCTTTGCGGGCACAGGGGAGAATGCTGTGCCGGGTGGCTGCAATAATCGAAAAACCGACCGTGCCGGGAGCGGATGGCTCCGGGAGGTGCTGCAATCCGTGAGGGATGCGGGGCGCTGCCCCTGCACCCCGCTTGCTGCACCCGCTTTGCGGGCGCAGGGGAGAATGCTGTACCGGGTGGCTGCAATAATCGAAAAACCGACCGTACCGGGAGCGGATGGCTCCGGGTGCGGTCGGTTTGCTTTTGGTGGGTGGGGTCAGGCTTCATCCGGCTGCTGGCCGTCGTGGGGCAGCCATTGGCATTCGGTAACAGTCATCTCCGTAAAGGTGGCCCTGAAGGATGAGGCCTCCGGGCTGCAGGCGTAGATGCCGAAGCGGATCCTGCCGCCGCCCTGCCACAAATGGCAGATGCGCATCTGCCGGAAGGTGATGCCATCCTCCGAGCATTCGATGCGGAAATCATCCTCCCGGCGGCTGAGCCGGTACCACATGCTCTTGACGGAGGCATCGATCTCGGTGGTGGCCCAATCGGAATAGCCGTTGTTGGTGACCACGCTGCCCAGATGCTGGAACCGCTCGTTCTCGTATTCGATGGAGGCCTTGAGCCAGTTGTCGCTGTCCAGATAGACCACAACGCCGCACTGGTCGAAGCGGTGCTTGCTCTCAAAGGCGGTCTTTACGGTAAAGGAAAAGAACTTCTCCTCTGTTTCCAGCTGGAGAACAGGGGCGTTATCGTTGCGGAAATGGTAATAGGTGCGCTGCCACAGATCGGTGTGGGGAGCGGTGGTGATCTCGATCCGGTCATCGGTGATGAGATGCTCCGCAGGGGTGCGGGTCCATTTCCATTGGGCGGCTTTCGGCTTCATGGTGGTGACCTCCGTTATTCTGGTGGGTTGAGGAGATTGTAGCATGGTTCCCGGGCAGATGGCAAGGCGGCGGGCGGCGCACTTCTGCCGCCCCGGGAAGGCTGCTTTCCGGGCGGCGGCGACCCGCTCAAACGCTTGCCACGCTTGGGTTCCCTGTTTGGTTTTCGGCTTGAATTTATCTTATGACGATATATTTTTATCGAAAAACGATAAAAAGTTATTGACAAGCGTTAATGGTGGTGGTATCATTCCAACTGTCGAAGCGCAAGACAGCTCCGGCAGGGTTGGCCTCCTGCCGGAAAGGCGGGGATACGCTCCCCGCAATGCAACCACAGCACTGCACGCGGGCTCAGCCCGCTTCCTGTATGAACCGAACGGAGGAGAAACCACTATGAACCGACTGAAAAATTCCAAGCTGCTGAAATTTGGCAAGATCGCCACCCGCATCGTTGAGGTCTTCTGCTGGCTGGGGGTCGCCTTGACCCTGATCTGCGCCATTGCCTGTATGGTGAGCGGCGACTGGACAGCCGAGCATGTGTTTGCCGGCGAGCCCATCCGCTACAACGGTCTTACCATTGCCGATTCTGCCGAAACCTTCGGCACCGTTCTGCCGGTGGTGGTCACCGCGCTGCTGGGCGCCTGCATCGCTCTGGTGCTGATGGCCATCATGTTCCACACCATGCACAGGGTGCTGGCCTCTGCCCAGACCGGCTCCCCCTTCCAGCCCGCCAACGTACGGCGCATCGAGCGCATCGGCTGGCTGGCCATCGTCTCCCCCATCGT
Source organism: Clostridiales bacterium (assembly GCA_015056315.1). Taxonomy (GTDB): domain Bacteria; phylum Bacillota; class Clostridia; order Christensenellales; family Aristaeellaceae; genus Limiplasma. Next base: position 96,144 of record SVGN01000003.1, read on the forward strand.
GGGCTGGCTGCTGACCATGCTCTGCAAGCTGATCCTGGGCGATACTATGATGGAGCCCTCCCTGGATCTGACCGGGCTGGTGATGGGCCTGATGGTGCTGATCCTGAGCCGTTTCTTCGCCTACGGCGTATCCCTGCAGAACGACGTAGACGGCATGGTGTAAGGAGGGTAAGCGGATGGGAAAGATCATTCTGCACCTGGATCGGGTGATGGTGGAGCGGAAAATGTCGCTGAACGAGCTTTCAGAGAAGGTGGGCGTGAGCAACGTGAACCTTTCCAAGCTGAAGAACAACAAGGTGACCGCCATCCGCTTTTCCACGCTGGAGGCCATCTGCGCCGCGCTCCACTGCCAGCCCGGCGACCTGATGGAGTATATCGAGGAGTGAGCCCCCGGGGGCTCCCATCCGGGCACGGCCTGCGAAGGCGGGGCTGTGCCCCTGTTATGGAGGTATCAGGATGGAATTTCTGTTTGAACTGCTGTTTGAGCTGGCTGCCGAGGGCACCGTGGAGCTGAGCAAGAGCGTGCGGGTGCCCAGGCCTGTACGGTTTCTGCTCATCGGCATCATTGTGCTGTTCAGCGTTGCCGTGATCGGCGTGATGCTGCTTGCATCCATCATGGCGCTGAAGGAGAATGTGTTTTTCGGCATCGTATTGCTGGCCATCACGCTGTTTATGCTGGTGATGGGCGTGATCAGGTTCCGGGAGACATATTTGAAGAAGAAGGCCCGCTAAGAACGCGGGACCCGCCCGGAATGCAAGGGCGCATGAAAAAGCAAGCCTCCCCAAAACGGGAAGGCTTGCTTTTCTTATGGGGATGTTTTCTCCCCTGCCGCAGCCGGAAGGGGGAATGCCGCAGGCGGCCTTGCGGCATCATTCTGCAGCAGGCTCTGCACCCATGTCGGCAGCATCTGCACCCACGTCGGCAGGCTCTTCATCGAAATGCTCGATCACTTCGGTCGTTCCGGCGGTATTGCCGGAGGAATACGCATCAAAGGCAAAGAACGTGCTGGCTGCAAACAGAAGAATATGCAGCACCACGATGATCCCCAGCACCCATGCGACGATCTTCCAGATCAGGCTGCGGCGGCGGTTCTGGGCAGCCATCTGTTCGGCGATCTGCGCCAGCACGGCGGCATATTCGGGGGTACCGGCATCCTCCGGCACGGGCTGACCAAGCAGCTCGGGCACGGTCACCTCCAGCGCATCCGCCAGACGGACGAGGGCATCCGCATCGGGTACGGAGAGGTCTTTTTCCCATTTGGAGATGGTCTGGCGAACCACGTTCATGCGGTCGGCCAGCTGCTGCTGAGAGAGGCCCAGTTTCTTACGGCAGGTGATGATGTTGTTACCAAGCATTGGGGGGACACTTCCTTTCGTTTGGATGCTTCAACCATACAGCCGAAGCGGAAGAGAAGCAAGCAACGGGGTTGCACAACTCCGCAACGGGCGGTAACAACGCCGCAACATGGGGCTGCAGGGGGGATGGGTACGCCTTGGTGGGTGTGCGAGAGAGGGGTGGCACCCTCAGTCAGGCTTCGCCGACAGCTCCCTCTGAAGAGGGAGCCTGGGGGGATGTGGGGGCTTCGCCTGACAGCTCCCTCTGAAGAGGGAGCCGGGGGAGGTGGGGGCTTCGCCTGACAGCTCCCTCTGAAGAGGGAGCCGGGGGAGGTGGGGCTTCGCCTGACAGCTCCCTCTGAAGAGGGAGCCTTGTGTGAGGGCGTGAGCCTGGGTAAGGGGTCTGCGGGCGGCACCCTCAGTCGGCTTCGCCGACAGCTCCCTCTGAAGAGGGAGCCTTGGTGGGGGGTGGGTGCCACCGTTTGAGATCGGCTACTCCCCCGCTTGGCTGTTGCCGGAATCCCCCCGTCTCGCCTTCGGCGAGCCACCCCCCTTTGGCAAGGGCGGGCTTAGGAGGCGGGTGCCGCCGTTTAGGGTCAGCTGCTCCGGCTTGGGCATTGCGCATTGCTGCAGATGGTGAGCAACCGTGACGGCTCCCTCTTCAGAGGGAGCTGGCTGCCCGAAGGGCAGACTGAGGGTGCCGATTGTGGATAAGTGACAGAGTTACAGCCAAGTAACATGGGATGCTTATGGCAAGGGGTCGTTTTCTTTACTGGCGCACAGCGTGGGACAGCCTATGATATAAGGCTGTTTTTGTAATCGAACCACTCCGACAACCCGGAGTTCGGGAGGCAAGGAATGGTTTTCGTAGCCAAGCGGCTTTGCCGGGGGATGACTGCTTCGATCTTGCCGACCCGCCCCGACAACTCGGGGTTCGGGTTGCAGCGAAAACGAAGCACAGCCAAACGGCTCCCCGCACGCGACGGTAGCGAACGACGTCAAATCCCCCTGCCGTTTTTCGGGGCGGGTTAAGGGAGCAGTGCGCTGTACAAGCAGCGAGTAAGCTGACCTGTATCTGCGGAGTGACCTTGATTGCGACCGCCGCCACGAAAAACGGCAATCAAAGGGATTTGACCAAAGAGAGCGTGTCGCTGTTTTCTGGTTCCTCTTTTGCGTCAAAAGAGGAACCGCAGGTGTGGGGCGCGGAGCCCCACCCTGTTCCTCGCAGCGGTACTGCGAGGTAAACAAAGCTATGAGCGACTTAGGTGGAACGACGCCTGCCGGGAGGGGACTGCGGGCGGCACCCTCAGTCGGCTTCGCCGACAGCTCCCTCTGAAGAGGGAGCCTTGTGGGGGGGCGGGAGCCTGTGGGGAAGTGGGAGCCTGCCGGAAGGGGTCTGCACTCGGCACCCTCAGTCGGCTTCGCCGACAGCTCCCTCTGAAGAGGGAGCCTTGTGTGGGGCCGGGAGCCGGGGGAGGCGCAAAAGTGGGATTCTCAAGGGCCTGAGGCCCTTGAGCGGGGATCCAAGGGGCAGCGCCCCTTGGCAGGGAGCAGGAGCTGCGCCCCTGCGCTCTCCCCCATCACTTGCACAGGCTGACGAACTCATCCACCTCGCCGCGTACCACGTCCAGTGCGCTGCGCCAGTAATCCACGCTGCGCACATCGATGCCCACGGAGGCAGCCACCTCGGCGATGCTGCCGCTGCCGCAAGCGGCCAGCATGGCATCGTACTTGGGCAGGAAGGAAGCGCCCTCCTTCTGGTAGCGGGCGAACACGCCCAGGCCGAACAGCAGGCCGAAGGCGTAGGGGAAGTTGTAGAAATGCAGGCCCACATTGTAGTAGTGGCTCTTGTTGACCCACATGGAGGGGTGGCGCACATCCTTGGCCAGACCATCGCCGTAGGCAGCCTCCTGAGCATCCAGCATCATCTGGTTCAGCTCCTGGGCGCTGGGGGTGTGGGTCTTGCGGGCTTCGAACACATTACTCTCGAACAGGAAGCGGCTGTAGATATCCACCACAGTCTGGGTGGCCTCCATCAGGCTGTTCTCCAGAAGCACGAAGCGGGTCTTTTCATCGGCGGTCTCGCGCACAGTGTGGCTGAGCAGGGTCTCATTGAAGATGGAGGCGGTCTCGGCCAGCTGCATGGGCACATCGGTCATGAGCACGGGCATGCGCTCCAGGCAGCGGTCGTGCCAGCCATGGCCCAGCTCGTGGGCAAGGGTGCTCACATCGGAGAAGCTGCCCACGAAGTTGGTGAGCACGCGGCACATCTTCTTCTGGTGGTAACCGGCACAGAAGGCACCGCCCTCCTTGCCCTCCCGGGGCAGGAAGTCGATCCAGCGGTTATCGAAGGCATGGGCCATGAAAGCGCCCATCTCCGGGTGTACCTTGCCAAAGGTGGAGACCAGCAGCTCCCGGGCCTCCTCCACGGTGTAGCGCAGGCTGGCCTCGCCCACGGGGGCGAAGAGATCGTAGAAGGGCAGACCGTCGTTGTGGCCCAGCAGCTTGCCCTTGGCCCGCAGATAGCGGCGGAAATCCGGCAGGGCTTCGCGGATGGCGGTGAGCATGGCATCCAGGGTCTCCCGGTCCATGCGGCTCTCGGTGAGCTGACGGGTGAGGATATCCGGGTACTTCTGGGCCTCGCACATGGTGAGGGCCTCGCCCTTGATGCCGCTGAGGCAGAAGGCCATGGGGGTCTCCACCTTGGCATAGGAGGCCAGCTCGGCCTCGTAGGCGGCCTTGCGCACGGCGGGGTCGGGGTCGTAGGCCATGCCCCGCACGGCGGGCAGGGGCTGGCTCTTGCCATCCAGCTCCACGGTGTGGCTGCCCATCAGGCGGTCGCGCAGCTTGGAGAAGGCCTCAGCGCCATCCAGAGACATGCGCAGCATCCACTTCTCCATCTCCTCGGGCAGCAGGTGCTCCGCCTGCTGCCTGGTCTCCCGGATCATAAAGGCGTGGGCCTTGAGGAGCTCGCTGCCCTCGATGCAGGCTTCCAGATCGGCGATGCCGCCCACCAGCCGCACGATGGCGCTGGAGTTGAGCTGCACCTCCACCATCATGTTGCTGAGGCGGTCCAGATAGCGCAGGGCATCCTCGTTGGTGCAATCGGTGGCAAGGGTGAGGGAGGTGAAGCCGTAGCAGTTGCTGATCAGGTTGCTCAGCTCGGTGGAGGCGGCGATCACTTTTTCCAGCTTGGCGGTATCGGTGATATCCTCCTGAGCGATGGCCTGGGCGGAATGGCTCAGCTCGGCGATGCGCTGGATATCGTTCTCCAGGCGGGGGTCGTCAAAACCGTTGTAGAATACGGACAGATCCCATGTCATTTCCATGTGTTGATCACTCCTGTAGATGGTTTTGGTGGGTTTGATAAACAGGGCAGAGTGTTGGCTCTGCCCTGATGGGGTGTGGGGGTGTGGGGGATGGCGCTGCGCTGCGGGTCGGGCTTTTTCGGCACCCTCAGTCAGCGCAGAGCGCTGACAGCTCCCTCTAAAGAGGGAGCCTTGTGGGGGGCGTGGGAGCCTTTATGGGGGAAACCCACGAAGTGGGGGGGCAGCCCGAACCTATGCTGCGGGTCGTACGCCCTTTGGGGGCACTCGAGCCGCTCGAAGGAAACCCACGAAGTGGGGGGGGCAGCCCGAACCCATGCTGCGGGTCGTACGCCCTTTGGGGGGCATGAGCGGCACCCTCAGTCAGCGCAGAGCGCTGACAGCTCCCTCTGAAGAGGGAGCCTTGTGGGGGCGTGGGAGCCTTTTTGGGGGAAACCCACGAAGTGGGGCCTCAGCCCGAACCCATGCTGCGGGTCGTACGCCCTTTGGGGGGCACTCGAGCCGCTCGAAGGAAACCCACGAAGTGGGGGGCTCAGCCGTTCTGGGCCAGCTTGCTTTCTTTGAGGGCCAGGAGGCAGGTCTCTTTGCTGCGCTCGATGTGCTTTTCCATCAGGGCGGCGAAATTGGGCAGATCCTTCTTCTCCAGATAATCCACCAGCAGGTGGTGCTCCTGGTGGGCGGCGGCGCGGCGGTTCTCCTTGGCGATGGCCACGGCAGAGAAGCGGCGGATGTATTCATCCTGGCTCTCGATCACCCGCAGGATGCGGCGCTGGCCGGAGATGCCGGTGAGGCGGGCATGGAAGGCGCGGGCGGCAGGAGAGAGCTTCTCCACATCTCCGGCGGCATCCAGCACATCCAGCTCGGCCAGCATCTGGCGCAGCTCGGCGATATCGCCGGGGGTGGCGTTCTCGATGATGTTGGGCAGGGTGAGCAGCTCCAGCGAATTGCGGATGGTGTAGATCTCGTTCACATCCGCAATGGTAAAGGCGCGCACCACCACGCCGCGGCGCAGCACGTACTCCACCAGACCATCCCGCTCCAGCTTGCGCAGGGCTTCGCGCAGGGGCGTACGGCTGATGTGCATACGGTCGGCATAATCGGTCTCCACGATGCGGGTGCCCGCGGGGATCTCGCCGGTGATGATGGCTTTCTTTAAGGTCTCATAAGCGATCTCGCGAATCGGCTTGCTCTCGGCAGAGGGCTGCAGGGTCATGTTGTTCATTCGCCGATCTCCTTTGTACTTATTTTGTATTTTGTATACAGAGAAATACTAACAAAGGATGGAACGATTGTCAAGCAATTATGGAAAGGTTTTTGCGGGAAAGTTGTATACAAAACACCCCCGGCGGTCTTCGGGGCCTTACGCCCTGAGAGACTACCGGGGGTGTATGGATCCGTTTGCTCATGCCAAAGGGGCTTTATTTCCCCTCCTGCGCCCGCAAAGCGGTCGCAGTTTGCGGGGTGCAGGGGCATCATGCCCCTGCCGGGTTCCCCAAGGGCAGCGCCCTTGGGCAGGGTTTGGGGCAGCGCCCCAACGCCCCCCTGTTACTTCAGCAGCCCCTGCGCCGCAGCGGTCAGCTGGCCCAGCAGTTCCTTGGCCTTCTGTTCTTCCTTGTCGTTCACATTGACATAGAGCTTGATCTTGGGCTCGGTGCCGGAGGGGCGCACACAGACGAAGTGGCCGCCCTCCATGGCGAAGTAGAGCACATCGCTGGCGGGGTAATCCAGCTTCCTGACCTCACCGGTGGAGACGGTGGTCTCGGTGCCGCGCTGGATATCCAGCACGCGGGCCACCTTGACGCCGCCGATCTCGGTGGGCGGGTTGTTGCGGATGCGGGTCATGATCTCGCCCATCACCTTGAGGCCGTCGATGCCGGGCAGGGTGGTGGATTCCACGTGCTCCAGATAGTAGCCGTAGGTGGCGAAGATCTCGTCCATCACATCGGTGAGGGTCTTGCCCTGGGTGGAATAGTAGGCAGCGGCCTCGGCGATGAGCAGGGAGGCGTTTACGCCGTCCTTATCGCGCACGAAGGTGCTGGAGAGGAAGCCGTAGCTCTCTTCGAAGCCGAAGAGGAAGGTATGGCTGCCGGTATCCTGGAACTGCTGGATCTTCTCGCCGATGAACTTGAAGCCGGTGAGAGTATCGAAGATGCTGATGCCGAAGCCCTCGCAGATGGCCTTGGCCAGCTCGGTGGATACGATGGACTTGACCGCCGCGCCGTTGGCGGGCAGGGTGCCCTGGGCCTTCTTGCCGGAGAGGATGTAGTAGAGCATCAGGCAGCCGATCTGGTTGCCGGTGAGCAGCTTGAAGGAGCCATCCTTCTGGCGCACGGCCACGCCCAGACGGTCGCAGTCGGGGTCGGTGCCGAAGATGGCATCCGCGCCCACTTCGTTGGCCAGCTTGATGGCCAGGGTGAAGGCGGCGGGATCCTCGGGGTTGGGCACCTTAACGGTGGAGAAGTTGGGGTCGGGGGCTTCCTGCTCCTTGACCACGCTTACGTTGGTAATACCGATCTCCTTGAGGATACGGCGCACGGGCACATTGCCGCTGCCGTGGATGGGGGTGTAGACGATCTTGAGGTTCTTGCCGGCCTCGGCCACCACTTCGGGGTTGATGGACAGGGTCTTGACCCGGGCGATGTATTCGTCATCCACCTCGGCATTGCCGATGATGTGCAAAAGACCGGAAGCCTTGGCTTCTTCTTCGGTCATCAGCTTGGCATCGGTAAACTTGAGGGCGTAGATCTTGCCGGTAACGGCCTCGGCGGCCTCCGGGCCCAGCTGGGCGCCGTCTTCGCCGTAGACCTTGTAGCCGTTGTACTGGGGCGGGTTATGGCTGGCGGTGATGACCACGCCGGCCTTGGCGTTCAGGTGCCGCACGCCGAAGGAGAGCAGCGCCACGGGGCGCAGGGCATCGAACAGGTAGGTCTTGATGCCGTTGGCGCACAGCACCAGCGCGGTCTCCAGCGCGAATTCGGTGCTCATGCGGCGGCTGTCGTAGCCGATGACCACGCCGCGGGTCTTGTTCTCGGCGCTGTCTTCGATGAGGTAATCCGCCAGGCCCTGAGTGGCACGGCGAACGGTGTAGATGTTCATGCGGTTCATACCCGCGCCCAGCACGCCGCGCATACCGGCAGTGCCGAAGCTGAGGTCGCGGTAGAAGCGATCCTCGATCTCTTTTTCATCGCCTGCGATGGACAGAAGCTCCTGATGGGTGGCTTCATCGGCGGCAAAATCGTTGAGCCATGCCTGATAATTCTCCCGGTAGCTCATGGGGGTGGCCTCCTATACTGTTTTCGGTTGCGTAGCGCAGGCAGGTGCCTGTACGCCTGTTTATTCGTATACCATTATAACGGATATGCGGCTGTATTGCAAATGATTTGTTGCGGGGGTGGGGGGATACGGCAAAAGCACTCCTGTTGCTGCAAGTGCGTATGCTTCATCCCCCCCGCTTTCTCCCCCACACCTTGACCACCCCAGCCTTCATGCGCTATAATATCAGTTAGAAACCAACCTTACGTAACCCCATAAGCACATCAACACAAGGAGGAACCTTCCCATGAGCATATCCGCACGCCCCTTTGACAAGACCCCCGACGGTCAGCAGGTGACCGAATTTATCCTGACCAACAAGCACGGCGCAAGCATCAGCGTGATCGACTTCGGCGGCTGCCTGCGCAACATCATCGTCCCGGATCGCAACGGGAACCTGGCCGACGTGAACCTGGGCTTTGACGATGTGGACACCTACGACGGCAAGAGCAACTCCATGGGCGCGCTCATCGGCCGGGTGGGCAACCGCATCGGCGGCGCCAGCTTCCAGATCGACGGCGTTACCTATGACCTGTTCAAGAACGACGGCGAAAACAATCTGCACAGCGGCCCCAAGGGCGTTGACCGCTATGTGTGGGCCAGCGAGACCATCGAGGGCGAGGGCTGGGACAAGCTGATCCTGACCCACACCACCCCCGACGGCGACTGCGGCTTCCCCGGCACCGTGAACATGGAAGTGACCTACTCCTGGAACGACGAGGGCGAGCTGGGCATCCACTACTTCGCCACCACCGACAAGACCACCCTTGTCAACATGACCAACCACGCCTACTTCAATCTGGACGGCCACGACACCCCCGATGTGCGGGATCTGACTCTGCAGATCAATGCCCCCGCGGTAAACGAAGTGGACGACGGCCTGATCCCCACCGGCGTGCTGCTCAAGAGCGAGACCCTGCCCTACGGCTTTGCCACCGAAGCCCGGGTGGGCGATGTGCTGGCCCTGACCGACGTGATCCCCGCCATGAAAAAGTGCGGCGGCGTGGACTTTAACTACTGCGCCGGTCACGACAAGGAAATGAAGACCATTGCTATTCTCAAGAGCCCCAAGACCGGCCGCGTGATGGAAGTGATCACCGACCAGCCCGGCGTGCAGTGCTACACCGGTCAGGGCCTCAACCACACCGGCAAGGGCGGCGTGCACTACGGCAAGTATGCCGGTCTGTGCCTGGAGACCCAGCACTACCCGGATGCCATCCATCAGCCCCAGTTCCACAGCATCGTGCTGCGCCCCGAGGATACCTACGACACCACCACCATCTACAAGTTCTACGCTGAATAAGCCTGCAGAAAGCGGCAGGGATACGGAAGGGCCCATCCCCCTTTTCCCGTATTCCTGCCGCGCTTTTTTCACCGCATCCACCTACAAAGGAGGGCTTGACCCATGGCATACGAGACCCAGAAGCTGCTCACCCCCGGCGACCTTTTGGATGAGAAGGGACAGCTGGCCCAATGCGGCTGGGCACCCGCCCTTGTGCGCCAATACGACCGCAAAGCCATCAAAGCCGGTAAGCTGCGCATCAAGGAATGGGATTACTACTGCATCACCGGCAGGGAGTGCGTGCTGTGCCTGACCATTGCCGATAACAGCTACATGTCGCTGAGCAGCGTCAGCCTGCTGTTCCCCGACAGGTGCACACAGATCCAGAAAAGCATGATGAGCATACTCACCCTCGGCAGGTTGAAGCTGCCCGCCACCAGCGCCTTGGGCGATGTAAAGGTGCAGGGCAAGGACTACACCCTCTCCTTTACCAACGACGGGCAGAAGCGCGTGCTGGATGTGCATCTGGAGGATTTCAACGGCGGCAGGCCCCTTACCGCCCACGTGGAGCTGACCCATGAGCCCCGGGACAGCATGGTCATCGCCACGCCCTTTGCGGGGCATCCCCGGCATTTCTACTACAACCAGAAGATCAACTGCCTGCGGGCCAGGGGCGATGTATCCTTCGGCGGGGAGAGCTACACCTTCTGCCCGGAGACCGATATGGCTGTGCTGGATTGGGGCCGGGGCGTGTGGACCTACGCCAACACCTGGTACTGGGGCAGCCTGAGCACCGTGCTGCCGGACGGCAGAACGCTGGGGCTGAACCTGGGCTACGGCTTCGGCGATACCACCGCCGCCACCGAAAACGTGCTGTTTGTGGATGGCGTCGCCCACAAGCTGGAGCATGTGCTGTTCCAGATCCCCAAAAGCGTGACCGGCAACGATGATTTTCTGAAGCCCTGGCACATCCGGGATAATCACGGCAGACTGGATCTGGTCTTTGAGCCGCAGCTCGACCGGGCCGACCTCACCTCTGTACTGGTGATCGAAAGCGACCAGCACCAGGTCTTTGGCCGCATGACCGGCAAGGCCGTGACGGATGCGGGCGAGGAGATCTTCATCGACCATGCGCTGGGCTTTGCGGAGAAGGTGAAGAACCGGTGGTAGGCCTGCCGGGCGGGTACGGGAACTGCCGCAGGATGAACGCGAAGGCTCGATGAAAAATGAGATAAGGCAAGGGGCTGTTGCGTTGGCAACAGCCCCTCAACTCGTCAAAAAACTCGCCTGCGGCGACTTTTTCGACGACTTTTGCACCGTTTGCCTAGGAGCCTGCGGCTCCCCGGGCGGCAAACGGCGATAGGAATCCCTTGCTGCGCAAGGGTTCCGAAGCCACCGGAAGGGTGAGCGAAGCGAACCGAGGCGCGAGGACAGTGCGAAGCACTCCGCAGAGCCGAAGCCCGAAACCAACCGAAGGTTGGGTTTGGGCCGCAATACATGCCGCTGGTTTCGGATTGGCAATCGGAGGGCTGCGGCCCTCCGATACCTCTGGAGCTTTTTCGACAGCCTAAGGGGCTGTTGATAAACCCATACTTATCGAGCAGAGCCGCACATCTTGCACCTTCGGTGCTCGCTGTGCTTGCAGGAAAACGCTGCGGCGTAAGGACTGTGGGCTCTGCCCACACCCGGCAGGGGGATGATCCCCCTGCACCCCGCACTTTGTCGACAATCTGAAGAGGGGCCGGTGGAGAAAATGGCCCTCGGAGGCAACCCCTTAATCCTCGAGCACTTCCTCCCGGCGCAGCACCAGGCCTGTGCCGTCGTGATCCACCAGCACGCGCTGCCCGGGCAGCACCTCTCCGGCCACGATGGCCCGTGCCAGCATGGTCTCCAGCTGGCTCTGCATATAACGCTTCAGGGGGCGGGCACCGTACACCGGGTCGAAGCCCGCATCGGCAATGGCATCGGTGGCGGCATCGGTCAGCTCCACGGAGATCTCCCGCTGGCCCAGGCGCGCCTTGAGGCCCTTCAGCAGCAGCCCCACGATCTGGCGGATCTCCTGCTTCTCCAGCGGCTTGTAGAAGACGATATCGTCGATACGGTTGATGAACTCGGGCCGGAACTGGCTGCGGAGCATCCGCATCACGCCCTCCCGGGCCTCCGGGGTGATCTCGCCGTTCTCGATGCCCTCCAGCAGGAACTGGCTGCCCAGGTTGCTGGTCATGATGATGATGGTGTTCTTGAAATCCACCGTGCGGCCCTGGCTGTCGGTGATGCGGCCATCGTCCAGCACCTGCAGAAGGATGTTGAACACATCCGGATGGGCTTTTTCCACCTCATCCAGCAGCACCACGCAGTAGGGCTTGCGGCGCACGGCCTCGGTCAGCTGGCCGCCCTCATCGTAGCCCACATATCCGGGAGGTGCGCCGATGAGGCGGCTGACGGAGAACTTCTCCATGTACTCGCTCATATCGATGCGCACCATGTTCTTCTCATCATCGAACAGGGCCTCGGCCAGCGCCTTGGCCAGCTCGGTCTTGCCCACGCCCGTGGGGCCCAGGAACAGGAAGGAGCCGATGGGCCGGTTCTCGTCGGCAATGCCTGCACGGCTGCGCAGGATGGCCTCCGATACCTTGGTGACCGCCTCCTCCTGACCGATGACCCGCTTATGCAGCTGGTCGGGCAGGCGCAGCAGCTTCTCCCGCTCGCCCTCCTTGAGCCGGGTGACCGGGATGCCCGTCCACCGGGAAATGATGCGGGCGATCTCCTCATCGGTCACCTTATCCCTCAGCAGGGTGGAGGTGCGCTGCTCGGCGGCCTCCTCCAATTCGCCCAGCTCCTTTTGCAGCTGGGGCAGACGGCCGTACTTCAATTCGGCAGCCTTGCCCAGATCGTATTCCCGCTCGGCGGTCTGGATCTGGGCATTGACCTTCTCCAGCTCCTCCCGCAGCTTCTGCACGCGCCCGATGGCGTTCTTCTCGTTCTCCCAGCGGGCCTTCATCTCTGCCATCTCGCTGCGCTGCTGGGACAGTTCGCCCTCCAGCAGCTCCAGCCGGCGGCGGCTGCCCTCGTCGGTCTCCTTCTTCAGGGCCGCCTCCTCGATCTCCAGCTGCATGATGCGGCGGCTGACCTGATCCAGCTCCGCAGGCATGGAGTCGATCTCGGTACGGATCATGGCGCAGGCCTCGTCCACCAGGTCGATGGCCTTATCCGGCAGAAAACGATCGGTGATGTAGCGGTTGGAAAGGGTGGCAGCGGCGATGAGAGCACCGTCGTGGATCTTGACGCCGTGGAACACCTCGTAGCGCTCCTTGAGGCCGCGCAGGATGGAGATGGTATCCTCCACCGTGGGCTCGGTGACCAGCACCGGCTGGAAGCGGCGCTCCAGTGCGGCATCCTTTTCGATATACTTGCGGTACTCCTCCAGGGTGGTGGCACCGATCAGGTGCAGCTCGCCCCTGGCCAGCATGGGCTTGAGCAGGTTGCCTGCATCCATGCTGCCCTCGGTCTTGCCTGCGCCCACGATGGTGTGCAGCTCGTCGATGAACAGAAGGATGCGGCCTTCGCTCTTTTTGATCTCCGCAAGCACCGCCTTGAGGCGCTCCTCAAACTCGCCCCGGAACTTGGCACCGGCGATCAGGCTGCCCATATCCAGGCAGAAGACCGTGCGGCCCTTCAGGCTCTCGGGCACATCCCCCCGCACGATGCGCTGGGCCAGCCCCTCTGCAATGGCGGTCTTGCCCACGCCCGGCTCGCCGATGAGCACCGGGTTGTTCTTGGTCTTGCGGCTCAAAATGCGGATGACGGAACGGATCTCGTTATCCCGCCCGATGACCGGATCCAGCTTCTGCTTCTTGGCCAGCTCGGTAAGATCCTGCCCGTATTTGGTGAGCACATCGTAGGTCTCCTCCGGCGTTTCACCGGTGACCCGGGCGTTGCCCCTAACGCTCTGCAGCGCAGGCAGGAAGGTCTTTTCCGTAATGGCGTAGCTCTTCCACAATTCGGCCATGGTGCGGCTGGGCTTCTCCAAAAGGCCCAGGAAGAGATGCTCCACGCTCAGGTACTCGTCCTTCATCTGCGCGGCCCGCTCCCGGGCGGCAACAAGGGCTTTCTCCGTATCGTTGTTGATGTAGATCTTATCCATCTCCCGGCCGCCGCCCATCACCTTGGGCAGGCGGGCGATGGCGGTCTCCAGCCGCTGACGGATCTCCTCCGGGTTCTTGCCCATCTTGGTGAGCAGCTGGGAGATCAGCCCCTGGGGATCGCTGATGAGAGCGCAGGCCAGGTGCTCCTGGCTCACCTCCTGGTTCTGGTAGGTGACCGTGAGCTGCTGGGCCAAAGAAAGGGCTTCGCGGCTCTTTTCGGTAAATTGCTGATTGTTCATATGAGCAGCCTCCTTTGATCTGACGAAATAGGCTTTACACGTGGGGGAAGGTCTATGGGAAGGATCGCTTTCTGACTTTCTTTGACCTTCGACCTAAGTATAGCACTTTCCGGTAGCTTGTCAAGGGCAGGGCAGAAAAAAACGCCGAACGGACTAAAACCCGTGGCAAATACAGGGAAGACCGTTTTTTCGCTGTATTATGCCCGAAAAGGCAAAAATTTTTCTTTGCCAAAGCGGAAAAGTGCTGTATAATAGGTCGGGAAAAAACCAAACGGGTGTTTTCCGTTAACTCTTTTTCCCTAAGGAGTGGTTTTTCATGAGCCGTATGATCGGAACTGTCTCCATGGGCGTGCGTGCGCCTATCATCCGCAAAGGTGACGACCTGGCCGCCATCGTTGTGGGCGCCATTCAGAGCGCCATCGACGAAGGCAGCATCACCCCCCGCGACCGGGACGTTGTAGCCATGACCGAGGCCATCGTGGCCCGTGCACAGGGTAACTACGCCAGCGTAGATGCCATTGCCAAGGATGTGCGCCAGAAGCTGGGCGGCGAGACCGTGGGCGTTATCTTCCCCATTCTCAGCCGCAACCGTTTCGCCATTTGCCTGCGCGGCATCGCCAAGGGTGCAAAGAAGATCGTGCTGATGCTGTCCTACCCCTCCGACGAAGTGGGCAACCACCTCATCGATTGGGATCTGATGGACAAGAACAACGTAGACCCCTACAAGGATGTGCTCTCCGAGGAGCAGTACCGCGCCATGTTCGGCTACATCAAGCACCCCTTCACCGGCGTGGACTATGTGGAGTACTACGGCAACCTGATCCGCGAGTGCGGTGCTGAGTGCGAGATCATCTTCGCCAACGACCCCCGCGCGGTGCTTGCCTACACCAAGAACGTGCTCAATTGCGACATCCACACCCGCCAGCGCACCAAGCGCCTTCTGAAGGCCGCCGGTGCCGAGCGCGTGTTCGGCCTGGACGAGATCCTCACCGCACCGGTGGATGGCAGCGGCTGCAACCCCAAGTACGGCCTGCTGGGCTCCAACAAGTCCACCGAGGATATGATCAAGCTCTTCCCCCGCGAGTGCCAGGGTCTGGTGGAGGATATCCAGAGCCGCCTGCTGGCCATCACCGGCAAGCACATCGAGGTAATGGTCTACGGCGACGGTGCCTTCAAGGATCCCGTCGGCAAGATCTGGGAGCTGGCCGACCCGGTGGTCTCCCCCGCCTACACCGCCGGTCTGGAGGGCACCCCCAACGAGCTGAAGCTCAAGTACCTGGCCGACAACGATTTTGCCGCCCTCAGCGGCGAAGCCCTGCGGGATGCCATCAAGGGCGCGATCCAGAAGAAGGATGGCTCCAGCCTGGTAGGCAACATGGCCGCCCAGGGCACCACCCCCCGCCGCCTCACCGACCTGATCGGCTCCCTGTGCGACCTGACCAGCGGCTCCGGCGATAAGGGTACGCCTATCGTGTATATCCAGGGGTATTTCGATAATTACACCAACGATTGATTGCACGTCCGCCCCGTCTGTGGGGGCCGGGGGTTGCGCAAAGCGCCCCCCGACTCCCACAGGCGGGGCGTTCGCGCTTGGAGCGGGTCTCGAGTTCCGCGGCTTAAAGGGGAAGGGTCCCTTCCCTGCCACCGCCACTTGCTTGGATGCACGTTCGACCCGCCTGTTGGCGGGTCGCTCGCGCCAGGAGCGGGTCTCGAGTTCCGCGGCTTAAAGGGGAAGGGTCCCTTCCCTTCCCCACGCCGCTTGCTTGAGGGCCCGTCCTCGCGTGTGGCTGCTCGCTTCGCCCGCCCGCTTCGCGGTCGGGCGGCTCACTGCCCCACGCTGCGTTGCGGGCCCCGTACAACCGGAGCTTGGCTGCCGACTCCTCAGGTTCCCTCCTTAGAGGGGCCTCGCCCCCCTTGACAGGCTCCCTCTTTAGAGGGAGCTGGCTGCCCTTCAGGGCAGACTGAGGGTGCCGTGAGAGGCCAATTTCGAATAGCGAACAGCACTGTCTTCCCCGTGTTGGGTGGGCGGTGTTGCTTTTTGTGGAAAAGGGGCTTGGGTGTAAGCGGCACCCTCAGTCAGGCTTCGCCTGACAGCTCCCTCTAAAGAGGAGAGCCTTTTGGAGGTGGATGCTGCCGTGAGTAGTCTGCTCCACCCAGCTTGGGTATAGCGCATTGCTGCGGGCGGTGCCCGACTGCGCAGGCTCCCTTGCTAAAGGGAGCTGTCGGCGTAGCCGACTGAGGGATTCAACTCCCAAACGCAGTTACCTTTCACCGCCATGGCGGGGTACTCTGCCCGGGGTTTGGCTGTCCCCGGAATCCCCCCGTCACGGCTTCGCCGTGCCACCCCCCTTTGGCAAGGGCGGGCTGCAGAGGTGGGTGCTGCCGGGTGGGGTCTGCGTTACCCGAGGTGGGTATGGCGCATTGCTGCGGTTGGCTGCCCTTCAGGGCAGACTGAGGGTGCCGTGAGAGACCTGTAACAAATCCTCATCCTCCCCTGCCCGCATTTGTCCTTTTCCGCATCCTGTGCTATACTATCCCCATCGATCGCATCAAACCGAAAAGGAAGTGACCCCTCATGCAGCCGGATCGTGGCCTCCGTGAGATCATCTACAAGCGCAAGTCCACCCGCAGCTATACCGGCGAGCCTGTGCCGCAGGAAACGCTCGATGCCATCCGCAGCTATATGGCGCGGCTGGTGCCGCTGTTTGCGCAGATCCCTGTGCAGATGGATATCCTCCCGGCAGAGGAGGTGCGCTGCATGCAGCCCTGGAAAACGCCTCACTTCATCGCCGTAAGCACCGAGGACAGCCCGGATGCGCTCATGAATGTGGGCTTTATGCTCCAGCAGATGGATCTCTACATCCAGTCCCTGGGGCTGGGAGCCTGCTGGGTGGGGCTGGGCAGGCCCCGCAAGGCGCTTTCCGACAGCCTGCCCCACGCCATCCTCATGCCCTTCGGCGTGGCGGCAGAGCCGGTCTGGCGGGAGGAAAAGAACCAATTCAACCGCCGCACCCCCGACGAGATCGCCGATCTGCCCGACCTGCGGCTGGAGTGCGCCCGTCTGGCCCCCTCCGCCACCAACTCCCAGCCCTGGTACTTCCTCCACCAGGGGGAGCAGCTGCACGTGTATCAGGTGGTGCAGGGGCCCCTGAAGCGCATGACCCTTGGCAAAATGAACTGCATCGATATGGGCATCGCCCTGTGCCATCTGGCCATTGCCTGCGATGGGGAGTTCACCTTTACCCGCAGCGAGGCCGCACCGCAGCAGGAGGGGTACACCTACATCGGCACCGTTCCCGTGCCCTGAGAGCCGTTAGCATTGACTAACAGCCGTTTCCTCTGCTACACTCCCCCTGCACCAATGAGGGAGTAGCAAGCGCACACCGTGCGTAGCAAGTTCAACATACTGGCCAAAAGCCTGGCTTGCTTTCAATTGCGAGACTCATGCGTAACTGCCGAGCTATGCATGGAGTCTGCCCTTTCATCACAAAGGCATTCACACCCGGGCACAGCGCAGAGCAGCCCGGGTGTTTTCTGTACCTGCGAAACACAGCCTGGAGGGGATCAGACAATGGAGTGGAGCATTTCCTTTGTGGTAACGAGCATTCTGCTGGGCGCAGGCCTGGCGATGGATGCGTTTTCCGTATCGCTGGCCAACGGCCTCAACGAGCCCTGCATGAAAAAGCACCGCATGTGCCTGATCGCCGGGGTATTCGCCTTCTTTCAGGCGCTGATGCCCCTGCTGGGCTGGCTGTGCGTACACACCATCGCCCAGACCTTTACCGCCTTCCAGAAGCTGATCCCCTGGATCGCGCTGGTGCTTCTGTGCTACATCGGCGGCAAGATGCTCTGGGACGGCATCCGCAACCGGCAGGAGGAATGCGGGGCCGGGGCAGTCACCCTCTCGGCGCTGCTGGTGCAGGGCGTGGCTACCTCCATCGATGCGCTGAGCGTGGGCTTCACCATCGCCGATTACGGCTGGCTGATGGCGCTCTGCTGTGCGCTGATCATTGCGGCGGTCACCTTCGGCATCTGCCTCGGCGGGCTGCTGATCGGGCGCAAGTTCGGCACCAAACTGGCGGGCAAGGCCTCCATTCTGGGCGGCGTGATCCTGATCCTGATCGGGCTGGAGATCTTTATCACCGGGGTGCTGTAAGGGCCGGTGGGATGATGGCGCAGCTGGGCGGTGCGCGGCACCCTCAGTCAGGCTTCGCCTGACAGCTCCCTCTGAAGAGGGAGCCTTGGGAGGGAAGGCTGTCGAGCAGGCAGCGTTCGCTGAAGAGGGAGCCTTGGGGGGAGGCGGCTGTCGGGCAGGCAGTGCCCTCTGAAGAGGGCACCTTGGGGGGGAGGGCTGTCGGGCAGACAGCGTTCGCTGAAGAGGGAGCCTTGGGGGGAGGGCGGCTGTCGGGCAGACAGTGCCCTCTGAAGAGGGAGCCTTGTGGGGGAGGGCTGTCGAGCCGACAGCGTTCGCTGAAGAGGGAGCCTTGGTGGGAGTCGGGAGCCTGTGGGGTCGCGAACCTGGATAACGGGGTGATTTCTTGGCTAGTGTGCAGCGTAGAACAGCCTATGGTATGAGCTTGCTTTTGCAGCCGACCCGCCCCGATAACTCGGGGTTCGGGTTGCAGCGAAAACGGAGCACAGCCAAGCGGCTCCCCGCACGCGACGGTAGCGAACGACGTCAAATCCCCCTGCCGTTTTTCGGGGCGGGTAAAGGGAGCAGTGTGCTGTACAAGCAGCGAGTAAGCTGACCTGCCGCTGCGGAGTGACCTTGATTGCGACCGCCGCCACGAAAAAGGGCAATTATTGGGGATTTGACCAAAGAGAGCGTGTCGCTGTTTTCTGGTTCCTCTTTTGCGTCAAAAGAGGAACCGCGGTGTGGGGCGCGGAGCCCCACCCTGTTCCTCGCAGCGGTACTGCGAGGTAGATAAAGCTATGAGCAGCTTGGGTGGAACGACGCTTGCCGGGAGGGGTCTGCGGGCGGCACCCTCAGCCCCTTCGGGGCAGCTCCCTCTGAAGAGGGAGCCTTGGGGGGGAGGCGGCTGTCGGGCAGACAGCGTTCGCTGAAGAGGCTGGCTTTTGGGAGGCGGGCAGCCCGCTTTCTGTGAAGAAGAAGCCTTTTTTGGGGGCGAACAGCAAAATGGGCTGTTGCAACTCGCAACAGCCCATTTTTGATCCTTTTCTTTACCCCATCTGCCCCAGGGTCTGGTAGCTGATGAGCCGCTCGGTGAGCATGGTGTACCGCCGGGCGATGTGGTCGTTCTCCACCATCTGACGGATCACCTCTTCCCGGCCCACCAGCACCACCAGGTGCCGGGCGCGGGTCAGGGCGGTGTAGAGCAGGTTGCGCACCATCAGCATGGGCGGGCCGCCCACCACCGGCAGCACCACCACCGGGAACTCGCTGCCCTGGCTCTTGTGCACCGTCAGGCAATAGGCCAGCTCCAGCGCATCCAGCTGCTGCTTCTGGTAGGTAACGTAGCGGTCGTCGTCAAAGCAGACGGTGATCAGGTGCTCCGCCGGGTCGATGCGCTCCACGTAGCCCACATCGCCGTTGAAAACACCGGTGCCGTCCTCCCAGCCGAAGGGGGTGCGCCGCTTGTACTCGATCTGGTAGTCGTTCTTGGTCTGGATCACCTTATCGCCCACGCGGAACTCGGTATCCCCGTGGCTGATGGTATCCTGCCCGGGCTTTTCCGGGTTGAGGGCGGCCTGCAAAAGCTGGTTGAGGTTGATGGCGCCGCAATCGCCCTTCTTGGTGGGGGTGAGCACCTGAATGGTGCGCACCGCCTCGCTGCGCCACTTTTCCTCGGGGAAGCGCAGGTACTTGGGCAGGCGGCTCTTCAAAAGCTGGCAGATGGTCTGGGCCGCCTCGCTCTGCAGCATCTTTCTTTCAAAGAAAAAGTCGGTCTCCCGGGTCTTGAGCACCGGCATCTCGCCGTTGTTGATCTTATGGGCATTGAGCACGATCATGCTGCTCTCATCCTGCCGGAAGATATCGCACAGGCGCACATTGGGCACCGCATCGCTCTCCAGGATATCGTGGAGCACATTGCCTGCGCCCACGCTGGGCAGCTGATCCGCATCGCCCACAAGGATGAGCCGGGTGCCGGGCAGGATGGCCCGCAGCAGGCCCCGCATCAAAACCACATCCACCATGCTCATCTCATCCACGATGAGGCAATCGCATTCCAGGGGGTACTCCTGGCTGCGGGCGAAGGTATCCGCATCGCCGCCGTATTCCAGCAGGCGGTGGATGGTCTTGGCCTCCTCTTTGGTGGCCTCGCTCATGCGCTTGGCCGCGCGCCCCGTGGGGGCGCAGAGCAGGATGTCGTTATCCTCCTTCAGCAGCGCAAGGATGCAGCGGATGATGGTGGTCTTGCCCGTGCCCGGGCCGCCGGTGATCACCAGCACGCCCTCCTCCACCGCCGAGCGAATGGCCTGCTTCTGCCTATCGCTGAAGCGCACACCCTCCGCCTGCTCGTAGGCGGCAATGCGGTCGTCAAGGCCGGTCACCCGCTTGTAGGGGCGGGCCTCCATCAGGTAATGCAGCCGCATGGCGATCTCGTTCTCCGCATGGAAGTACAGCGGCAGGCAGACCGCATCCTCCTCGCCGGGCATGGAGAAGCCCACGATCATTTTTTCCAGCATGCCCTGAGAGATCTGCCGGTCCACCAGCTCCTCCTCGGCCCGGAGCATGGCGGCAGCCCGCTGCCGCAGCACCTGATGGGGCAGGTAGGTATGCCCGCCGTTGCCCGCCGCCTCGTTGAGCAGGTAAAACAGCGCCGCACGGATGCGGTGCTCGCTCATGGGGTCGATGCCCATGCTGAGGGCGATGCGGTCGGCGGTCAAAAAGCCCACACCGTCGATATCCGTTACCATGCGGTAGGGGTTCTGGCGGATGAGCGTTACCGTGTTCTCGCCGTAGTACTTGGCCACCTTCATGGCCAGATTGGGGCTGATGCCGTAGTTCTGCAAAAACACCAGCGCACGGCGCATGCCCATCTGCTCCTGGTAGCTCTCCATGATCATGGCCGCCTTCTTGGGGCCGATGCCGGGGATCTCCGTCAGCCGCTCCGGGTGCTCATCCATCACATCCATGGCGTTTTCGCCGAAATGCTTAACGATCAGCTTGGCGGTGCTGGGGCCGATGCCCCGGATCAGCCCGGAGCCAAGGTATTTTTCGATGGCGCTCTTGCCCGTGGGCGGCGTGATGGTGCACCTACTGGCGGTAAACTGATGCCCATAGACCGGGTGCTCCGTCCAGCGGCCCTCAAAGGTAACGTTTTCGCCGGGGCTCAGCTCCGGCAGCACGCCCACCACCGTATGCTCGGTGCGCCCCACCACGGCATGCAGCACGCTGTAGCCGTTTTCTTCGTTGCGGAAGGTGGTATCCTGCACGATGGCCGTTAACTGCTCCAGCTCCATCAAAAAATACCACCCGCCCTTCTGTAAAGCTCGCCTTTCCGGCGCAACCTTTATTATGCAGGGTACGGCAGGGAAAGTCAACCACAACAGATGCGTTGCATTTTTCTTGCGAGATACCTTGACAGGTGAGGTACTATGCTGTACAATGCAGCCATGGAGGTGATCCCATGGCACTGAGTGCAGATATCCTTCGTGGATATACCGATACCATCATCCTGCGGCATTTGAGCCGGGGAGACAGCTACGGCTACGAGCTGGGCAAGCAGATCTTGACCCGGAGCGGCGGCGGGCTGGAGATGAAGGAGGCCACCCTGTACACGGCCTTTCGCAGGCTGGAGGGGGCCGGGCACATCCGCTCCTACTGGGGCGATGCCCAGAGCGGCGCGCGCAGGCGGTACTACGCCATTACCCCCGAGGGGCAGCAGCGCCTTGCAAACGATGTAGAGACCTGGCAGGAGACCAAAGAACTGCTTTCCAGCCTGATAGAGGAGGAGAACCTATGAACCCCACCATTGTAAAGATCATCGACCTGATGTTCCGCGGCATGCCGGAGCGCGAAGAGATCAGCGCCATGCGGGAGGAGCTGCTCACCAACAGCCAGGCCCGCTACGACGACCTGATCGCCTCCGGCAAGAGCAGCAACGAGGCCCTGGGCGAGGTGCTGGACAGCCTCCGGGGCGTGGAGGAGCTGCTGGACGAGTACCGCACCCAGAACGATCAGCAGCCCCGGCAGGATGACGGCTTCGCCTTTGCCCGCTTCGAGCGCATGGCAGAGGAGATCGACCGCCGGTTCTCCACCTGCGCCGATACGGTCAAGACCGCGGCCGGCAACGCCACCACCGCAGCCGAGAAGGCCTTTGGCACGGCAATGGACTCCGTCCGCACGGCGGTGGACAGCTTTGCCTCCGGCCTCCGGGGCCATGAGGATACCGCCGGCAGCACCCCCGCCAACGGGCTGTGGAGCCGCAGCAATGTGTACGGCGGCGGCGAGCTGCTCACCGCTTCGGTCTCCCCTGCCCGGTGCAGCCGGGTCAAGGTAGAGCTTGCCGGTGACGATGTGGAGCTGCGCCCCTCGCAGGATGGCCTCATCCATGTGGAGATCGACCCCCAGGACGAAGCCCTGCTGGTGCTGGAGATCCTGGACGGCTGCCTGGTGCTGCGCCGCGCCCCGGATGCCCCCGAACCCGCCCCGGAAGAGGTGGAGATGGAGGGCGGCTTCTTCGGCTTCCTGAACGGGCTGGGCAAGGCCATCCGCAACACGGTGCGCAATCTGCGGACCTGCTGCGGGCTGATCCGTGTGCTGGTGCCCGGCGGCCTTGATGCCGCAGAGGTGTACACCGCCAGCGGCGACATCCTCATCGAAGAAGTGCGTCTGGGCAAGCTGAATGTGACCACCGCCAGCGGCGATATCACCGTGAACGATACCACTGCCGCCGATATGGAGCTTTGCAACACCTCCGGCGATACCGTGCTGAACACCGTGGCGGTGGCGGGTCACCTGTCCCTGAACGCCACCAGCGGCGACTTCGACCTGCTGGGGGTGAGCGCCCCCACTATCTCCACCAACAACGTAAGCGGCGATACGGAGATCGATGCCGTGCTGAAGACCCTGGATTGCAACACCGTCAGCGGCGATATCGACATCACCGCCAACCAGACCGGCGTGGAGAGCATCACCGCCAACACCACCAGCGGCGATATCGATGTGTCCCTGCCGGATGTGCAGACCGCCGCCGTATATGCCAACACCACCTGCGGCGATATCGACATCGATAAGCCCACCGACCCCGCCTCCGGCTGCGTGCTCAGGCTCAACACCGTCAGCGGCGATATTTCCGTCTCCAACTTCTGAGGAAACAGCCGTGCAACCGCTTGCAAAAACGATTTCGCTGTTGTATAATGTGGTTGTTGAAATTGACTGTTCCCCCCAAAAGGAGGCCGATCGCCGATGAAATCCGTTAACATCAAGCTGTACCTCGCAGAGGATGTAAAATCCTTCGTCAACATCGTTTGCCGCCATCCCTACGACGTGGATCTGCGCTCCGGCCGCCATGTGGTGGATGCCAAGTCCATCCTGGGCATCTTCAGCCTGGATCTGAGCAAGCCCATCAGCCTGGATATCTACGCCGACGAGTGCGATGCGCTGCTGGCGGAGCTCAAGCCCTTCCTGGCCTGAGCCGTTTTTCCCCCCCATCATGCCGCCGGTGCTTACCGGCTCGTAACAGACCGCCGCGACGCGGACAGCCCATGAGGGCGTTACCGCCTGTCGCGGCGTTCTTTGTTTCGTCTTTGGAAAGGAGAGCCCATGCCCGATTCCTTTTTCCGCAAGCGGGTATCCGATATGGAATACCGGCTGCGGCTGCTGTGCTGCATAGAGGAGATGGAGCCCATCAGCCCCGACCAGCTCTGGCCCTTCGTGGCCCAGCTGGAGCTGATGGACTATGTTTCCATGTGCCTGTATCTGGATGAGCTGCGCCAGAGCGGCGCACTGGCCCAGGGCGACCATGCACTGGCAGGCATGCTGTTTCTCACCGGCGAGGGCCGCAGACAGCTGGAGCTGTTCCGCACCCGCATGCCCATGAGCGAGCGGGAGCGCATCCGTCGGGAGGCACCGGGCTACCAGCAGGCGCTGAAGGAGCGCCAATACCTGCGGGTGATGTGGGAGCCGGTGGGCGAAGGCCGCCACGGGCTGCTGTGCACCGTGCAGGAGAACGAGACCCCCACTCTTTTGATGCGGGTGCTCACCACCAACCATCAGGTGGCGGAGAAGATCGCCGCCAGCTTCCGGGAGCAGGCCTCCCGCCTGCTGCTGATGCTCTACACCCGGGGCCTGATGCTCAGCGTGGAGCAGAGCGAAGCGCTCCACTCCCCCGCTCCGGCGCTGCCCTGCCAGCCCACCGGCGAAGCCGCGCTGGCAGCCGCCACTCAGGAGCAGGCCTATCTGTGCCCCTACGGCCTCAAGGAGCAGCTGGCCGCCATCTGTCTTGGCAGCGGCGAAACGCAGCTGCGGCTGGGGCTGCTGCTGCCCGGGCAGCACGAGGCCCGGCAGTGGGCCCATGCCGCCATGAACGACCCCGACCTGTACGATGATGTGCTCACCCTGCTTACTGCGGAGGCGGAGCCGTGAGCGCCCCCATGGCGCTGGAAGCGCTCCGCAGGAGCCTTTCCGCATTGGAAAGCCGCCCCCTTACGCTGCTGGCAGCGGTCAGCGGCGGCTGCGACAGCATGGCGCTGCTGCAGGGCCTTGCCCGCCTGCGGCAGGAGCTGCCCATCACCCTGCACGCCTGCCATGTGCAGCACGGTCTGCGGGGCGAAAGCTCCCTGTTGGATGAGCAGCTGGTGCGGGCGCAATGCGCCCGGCTGGGGGTGCCCCTGTATGTACATGAGGCCCAGCTGGGCGGCGACCCCACCCTGCCCGGCATGGAGACCCGTGCCCGGGAGCTGCGCCGCCGCTTTTTTACCGCCGATATGGAGGCCATCCATGCGGATGCGCTGCTGCTGGCCCACCACCGGGATGACCAGACCGAGACCCTGCTGATGCATCTTTTGCGGGGGGCGGGCGCTGCGGGCCTTGCCGCCATGCAGGAGCGCGCGCCCTTCGGCTGCGGGCTGCTGCTGCGCCCCTTCCTCGCCCTGCCCAAGCAGGCCTTGCAGGAGGCCCTTGCCCAGTGGGGCGCGCCCTACCGGGAGGATGCCACCAACCACGAAGCCCTCACCCTGCGCAATGCCCTGCGGCTGCAGGTGCTGCCCCTGCTGGAGCAGCTCTCCCCCGGCTGCACCGGGCGCATGGCGCAGACCGCCGCCCTTTTGCGGCGGGATGAGGAAGCCCTCGCCGCACAGGCCCGGGCGCTTTACTGCGAAAACCGCCTCTGCCTGCCCGGGCTGCACGCCATCGACACCGGGGCCCTGCAAGCCGCCGATGCGGCTGTTCAGGTGCGGGCCCTGCGGCTGTGGTACGCCCACGGGCTGGAGCGCATGGGCGTGACCCCCGACGAAAGGCAGCTCTCCGCTTTGGACAGCGAAGCGCTGCTCACGCTGCTGCCCCCGGAGCGCACCGGAGCACAGTTGAACCTGCCCTGCGGGCTCACCGCCCTTCGGGGGCAGCGGCTGCTGCACCTGACCCGGCAGGGCGGCGAAGCCCTGTGCCCGGCAGCCGAAGACCTGCCCAGCGGAGAAAGCCCGCTGCCGGTGGGCGGTGTCGTTTCACTCAGCGGCCTTGCGGCAGATGCGGAAGCCCTGCCCCTGCCCGGCTGGATCGGCAAGGACGGCACCCCGCTGCTGATGGCAGCCTGTGCCCGCACCGTGCCCACCCAAGCGCCGCCCAGCGCCTGTACCGTGCACATCCCTCTTGCGCTGGCGGAAGGCTGCGTGCTGCGTACCCCTCGCCCCGGCGACCGGATCCACCCGCTGGGTGCGCCCGGTGACAAGCCCCTGCGCCGCTGGCTCACCGACCGGAAGGTGGATCAGCCCCTGCGCCCCCTGCTGCCGGTGCTGGCGGCGGGCGGCAGCATCCTGTGGATCCCCGGCCTGTGCACGGCACAGGCGTTGGCCTTTGCGCCGGATACCCCCTGCCTGACCCTTACCGTGAACCTGCCGCTGCCCTACCTGCCCACTACCCACAAAGGAGACGAGAGCCATGGATAAGCAATGGAAACTCTACGAGGACCTGGAAAGCATCCTGTATACCGAAACCCAGCTGAAGGAGGCCGTCGCGAAGCTGGGCGAGCGTATCACCCGGGATTATGCGGGCAAGAAGCCTGTTATGGTCTGCATCCTGAAGGGCGCCAGCATTTTCTTCAGCGACCTGATCCGCCAGATCGACCTGCCCCTGGAGATCGATTTCATGGTGGTCTCCAGCTACGGCAACGGCACCGCCACCTCCGGCGAGGTGCAGCTGGTGAAGGATCTGGGCCGCTCCGTGAACGGCCGGGATGTGATCATCGTGGAGGATATCGTAGACTCCGGCACCACCCTCAGCTACCTCAAGAAGGTGCTGGACAGCCGCGGTGTTTCCAGCCTGCGCATCTGCTCCCTGCTGGATAAGCCCGCCCGCCGCCGCGTGCCCCTGTCTGTGGACTATTCCTGCTTCGAGATCCCCGATGCATTCGTGGTGGGCTACGGCCTGGACTATGCGGAGCGCTACCGCAACCTGCCGGATATCGGCATCCTCTCCCCCCGCATCTATGCAGAATAAGTTTGGAAGCTTCGTAACAAAAAAATAATATTCCAAACCAAAAAGGCTGCCCGCCCTGCTGCGGCAGCCTTTTTTCTGCCCCACGCCCATAGAGGACGGTGTGGAAAAGCCCGATTTTTCTACATTCTGTGTCAAACCCCATCGCTTGACAGACTTGGGCAGTGCCCTTATAATAGGTATGTCGGCTAATGAACTTAGCGCACCGTATGCGCCGGTTCAGCTGTTTTTTCAGATATATCCAGCATCGGTTTTGAACTTCCCACCCGCTGCGCAGCATTGCTGTGCCCTATGGGTCGGAGCTTTTAGATCATAGGTATGCCGCCCCAAAGGCGCGCATCGGTCGGATATAGGTGTACCCTTCTGTACGCAATTTCCTTACCCAAGGTATACATTGCTACAGGTGTACCCCTCTGCAAGGGCAGCAGCCGCACGAGCATGGCTCAGCGGCTTTTTTGCGTTGGCGCAGAAAAGCATCCGGGCCACTCCCCGACCAAGACCAAAGCACAGAGAAGCAAAACAAAGAAAGGAGAATGTTGGCACATGGAGATCTTTTGGACCATACTGATCGCTCTGGCAACTGCTGCCGCAGGTGCCGTGGGCGGTTATCAATACCGCAAGCAGGCCAGCGAGAAGCGCATCGGCCGCACCGAAGAGTACGCCCGCAACCTGCTGGAAGACGCACAGCGCAAAGCTGACGAAAAGAAAAAAGAAACCATTCTGGAAGCCAAAGAGGAAGTGCTCCGCCTCAAGACCGAGCTGGATCGTGAGTGCAAGGAGCGCCGCGCCGAGGTGCAGCGCAGCGAGCGCCGCATCCTGCAGCGCGAGGAAAGCCTCGACAAGAAGCAGGATAACCTGGAGACCCGCGAAGAGAGCCTCAACCAGAAGCAGACCGAACTCCAGAAGGAGTGGGATGAGCTGGAGAAGGGCAAGGACAAGCAGGTACAGGAAATGGAACGCATCGCCGGTATGACGCAGGATGAAGCCTGCCAGATGCTGGTGAGCCGCATCCAGAAGGATGCTTACCACTCCGCCGCCGCCATGGTGCGCGAAATTGAGACCAAGGCTCGTGAGGAGGGCGAAAAGAAGGCCCGCAACATCATTGCGCTGGCCATTCAGAAGTGCGCCGCCGACCACGTTGCCGAGACCACCGTATCCGTCATCAACCTGCCCAACGACGATATGAAGGGCCGCATCATCGGCCGCGAGGGCCGCAACATCCGCGCCCTGGAGACCGCCACCGGTGTTGACCTGATCATCGATGATACCCCCGAGGCCGTCATCGTCAGCGCCTTCGACCCGGTACGCCGCGAGATCGCCCGCATTGCAGTGGAGCGCCTCATCATGGATGGCCGCATCCACCCCGCCCGCATCGAGGAAATGGTGGAGAAGGCCCGCAAGGAAGTGGATCAGCAGATCCGCGAGGCCGGCGACCAGGCTGTGTTCGAGACCCATCAGCACGGCATCCACCACGAGCTGGTCAAGATCCTGGGCCGCCTGCGCTACCGCACCTCCTACGGCCAGAACGTGCTGAAGCACTCCATCGAGGTGAGCCACCTGGCCGGTATGATGGCCGCCGAGCTGGGCGCAGATGTGGCACTGGCCAAGCGCGCCGGTCTGCTGCACGACATCGGTAAGGGCGTAGACCACGAGGCCGAGGGCACCCACGTTACCCTGGGCGCCGAGCTGGCCCGCAAGTACCGCGAGAGCCCCGACGTGATCCACGCCATCCTGGCCCACCACAACGATGTGGAGCCCCAGACCATCGAGGCCGTGCTGGTGCAGGCCGCCGATGCCATCTCCGCCGCCCGCCCCGGCGCACGCCGCGAGAGCCTGGAGAACTACATCAAGCGTCTGGAGAAGCTGGAGGAGATCGCCAACAGCTTCCAGGGCGTGGAGAAGTGCTTCGCCATCCAGTCCGGCCGCGAGGTGCGCATCATGGTCAAGCCCGAGGATGTGACCGACGAGGGCACCAAGGTGCTGGCCAAGGAAGTGGCCAAGCGCATCGAGAAGGAGCTGGAGTACCCCGGCCAGATCCGTGTGAACGTGATCCGCGAGACCCGCTCCACCGAGTTTGCCAAGTAAGCATATTTACAAAGGCCGCCGAGTTTTCGGCGGCTTTTCAGATTGTCGACAAAGTGCGGGGTGCAGGGGGATCATCCCCCTGCCGGGTGTGGGCAGAGCCCACAGCCCTTACGCCGCAGCGTTTTCCTGCAAGCACAGCGAGCACCGAAGGTGCAAGATGTGCGGCTCTGCTCGATAAGTTTGGGTTTATCAACAGTCTGAAAGGCCGCCGAGTTTTCGGCGGCCTTTTTTTACTTTACAAGCTCGCTGTTTTCCGTTATGATGTATACAACAATATTTCCTAAAAGGAGAGACCACAATGCAATACGTACCCTTTGGCAAGCTTGGCTTTGATGTATCCCGCCTGGGCATGGGCTGCATGCGCCTGCCCACCGTGCAGAAGGACGGCAAGACCGTCATCGACCGGGAGGCCGCCATCGCTATGATCCGCACCGGCATCGACCGGGGCATCACCTATGTGGATACCGCCTACCCCTACCACGATGGCGAGAGCGAGCTGGTGGTGGGCGAGGCCCTGAAGGACGGCTACCGGGAAAAGGTGAAGCTGGCCACCAAGCTGCCCATCTGGCTTGTGAAGGAAGAGAAGGACATGAACCGCCTGCTGGACGAGCAGCTGAAGAAGCTGGGCGTTGCCAGCATCGATTTCTACCTGCTCCACGCCATGAACAAGGATCGCATGGAGCTGATGCGCTCCCTCAACTACAAGAAGTTCCTGGATGAGGCCGTAGCGGATGGGCGCATCAAGTACCCCGCCTTCTCCTTCCACGATGACAAGGCCTGCTTCCTGGACATCCTTGGCGATTACAACTGGGCCATGGCACAGATCCAGTACAACTATCTGGATGACGACAAGCAGGCCACCGAAGAAGGCCTGAAGGCTGCCGGAAAAGCCGGTGTGCCCCTGGTGATCATGGAGCCGCTGCGCGGCGGCGCGCTGGCCAATCCCCCTGCCGATGTAAAGCAGCTGATGGATGCTTACGAGAAGCAGCGCAGCGCCGTGGAATGGGCCTTTGCCTACATAGCCGACTATGCGGAGGTGGCCACCATCCTCAGCGGTATGTCCTCTATGGAGCAGCTGGAGGATAACCTGCAGATCTTCGACCGGCTCACCGTGGGCGGCCTCAGCGAGAGCGACAAGGCCCTCGTCAGCGAGCTGAAGAAGACCTACCTGGCCCGTGTGCCCATCGGCTGCACCGGCTGCCGCTACTGCGTGCCCTGCCCCAACGATGTGTTCATCCCCTCTGTTTTCCACTCCTACAACGAAAACGCCATGCTGGGCCAGAACTGGAAGCACAGCTGGGGCTACAACAACCTGGTCAAGGAGGGCCACGATGCCTCCCAGTGCATCGGCTGCGGTGCCTGTGAGAGCCAGTGCCCCCAGAGCCTGCCCATCATCGACCTGCTTCAGAAGATCGACGGGGAGTTCAAGGCGTAAGCCCTGAGGGGCGAATCACCCCACAGGCTGTGCTGCCGCCCTCGGTTGCAGGAACGCTGCTTCCACTTTTTCCACAACATAACAGCCCCGCCGTTTCCGGAAGATCCTCTCCGACAAACGACGGGGCTGTTCATATACAAATATTCACTGTCCCGTACCCAGCCCGGGTACGGGACAAAATGAGCGGGTCAAGGGGCTCAGCCCCTTGTGGGGGTGCAGGGGGCAAAGCCCCCGCTCCCAACCCTGCAACATAACAGCCCCGCCGTTCCCGGAGAACCCTCTCCAGCGAACGACGGGGCTATTCATATACAAATATTCACTGTCCCGTACCCAGCCCGGGTACGGGACAAAATGAGCGGGTCAAGGGACTCAGCCCCTTGTGGGGGTGCAGGGGGCAAAGCCCCCGCATCCACTCCGCAAGCAGACCCGCCGTTACCGGCTGCCCTTGTCATACGGGATACCCTCCGCCTTGGGCGCGCGGCTGCTCTTGGAGGTAAAGGCCAGCACGATCAGGGTGATCAGGTAGGGCAGCAGGCGGTAGAAGTTGGTGTTGATGCCCAGATCCTTCAGGAAGAAGATCTTCTCGCCTGCACCGTTGAGCACGTAGAGGCTGCCGTAGCTGGCGGCCACGCACTTGAACAGGCCGAACAGCAGGGCTGCGCCCGCCACGCCCAGGGGCTTCCAGTTGCCGAAGATCATAACGGCAAGGGCCAGGAAGCCGAAGCCTGCCACATCGCCGTTGGCGGTGCAGTTGGTGGTGGTAAGGGCGTAGACGAAGCCGCCGATGCCCGCCAGCGCGCCGGAGATGCCCACGCCGGCGTAGCGCATCCTGAACACGTTGATGCCCAGGCTGTCAGAGGCCTGCGGGTTCTCGCCGCAGCTGCGCAGCCTGAGGCCGAAGCGGGTCTTGTAGAGGATGATGGACATGATGACGAAGATGAGGATGCACACATAGGTGGCCGGGTACACCTTGTTAACGAAGGTATCGAACAGGAAGCCGGGCTGCTCGGTGCGGCCATAGCCGAACATGGCCTTCTTGAGCATGAACCAGCTGGCGCTGTCGCCGGTGTGCATCTGCAGGGTGTTCTGGTTGGCGATGAGGCGCACCAGGAACAGCACCAGGGCGGGGGCCATCAGGTTGAGGGCGGTGCCGCCGATGGTCTGGTCCGCCTTCAGGTTGATGGCGGCAAAGGCCAGCAGCATGGAGAACAGCGCACCCAGTGCGGCGGCCACCAGCATGGTCAGCAGCATAAAGCCCTGCAGACCCAGGTAGTTATCCGCATCGTAGACAGCCTGGAACCAGCCCCACTGCTGCACCAGGCGCACGAACAGCACGCCGATGAACGCGCCGAAGATCATAATGCCCTCCAGCGCCAGGTTGATGATGCCGCTGCGCTCGGCGTATACGCCCGCAAGGGCAACGATCATCAGGGGCACCGCATAGATCAGCGTCTGTCGGATGAGGAAGACCATGCTTCCGGAGGTCAGGTTCTCAAAGAAAGTGGTCATGCGTTCTCCTCCTCTCCGGCGGCTTGTACGGGAGCAGCCTCTGCCGCAGCAGGCTGGGGGTCGGGCTGGGGATCGGGCTGCGGGGCGGGCTGTGCATCGGCGGCGGCTTCGGCGGCAGCCTTGCGGCGGCGGCCCAGCATCATCTTGATGAGCAGGGAGAAGGCGCTCAGGTACACGATGACAGCGATGATCACGTCGGTGATGTACTCATTGTAGGCCGTCAGGTTGGTGAGCTGGAGACCGCAGATATCCAGCATGGACATGAAGATGCCTGTAAACACCACGCCGATGGGGTGGTTGGAGGCCAGCAGCGCCACGGGGATGCCGTTGAAGCCCGCTGCGGGCAGTGACTGATAGGTGGACCAGAAGAACTCGGTGTTGCCGCTCAGGTAGTACAGGGAACCGGCAGCGCCCGCCAGCGCACCGGCGATGGCCATGCTGAGCACGATGTTGCGCTTGTCGTTGATGCCCGCATAGCGCGCGGCGAAGCGGTTGGAGCCGCAGGCCTTGAGCTGGTAGCCGAAGGTGGTGCGGGTGAGCATGATGTATACCAGCACCGCCAGCGCCATGGCAATAATGATGCCGCCGTTCACCTGCGAATTGGGGAAGATCTTATCCAGCCCCATTTTGGAGGTGGCAACGTTGTTGAAGGTGGTCTTGTAGATGTAGCCGGTCTTGGTGCCCTCGATCACGTTCTTCAGGTTGGAAACGTCGAACATCCAGGTGACCAGGTTGGCGGCGATCCAGTTGGTCATGATGCAGGCCAGCACCTCGTTGATGTTCAGCAGGCTCTTGAGCAGGCCGGGGATAGCGCCCCAGAGGGCACCCGCCAGCATGCCGCCCAGGAAGGCCAGCGTCCACACCAGCCAGGCGGGGAAGATGACCGCAGGGGCCATGCCCTGCGCCACCAGCCAATCGTACAGGGGGCCGGAGCCGGTGGACAGCCCCAAACCGATGAACAGGCTGGCAGCGGTGCCCGCCAGATACTGGCCCGGCGCGCCGATGTTGAACAGGCCGGTCTTGAAGGCCACGGCCACGGAGAGGCCCGTCAGCACCAGGGGCGTGGCGCGGAAGAGCATATTGCCGATGTTGGTGGGGTTAAAGCCGAAGGTAAGGGCACCGGCAGCATTGCGGCCGGTGGAGAACAGGCCCGCAAACACCAGGCGGATGCCCTCCCAGATGCCCTTGGCGCTGATGGTGGGGCTGACCAGACCCACGATCCAGATCAGCACGCTGCCGGCCAGAAGGCCGATCAGAATGGAGATGACCGACGCCATAACGGAGCGTGCGCCGGGCGATCGAAGAAAGGAATTCTTTTTCATTTACGCTTTCGCCTCCTGCCGCTTGGCGCCTGCCATGTACAGGCCCAGCTCCTCTACCGTGATCTGCTTGGGGTCGAACTCGCCCACGATCTCGCCCTCGTACATAACGAGGATGCGGTCGGAAAGGTTCATGACCTCATCCAGCTCCAAAGATACCAGCAGCACAGCCTTGCCTGCATCCCGCTGCTTGACCAGCTGACCGTGGATGTACTCGATAGCGCCCACATCCAGGCCGCGGGTAGGCTGCACGGCGATGATCAGGGGCTTGTCCCGCTCGATCTCGCGGGCCACGATGGCCTTCTGCTGGTTACCGCCGGACATGCTGCGCACCGTGGTGACCGCGCCCTGACCGGAGCGCACGTCGTACTGCTCGATCAGCTCCTCGGCATAGGAGCGCACCTGGTCGAAGCGGATGAAGCCCGCCTTCTGGAACCGGGGCTCGTTGAAGCGCTGCAGCACCATGTTCTGCTCCAGCGTGAAATCCAGCACCAGGCCGTGCTTGTGCCGGTCTTCGGGAATGTGGCTCATGCCCGCCTCGCTGCGCTTGTTTACGGAGGCGTGGCTCACATCCTGCCCCATCAGGGTGATGCTGCCGGAGGAGGGCTTTTCAAGGCCCGTCAGCGCGTAGACCAGATCGGTCTGGCCGTTGCCGTCGATGCCTGCGATGCACAGGATCTCGCCTGCGTGGGCGGTAAAGCTCACGTTATGCACCGCATCCCGCTTGTAGAGCTTGGAGGGCACGCACAGCTCCTTCACCGTAAGCACCGCATCGCCGGGGGTGGCATCGTCCTTCTCCACCTCCAGCTGCACGGGACGGCCCACCATCATGCGGCTCAGCTCGGCCTTGGTGGTCTGGGCGGTCTCCACCGTGCCCACATAGCGGCCCTTGCGCAGCACCGTTACCCGGTCGGATACCGCCATGATCTCGTTCAGCTTATGGGTGATGAACAGGATGCTCTTGCCCTCTCTGGCCAGCCCGCGCATGATCTGCATCAGCTCGTCGATCTCCTGAGGGGTGAGCACGGCGGTGGGCTCGTCGAAAATGAGCACCTCGTTATCACGGTAGAGCATCTTGAGGATCTCCACACGCTGCTGCATGCCCACGGTGATGTCTTCGATCTTTGCATCCAGATCCACCTTGAGGCCGTAGCGCTCGCTCAGCTCCCGCACCTTTTTGCGGGCGGCCTTGCGCTTGAGGAAGCCCATAGCGCCCACATCCTCCGCGCCGAGGATGATGTTATCCAGCACGGTGAACACATCGATCAGCTTGAAGTGCTGGTGCACCATGCCGATGTGCAGGGCGGTGGCATCGTTGGGGTTGTTGATCCGTACCTCCCGGCCATCCTTGCGGATGGTGCCCTTCTCCGGCTGGTAGAGGCCGAAGAGCACGCTCATCAGCGTGGATTTGCCCGCGCCGTTCTCGCCCAGCAGGGCATGGATCTCGCCCTTCTTCAACTGCAGGGTGATATCGTCGTTGGCCTTGATGCCGGGAAACTCCTTGGTGATGTGCAGCATTTCGATCACGTACTGGGGAACGTCGTTCATCCGCACACACCTCCCTTTCGTTTATTTCGACTGTAACGATGGGTTTGTCGGTTTACATTGCTACTTGATATTATATCGGGAAAAGGGGGAAAAAGCAAGACTGCACGTCCGCCCCGCCGCAGGGGGCCGGGTGGTATTGCGCTGCGCGCTCTCCCACCTGCCCCCTGTGGCGGGGCGTTCGCGCTAGCGGCGGGTCTGCAGTTCCGCGGCTTAAAGGGGAAGGGTCCCTTCCCTTCCCCACGCCGCTTGCTTGAGGGCCCGTCCTCGCCGGTGGTCTCCCTTCCGCCCGCCTGTCGGCGGTCGGCGGTCGCCCCCCGGCTGCGTTGCGGGCCCCGTGCGGTTGGGGTTGGCTGCCGACCCGCGCTAATGCGCCGAACCATCTGGTAAGCAGCCCCCTTCCGGCAACACCCACCTCTGCAGCCCGCCCTTGCCAAAGGGGGGTGGCGGCGTAGCCGCCGGGGGGATTCCGGCTGCAGCCAACACAGAGAAAAGCAGACCCTTCCCGGCAGCACCCACCTCCGCAGGCTCTCCTCTTTAGAGGACACCGGAGGAAAGCGCGTGCGCAGTGCGCCGGGCGCCGAAGGCGTTAGCGACCCGCAGGTGGAGAGTGAAACGAGTACAGACCACGGCAGTGGGCTGTACGACGATTGAACGACCGGGGCGTAGCCTGCCCCGTCAGGGGCTGAGGGTGCCGTGGGGTGAACACCGGAAGGGGGGCCGTTTTCCCCGGGGTGGGTGTGGTGCACAATCCCGGGGGTGGCAGTCAACTCCAAAGGCTCCCTTGCCAAAGGGAGCTGTCGGCGTAGCCGACTGAGGGATTCAACTCCCAGCCGTAGTTGCCTCCCACCGCCACGGCGGGGCCTGTCCCGCCCGGCTTGGCTACCAACAAAACAGCTCCCCGCTCCCCCTTGCGGGGGGGCGGGGAGCCTTTTGCGCCTGTTGCCGGGAGCGGCGGGGGGGAGACGATCCCCCCGGCTATGCTCCGGGCAACGCAGCAGTCTTTGAAATTACATGACCACCTTGATCTCGGCGCCGTCGGTGAGCTTGTCATCGGCGATCACGCCAACGGGGATCTCGGTGCCGTTCAGGTACAGCTTCTGTACGCCGCCTTCGTGGTGGGCAGCGTTATCCACAACGATGTGCAGGCGCTTGCCGCGGAAGGTCTTATCCATGGTGAAGCCGTCCCACTCGGCGGGGATGGCGGGGCTGACCAGCAGGCCTTCGGGGGTGGGGCGCAGGCCCAGGATGCCCTCTACGCAGCCCACCATAACGGTGCTGGCGGTACCGGTGAGCCAGTGCACGTGGGAGCGGCCGGGCTGGGGAGACTCATGGCCCTCGATGAACTGGCCGTGGACGTAGGGCTCGATCTCGCGGATCTCGGCACGGTCGTTGTAGGCGGCGGGGCAGCTCTCCAGGAAGTACTGGTAGGCGGTGCCGCCGTGGCCCATCAGGCTCTCGGCAAGGATGATCCAGCCCTGAGCCTGGCAGAAGATGCCGCCGTTCTCCTTGGTGGTGGGGTTGAACAGCTTCATCAGCGCGCCGTCGAAGTAGTGGTACTTGTAGCAGGGGGCCATCACCTCAACGCCGTTGGGGGTGTTGAGCAGCTTGTTGACGCTGGCAAGGGCGGCCTCGGCCTGCTCCTTGGTGGCCAGACCGGAGATGACGCTCCAGCTCTGGGGGTTGAGCCACATGGAGGCTTCGATGTTCTGCTTGGAGCCGATCACATCGCCTTCCTCGGAGTAGCCGCGGGTAAAGCGGTCATCCTCCCAGAACAGCTCGTTGATCTTCTTGTAGAACTCCTCGGCCTTCTCCTTGAGGAAGGCGCAGTACTCGGCGTGCTCGGGGCGATCCTTGATCATCTCGCGCAGGATGGTGAGGGCATAGTAGAACTGCAGCGCAACGAAGGAGCTTTCGCCCTGCTTGCCAAGACGCAGGCAGTCGTTCCAGTCGGCGTGGAGACCGGCGGGCATGCCGTGTGCGCCCAGATGGTTGAGGGTAAAGTCGATGGCGCGCTTCAGGTGCTCCACCACAGTGCCTTCGTCGAAGTCGGAGAAGGGGATCACCTCATCGAGGAAAGCGGTATCGCCGGTCTCGGCAATGTACTTGTACACCGTGGGGAAGAGCCACATGGCATCGTCGGCGCGGTAGGCGGGGTGGCCGGTCTCGCGGACGTAGCTCTCGTCCTCAGGCTTATCCTCGTGGCCGGGGTTGTGGTTGAACTTGACCAGGGGCAGACCGGCACCATGGTGCACCTGGGCGGACAGCATGAACTTGATGCGCTCCTTGGCCATCTGGGGGTCAAGATGGATGATGCCCTGGATATCCTGCACGGTATCGCGGTAGCCGTAGCCGTTACGCTCGCCGCAGTAGATGAGGCTGGCGGCGCGGCTCCACACGAAGGTGGTGAAGCACTGGAAGGCGTTCCAGGTGTTGATCATGGTGTTCAGCTCTTCGCTGGGGGTGTTGATGTTCAGGTTGTTCAGCTTGCCGTGCCAGTAAGCGATCAGATCCTTCAGCTCGGCATCCACCACGTTGGCGGTGTCGGCGTAGTGATCCAGCAGCTGACGGGCTTCCTTGCTGCCCTTCTGGGCCAGCACGAAGGCCACGGTCTTGCTCTCGCCGGGCTCAAGGGTAATGACGGCATTCAGGGCACCGCAGGGGTTGCCGTTGAAGTTGAGGGTGTTGGGCAGCTTGCCCTCCACAACGCCCTTGGGAGCGTTGAAGCGGCTCACGCCCAGGAAGCCCTCGCGGCGGCCGGTGTAGCTGGCCACCTCAGCACCGGCCAGACCAAAGAAGCGCTCACGGCCGTTTTCGCCGTTCTCATCCCGATCGCAGAACTGGTTGATGTGCTGGAGGATGAAATCGCCCTTGAACTCGGTGCAGGTGATGAACTGGGTGTACTGGAGGTTGACCAGATCCTGAGAATAGAAGCTCTCGGTGGTCAGCTCGCAGTAGCCGGTAACGCCCAGGGTGCGGGCCTTATCGCCGGTATTGGTAACGGTGAGACGCCACACCTCGTGGGTGGCATCCATGGGCACATAGTACAGCGCCTTGGACCGGATGCCGCTGTACTCGCTCTCGATCTCGGTATAGCTGGTGCCGTGGCGGGTGATGGTCTTGTACTCATCCAGAGACTTTTCCACAGGCCGCCAGCTGGCAGACCAGAAATCGCCGGTCTCCTGGTCGCGCAGGTAGATGTAGCGGCCGGGCTCGTCGAACTGGTTGAAGGAGTAGCGCAGGATACGGCCCGCAGCGCCGCTCTTTACGAAGCTGTAGCCGCCCGCGTTCTGGGTAACGATGGCACCGTAGGCGGGGCTGCCCAGGTAGTTGGCCCAGGGCATGGGGGTGCGGGGATCGGTGATGACATACTCCCGCTTGCTGTTATCGAAGTAACCGTAATTCATTCTGGTTGCCTCCTTGGTGATCTCCTGTATTTCGAAAACGTTTTCGACACCCAGGCGTTGTCAGGATGCTGTTGAACGTTTCCATCTATGCGGATTGTACCATAGTTGCGGGGGTATTACAATCCGTTTTCGGAACGAAAAAAGTACGAAAATTACGGGGGGTGGGATATGGCGGGTGCTCTGCCCGGTTTGGGTGGCAGCGAAGCCCTACCGGCGGTACAGCGGGCGGCACCCTCAGTCAGGCTTCGCCTGACAGCTCCCTCTGAAGAGGAGAGCCTTGTGGGGGTGGGTGCTGCCGGGTGGGGTCTGTCTTACCCAAGTTGGGTGTGGCGCATTGCTGCGGGTGGTAAGCAACCGTGACGGCTCCCTCTTTAGAGGGAGCTGTCTGCCCTTTAGGGCAGACTGAGGGTGCCGATGCAGACCACACGAGAGAAAAATGCGGCTTGGCTGCTCCCGGAATCCCCCCGTCTCGCCTTCGGCGAGCCACCCCCCTTTGGCAAGGGGGGCTGTGGAGTTGGCTGGCATGCAGCGTGGGATAGCTTATGGAATAAGGCTGTTTTTGAAGCCGACCCACCCGGACAACTCGGGGTTCGGGTTGCAGCGAAAACGGAGCACAGCCAAGCGGCTCCCCGCACGCGACGGTAGCGAACGACGTCAAATCCCCCTGCCGTTTTTCGGGGCGGGTAAAGGGAGCAGTGCGCTGTACAAGCAGCGAGTAAGCTGACCTGCCGCTGCGGAGTGACCCTGATTGCGACCGCCGCCACGAAAAACGGCAATCATTGGGGATTTGACCAAAGAGAGCGTGTCGCTGTTTTCTGGTTCCTCTTTTGCGTCAAAAGAGGAACCGCAGGTGTGGGGCGCGGAGCCCCACCCTGTTCCTCGCAGCGGTA
>SVGN01000088.1 GCA_015056315.1 Clostridiales bacterium
GCCAAGGTGGATGTCGCGAGTTCGAATCTCGTCTACCGCTCCACACACGGTGCCATAGCCAAGCGGTAAGGCGAAGGTCTGCAAAACCTTTATTCCCCGGTTCAAATCCGGGTGGCACCTCCACCTTGCACCTGCTATGGTGCTCACGAAAAAACCGTCCCGTATGGGGCGGTTTTTTCGTGTTGTTCAACAATTGTAAAATGAACGGTATTCGTCCATCTTCGACGGTTTTCTCTGCCGGTAAAGATTTGCAAATTTACATCGGGTGTGATATAATCCCTAACAGCATTTGTGCATGCTATCTTCTGTATTCAACCATCAAAGGCCGCCGTTTCGCGGGCGGCTGTGCGATCATCGAATGTTATTCAAGCGAGAAAGAGGTCTCTTTGTGCTGTACGCAATGCTCCTCAAGCCCCACGCCAATGCGCGTTACCGCCAGTCTCTTCAGCAGCTGGCGACGATCGAACTACAAACCATGCTCAATGCCTGGCAGCCCGGCTGCCCGGTAACGGCAGCCGAATATGGCGGCGAGCCGTTTTTGTGCTTCGAAACAGACGAAATGCCCGAAGGGCTGCTTCGTATGCTCTCCCGGCATTCCGGCTGCGCCCTGCTGGCCGAAGTTGCCGGCGAAGGGCTGCTCCGGCCCATCCGGCGCACGCCCGAATGGTTTTTGCCCGAGGAGCTCTCCCAGGTGCTCAAATACAAGGGCAAGACCAATGCCGATTTTACCATGATGCTCCTCAACTGCGCCCTGGCTGCCTCCGACTTTGCGAAAAGCAATACGCCCCTTACCGTGCTGGACCCGGTCTGCGGCAAAGCCACCACGGCCTTCTGCGCCCTGTCGCTGGGGCATAACGCCATCGGTGTGGACAGGGACGATAAAGCCCTCCGGGAAGCGGATACCTACTTTGCCCGCTCCCTGAAAATGAACCGCTACAAGCACAAGCGCTCCACCGGCTCCCAGACCCTTACCGGCGGCGGGCATGTGCAGACCATCGATTATACGGTAGCGGAGACCGCCGAGAGCCAAAAGCAGGGCGATACCCGCACCCTGCGCCTCATCAGCGGCGATTCCGGCCAGCTGGCCCGCATGATGAAGCCCAACACCTGCCACCTGATCGTGGGCGACCTGCCCTACGGTGTGCAGCATGCGCCCCAGGAGGGCAGAGGCCTCTCTTCGCCGGAACGGCTCTTGAGCCGTATTGCCGAGGGCTGCGCCCAGGTGCTGAAAAGCGGAGGTGTGGCAGCGTTCTCGTTCAATGCGTACACCCTGCCCCGGCAGAAGGCTGCGGCCGCATTGGAGGCCGCCGGCCTCACACCCCTTACCGAGCCGCCCTTCGACGGCTTCGCCCACTGGGTGGAGCAGGCCGTGGAGCGGGATGCGGTACTGGCTCGTAAACCTTAACAAAACCATCTATACAGCCTGAAAACAGAAAAGGAGGGTTTCTTTTGCAGATCAGCGATTTGCAGGCCATGACGGTGATTCAGCTGCGCAAGCTGGCAAAGGAAAACGGCATCAAACTGCATGCCGGTATCGATAAGGAAGGGATCGTTGGCAAGATCGCCCAGCAGCTTTGCAGCGCAGATGCTGCGCCTGCTGTGGCCGAAAGCGCCCCTGCCGCCGCTTCTGCCCCCAAGGCAGAGCCCGCCCCGGAGGCCGCCGCCCGCCCCGAAGAGCTTTCGGTGGATGTGACCAGTGCCCCCCGCTACAGCGGCTACCAGTCCCGCCAGAACGACCGGCAGGAGGATGGCTTCCGTCCGGTTTACCGTCAGGCCTGGCAGGCACGCAGCCAGATGCCCCAGCGGGATGCCCGCCCGGCCTGGCAGGCCCAGCAGCCCGCCCACAGCGCCAACCGCTTCGGCCCCCAGAACCGCAGCCATCCCGTGCGCAGCGAGGCAGGGGAGGGCTACCAGCCCCAGCCGGAGCAGCATGAGCCTGCCACCCGCATGGAGAACGACGGCTATCGCCAGGCCTACCGTGCCCCCTCTCAGGAGCAGCGGGAGATGCCCCAGCAGCTGGACGGCTACCGTCTGGGCTACCGGGCAGCGCCTCAGCGCGGCGGTTACCAGAACCGGGATCACCAGCAGGGCTACGGCTACCGGCAGAACAACTATAACAACAACTACAACAACGGCGGCTATAACAACAACTACCGCCAGAACCAGCAGAACTACGGCTACCGTCAGGGCGGCGGGTACGGCTATAACCAGCGCAATACCGATGCCCCCTCCGGCGATGGCGTGTACCGTATGCAGCGGGATCCGCAGTTCGCTGCCCAGGCGGAGGAGGGCCAGCTGCCCGAATTGATGCAGCTGCAGAATGCCGAGCCTGCCCGCGGCATGCTGGAGGTGCTGCCGGACGGTTACGGCTTCCTGCGCAGCGAATCGCTGGTGCCGGGCCGCAACGATGTGTATGTATCCGTAGCGCAGATCCGCCGCTTTGATCTGCGCACCGGCGATGTATTGGAGGGCATGGCCCGCTCCCGCCGGGA
The DNA here is from genome assembly GCA_015056315.1 of Clostridiales bacterium. Classification (GTDB taxonomy): domain Bacteria; phylum Bacillota; class Clostridia; order Christensenellales; family Aristaeellaceae; genus Limiplasma. The sequence goes on from SVGN01000088.1 coordinate 2,493, forward strand.
GAGCGATAAGTACGCCGCCCTGCTCACAGTGGATAAGATCAACGGCAGCGAGCCGGATGAGAAGACCTCCCGCCCCGCCTTTGAGATGCTGGTGCCCATTTATCCGGAAAAGCGCATCGAGCTGGAGAGCGTGGAGCACCCGGGCAATATGGTCATTCGTCTGGTGGATCTGATCGCCCCCATCGGCTTTGGCCAGCGGGCGATGATCGTCACCCCCGACGGTGCGGACGGCCTGAGCATCCTGCGGGATGTGAGCTGCGCCATCAAGCGCAACGACGAGAACGCCGAAGTGCTGATGCTGCTCATCGATATCGCCCCCGAGGATGTGACCATCCTCAAGGAGACCGCCGATGCGGAGGTGTTTGCCTCCACCTTTGCCGATGCCCCCGAGACCCAGACCCGCGTGAGCGAGAATATGCTGGAGCGGGCCATGCGTCTGGTGGAAAACGGCAAGAACGTGGTCATCCTGCTGGACAGCCTCACCAAGCTGACCCGCGCCTATCAGGCGGCCCAGGCCCAGAACGGGCGGCCCATGTCCAACACGGTAACGCCCGCTGCGCTGGTCAAGCCCAAGCGCTTCTTCGGTGCTGCCCGCAACACCCGGGATGGCGGCAGCCTCACCGTGGTGGCCACCATCGCCACCGGCACCGGCTCCCGCGTGGATGATATCATCTTCGAAGAGTTCAAGGGCACGGCCAATATGGAGCTGGTGCTGTGCGCCCCCGAAAACGGCGACCCCATCACTCCTATGATCGATTTGCAGCGCAGCGGCACCAAGAAGGATGATATGCTGCTGGACGACCGCCGCAAGGAGAGCCTGCGCAACATCCGTCAGGTGCTGGGCTCCACCACCAACGGCGAGGCCGTGGTGCAGCTGATCGATATGATGCAGAAGACCAAGTGCAACGAAGACCTGCTCACCAAGCTGCAGGAGTGGATGGTGCTCTGGGAAAAGAGTGGCTACCTGAAGCGCTGAGCTTTGTTGCCCGGCCAAGGGCTTCTGTGCCCGAAACGGGTGATGCTGCCGGGAAGGGGCAAGCCACCCCGGCAGCATCCCATGGCAGGCCCCCTACCGCCTATGTTAAAAAAGTAACAATAATGTAATAAATTATTTTGCACAATCCAAGGGCGCTTTATGGAAAAGCGTCCTGTTTTCTTGCTCTCAACACACTTGAATTCTGCCGGGCTCGCCATGCTGCCGCCCCGGGCGAAAAATCATGACAAATTCAAACAAATCCAGCGAAAATTAGCATATGCCGCTTCTGTATGCTACAATGAGTGTGGAAAGTTTTCCCTTTTTTGCTGTACCCATTTTGCTGCTTACCGATACGGAGGAATAAGCGTGAAAGCCTCAACAAAGCATCTTTTTTGCCGCCTGCTTTCTCTGGCGGCTGCGCTGTCGCTGCTCTTTGGGCAGCTGCCCCTGCCTGCTGCCAGGGCGGCGGGCGACCCCCTGAAGCCGGAGGATCTCAGCTATGAAAACGGCAAGATCGTTCTGCACAAGCAGGCGGAGCGTGTGGGCCCGGAGGAGTGGGAGGTCACGGTCAGCGCCAACATTCATGCGGATGAGATCCACAAGCGGCAGATCGAAATGGTCATCCTGCTGGATCTGTCCGGCTCCATGACCTGGTGCACAGACCCCGCTCACGGCGAGGGCGACCATGTGCACAGCGATGCCTGCATGCTGAACCCGGATTGCGGCAAGGAGAGCCATACCGCCGCCTGCTTTACCGAAAAATGCACCAACACGGCTACTTACTGCAACACCTGGCACAAACGCACCTGCATCACCGGCCCGGACGGGCTGCGCTACAAAAAGATATGCTCCTGCAGCCACACCCATACCGAAAGCTGCTGCCACCACATGGAGGAGACCGACTACGGCGACCGCTGCTTCTACTACGAGGGCAGCAAAAAGGTCTACCGGGAGCCCCGCATCGATTATGCCCATGAGGCCATCCGCAACCTGACCGACGGCCTGCCGGAGAATACCCTCATCACCTATGCGGGCTTTTCCCAGAGTCTGCTGCGCGGCACGGTGAAGACCCCCTCCACCAAGGATTACGATACCTTCGTTACTTGGAAGCCCGTTTGCTGGACGCCCCTGCGCACCGGTACGCTGGCTGCGCTGGAGCATTTCAGCGATAACGAGGCCACCCAGAAGTTTTTCGTCATTCTGACGGACGGCGTATCCACAGAGCAGTATGAGCCGCTGTACCCCACCGACTACGCCCAGTTCAAGGGCTTCAAGGAGGATGGGGGAACGGTGTTCACCATCGGCTTTACCCACCGCAGCCAGGAACTGGTGGAGATGGCAGCTCCCAACGGCCGTTTCCTCTTTGCGGAGGATGAACTGGCGCTGGAAAGCGCCATAGAGGATGTGAAGTGCAACATCCTCGCCATGATCGACGACCCCATGGGCGATGAGGTGCACTACATCGAAAGCACGCTGGAGTACGATAACGACCGCCTCAGCGGTGATGAATTCACCACCCGGGAGGAGCACATCCAGTGGAACCCCAAGGAGGATCCGGTCATCAAGGGCCGGTACAGCTATTCCTATCTGGTCAACCTGAACGACAAGGCCGACCGGGGCGAGGGCATCCACAGCGGTGTGCCGCTCAACCAGCCCACCCACCTGAACTACAGCATCGAGACCAGCGAGGGCATCCATTCCAACGAGGCGGATTTCCCCATCCCCGAGGCCAGATACGCCCTTTCCTCCGTGCAGGTGAACTGGGTCTCCATCCCCACGGGGGAGGATCTGAAAACGCCCACCGATGTGGAAAAGATCATCTGCGATTACGAAGGCCCGGTCAAGAGCACCGGCGGCTATTACAAGCCGGAGTTTACCAAGACCGATTACACCACCATCACCGATACCTTCCCCCGGCAGGAGGATACGCCATATTACTACCAGCACACGGTCATCACGCTGGATGGCAGGGTGGTGGATGCGGTGGATCCCACTCAGCCGGGTGAGTATGTGGTGACGCATTATTATGATTTGGTGAAGCCTACGCCGACGCCCACGCCGGCGCCGACGCCGACACCCACGCCTACGCCCACGCCGACGCCTACGCCGACACCCACGCCGACGCCGACACCTACGCCCACGCCGACGCCTACGCCTACGCCGACACCTACGCCCCCGCCCACGCCCACGCCCACGCCCACGCC
>SVGN01000089.1 GCA_015056315.1 Clostridiales bacterium
CGGGGCAGGCTACGCCCCGGTCGTTCAATCGTCGTACAGCCCACTGCCGTGGTCTGTACTCGTTTCACTCCCCACCTGCGGGTCGCTAACGCCTTCGGCGTTGTGCGCACTGCGCACGCGCTTCCCTCCGGTGCCCACTGAAGAGGGAGCCTGCGGAGGTGGGTGCTGCCGGGAAGGGTCTGCTTTTCTCTGTGTTGGCTGCAGCCGGAATCCCCCCGGCGGCTACGCCGCCACCCCCCTTTGGCAAGGGCGGGCTGTAGAGGTGGGTGCTGCCGGGAGGGGTCTGCCATCTCCAAGTTGGGTGGAACAGCTATTTCCATAGTAGTCTCCGACCGGCACCCTCAGTCTGCCCTTCGGGCAGCCAGCTCCCTCTGAAGAGGGAGCCTGCGGAGGTGGGTGCTGCCGGGTGGGGGCAGCTTACCCGATGGTTCGGCGCATCAGCGCGGGTCAGCAGCCAACCCCAACCGCACGGGGCCCGCACGGAGCAGGGGGGCAGCGAGCCGACCGACCGCAAAGCGGGCGGGCGAAGCGAGCAGCCACCTGCGAGTACGGGCCCTTACGCAAGCGGCGTGGGGAAGGGAAGGGACCCTTCCCCTTTAAGCCGCGGAACTTGAGACCCGCTACAGCGCGAACGCCCCGTCTGTGGGGGTGCGGTGGCGCGCTTGCGCGCATCACCGCCTCCCCCACAGACGGGGCGGACGTGCATGGGTTTATTCGCCCTGCTGGTCGTTGTCATCCTTGCCGTCGAACTTGTCGGTCACGTTATCCACAACGTTGCGGACGTTGCTGGCAGCGCCCTTGACGACCTCGTCAAAATCGGAGCTGAAGCCAACGGCGTTGCGCTCGAAGGCGAACTTGTAGCCCAGAGCCAGCGCCACGATGCCGCCGATGACCACCAGCCAGGGAGCGGTCAGCAGAGCGACGACGCAGAACACCAGGCTCAGGTTGATGATGGGGGTAGCGCCCTTGGTCACCTTGATGCGGTTGCAGTAGAGAAAAGAGAAGATACCGTTCTTGTTTTCGTTGGACATGGAATGTTTCCTCCTTAAAGTATCGACCCCGGTGCGGGGTGAGTGGTCATCCTTGGTACGGTGATATCTTACCACGGTATGGGGGCCTTGTCTTGAGATACTGCTGCATTTTGGATGAGAAAAAGATTAGAACCCGCCCGGAAACCCATGACCCTTCCCTGTGGGCAGGATGATGGCAGGCGGGTAAAGCCTTTATGTTACAAGGCTTTGGCATTTCTGAGAAAGGGCATTTCGAAAAATGAGAGGGCCGGAAAAACTTTTTTCTCCCGGCAGGCAGGCTCAGTAGCCGCCCTCCATCTCCTTGAGCTGGGTGGCCTCCCGGAGGGTGCCCTCCGCATAGCGCTTCTCGGCTTCCTCCATGATCTTGACGGTGGCGGATACGCCGCAGCGGCTGGCACCGATGGCACGGGCCGCCAGCACGGTATCCAGATCCCGGATGCCGCCGGAGCCCTTCACCTGCACGCTCTCGGGCACGCTTGCACGCATCAGGCGCAGATCATCCAGCGTGCAGCCGCCGGAGCCGTAGCCGGTGCTGGTCTTGACCCAATCCGCCCCGGCGCGGGTGCACAGCCGGCAGGCGGTCTTCTTCTGCTCATCGTTCAGGTAGCAGGTCTCCAGGATCACCTTCACCTTTGCGCCACGGCTGTGGGCCAGGGTGCAGATGGCGGCGATCTCTTCGTATACATAATCGGTATCACCGGCGATCAGCTTGCCGATGTTCAGCACCATATCCAGCTCCACGCAGCCATCGTTCAGGGCAGCTTCGGCCTCGGCCAGCTTGATGTCGGTGCGGTGGTTGCCGTGGGGGAAGCCGATCACGGTACAGACCTTTACATCGCTGCCCCGGAGCAGCTGGCTGACCAGCTTCATATCGCCGGGACGGGCGCAGACGCTGGCGGTATCGTACTTGAGGGCGATCTGGCAGCCTTTGCGGATATCCTCTTCGGTCAGGTAGGGCTGCAGGGTGCTGTGATCCAGCATTTTGGCGATGTCTCTGGGCGTAAGGCTCATGCGGGGTACCTCCTTGACGGTTTTTTTGGGGGGATGATCCGGCCTGTGGGGCGGGATCAGAGCAATTCATCGAAACGGAAGCTGAGCTGACCGTTCTTCAATTGTTGCAGGCTGGCATCCGGCTCGTGGGCGGGGTCGCCGTTGATGGATGCGGCGGGGGTTGCGGCAGCCCCGGCGATGGGGGCAGCTCCGGCTATGCCGGTGACGGGCGCAGCAGGTGCGGCTCCGGGCTCCCCGGCAGCGGCAAGATCGGCGGCAGCGGTCGTGCCGGCTGCACTGCTCCCGGCGGCGCCGCCTGCGGGGGCGGCCGCAACGGGATCGGCGGCAGCGGTCGTGACGTTGGCGCTGTGAGCGGCGGGGGCAGGGCTGCCGTTGGCCGGTGCGGCTCCGGTGGGCGTTCCGGCGGCACTCGCTGCGCTGCTCCCGGTGACGTTGGTCGCAGCGGGGTCGGCTCCCCCATCAACGACAGCAGGGATGGCGGTGCTGCTGTTGGCGGCGGTTCCGTTGGCAGCGGAGTCGGTTGCACTCCCGGTCTGCATGCCCACCTCCCCGGGCAGGGGATCGGGCAGCTTCATGGGCACCTGCCGCCGGAGCAGCTCTTCTTCGGTAAAGGGCGCATTGCCCTTGGGCTTCTTTTGCTTCTTGGAGGTCTTCTTGCCGCCCTTCTTCTTGCCCTTGGGCTTTGCATCGGTCTCTCCGGCTGCATCTGCGGCGGTACCTTCAACGGCGGCAGGGCCTCCGGCGGCTCCATCGGCAGCATCTGCAACGGAGACTGCGGCTCCGGCGGCGGAGCTTGCAGCCTTCCCGGCGGCTCCCCCATCGCTGAGCGCCCGGGCCTCCTCGCTGAGGCATTCCGGATCGGCAGCGTTCAGCCACAGGGGCTGAGGCTCGGCATCCGTCCGCTGGGCGGGAGCATCTGCCGGGATATCGGCGGTTCGGGGATCATCGGACAGTGCATCCGCAGACAGCACGCCCGCAGGAGATGCCGCAGAGCGGACATCCGCAGAGCGCAGAGCCGCAGACGTATCCTCCGCAGCGCCCGCATCCACCGGCAGCGCCAGGTCATCCCACGCAAAGCGCAGGCAGGCGGTGCGCATGGCAAAGCCGCTTTCGATGCTGGCCTGCCGGAGGGCATCCGGCGCAAAACGGAAGGGCTTGCGCTTGTTGGGCATGGGCTTCCATTCCCGCTCCTGCCCCATGCGGCGCAGATAATCCAGATCCGCATCGTAGCCGCTGAGATGGGTCTTCTCCCGGCCCTGCATGCCGCTCTCCAGCGCCTCCACAGGCCGGTTCATCATGGCCCGCAGACGGTCGTATTCCGGCGAGATCTCGCTGACCCCGCTCATTACCGACTCCCGGCGGTAGAGCGCATCCACCAGCTTGCCTTTTTCCTCCTGCAGGAGGGCGGCGGCGGTCATGCGCCGCCAGTGGGCCGGGGGCACGGCAGTGTTTTCGCAAAGGTACGGCTCCTCCTCGCAGGTCAGCTTGCCCTGACGGAGCAGCTCCCGGCTGTCCGGCAGGTAGATGAGCCTGCTGATGGTGCCCAGCGGGGTCATGCCGCTGCCGTAGGCCGGGTTGTTCAGCGTATCGGCAGCCCGGAGGCGCAGCTCCTTATCCCGCACGGTGACCACCCGCACACGGGCCGGGTAGCGGCCGCCGCGGGTGAGGGGATCGTACACCGGAGCCAGCTGATAGCCCTGGCACAGGGCGGCCATATCCAGGGTGCGGCTGTCTTTATCGATATAGGCGGCGGCATCCTGGCAGCAGATCCACCAATCGCTTACGAAGCCCTCCTCCCACATGGGCTGGAGCAGGCGGGCGGTGCGGCGGGTCTGGGGGATCTCCTCAAAAACATCACAGGCGTAGAGGCCGGGCACGTACTGGCGCAGGTGCTCGGCCCGCTTGGCGTGCTCGGTGTAGAGCGCATCGCCGCTGCCGCCCTCCTGCACGCTGCGCAGCATGGAGAGATCCTGCATCAAACGGCCCAGATCCTGCTGGGAGAAGCTGACGGGCTTCAAGCCCCGGCGGGCCAGATATTCGGTTTCGAACAGCTCCGCGTCGAACATCTCTCCGGCACGGATGCGCTGGTATACATAATGGGCATAGTCGTGGCAGCGGGCGGTGATGCCCAGGGCGGTCTCCGCGCCCCGCAGAAGCCCGGCGGCCTTGGGGTACAGGCTTTCCGGCACGGCTGCGCACTGTGCGCCGCCGCCCAGGGGATAGATGGCGAGCCTTTCGCCCGCATAGGGCTGGTACTGGGGGAAGCAGGTGGTCCATGCCTCGTCCACGGTGACCACGCCGCGGCCATGGAAAGCGCCCTCCCCGTCGGTATTGCGCAGCAGGTTATCGCCTGCATACAGGTGGGGGCTTTGCTCACGCAGGCGCATATGGTACTCCGCCGGGTCGATGGAAAAGCCGCCCGGCGCTACCGGCTGCCCGGGCTGCGCCACCCCCACAAAGGGCATGGAGAGGATCAGCTCCCGGGGGAACAGGGGCATCAGCGAGGCGAGGCGGCACTCCTCCTCCCCACCTGCAAACATCAGCCGTGCACCGGCCAGCAGCGTGGCTGCATCCAGCCCGGCGTAGCTGACCACGCCCTGAGGTTTCTGGTTCATCGGCAGCTCCTTTCGAAAAAAAGGGATACCTTACAGGTCATACACGAACTGCAGCTTGGGCAGCAGCCGGTCGATGGTGATCTTCAGGTACAGCGGCTCCACATCCCGCTCCGGGCGCAGGATGTAGGCCTGGCCATCCTCCGCGCGGAGCATGAGCAGCAGGGGCTCGCCGCCGTCGCAGGTCTGGGCCATGCAGTAGCCCAGCGGCTGGGCGGGGTTCTCCTTGTGCAGCTTGACGGCTTCATCAAAGGCACGGCTGGGCGGGGCGGATTCGGTGTTGCGCCCGGTCTCGAAGGTGCGGTTGTACAGGAAGCTGAGAGGGCTGCCCATATGCGCCACCGGCAGATGGAAGCGGATCTCCAGGAACTGGCACATGCTCACATACTGGAGGATGCTGTCGTGAAAAGCGGCGGCCTGCTTGCCCAGGGGGGCCTTGTTATCGGCCCAGGCCACGGGCTGCCAGAAGGCGAAGCCGGGGCGCTGACAGCCGTTGATGACCAGCTTTTCGTCCATGGGGGTGCGCAGATAGGTAAGGGGGCGGCGGCCCGTCTCCTTGATGGCGGTCTGCTGGAAGCGGATGAGGTAATCCCGCATGATAGGGGCCAGGATGATTGCCATAAATGGGTTCCTCCAATGCGAGTGGGATGTGGGGGTATTTTTGGGGGTGGGGGTTGCGCATCGCTGCGGGTGGCAGCCAATTGCACCGGCTCCCTCTTTAGTGGGCACCGGAGGGAAGCGCGTGCGCAGTGGAGACGGAGGGAAGCGCGTGCCCAGTGGGCACAACGCCGAAGGCGTTAGCGACCCGCAGTCGTCAACCGAAGCAAGGGCCGGGCACGGTTAGTGCCCAGAACGCCGACTGAGGTTGCGGAACACAACGCCGAAGGCGTTAGCGACCCGCAGGTGGGGAGTGAAACGAGTACAGACCACGGCAGTGGGCTGTACGACGATTGAACGACCGGGGCGTAGCCTGCCCCGTCAGGGGCTGAGGGTGCCG
>SVGN01000027.1 GCA_015056315.1 Clostridiales bacterium
TAGCTTTTTTCCTCGCAGTACCGCTGCGAGCAACAGGGTGGGGCTCCGCGCCCCACACCTGCGGTTCCTCTTTTGACGCAAAAGAGGAACCAGAAAACAGCGACACGCTCTCTTTGGTCAAATCCCTCTTAATTGCCCTTTTTCGTGGCGGCGGTCGCAATCAAGGTCACTCCGCAGATACAGGTCAGCTTACTCGCTGCTTGTACAGCGCACTGCTCCCTTAACCCGCCCCGAAAAACGGCAGGGGGATTTGACGTCGTTCGCTACCGTCGCGTGCGGGGAGCCTCTTGGCTGTGCTCCGTTTTCGTTGCCTCCCGAACCCCGAGTTGGCGTGGCGGGTCGGAAAGGTAGGAACAGCCTTCCTCGCCAAAGCATCGGGAGCCGCTTGGCTGCGAGCGGCATCCCCTGCCTCCCGAACCCCGAGTTGCCGGGGCGGGTCATCAAGGCAGAAACGGCCTTCCCCGCCAAAGCCGCAGAAGCCGCTTGGCGGCGAAAAGCATCCCCTGCCTCCCGTGCTCCGAGTTGCCGGGGCGGGTCTGCAAGCAAAACAGCCCTTGCTCACAGGCAGCTTCATATTACTTGGCTGCGTGTCTGCCACCCCTCCACCCTCAGTGCCCTCATCCCCTGATGGGGCAGCCCCCTCTCACTCTACCTCACCCCATTACCAAAGGAGTCATTGCCATGTTCTCATTCATCCAAAAGATGTCCAAGGCTCAGCGCAGCCTGCTGTTCACCTGCTTCTTCGCCTTTTTCGCCAACGGTACCCTCAGCCTCACCATGGGCTCCGTGATGCCCGACCTGAAGACCGCCTACGGCCTCAGCGATACCGTCAGCGGGCTGTTTCTGTCCGCTCATTCGGCGGGCAACCTGATCGCGGGCTTCCTCAGCGCCCTCATCCCGCTGTATCTGGGCGAGCGCAGATCCATCATGCTGATGGGCTCGCTGGCCTTTATCGGCTTTCTGATGATGACCCTCTGGGGCAACCCTGCCTGGCTGCTGCTGGCCTTTGCCTTCACCGGTCTGGGCCGCGGCAGTGTGACCAACTTCGACAACCGCATGGTCAACCGGCTCTCCGGCGGCGACCCGGCAGCCAGCAACATGCTGCACGGCTCCTTTGCCATCGGTGCTATCCTTGCGCCGCTGGTGTTCCTGGCGCTGCGCAGCCTGCTGGGCTGGCAGGCGGGGCTGGGGTGGGTCATCCTGTGCGGCGTGGTCAGCCTTTTCAACTTTGGCCGCATGAGGCTGGAAAACGACCGCCCCGACCGCAAGGATAAGACCAACAGCACCCTGGTGTTCCTCAAAAACCCCTCCTTCCTCATCCTGGCCATGATGATGTTCTGCTACCTCTGCTCCGAGTACGCCATCAACGGCTGGCTGGTCACCTATATCCAGAACAAGGAAAGCCTGCTGGAGAGCCTGGCTCTTGGCGGCGGGGATGCGGCTCAGGCGGTGCGTACCTACAGCCAGACCATGGCTACCCTGCTGTGGGTGGTCATGCTGGTGGGCAGGCTGTTCTGTGCCTGGCTCTCTGTCAGGGTGAGCCAGAAAAAGATCATGATGGTGGCCAGCTTCGGCGTGGCGGTGTTCTTCAGCGCCATGCTGCTCAGCGGCAGCGTGCTCACAGTGAGCCTGTCGGTGGCGGGGCTCGGCTTCTGCATGGCAGGCATCTGCCCCATGATCTATTCCGATGCGGCCATCTTCACCAACGCTTACCCCATGGCCACCGGTGCGCTGCTGGCCATCGGCTCCGGCGGCGCCATCCTGATGCCCACGGTGGTGGGCGCTATGGCGGAGCGCTTCGGCTTTACCGGCGGCATGAGCGCCATTCTGGTCACCGTCTGCCTGCTGGTGGTCTTTGCGGTGCTCAATGTGGTCGTCAAGACCCGCAAGCCCGAAGAGGTTCAGGCGTAAGCGAACCAACCAAACAGCACACAGCCCCCTTGTACGGCTCCGGCCCGCAGGGGGGCTTTTCGCATCCGCAAAGACCTGCGCCGGGGGGCACTGCCCGCCCCCCACCATCCCTGCGTTGACAAGTTTTTGCAGGGCATGATAAGATAAAACAAAAAACAGGAGCCCTGTTTATGAAAATATTCATCAGCTACGGCCACAACGACCATACCGCCCTTGTGGATGCCCTCTACGATGCCCTGCTCCGGGATGGGCACGAGCCCTGGAAGGATGACCGCTACGAAGGCACCAGCGGCATCCCCGCCGGGGAGGATTTCACCAACATCATCTACGATGCCATCCGGGAAAGCGACTTTGTGGTCGCTTTCGTTACCGCCGCCACCCAGCGCAGCCGCTACTGCTGCGACGAGCGCCAGTATGCCTACAACATGAAGGGCAGCCACTTCATCCAGCTGCGGCTGGATGGGGTGGAGATCCGTCTGGGCAACGCAGGCAGCTACATCGATATGGATGCGGTGGAGCGTGCCGGCGGCATCGATCAGGAGCTGTTCCGGCAGAAGCTGGGGGCGCTGTATGCCGCCTTCCGGGAGCCTGCCAGCCTGCTCAGCCCCAGCGCCAAGTTCGAGCGGTACCTGAAGATCCGCGGTGCGATGCAGTACGATGAGTTCATCGCCATGCCCGAGCGGGACGATTTCGTTGGCCGGGAATGGCTCCGGGAGCAGTGCAAGCGCTGGGCGATGGATGATACCATCCCCTGCCGCCTGTTCGTGATCCTTGGCGAGGCGGGCACCGGCAAGACCGCCTTCGTGCGCCACCTGGCAGAGGATAAGGAGCTGGTGCGCTCGGTGCACGTGTGCGTGTTCGACCGCCCCAAGACCCGCAACGTAAAGGATACGCTCAAAAACCTGGCCTACACCCTCACCCTTACCAACCACAGCTACAGCGATTTTCTCCGCAACCGTAATTTCGACAGCCTGGAGGAGATGGATTACGACGGGCTTTTCGAGTTCCTTTTCGTGGAGCCGCTGAAAAACGAAAAAGAGAAGTATCTGCTCATCATCGATGGGCTGGATGAGCTGGAGGAGACCACCGGCCTCAACCCGCTCATCAAGGTGCTGCGCCAGTATGCCCGCACCATCAACCCCAACATTTCCATTCTGGTCACCGGCAGGCCGGAGGAGAGCATCGTGAGCAAGATCCGCACGGTGCACAGCTCCGCCACCGGCCAGAGCGTGCTCCTCAGCAAGGATAACGGCCGGGAGGATCTGAACGCCTTTATCGAAAAGAACCTGCGGGAGCTGGATTGCTACTCCGATGCGCTCCGGCAGAAGATCTTCGAGGCCTGCGACGGCAACTTCGAATACCTGACCCTGCTCTTCCGGGAGGCAGCGGAGGAAGGGCTCCGGCTCTCCGGCGAAACGCCCCTGCCCCGCGGCCTGCGGGATCGCTATACCCAGTATCTGGACCGCAGGATGGAGAAAAACGGCCAGGAGGAAGAGCTCACCCGGGAGCAGCACAGGCTGCTCTCCGTGCTCAGCGTGGCCTACGAGCCCATTCCCTGCTCGCTGCTGGCGGCGGTCACCGGCTTTGACGATTACGATGTGAACCAGGAGCTGAAGGTGTTCGGCTCTCTGGTGCGCCGCATCCCCATGGGGGAGGATGACCGGCTCATTTCCTTCTTCTCCAAGGGCTTCCGCGATTATCTGCTCTCCGGCGAGTACGGCCAGTACAGCGTGAGCGCCCGGCAGGGCCACAAGGCCATGGCTGCCTATCTGATGAAGCGCTTCACCAACGAGGCCGCCTTTGCCCGCAGTCCCTATATGGATAAGCACGGCTTTACCCACCTGCTGGTGCATATGCGCAAGGATCGGGAGGCGGCGCAGGAGTATCTGGAGCAGATGAAGAAGGCCGATCTGGCCAAGACCATCACCAGGCTGGCTGCCGCCCTGTGCTCCGGCGAGCGGGAGGCGCTGGAGGCGTATTTCGATCAGGAGACGCCCGGCCAGGATGAGCGGCTGGTCATTACCCGGCTGAAGAACATCCGCGCTACCCATGTGCTCAATGCCATCATCGAGCACTATCAGGCTGAGGGTGCCATCGCCAAGGCCTGCACCCTTCAGGCCGATGTGCTGCGCATGGAGCCCACCCCCGAAAACATCAGGCAGGCCGCCGAGCTGTACCACCAGGCCCGGGAGATCTATCAGCGGGAGCTGGAGGCGGCCCCCTCCTACGATACCCGCTTTGCCCTGGGGCTGGTCTACGAGCGGCTGGGCAACATGGCCAGAGCGCTGGATACCACCGCAGGCTGGGCTGAGGCGGAGGAGTGGTACGGCAAGCTGCTGGCGCTGGATGAAGAGAATTTCCGGGAGAACCCTGGCTATGAGTGCTGCCGTGCACTGGGCATCACCTACGGTCGTCTGGGCGATGTGGCCCGGGTGAAGGGCACCCCCGAGGGCTATGCCGAAGCGGAGGTATGGTACCGCAAAAAGCTGGAGCGGGATGAGGAGAACGACCGCAACTACCCCGGCTACGAGAGCAGGCGCGCCCTGGGCATCTGCTACGACCGTCTGGCCGCCCTGGCCAAGGCCAGGGAGACCCCCGAGGGCCGCGCTGAGGCGGAGCAGCTCTACCTTACCCGGCTCAAGCTGGATGAGCAGAACTACCGGGAGACCCCCTGCTACGACAGCCGTACTGCCCTGAGCATCACCTGCGATCATCTGGGCAGTCTGGCAGGCGAGAAGGAGACCCCCGAGGGCCGCGCCCAGCAGGAGGAATGGTGCCGCCGCTGTCTGGAGCTGGATGAGGAGAACCACCGGGAGAACCCCTGCTACGATACCCGGCATTCCCTCAGCATCACCTACGACCGCCTTGGCAGGCTCGCCAGGGATAAGGGCGGCGATGCAGGCTACGAGGAGGCCGGGCGCTGGTACCGCAAGAGCCTGGAGATGGATGAGCAGAACTACCGGGAGAACCCCTGCGGCAAGAGCCGCCGCAACCTGAGCGTTACCTGCTGCACCCTGGGCGATCTGGCGCAGGATCGCCACACCGCCGAGGCCCAGGCGGAGGCCGAGGGCTGGTACCGCCGCTGCCTGGAGCTGGATGAGCAGAACTACCGGGAGAACCCCATCGCCAGGAGCCGGAGAGATCTGGCCGTGGTCTACGAGCGCCTTGGTGCCATTGCCGATACCCGCGGCAAGCTGGAGGAGGCGGTGGAGTGGTACCACAAGTCCATTGCGCTGCACGAGGAAAACCTGAAGGAGAACCCCACCCGGGCCGGTCGCCGTTCGCTGGGCATCTCCTACGAGGTGCTGGGCATAACGCTGCAAAAGATGGCCGCCGATGCGCCCCCGCGCCTGGAGGAGGCGGCGGCTCTGTACCGCCGGGCCATGGAGCTTTGCGAGGAAAACCTCCGGGAGAACCCCACCCTTACCCTCTGGCAGGATCTGGCCAACCTGTGCGATCATCTGGGCGATATCGCTATGACCCGGGAGACCCCCGAGGGGCTGGCGGAGGCGGAGGAATGGTACCGCAAGCGGCTGGAGATCTGCCAGCGCTGCTACCGGGAGAACCCCACCGCCCGCACCCGCCGTAACCTGAGCCTGAGCTACTTCTCTCTGGCGGAGCTCAAGCAGGAGCAGGGCACCCCCGAAGCGTTGCAGGCAGCAAACGAATGGTACCTCCGGGAGCTGGAGCTGGATGAGGAGAGCCTCCGTCTGGCCCCCGGCTACGAGAGCCGCCGGGATCTGGGCGTTACCATGAGCCGTCTGGCCGCGCTGGCGCAGGTGTCGGATGCCCCGGACGGTAAGGAGACCGCCCGGCAGTGGTACCTGAAAAAGCTGGAGCTGGATGAGGAGAACCATCGCAACGAGCCCTGCAAACAGACTGCCTCGGATATGCGCTTCACCTGTGCGCAGCTGTACCGGCTGGCCAAGGCGCAGGAGACCCCCGAGGGCGAGGAGGAGGCCGCAAAGTGGGCGGTCAAATTCCACTCGCTGGAGTAAGAATGTATCATTTTACCCGAAACGGGCAAACCTTCCTGATGAGGCACCCTGTGCCTGGTCAGGAGGGTTTTTTATGTTGGCAAAGCTCCGGGATAAAATGTTCTGGCTGCAGCTTTTCTGCGCCCTGGTCACCTTTGTGCTGTTTTTCCTGTTCGTCCGTGCGGATGCGGCCCAGTATGCCTGGGGCAGCAAGGGCGAGGAGGTGCGGCAGATCCAGCAGAAGCTGCGCCAGTACGGCTACATGACCGCTGCCGCCGATGGCATCTTCGGCAAGGATACCTACGATGCGGTGGTCTGGTTCCAGAAAAAGAACGGCCTTGTCCAAGACGGGGTGGTGGGCAAAAAGACCGCCGCCGCGCTGGGGCTTACCCTCAGCGGCAGCGTGGCAGCTGCCGGGTACAACGAAAGCGAGACCTACATGCTGGCCCGGCTGGTGCACGGCGAGGCCCGGGGCGAGCCCTATGTGGGCAAGGTGGCGGTGGCGGCGGTGGTGCTGAACCGGGTCAAGAGCCCGCTGTTCCCCAACACCATCAGCGGGGTCATTTTTCAGGCCGGGGCCTTCGATGCGGTCAGCGATGGGCAGTACAACCTGACGCCGGATGCAGACAGCATCCGTGCCGCCAAGGATGCCCTGGGCGGCTGGGATCCCAGCGGCGGGTGCCTGTATTACTACAACCCGGTCACCTCCACCAATGACTGGATCTGGACCCGCACCGTGCAGCTGAGCATCGGCAAGCACAACTTTGCTATTTAGGGAGGCACTATGGGCAAGAAAAGCAGTTGGATCCTTGCGGCGGTGCTGGGCCTGTGCCTCTGCGCCGCTCTGGTGTACGGCGCATGGCAGGGCCGGGAGGCACAGCTGTTGGCACGGCAGCTGGAGAGCGGCTATACCCGCCGCCTGATGGAGTCTCAGGAGCATTTGCAGGCCATCGGCATCAAGCTGAGCAAATCGCCGCTGGCGGGGGATGTGCGCCTGCAGGTGCAGCTGCTGGCAGAGGTGAGCCGCCAGGCGGATGGGGTGGTCAGCGGCCTGTCTGCGCTGCCGCTGAGCCATGCCGCCATGAGCGATACCATCCGTTTCTGCAATCAGCTGTCGGAGTATGCGCTTTTGCAGGCGCTGCGGGTGGCTTCCGGGCAGCCGCTGGAGGAGGAGACCGTGAGCCGTCTTCAGGCGCTGCGGGAGCAGTGCGCCCTGCTGACGGGGCAGCTGGCAGTGGCGCAGCAGAGCATGCTGGCGGAGGGCATGAAGCTGGCGGCGGAGGGCAATGTGTTCTACGCCCCCGCCCAGGCGGACAGCCGCCCGCTGGAAATGGTGGGGGATAAGGATCACGGCATGGATTACCCCACCATGGTCTACGACGGTGCCTTCTCCGATGCCACCCACTACGGCCAGCCCAAGGCGCTGGGGGAGGGGGAGATCGCTCCGGAGGAAGCCCTGACCATCGCCCGGGATTTTGTGGGTGCAGACCGGGTCAGGGCTGCAGCTCACGCCGGGGAGGCGGCAGGGCTGCTGGCGGGCTACCGGGTCACCTTGACCTTGCAGGATGGTACCGTGCTCAACGCCGAGGTGACCCGGCAGGGCGGCAAAATGCTGTGGCTGATGCCCGAGCACGCCTCCTTTGCTCAGCGCCTCCCGGTGGAGGAATGCACCGCCCGGGGTGCGGAATTCCTGCAAAGCCGGGGCTTTGGCGAGACCGAGGCCAACCATGTGCGCGTGTACGATGGCCTGTGCGTGGTCAATTTCGTGCCCGTGCAGGATGGGGTGCTCCTTTACCCGGATCTGGTCAAGCTGCAGCTGCGCATGGATACCGGCGAGGTGGTGGGGCTGGAGAGCAACAACTACCTGATGAACCATACCCGCCGGGAGGGGCTGGAGCCGGTGTACAGCCGTATGCAGGTGCTCCGTCAGGTATCGCCCCTGCTCATGGAGCCGACGGCCCGCCTGTGCCTGATCCCCTATCTGGGCGGGGAAAGGCTGTGCTACGAGGTATCCGGCAGCTATGGGGAGGAAGCGTACCGCATCTATGTGGATGCTGCTACCGGCGAGGAACTGGAGATCCTCATGATGGTGCAGGATCCGGAAGGCACTCTGAGCGTGTAGCGCAGGCTCTCATGGAAGCAGCTCCCCGTTTGCCGGGAGGGGTGCATGGCAGTACAGGAAAACGGAATAACAGGAATAGCCCCCGCTGCGGAAAAATGCAGCGGGGGCTCAGCTCGTTGAAAAGTGCGGGGCGCAGGGGGATCATCTCCGCAACCTCAGTCGGCGTGCAGCCCACTAACCGTGGTCTGCACTTGCTTCGGCCCGACACTGCGGGTCGCTAACGCCTTCGGCGTTGTGCTCACTGGGCACGCGCTTCCCTTCATCTCCCTGCCGGGTGTGGGCGGAGCCCACAAACCAACTCACCGTAGTGCTTTCCTGCTCACTCGGTGAGGGCTGCGGGGGCTTCGCCGCCGATGGCGATCTGCCGCTTGGCGGGCTTTTCGGCGGGCTGCTCCTTGGGCAGGGTCAGCTTCAGTACGCCGTCCACATAATCGGCGGCGATGGCGGCGGTGTCGATGCCCTCCAGCTCGAAGCTGCGCTCCATGCGGTGCTCCATGCGGTGTTCGGCAGCGGCTTCGCCCTCGGGCTTATGCCACTCAGGGGCACGGCGCAGAGCGGAGATGGTGAGCACATTGCCCTCGGTGGTCAGGGTGATGTTGTCGCGGCCTACGCCGGGCAGGTCGCTTTCCAGCAGGTAGGCGCTGTCGGTCTCGTGGATGCGCACCTGCATGCCGGGGCGGTTGGGGCGGCGCTGGGGCTCACCGAAGAAACCGCGGAAAAAAGGATCGTTGAACATGGGGGAGAGGGGCTTCATCATGGAATACATCATACTGTACATCCTCCTTCGATATGGTTCGGTAAGTAGTGGCGGCTGATATCGTTGCGCCCGGGTCTTGGCTTCTTTTCCCTTGGCGCATGTTTATGATAACACGAAGGTCAAAGATAGTCAAAAGTCAGAAATGCAGAGTGAAAGTCAAAGAAGGTCTAACAGCATTTCGAAACATTCCGTTTTCTTCTGTTTTCTAATGAAAAATAAAAATATCTCGTTTTTTCTTCTGTTTTTGTTATACAAGCATGCGTGTGCGCAGCAGCTCTGCCCTTTGCTTGACGATGCCCTGCCGCAAAGGTATAATAAATAAATGTATGCTTTCGCCTGCTTTTGCGTTGGCATACCAGACCAGAAACGGAAGGATGGTTGACTCTCTGATGAAAGCCGCCAATCGCCCCCGCAGCAAGACCAACCGGAAAACTGCGGCGATCGTAAGCCTGAGCATCGCATTGGTGCTGACCGTACTCATCGGCCTTTTGGCCCTGAACGGCATGCCGCTGGACAGCCGCGGCCTCTACCGCCTGCTGCCGTGGGTGCCCAGCCCCGGCAACTGGCCGGACAGCATCTCTCTGGGCCTGGACCTGAAGGGCGGCGTGTACGTGGAGTACGAAGCCAGCCTCAGCCCGGAGCAGGAGGCCGAGGGTGCCGAGTACGGCCCCCTGATGGAGGCCACCCAGAAGGTGATGATGGATCGCCTCTCCGATAAGGGCTTTGCCGAAGCCACCGTTACCCAGATCGGCAACACCGGCATCCGTGTGGAGATCCCCGATGTGAAGGATCCCCAGGCTGTGCTGGATCTGATCGGCACTCCGGCCAAGCTGGAGTTTGCCGACCCCAACGGCAACATTTTTATGGATGGCAGCTACGTGCAGACCGCCAGCCAGAGCTTTGATGTGGACAGCAAGCCCTGCATCCAGCTGGTGCTGACCAAGCAGGGCGAAAAGCTCTTCGGCGATATGACGGCTCAGAGCATCGGTCAGGAGATCGCCATCTATCTGGATGATCAGCTGCTGATGAGCCCCGTGGTGGAAAGCGCCATCTACGGCCCGGTGCAGATCTCCGGCGACTACACGGTGGAGAGCGCCGCCAATGTGGCCATGCAGCTGCAGAGCGGTGCCCTGCCCATGGATCTGCGGCAGGATAAACTGGATACCATCTCCGCCACCCTGGGCCGGGATGCGCTGGATACCAGCGTTACCGCCGCCATGATCGGCATCCTGCTGGTAATGCTCATCATGCTGGTGCGCTACCGGGTCTGCGGCCTGGTGGCCTCCTGGGCGCTCAGCATCTATATCATTGCCCTGTTCTTCCTTATTGCAGTGGTGCCGGGCATCCAGCTCACCCTGCCCGGCATTGCGGGCGTGGTGCTGGGCATCGGCATGGCGGTGGATGCCAATGTGGTCATCTTCGAGCGCATCAAGGAAGAGGTGTCCGGCGGCCGCCCGCTGATCCATGCGGTGCGCATCGGCTTCAAAAACGCCATGAGCGCCATTCTGGATGCCAATGTGACCACCATCATCGCCGCTATGGTGCTGCTGATCTTCGGCACCGGCTCCGTGCGCGGTTTTGCCACCACGCTGCTGCTGGGCGTGCTGGTGAGCATGCTCACGGCCATTGTGGTCTCCCGCTTCCTGCTTACCAATGTGGTGCGCTTGGTCAAGAACCCGGCGGTATTCCTCTGTGCGCCCAAGGCGCAGGCCGAAAAGGAGGTGCAGTGAACCATGAAGCTTCAGAAAAAGACGCTTATCTGCCTCGGTATCTCTCTGGCCATCATGCTCACGGCACTGGTGCTCACCCTTTGCGGGCGGGGCATCAACTTTGGTCTGGATTTTACCGGCGGCCTCATTCTCAACTATGATATGGGCGAGAGCTTCGATACCGCCATCGTGGAAAAGACCCTCGGCGAGATCGGCGTGGCAGAGTTCGCGGTCAGCTCCTCCGGCGAGGATGGCCGGGTGATGCAGGCCCGCATCGCCAGCCTTGGCAGCGAGGACGAGGTGCAGCTTTTGCAGGCCGCTCTGGAGGAAAAGCTGCTGGCGGTCTATCCGGGTATGGATGCCGCCGCTGCCACCGCCAGCTATGTGGGCCCGGTGGCAGGCAGCACCCTGGTGCGCAACGCCATTTCCAGCGTACTGCTGGCGGCTGTGCTGATGCTGGTCTACATCGCCTTCCGGTTCGATTTTGCCAGCGGTCTGGCGGCTGTGCTGGGCCTTCTGCACGATGTGCTCATCATGCTCAGCTTCATGGTCATCCTGCGGGATCTGCTGCAGATGAACTCTTCCTTCATCGCCGCCATGCTGACCATCGTCGGCTATTCCATCAACAACACCATCATCATCTTTGACCGCATCCGCGAGAACCGCAAAAAGCCCGTTCATGCCGGGCTGGACAGGATGCAGATGGTGGATGTGTCCGTGCGGGAGAGCCTGGGCCGCACCATCAATACCACTCTTACCACGCTGGTCACCATCACCTGCCTGTATCTGCTGGGCGTCAGCGCCATCCGGGAGTTCAGCCTGCCCATCATCGTGGGCGTGCTGGCGGGCGTGTACAGCGCCAACCTGATCAACGGTTATCTGTGGGCTGCGCTGGAGGGCATCGGCAAGCGCAAAAAGTAACCCCCGCTGCACAGGCAGCATAGTCTGAATGGGCTGCCAAAGGTGGACCGCAGACTGTTGATAAACCCATACTTATCGATCAGAGCCGCACATCTTGCACCTTCGGTGCTCGCTGTGCTTGCAGGAAAACGCTGCGGCGTAAGGGCTGTGGGCTCTGCCCACACCCGGCAGGGAGACGAAGGGAAGCGCGTGCCCAGTGGGCACAACGCCGAAGGCGTTAGCGACCCGCAGTCGTCAACCGAAGCAAGTGCAGACCACGGTTAGTGGGCTGCACGCCGACTGAGGTTGCGGAGATGATCCCCCTGCACCCCGCACTTTTTCAACGAGCTGTGGGCTGCCAAAGGCAGCCCGTTTTTCCAATCATCAAAGGAGGCGCATCGTTGTGACCCGATGGCTCATCCGCCGCTTTGTTCCCAATGCGGAAAACACCGAAAACCTTGCCGTACGCGGCGCTTACGGCACCCTTGGGGCCACCGTGGGCATCTGCGTGAATGCTCTTTTGGCAGCCGTCAAGTTTCTGATGGGGCTCCTCAGCGGCTCGCTGGCTGTTATGGCCGATGCGGTCAACAACCTGTCGGATGCGGCAGGCAGCGTGGTGGCGCTGGTGACCACCCGCATGGCACAGAAGCCGGTGGATGAGGATCATCCCTTCGGGCACGGGCGCATGGAGTACCTTGGCTCGCTGGCGGTGGGCGTGCTCATCCTGGTCATGGCCATCTCTCTGCTGAAGGATGGCATCGCCGCCATTCTGGCCCCCACCCCGCTGGATGTATCCGTGCTGGTGGGCGTGGTGCTGATCCTCTCCATCGGTCTCAAGGGCTGGCTGTACTTCTTCTACCGTAAGGTAGGCTCCCTTACCGATAACAGCACCCTGCTGGCAGCCGCCAAAGACAGCCTGAGCGATTGCATCGCCACGGCGGCGGTGGTCATCAGCATGGTGCTGCAGGAGATCTTCGGCTGGCTCATCGATGGCTGGATCGGCATCATCGTGGCGCTGATCGTGCTCAAGGCGGGCGTGGATGTGTGCCGCACCACGGTAGACAGCCTGCTGGGCGGCAAGCCCGACCCGGAGAAGATCCGCCGCATCAAGGAGCTGATGCTCAGCTACGACGGCATCCTGGGCGTGCACGACCTGGTGCTGCACGACTACGGCCCGGGCCGCTGCCTGGCCTCTGCCCATGCGGAGGTGAGCGTGGAGGGCGATCTGCTGGAGATCCACGAGATGATCGATGATGCGGAGCGCCACATCGCCCGGGAGATGAACATGCCCATCTGCATCCATATGGATCCCATCGTAACAGACGATGAAGCGGTCAACGAGCTGCGCCGCTCCATCGAGGGCTTCCTGCGCCAGACCGACCCCTGCCTGAGCCTGCACGATTTCCGTGTGGTGCCGGGGCAGGAGCATACCAATGTGATCTTCGATTGCGTGCTGCCTGCCGGGTACAGGGGCAAGGAGCAGCTACACCGGGCCCTGACCGCCTATGTGACCGGTCTGGACAGCCGCTACCGGCTCGTAGTGGTCTACGATACCGACTTTACCTGATATTCCCTGCAATCCATACCGGCTTCGGTTCGTTATCATCAGCGTAAGACTGTTATCCGGAGGGATGCTGTATGAAACGAACCACCCGTGCCGCCAAGCGGCTCACCGCCCTTCTTTGCGCCGCCCTTATGCTGCTTGCTGCCCTGCCTGCCCGGGCCGGAGAGGCGGAAACGCTGAACATCCTGCTCATCGGAGAGGATGCCGCCCGGGAAGGCCGCAACGGTCGCAGCGATACCATGATGCTGGTGCAGATCGCCCCGGAGAGCGGCGCTGTAAAGCTGGTCTCCTTTCTGCGGGATCTGTATGTGCCCATCGAGGGCCACGGCACCCAGCGGCTGAACGCCGCCTATGTGCACGGCGGCGAAGCGCTGCTGCGCCAAACGCTGACCGGGCTTTTCGGCGTGCGCATCGACCGCACCGCCAAGGTGGATTTTGCCGCCATGGCCGCCCTGATCGACCGGCTGGGCGGCGTGGAGCTGGAGATCTCCGAGACCGAGCGCCGGGCCCTCAACGAGATCCTGGAGGCCTACTGCCGGGAGCGGGCGTTGCCCTATGCCCCGGTGGAGACCGCCGGTACCGTGCGTTTGACCGGCCCCCAGGCCCTCAGCTACAGCCGTGTGCGCAGCCCGGACAGCGATTTTGTCCGCGTCAGCCGCCAGCAGCAGGTGCTTACCGCACTGCTCCGGCAGGCCATGGCGCTGGAGCCTGTGGAGCTGATCGGGCTGGCAGTGATGTGCATGAACAGCATCGAGACCGATCTGGGGCTCAGCGATCTGCTCACCCTGCTGCCCCTGATGGATAGGGACATCGACCTTGCCGCCGCCCATGTGCCCTTCGAGGGCACCTGCCGCGACCTGCAGGTGGATGGCATGTGGGTGCTGGAGAGCGATATCGCCGAAAACAAAAAACGGCTGCACGCCTTTCTGGCGGAGCCGTAAGCGCTGCGCGGGCGCGCAGCAAGCCACACAAAAGGAGCTGCCGTATGCAATACAGCTTTGCGCCCATGGAGGGCATCACCAACCATCTCTACCGCAACGCCCACAAGGATTGCTTCGCCCCGGCGGACAGGTACTTCATCCCCTTTGTATCGGCCAAGGGCAAGGGCTTTACCGGCAGGGAGAAGCGGGATATCGACCCGGAGAACAACCGGGGCCTCCATGTGGTGCCCCAGGTGATGAGCAATGATGCGGAATCCTTTATGTGGGTGGCAGGCGAGCTGATCGCCCGGGGGTATGAGGAGATCAACCTGAATCTGGGCTGCCCTTCCTCCACGGTGGTCTCCAAGGGCAAAGGTTCCGGCTTTCTGGGCAGGCCGGAGGCGCTGGAGAGCTTCCTTGCGCAGATCTTCGACCGCTGCCCGGTGCGCATCTCCATCAAGACCCGTCTGGGCATGAAGGATCCGGCAGAGTTCGAGCGCATCCTTCAGATCTACGAACGCTTTCCCCTTTCGGAGCTGATCGTGCACCCCCGCATCCGGGAGGATCTCTACCGGGAGCCGGTGCGCCCGGAATGGTTCGAATTTGCCCGGCAGCACAGCCGCTTTACCCTGTGCTACAACGGCGATCTTTATACCGCGGAGGATGTACGCGCCTTCGAAGCCGCTCACCCGGAGGTGGAGCGGGTCATGATGGGCCGGGGCTTTCTGATGCGCCCGGGCATGGTGGGACAGCTCAGAGGGCAGGAGCCCACCGTGGAGCAGCTGCGCCGCTTTCATGAGCGGATGTACGGGGCGTACCGGCAGCTTCTGGGCACCGAAGCCTTTGTGATGATGAAGATGAAGGAGCTGTGGGCCTATCTGGGCGTTGGCTATGAGATCGGCGACAAGCTGCTGAAAAAGATCCGCAAATGCGATCGCTATCGGGATTATGATGCCGCCATGGCACTGGTGTTTGCGGAGCTGGAAAGCCGGTAGCCCGAAGCCTATTTCCTCAGGCTCCCTCTTCAGAGGGAGCTGTCACCCGAAGGGTGACTGAGGGTGCCGCCCCGGCTCCCCTCCACCCGCTCTCATCACTACCGCCCCAGATACCGGCGCACCCGGCCCATATACGCCCTGTATTCCTCACCGAACACCCCCAGCAGGTACTCCTCCTCCTGAAGGATCTGCAAATGCAGCATCACCGCCGCAAACAGGCAGCACAGCACCACCCACACAGTGGGAAACAGCAGGCAGGCGGACAGGTACAGCAGATCGAACCCCACAAAGGCCGGGTTGCGGCTCAGGCGGTAGATGCCATCCGTCACAAGGGCGGTCTTTTCCTCCGGTATGCCCACCCGCCAGCTGGTCTTCATACTGATGGTGGCGGCAGCAAAGAAGATAATGCCCGCCAGCCCGGCAGCGATGCCTGCGGCGATCAGCGCCGGGGAGGTCTGAGGCCCGGCGAACAGGATGCTGCCCGCACTGCTCACCAGCGCCAGCACCGTGGCCAGACTCATGATGCGCTCGACCCGGAGCACATGGGCGGGCTTGTTGCCCCGGCCCATCTGGTTGGTGCGGATCTGTTGCCTGTGCTGGAGATAGAGTTTGGCCAGATAGAAGCCGTAGAAAACGATCTGGATGAGGATAGCTGCTGCGCGGAGCATGGAGACACGACCTTTCCTATTTGATGAACATGTGAACACTTATTCATATGACAGAAGCAGTAAACCACAAAACAGAACGGCTGTCAAGCCCTGTTGATGAAAAAAGCCCCTGTGCAGGAGGATGACCCTCCATACACAGGGGCTGTATGCCGTCTGTCTCAGCCCTTCCGGGGAGCGGCTTCGGGTGAGAACAGCTCATCTGTTCGGGAGCCGCAAAAAAGGGGGGGCAGCCGGTTGGCAACGCTGCTGCACGGCTGCTGCCCCTCACGCCCGGCTTTTCCCGAACAGCTCCCAGAAGGCCACTGCTCCGGCGGCGGCCACGTTCAGAGAGTTCACTTCGTTATACATGGGTATGATCACCGCATGGTCGCAGCCATCGATGGTCTCCTGCCGCAGACCGTCGCCCTCTGCGCCCAGGAACAGGGCCAGCCGGGCCGCCTGCTTCAAAAGCGGGTCGTGCACGGGCAGCGCATTCTCCCGCAGCGCCAGCGCAGCGGTGGTGAAACCCGCCGCCTTCAGCGCAGCCAGCGGCTGCGGGCACACCGCCCACGGGATGCGCAGCACGGCCCCCATGCTCACCCGGGCAGCCCGCCTTTGCAGGGGATCGCAGCAATCCGGCGTCAGCAGGATGCCATCCGCTCCCAAAGCGGCGGCAGAGCGCATCAGCGCCCCTATGTTGGTGCCGTCCACCACGTTTTCCAGCACGGCGATGCGCCGGGCATCCGTCAGCACGGCTTCGGCGGTCAGCGGTGCCGGGCGCTCCATCGCACACAGGATGCCCCGGCTCAGCCTGAAGCCGGTCAGGCTTTCCAACAGGGCATCATCGCCGGTGTATACCGGCACGCCGCAGCGCTCCACCAGCCCTTTGCCCTTGCCGGTGATGTGCTGCCGCTCCATCAGCAGCGAAAGGGGACGGCACCCGGCCTCCAGCCCGGCGGCGATCACGTTCTCGCTCTCGGCAATGAACAGGTTGCTGCCCAACAGCTGCCTGCCGGTCAGCTGCCGGTAGGGGGCGAGGGCGGGGTCCTCCGGAGTCAGGATCTCGTAAAGCTCTGGCATGCGGCTCATCCTTTGCGGTTTGGTTCCCCTCCAGTGTACCACAGATCGCCCCGGTTGGGAAACGCCCCGGGTTTGACTTCCGGCCTCGGTTCGTGCTATCCTGCCCAAAAGCAACGAAACGAGGCGAACCCATATGGCAGAATCCTTCCTCACCATCATGGCAGAATATTCGGAAAACGACCAGCAGAAGATCTCCCTCTGGCGCGATGCGCTCATCGATGCGGGCTTCACCGGCAACCAGACCCCCGGGCTCCGGCACCACATCAGCCTGGCTGCCTGGCCGTTGGAAAAAGAGCGGGAGGCCATCGAGATGGTCCTGCGAGCAGGCGAACGTTTCGCCCCGGTGGATGTGGCCATCCGTCACATCGGTGTGCTGCCCGGCGGCAAGGTGCTGGCGGCGGCTCCGGATATGAGCCCTGCGCTTACCGCCCTGCAGCGGGCATGCGGCAACAGCATCGTGCACGGCTACCCCTGGCTGCCCCACACCACCCTGCTGATGGAGGAGACCGAGACCCTCGCTGCCGCCCTGCCCACGCTGATGAAGCACTTTACGCCCATTCCCGCAAGGATCGACCGGCTGCGCCTGTGCGCTTTCTGGCCGACGAGGGAGATCGCCTGCGTGGCGCTGAGGGGGGAGGAGTGAGGAGCAGGCGATGGCACCTGCCTTTGTATTTCACTGCGATCACATCTTGCCAAATGCCGTTACCCGTTATATAATTAGCGGTAACGGTTTTTTACTGCCGTTAATCTGTAGGAAAGAGGGCACTGCAATGGAGAACCCCGCAACGAAAAGCAATTTCATCTGGGAAGCCGTAGAAGAGGATTTACGGAGCGGGCGCTGCCAAAGCGTGCATACCCGTTTCCCCCCCGAACCCAACGGTTACCTGCACATTGGCCACTGCAAGGCGCTGGTGGCAGACTTTCTGACCGCCGAGCGCTACGGCGGCGTTACCAACCTGCGCTTTGACGATACCAACCCCGCCAAGGAAGAGACCGAGTATGTGGACGGCATCATGGATGACATCCGCTGGCTGGGCTTCGATTGGAAGGGCGGCCTGTTCTTTGCCAGCGAGTACTACCAGAAGTGCTACGACATCGCTGTGGATTGGATCAAGCGCGACCTGGCCTATGTGGACGAGCTTACCCAGGAGCAGATGCGCGAATACCGCGGCACCCTCACCGAGCCGGGCAAGAACAGCCCCTACCGGGACCGCCCCATGGAGGAGAACCTGCGCCTGTTCGAAGAAATGAAGGCAGGCAAGCACCCCGAGGGCAGCATGATCCTTCGTATGAAGATCGATATGGCCTCCCCCAACATCAACATGCGCGACCCCGCCATGTACCGCATCCTCTACAAGGAGCATCACCGCACCGGCAAGGAATGGTGCATCTACCCCATGTACGACTTTGCCCACCCCATCGGCGATGCGCTGGAGGGCATCACCCACAGCCTGTGCTCTCTGGAGTATGAGGATCACCGCCCCCTGTACGACTGGGTGGTGGAAAAGTCCGCTGCCATGCTGCCGGGCCGCCCCCGCCAGATCGAGTTCAGCCGCCTGAACCTGACCCGCACCGTTATGAGCAAGCGCTACCTGCGCGCGCTGGTGGAGGGCGGCTTCGTTACCGGCTGGGACGATCCCCGCATGCCCACCCTGTGCGCCATGCGCCGCCGCGGCTACACCCCCGAAGCCATCCGCGATTTCATCGACCGCATCGGCCTTGCCAAGGCGGACAGCACCGTGGATATGGCCCTGCTGGAAAGCTGCGTCCGCGACGACCTGGGCGACAAGGTGCCCCGCGCCATGGCTGTGGTTCGCCCCCTGAAGGTGATCCTGACCAACTGGCCCGAGGATAAGATCGACGAGCTGGAGATCGAGAACCATCCCAAGCACCCGGAAATGGGCAGCCACAAGGTGGTCATGACCCGCGAGATCTACGTGGAGCAGGAAGACTTTATGGAGGTTCCCCCCAAGAAGTACTTCCGCCTGTTCCCCGGCAACGAGGTGCGCCTGATGGGTGCCTACATCATCAAGTGCGAGGGCTGCGAGAAGGATGAGAACGGCAACGTGACCGCCGTGCTCTGCACCGTGGATATGGACAGCCGCAACGGCAGCGAGGGTGCCAACCGCAAGGTGAAGGGCACCCTGCACTGGGTGAGCGCCACCGAGAACGTGCCCGTTGAGGTGCGCATGTTCGAGCCCATCCTGCTGGATGAGGACGAGACCAACGGCATCGAGGGCGAAAAGCTGGAGGAGCTGCGCAAGCAGCTGCCCCTGAAGGACGACTTCCTCACCCGCCTCAACTTCAACAGTCTGGAGACCTGCAACGGCTATGCCGAGAAGGCTCTGGCCACCGTGGAGGCCGGCTCCACCTACCAGTTCCCCCGTGTGGGCTACTTCTGCAAGGATACCGACTCCACCGCCGGGAAGTATGTCTTCAACCGCGTTGTGGGCCTGAAGGATACCTTCGCCAAGCAGATCAAGAAGTAAACAGCCTGAGCCGCCTTCGCAAGCCGGAGGCGGCTGCTTTTTCATCATCGTTCGGGAGGATGCTCGCCATGTCTGTAACCTATCGTTTCGCCACCCGGGAGGATACCGGGCTGATCCTGCAATTCATCCGGGAGCTGGCAGAGTACGAAAAAATGCTGGATCAGGTCGTTGCCACCGAAGCGCTGCTGGCAGAGGAGCTGTTCGAAAAGCGCCATGCCGAGGTGCTCCTTGCCCTGGCGGATGGGCAGGCGGTGGGCTTTGCGCTGTTCTTTCACAATTTCTCCACCTTTTTGGGCCGCTCCGGCATCTATCTGGAGGATCTGTATGTGCGCCCGGAGCACCGGGGCAAGGGGTTGGGCAAGGGGCTTCTGCGCAGGCTGGCGCAGCTTGCGCTGGAGCGGGGCTGCGGCAGGCTGGAATGGGCCTGCCTCAACTGGAACAGGCCCAGCATCGATTTTTACCTCTCCACCGGCGCACAGCCCATGGAGGATTGGACGGTGTACCGGCTCACCGGCGAGAGCCTTGCCCGTATGGCAAAGGAATAACAGCTGCATAACAAAGGCTGCGAAGGGCCCGCTGCACAGCTTTGGCTGCTCGGCGGGCCTTTGTGCTGCCCTGCACCCATCGATCTTCCCCGCATAGGATGAAGTGCGGGCAGAATCGCTGCCTGCATTTGAACGAAGGGAAGGAAATGACGATGCGAAATAGAGATTCCGTCACCTGTGCTGCCCAGCCTGCCTGCGGCTGCGGTACGGTGCAGACCGCCTCGGTTTTCCGGGCGGTGGATAGCTGCGCCCCTTGCAGCAACAACGGCACGGACTGGAACCATTGGGATCGTAATATGCACCGGAGCGGCTGTTGCGGGAGCCGGAGTGGCGGTGATGGCTGCAATGCCTGGGGTACTGCTGGTGTGAATGAGTGCTGCAGCAATGGCTGCGCCACTGCTGCCGATCACAGCTGGGGCAATAGCTGTGATGCCTGTGGTACTGCCGCAGCCATCAACTGCAACCCCTGCGCCGCTGCCGCCAACACCGGCTGCGCCGCCTGTACCCGCTGCGGCAACAGCCCCTGCACCTGCCACAGCAACGGCTGCACTGCTGCTGCCAACAGCTGCAATGCTTGCGCTGTTACCGCCGACTGCAACCCCTGCGCTGCTGTCGCCAACACCGGCTGCGCTGCCTGTACCCGCTGCGGCAACAGCCCCTGCACCTGCCACAGCAACGGCTGCACTGCCGCTGCCAACAGCTGCAACGCTTGCGCTTCTGCCGCCAACTGCAACCCCTGCGCCGCTGCCGCCAACACCGGCTGCGCCGCCTGCACCCGCTGCGGCAACAACCCCTGCACCTGTGGCCTGACCCCTGCCATGGTCTATGAGACTCCTCACGGCCTCAACGCCCTCCATGGCTTTGAGGAGGCCATCCGCAAGGGCACGCTGTTCGGTGAGCTGTATATGCCCATGAATGGCGAATGCGCCGACAACTGCGGTGCCCGGCTCTGCGATGGGCAGGCCGAGGCCTTTGCCGCCTGGGAGCTGCGCCTCTACCTGAACACCCACCCCTGGGATCGGCACGCTCTGGAGCTGTTCCGGCAATGCTGCCGCCGGGGCGATCTGCCCAACTACGCCTGTGCCTTCGCCTCCGATGACGGCTGCGCGGACCGCTGGCGTTGGACGGATGCTCCCTGGCCCTGGGAGCTTGGCAGCACCTGCGAAAACAACTGCGGCTGCCACTGACGGAGAGGGGGAGGAAAGACCATGTTTGTTTATGAAAAAGAGTTGCAGTATCCCGTACGCATCACCCGGCCCGACCCACGCATGGCGGCGGCCATCATCAGCCAGTACGGCGGCCCGGACGGCGAGCTGGGCGCATCGCTCAGGTACCTGAGCCAGCGGTTCTCCATGCCTGATGCCCGCATCAAGGGTCTCCTGACCGATGTGGGCGTGGAGGAGCTCGGGCATCTGGAGATCGTGGGAGCCATGATCTACCAGCTTACCAAGGGCATGTGCGAAAACGACCTGAAGCAGGGCGGCTTCGATGCCTATTTCACCGACCACACGCTGGGGGTCTACCCCCAGTCGGCGGCCGGGCAGCCCTTCACGGCGGCCTATATCGGCGTAAAGGGCGACCCCGTCACCGATCTGCACGAGGATCTGGCCGCCGAGCAGAAGGCGCGCACCACCTACGAGAACCTGCTCCATTTGGCGGATGACCCGGACGTGAAGGATGTGCTCCGCTACCTGCGCCAGCGGGAGATCGTGCACTACCAGCGTTTTGCCGAAGCCCTGGGCATGGTGCGGGAAAAGCTGGATGAGCGCAATTTCTACGCCTTCAACCCCGCCCTGGGCAGTTGATGCACAGTATACAAAAGAATAATGGGGGAGCGGGCCACACGGCCCGCTCCCCTCAGACTGTTGAAAAACCCATACATACCAACACGAGCCGCACATCTTGCACCTTCGGTGCTCGCTGTGCTCACAAGAAAGCGCTGCGGCGCAAGGTTTGTGGGCTCTGTTCCGCAACCTCAATCGTCGTGTAGCCTACTACCGTAGCCTACACTCGTTTCGGTTGACGACTGCGGGTCGTTTTGCGCTTCGCGCAAGTGCCCACTGGGCACACACTTCCCTCCGTCTCCACACCCGGCAGGAAACTGAGTTTCCTGCACCTTCCCCTTTTTTGACAACCTGCGGGGGAGAGGGCCACACGGCTCGCTCCCCTTTTATGCTGCCGCCGGGCCCCTTGCTCACGGTGCTGAATTTGGAGAAAAAAAGCACCCCAACTCCGGGCGTTTTCCGGGTACAAAATGACGTGAAATAACATGGGAAATGCATGGTATCCTTTGTATTTTCTTTGTATGTAACCGCACCGACAGGTTCATAAATCTTGTTTTACAAGTGGTTGACGTTAGAAGCAAACCATGCTATTATAATAACAATCTTCACATTCATGCGGCTCTTTTGCATGACCGATGCAAGTTCTGCCATTGTGAGTTGCAAGAAAAGCTTGCTGAAAGTAAGAAATAAAAAGTGGAGGAAAACATCATGAGCAAAAACCTCAAGTCTGTTTTGGCGGTCGTTTTGTGCATGGTGCTTGTAGCTTCCATGTTCGTGGCTTCTGCCGAACAGGTCGCTCTCAAGCAGGCCGAGTACAACACCACCACCAGCACCATGCCCAGCAACTGGAACGAGTTCACTTATTCTGATAACAACGATACTCAGATCATGAACTACATCGTTTCTTCCTTCTTCGACTACGACTACAAGTTCGAAGACGACAAGAAGTTCAACGATGACGGCTCCATCAACAAGGATGGCATCGTTCCCGGTGCTTACACCACCAACTACTCCGCCGCTACCAAGCTGGAGGATGTTACCGCTACCGTTGATGCCAAGTGGGGCTACACCGACGAGCAGAAGGCCGAAGGCGGCTATGCTTGGAAGATCACCCTGCGCGACGACCTGAAGTGGGACGATGGCACCCCCATCACCGCGGCTGATTTCGAATATTCCATGAAGGAACTGCTGGATCCCGCCTTCATGAATTTCCGCGCCAACACCTACTACGACACCCTGATGATCAAGAACTCCAAGCCTTACTTCTTCCAGAACAAGGAAGGCACCTACGAGACTCTGGGTTCTCAGGGCTACGCCTCCGTGCAGGCTGCTGTTGATGCCGGCGAGACCGTGTACGTCAACATCTGGAACATGTGGGGCACCAATGGTTACCTGGATGCCGAGGGCAACGAGTGCCCCGAGTACGTAACCATCACCGACGAGACCACCTACAGCAATGCCGATGGCTCCGACTCTGCTTCCGGCTCCTTCCTGTACCAGAACTACGGTGCTTACCTGGAGCCCAACGGCGGCTACGATGCCACCATCTATGTTGAGAACGAAGTCCGCAACGTTGCTTGGGAAGATGTCGGCCTCTACGCCATCCCCGAAGAGAACGCTGTGGTCCTGTGCCTGGACAAGGCTTACTCCTTCCTGAAGGAAGACGGCAGCCTGTCTGTTTGGGCTCCCTACTACTTCTCCAGCCTGCCCCTGGTCCATAAGGACAAGTACGAGGCTGCCAAGATCGCTCCCGCCAACGGCGCCACCCTGTGGACCTCCAGCTACAACTCCTCTCTGGAGACCACTGCCAGCTGGGGCCCCTACAAGCTGGCCGAGTTCGAAGCCGGTTCCCACTACAAGCTCGTGAAGAACGAGAACTGGTACGGCTGGAACATGGAGCAGTACAAGAACCAGTACAACATCTCCGCCATCAACTGCCGCAAGGTTGAAGAGTTCGCCACCAAGTGGATGGGCTTCCTCAACGGCAGCTACGACGATGCTGAACTGCAGACCGAGAACGTAGCCGATTACCTGGATTCCAAGTACGTCTACTTCACCTCTACCTCCACCGGTACCTTCGGTATGCAGCTGTTCTCCGACCTGAAGGTGCTCAAGGAGAGCGAGAACAACAACGGCATCCTGGCCATCCAGGAGTTCCGTCATGCCTTCAACCTGGGCCTCAACAGAAGCGACATCGTTGAGAAGATCTGGCCCGGCTCTGCTGTGCCCTGCTTCGGTCTGCTGAACGTTGCCTACTACTACGACATCGAGAATTCTCCCGAGCTGGAAGACGGCGGCCAGTACCGCAATGCCACCATCGCTAAGGAAGGCATCCTGCGCGCTTACGGCTACGTTCAGGCTGAAGATGGCACCTGGTCCACCGGCGACATGACCGGCCTGGATACCGAGGAAGCCTACGAGACCCTCACCGGCTACAACCCCACCCTGGCCAAGGAAAAGATGAAGGAAGCCATCGCCATCCTGCTCGCCGATCCCGAGAAGTATGGCTACGATGCTACCAAGAACATCACCCTGATCTACGGTTCTTCCGTTGATAACGACAAGCAGCGCTTCCGTGCCGGCTACGTGCAGGAAGTTCTGGACGGCCTGACCGCCGGCACCGAGCTGGAAGACAAGATCGACGTTGTGTTCGATGCTTCCGCCGGCGCTCAGTGGTCTGAGGCTTTCCGCTCCGGCGATACCCAGATCGGCTTCGGCTACGGCTTCTCCGGCAACGCCTTCAACCCCTTCGATATCGTTGGCGCTTTCGTTAACCCCGACGATGATCTGAACTACCATATGTACTGGGATACCTCCGCTATCGACCTGACGCTGACCATGCCCGAAGGCGATTACGAGGGTGCCGGTGAGACCATCACCATGAACGTACAGAACTGGTACTACTGCCTGAACGGTCTGGCTGAGACCGAGAAGCAGGTGCACACCTACAACTGGGGCGAAGGCTTTGCTCCCGTTGAGGCCCGCCTGATGATCCTCTCCGCTCTGGAAGAGCTGACCATCAAGGAGTCCCGTTCCGTTATGCTGATCGCTGATGGCGGCGGTTCCTTCCTGGGTGCCAAGTTCTCCTACTTCTCCGAGGACGAGCACACCTTCATGGGCTTTGGCGGCCTCCGTTACATGGAAGTCAACTACACCGACGCTGAGTGGGCCGAGTTCGTTGCTGCCAACAACAACGACCTGTCTGCCGAGTACAAGAAGTCCGAGTAATTTGGGCCTCTGTAACCTTTAATTACTTAGATTAAGTGATTGCAAACGGCGGTGAGCCTTTGGCTCACCGCTTGTTTGCAACATATGAACCCAGTACCCCGACACCTGTGATACTCCCCTGCCGCAGCAGTGCCCTTGCGGCCTGCTGCGGCCGATGAATAATCAAAGCGACCGGTTTTGTTAATGGCTGCGCAGGCAGCCGTTCAGATGTTTTTGAGCATCAGGTTGAAGGCGGCGCGCGGATGTATTCTTCACGCGGAGCCTTCCGACCGGCTCTTTCAGGCTCAGACACTGTGAATTGGAAATCAACAAAACAGAGGAGAAATACCTATGTATATGTTCAAATATGTAACGAAGCGCTTAGGGTTGATGCTGCTTACGTTCAGCATCATCTTTACGATGTGCTTTGTGCTGATCAAGCTTCTGCCCATCCCTACCACCGCGCTTCCCGGACAAGATCCCGAGATCGTTATGAAAACGCTGGAGGGCCGCGGCTGGATCACCAACATAAAAGAGGGTTCCAACGGTGTCTGGACTTACGACCGAGTGCCCATCATGCTTCAGTTCGGCAACTACCTGAAGCGTATCGTTACCGAGGGCGATTTCGGTATCGCTACCACCTACGGCGAATATCTCAACATGAATATCTGGCAGGTGTTCGTCAACCACCTGCCCCCCACGATCCTGATCAATATCTACTCCACGCTGATCGGTGTGCCCATCGGTCTGGCGCTGGGTATCATTGCTGCTCTCAAGAAGAACAAGTGGCAGGATCAGGTCATCAATATCGTCATTATTCTGCTGATCTCTGTTCCCTCCATTGTTTTGGCGCTGATGATCCAGTATGTATTCTGCTTCAAGCTGGGCTGGTTCCCGCTCACCATGTCTGTAAGCAACGAATACTTTACCTGGCCGGTGTTCCGCTCCATGCTGCCCGCAGTGTTCGCGCTGTGCCTGGGCTCCATCGCAGGCTATGCCCGCTACACCCGTGCGGAGCTGTCTGAGGTGCTTACCGGCGAGTTTATGCTGCTGGCCAGAACCAAGGGTCTTACCAAGCGGCAGGCCATCTACCGCCACGCAATGCGCAACTCCATGGTCGTCATCTTCCCCTCCATTCTGAGCGAGTTCATCTCCGTGCTCTCCGGTTCGCTGATCATTGAAAAAATGTTCGGCGTAAACGGTGTGGGCGGTCTGTACCTGAACTCCATCACCTTCCAGGATTATGACTTTTTCATGCTGTTGTCTGGCTTCTACACCTTGGTCAGCCTGACCGCCGGTATCGTTGTTGATATCAGCTACGGTTTCATTGACCCGAGAATCAGAATGGGAGCGAAGTAAAGATGGATAACAATATAAACAATATTCCCATTGAGAAATTCCGGCTTGCTTCCAGAGGCGATCTGCTCCACGACAGCAAGTTCGAGACCAAGCCCGTAAGCTATTTCCAGGGCGCTTTCCAGCGCTTCAGCAAGAACAAGGGTGCTGTTGTCGGCGGCATCATTATTGCTGTGCTGGTGCTGTTTGCCATTCTCGCCCCGTTCTTCACGCCCTTCAAGCCTGCGTATTACGATATGGTCTATGCCTACGTGAACCCCAGGCTGAACGTGTTTGCCGAAAGCAACATCAATTTCTGGGATGGCTGCCGCCAGAAGGATACCAACCAGGTCGGCTACCTGAAGGATCTGGCCCTGGCCACTGAGACCGGCCGTGAGGTCATCAAGAACGGCGAGTATACCGTCAGCGAGGATGGCTCTGTTTACTCCTACCGCTACGATACCTACTACGGCGTAGGCTTTGGTAAGTACAAGACCATCTCTCAGGAAGAGTTCCTGGATATCCAGCGTTACCAGAACGAGACCGGCCGCCAGGTGCTCTACCCCGTGGTCAAGTCTTCCGACCGCCCCACGCTGGAAAAGAATAAGTACGATGCCAACATCTACTATGTGGTAGAAAACCGCAAGGCCTCCACCCTTCGCCCCAAGCTGGACAAGGAAGGCAACATCGTTCCCAACTACTGGAAGTACGATGCCGCCAAGCCCAGCTCCACCATTCCGGAGTACAACTCCCTCCGTCTGGAAGGCGAGAACGGCATCCAGGAGGATGGCAAGCAGTACTTCTACGCCTACGGCCGCAAGGTGGATGGCGGTATCGAGGTACGTGCCGAGTACTATGAGTACTACACCTACCGCCACACCGAAGTGCTGAAGGATGGCATCTCCGAGCCCAACTTCATCTTCGGCACCACCCAGACCGGTAAGGATATCTTTGCCTGCCTGGCCTACGGCGCACGCTTCTCCTTCCTGTTCGCCACCATCGTGGCCATCGCCAACTTCCTCGTGGGCGTGATCTGGGGCTCCATCTCCGGCTACTGCGGCGGCAAGATCGACCTGACCATGGAGCGCATTGCCGAGATCCTGGGTTCTGTGCCCACGATGATCGTTATCACCCTGCTGAAGTACCACATGGGTACTGCAAGCCAGGTGCTGGTTCTGTTCATCGCCTTCTTTGCCACGGGCTGGATCGGCATGGCGGGCAGAACGCGTATGCAGTTCTACCGCTTCAAGAACCAGGAGTATGTTCTGGCAGCCAGAACGCTGGGCGCCCGGGATACCCGCATCATGTTCAAGCACATCTTCCCCAACGGTCTGGGTACCATCGTTACCAGCGTTGCGCTGGTCATCCCCTCGATGATCTACTCCGAGACCAGCCTTTCCTATCTGGGTATCATCAATCTGGAAGCAGGCAACACCACCTCTGTCGGTACGCTGATCGCAGCGGGCCAGCAGTCCATCACGGCCAATGCCGGCTACGTGGCGCTGTTCCCCTGTATGTTCCTGGTTCTTTTGATGCTTAGCTTTAACCTGTTCGGTAACGGATTGCGCGATGCGTTCAATCCCTCTCTGAGAGGAACGGAGGAATAAGCATGAATAAAGAAATCAAACTTTCCGTAAACGATCTGAAGATCTCCTTCCGTACAGATGCAGGCAAGGTGCAGGCTGTACGCGATATCTCCTTCGACCTCTACAAAGGCGAAACGCTGGCCATCGTTGGCGAGTCCGGCTCCGGTAAGTCTGTTACCTCCAAGGCCATTATGGGCATCTCTGCGGGCAACTCCATCTACGAGGGCGGCGAGATCCTCTACGACGGTCAGGATCTTACCCGCATCCCCGAGGAGGAGATGCACAAGCTGCGCGGCGACAAGATCGCCATGATCTTCCAGGATCCGCTCTCCTCGCTCAACCCCATCATGCGCATCGGTAAGCAGATCACCGAGGCTATGCTTCTGAAAAACAAGGCCAACCGCAAGGAGGGCCGGGTCACCTTCAACAAGACCCTGGCGGTGCTTTCCGATACCATCAAGAAGGCGTTGGCCGAGAAGCCCATGGCGGGCACCTCCAACGGGGATGTGGATAAGTACATCAAGACCTTTGATGCTTTCAACATCCAGGCCATCAAGCTGGAGAACAGCTATAACGATGCCCGTACCGCTGCCCAGGAGATGATCGCCCAGATCGACGATCTGCTCTTCATGACCGAGAACAAGCAGAAGGTAGACGTGGTGGGCTCTCTGGGGCTCATCAAGAGCAGGCTCAAGGAGATCGGCGACAAGTACTTCGTTGCCGATTATGCCGACCGGCTGAAGGCGCACGCCGCCACGCTGGACGGCATCACCCGTGCGGAGCGGGCCAAGGTATCTGTTTTCGACTTCGCCAAGAAGCTGATCAACAATACCGCCTCCAAGAACGAGGCCTCCCCCGAGACCGTGGAGGCGCTGAAGGAGCTGCGCAAGACCGCTCAGGAAATGCTGGATCTTCCCGAGTACGACTTCTTCCGCATCGGCTACTATGTGTACAAGCACCCCCAGACCGACCTGAGCCGTATGCCTGCCGACGAGGCCAACGAAATGGCCCTCAGGTTCCTGAATGAGGATTTCATGGACTCCTTCATGGTGCTGGTAAAGCAGGCGGTGGAGTACTCCTTCAACAAGAACATCGAAAACAAAAAGACGGCTGTTGCCGGTATCGAAAGCGCCATCGCCTTCTTCCGCAAGGGCGGCTTTACCGCCCAGGATGCGGATAAGACCGTGAAGCGCGTTACCGCCGATGTGAACGCCGCCATCGATCCTCTGGCCATCGTTAAGGATAACGTAGCCTACACCTTCGGCAGCGCCTTTGAGCGTGAGGTGGAGAAGTACTTCTTCTACATCAAGAACAACCCCAAGGAAGAGGCCCGCGTCGCCCGCCAGACCGCCCAGCGTGAGGCCCTGCTGGCCAAGGGCAAGAAGGTGGATTGGAAGATCGTTCCCAAGTCTGTGATCGAGCCCGAGGAGCAGATCGAGACCATCGTTACCGTGCTCACCCGCGTGATGGATCGCTTCAAGGCGGATATCGCCGCTGCGGGCAGCTTCGATGCGGATAAGCGCTGCACGGAGATCATCGATTTCCTGAAGGAGAAGGCCTCCCAGATCGTTTATACGCTCACCAAGCCCATCGCCAAGGAAAAGGCCATCAAGCTGATGGAAGAGGTGGGCATCCCCGAGGCCAGAATGCGTTACCGCCAGTACCCCTTCGAGTTCTCCGGCGGTATGCGCCAGCGCATCGTTATCGCCATCGCCCTTTCCGCCAACCCGGATATCCTCATCTGCGATGAGCCCACCACCGCACTGGATGTTACCATCCAGGCCCAGATCCTGGAGCTGATCAACCGGCTGAAGCGGGAGCGCAACCTGTCCATCATCTTCATCACCCACGACCTGGGCGTTGTTGCCAACATGGCAGACCGCATCGCCGTGATGTACGCGGGCAAGATCGTTGAGTACGGCACTGCCGAGGAAGTGTTCTACGATCCTCAGCACCCCTACACCTGGGCGCTGCTCTCCTCCATGCCCGATCTGGATACCAACGAGAAGCTGGATGCGATCCCCGGCACGCCTCCCAACATGATCTATCCCCCCGTTGGCGATGCGTTTGCGGAAAGAAACAAGTACGCCATGGAGATCGATTTTGAAATGCAGCCGCCCATGTATGAGGTGTCTCCCACCCATCACGCTGCAACCTGGCTGCTCCACCCCAACGCACCCAAGGTGGAAATGCCCAAGATCATTACCGAGCGCATCCGCCGCATGAAAGAAAGGGGTGGCGACCGTGGCTAATCAGGAAGTATTGTTGAAGGTAGAGCACCTCTGCCAGTATTTTCGCCTTGGCCGCAAGGACCTGAAGGCTGTAGACGATGTGAGCTTTGAGATCCACCGGGGCGAGAGCTTCGGTCTGGTAGGCGAGTCCGGCTGCGGCAAGACCACCACCGGCCGTTCCATCATCAAGCTGTACGACATCACCTCCGGTAATGTGTACTTCAAGGGCGAGCGCATCGGCGCAGGTATCCGCTCCTATCAGGATGCCATCACCGCCGCCCGCACCGACGCCGCTGCAAAGATCAAGGCTCTCCGTGAGGAGAAGGATGCCGACCCGGCCCGGAAGGAGCAGATCCGGGAGGAGATCAAGCAGATCAACAAGGAGCTTGGCGATATCGTAGACCGCAACCGTGCGCTGATCCGGGGCGCCCGTTCCAGCAGCAAGGATGTGGACAAGCGCTATGTGGAGACCCTGCTGAAAGCGCTGGAGGCCGAGTACGCCCCCAAGTTCGATGCCGCCCGGCTGGACAGCGAGAAGCTGGCCGCCCTGCAGAAGGAATACAAGAACCGCTGCCGTGTGGCCAAGAAGAGCAAGCTGATCACCCAGATCCAGATGATCTTCCAGGATCCCATCGCATCGCTGGATCCCCGTATGACGGTGCGCGACATCATCGCCGAGGGTCTGGTCATCAAGGGCATTACCGATCAGGCGTATATCAACGAGAAGGTATACGAGATCCTGGAGACGGTAGGCCTTGTGCGTGAGCATGCGGATCGCTATCCCCACGAGTTCTCCGGCGGCCAGCGCCAGCGCATCGGCATTGCCAGAGCGGTCATCATGCAGCCGGAGATGATCATCGCCGACGAGCCTGTTTCCGCACTGGACGTATCCATCCAGGCGCAGGTCATCAACCTGCTGAACGATCTGCGGGATCGCCTGGGCCTGACCATTCTGTTCATCGCCCACGACCTGTCTGTGGTCAAGTACTTCTCCGACCGCATCGGTGTTATGTACTTTGGTAAGATGGTAGAGCTGGCCGATTCCGACGAGCTCTTCAAGAATCCGCTGCACCCCTATACCAAGTCCCTGCTCTCCGCTATTCCTCTGCCCGACCCGGTGTACGAGAAGCAGCGCACCAGGATCATCTACAACCCCATTGCCGAGCACGATTACACCGTGGATATGCCCTCCTTCCGTGAGGTGGCTCCCGGGCATTTCGTGCACTGCAACGATGCCGAAGAGGCAAAGTACAAGCAGCAGCTCAAGTAACAGGACGGGCGGTCAAGAAACAGTGAAACAGCAAACCAAAGCCGAATTGCGCAACTACGGCATCTGCGTGGGCATTGCAGCGCTGATCGCCTTTCTGGTCATCTGGTCCAAGGGGTTCTTCGCCCATACCGCGGCGGTGAACATCCAGATCCTGTCCGATGCATTCTCTGTTTCGGGCGCACTGATGACCATGTTTGCCGGTATGATGTACATCAGCGGCGAGGGCGGCCTTCTGGGGATCGGGTTCGTTCTGCGGAACGTTGTGCTTACCTTCATCCCCATGGGCAGGGCAAAGCATGAGCTGTACCGGGATTACCGTGCGCGCAAGCTCAAGGAAGCCAAAAAGACCAGCAACCGCTATGTGCTGGTCACCGGGCTGGTATTCCTTCTCA
Organism: Clostridiales bacterium; assembly: GCA_015056315.1. GTDB lineage: Bacteria > Bacillota > Clostridia > Christensenellales > Aristaeellaceae > Limiplasma. The sequence continues at coordinate 31,422 of SVGN01000027.1, forward strand.
TCGGCCTCGTCTTTACGATCATTTGGTACACTGCGTTCTATCAGGCATAAGATGGGATGCAAAACACACCCCCACTGCGGGTTGCAGGCGGTCGCCTGCTCCGCAGTGGGGGTGTGTTGTATTTTGGTTCTGACCGGGCAGACAGCAGCTGGGAGCGCATGCTCACTGATCCGCAGCCGTACAGCCTTCGCTGTGCTGCTGCATAAAAGCGGCCACCTCTTCCGCTTTCGGGATGGAAGCCCCCGCACCGGGGCGGGTCACGGCCAGGGCAGCGGCATGGGCAGCCGCCCGCAGGGCATGGGCCGCATCGCCGCTGCGGAGCCATGCGGTGAGGAAATACCCGGTAAAGGTATCTCCGGCGGCGGTGGTATCCACAGCGGTCACCGGGATGGCGGGCTGGTGGTGGCAGGTGCCGTGCGCAGCCTGCCAGTAAGCACCCTCTGCGCCGAGCGTCAGCACCACAGCGGTATGGGGGCAGCGCTTCCGCAGCCCCTCCAGTATGGCCCGGGGCTGAGTGCTGCCGGTCAGGTCGCAGCCCTCCACCTCGTTGAGCAGCAGCAGATCCACGGCTTCCAGCGGCCAGGCAGCCAGCTCCGGCGAGGCGGGGGAGGGGTTCAGAGCCACCCGCAGGCCCTGCTCCTTGGCCAGCAGCAGGATCTCCCGCCCGCAGCTGATCTCGTTCTGCAGCAGCACCCAATCGCCGGGGCAGAGCCCGGCCAGCGAAGCAGCCGCCATCTCCCGGTCGATGCACCGGTTGGCACCGCCGTACAGCAGGATGGCATTGCCGCCTCCTGCCTCCTCCACCTGAATAATGGCGTGCCCGGTGGGCTTGTCCAGCACCTGCAGGCGGGTGGTATCCACGCCGCTGTCTGCCAGCAGCTGGCGAAGGAACAGCCCATCCTGCCCGATGGCCCCGGCAAAGGCGGTATCCATACCGGCCTTCGCCAGCGCAATGGCCTGGTTCAGCCCCTTGCCGCCTGCGTTGCGGCTGTAGGCAGCGGAGGGCAGGGTCTCGCCCGGGCGCAGAAAATGGGGTACCTGATACACATGGTCTATGTTCAGGGAGCCAAAGACCAGCACCTTCATGCCTCGCCGCCTCCCTCCGTCAGCTTGCGGAACAGGTCGCCCAGCAGCGCATCCCGGTTGATGTGGTAGGCGTAGCGGCAAAGCGGGTTCAGGGGCGCACTGCCCCAGTGATGGTCATACTCCGGCACCGGCGTGGGGATCAGCCGGGAATGGATGTAGCGGTGCTCGTCGTTGAGCAGCCAGGCCACGGCGGTCACATCCCACAAGACACGGCTCCAGACCTTGCCTTCGGCGTAAGTCTTTACCTCGTCCACCGTGTTCTTGACCAGGAAATCGCACAGGGCGTTCCTGCCCCGCAGCCAGTAATCCAGCTCCGGGCCGGTGGTGGTAAAGGTGCTCACCACCCCAAGGCAGGGCAGCATCACCAGCGGCGCACCGCAGCCGTACACGATGCGGCTGGCGGCCACATCCTGGCTCAGGTTGAATTCCCGGTTCTGGGGCCAGTCCAGGCTGTGCCCGCCCAGGAACACGATCACCACCCGGTCGGCGATCTCGGGCTGCAAAAGCAGTGCGGAGGCCACATTGGTAATGGCCCCCAGCGCCACCACATACAGCGGCTTCTCCGGGCTGTACTGCATGGCCCGGGCAGCCAGATCCCGGCTGGCATCGGAAAGAACGGGGGTCTCCTCGTCGGGCAGGTAGCAGGTGGCTCCCCGGTAATGGGGCACAGCCTGCCCAAGGAGCTGCAGCAGCCGCCCCATCTCCTGGTAGCTCTTCTCCATGCCATCCTCCGGAGAGGTGGAGCGGTGGTTCAGAAAGGGCGCGGCGTAGAGAGCCTGCACCCGGCACCTTTCGGGCGAGAGCAGCGCAAGCGAGATGGCGAACTGATCGTCGATTTCGTTGTAGGTATCGCTGTCGATCACCACATCGATCAGCCCGGTGGGGATCTCCAGCATGGCAAGGCGTTGGGCGGTGGTCAGCATAGGGGAAAAGCCTCCTTTGCGGCATGGCGCACAGCTGCCCCCTGCCTGCCGGGAATGGCGGCAGAACTTGGGCGTATGGGCCGGTGCTATGGTCATGGTGTGCACAAAATACTGCTTGCAGTATAGCAGAGAAAACCGCTTTGCGCAATGGCGGCAGTGCCCTGTATGCCCGGCCACCGCCCTCCGGGGGCCGAATTCTTGCAGAACGTGAAAAATCTGTTGGCAGAACCTCACATTTCGGTTATAATATAGGCTTGAAGGTATTTGTGTATCTTCAAGCTATTTCTTTGATTCTTTAGGAGGCGCCTTATGACTGTTCGCACCCGGTTCGCACCCAGCCCCACGGGCTACCTGCATCTGGGCGGTTTGCGTTCCGCCCTGTACACCTACCTTTTCGCCAAGAAGAACGGCGGTAAGTTCATCCTTCGTATCGAGGATACGGATCAGGAACGCGAGGTGCCGGGCGCTGTGGAAAAGATCTACTCCAGCATGCGTATGGCAGGCCTCAACTACGATGAGGGCCCCGATGTAGGCGGCGACTACGGCCCCTACATTCAGAGCCAGCGCAAGGATACCTACCTGCCCTACGCCATGCAGCTGGTGGAGAGCGGCGCGGCCTACCCCTGCTTCTGCACCAAGGAGGAGCTTCAGGAGCGCCGCGATGCCGCCACCGCCAAGGGCGAGCAGTGGAAGTACGACAAGCACTGCCTCTCCATTCCCAAGGAGGAGGCCCTCAAGCGCATGCAGAGCGGCGAGCCCTTCGTCATCCGTCAGAACATCCCCACGACGGGCGTTGCCAGCTTTGAGGATGCGCTCTACGGCCACGTGGAAGCCCCCTGCGATACGCTGGATGATAACGTGCTCATCAAGCAGGATGGTCTGCCCACCTACAACTTCGCCAACGTGATCGACGACCACCTGATGGGCATCACCCACGTTATGCGCGGCACCGAGTACCTTTCCTCCACCCCCAAGTACAACCTGCTCTACGAGGCCCTGGGCTGGACGCCCCCCGTCTACATCCACATGAGCCCCGTTATGAAGGATGCCAGCCGCAAGCTGAGCAAGCGCTACGGCGACCCCGGCTTCGAAGACCTGCTGGAGCAGGGCTATGTGCGGGATGCCATCATCAACTTCATCGCGCTGCTGGGCTGGTGCCCCGATGTAAAGACCTACGGCGAGAAGGAGTTCTTCACCATGGATGAGCTGGTGGAGGCCTTCGACCTTTCCGGCCTGAGCAAGAGCCCCGCCATCTTCAACACCGAGAAGCTCAACTGGTTCAACCATGAGTACATCATGAAGATGGATTTCGAGGAGTATCTCGAAATGGCCACCCCCTGGTTCGACAAGGCGCTGGCAGGCAAGAACATCGACTACCGTATGCTGGCCACCCTGATGCACACCCGCACCGAGATCTTCTCTCAGGTGCCCGATCAGGTACGTTTCCTGGCCGAGCTGCCGGAGTACGACCCCGAGA
>SVGN01000090.1 GCA_015056315.1 Clostridiales bacterium
GCGGGGGTTGGGGTTGTGAATGTCGATCAGGCGCTTGTGGGTGCGCATTTCGAACTGCTCACGGCTATCCTTGTACTTGTGGGGAGCACGCAGGATGGTGACGATCTCCTTCTCGGTGGGCAGCGGGATGGGGCCGGATACCTTAGCGCCAGTGCGCTTGGCAGTCTCGACGATCCGCTCGGAAGACTGATCGATCAGGTTGTGCTCGTAAGCCTTCAGCTTGATACGGATTTTCTGGTTGGCCATTTTCGTTCCTCCTTGATTTTGTGGTCTCAAGTACACCGCGCCGGGTGTGTCCATCGGCAGCTTTTATGCAGGCGAGGGGCCAAAGCCCTTCCCGCCCGAAGGCTGCCCGACGGCGCAAGCCTGCGCCGTGTCTCAAGTCCGTCGCCCGATTACCGGGCTGGTCCACGATAATTACCCGCCATGGCCATGGCGGCAACTTACCGCTTCATCCCTAAACAGACAGCTTCAGTAGTATACAACAACCCTCTCTCGAATGCAATAGTTTTTTCGATGTTTTTGAAAATTTTTTTGTATTCACAGCAGCATAACCACGCAAAACCGTTGTTTTCTCCACTCATGCATGCACACGCCATCGGGTGTGTCTATTCTTTGAGATTGTCAGCCCGGAAATTTGTCTCCCAAATTTGACATTTTTCCGGTTTTGCCCCCTCGTTTTTCGCAACGACCCGCCCTGCTGCGGGCAAAGAAGCAGCTCCCTCTCCCCCTCTGCCCCACGGGTATCCCGTGCAAAACGTTCCTTATATAAATGAAAATACCAGATGCACAGGCAGGAAATTTGCTGCCATCCCCCTCTTGTACCGCCCCGCACCCTGTGATACAATGCAAAGCAGAACATATTTTCGCATTTGCATACCGCTGCAAGTGCTGTATAGAAGGAGGAAATACACCATGGAAAAGTCCAAGGTTTACTACACCAGCTTCCGAACCACGCTGGATACCAACATTCTGCAGAAGCTCCGCAAGCTGATCACCCGTGCGGGCATGACCAAAATGGATCTGGACGGCAAGTTCACCGCCGTGAAGATCCACTTCGGTGAGCCGGGCAACATGGCATACCTGCGCCCCGGATATGTTAAGGTGGTTGTGGATATGCTCAAGGAGATGGGCGCGCGCCCCTTCCTGACCGATTGCAACACCCTCTACGTGGGCAAGCGCCGCAATGCGCTGGATCATCTGGAGGCTGCCTACGAGAACGGCTTCAACCCCTTCCAGACCGGCTGCCATGTGATCATTGCCGACGGCCTGGACGGCAGCGACGATGTAGCCGTGCCCATCGACGGCGAATACTGCAAGGAGGCCTATATCGGCCGTGCCGCCGCCGACGCGGAAGCCATCATCAGTGTGAGCCACTTCAAGGGCCACGAGGGCGCTGGCTTCGGCGGTGCGCTGAAGAACCTGGGCATGGGTCTGGGCAGCTGCGCCGGTAAGCGCCATATGCACCATGAGGGCAAGCCCCAGGTGACCCCCGAAATGTGCGTAGGCTGCGGTATGTGCATCCGTCAGTGCGCCCACAGCGCCATCCGCTTCGAGGGCGAGGGCAGGGATCGCAAGGCCGTCATCAACCAGGAGATCTGCCTGGGCTGCGGCCGCTGCGTGGGTGCCTGCCGCAACCATGGCGCCATCACCGGCCCCGACAGCCGCACCGATATGCTGGTGCGCAAGATCAGCGAATACGCCATGGCCGCCGTGAAGGACAAGCCCCACTTCCATGTTTCCCTGGTGATGGACGTGAGCCCCTTCTGCGACTGCTACGGTACCAACGACGTGCCGATCATCCCCGATGTGGGCATGTTCGCCAGCTTCGACCCCGTTGCCCTGGATCTGGCCTGCGCCGAGGCCTGCAACAAGATGCAGCGCTGCGAGCACACCTACCTGACCGAGCAGCATAACCATACCGACGATATCTTCCACGATACCCACCCGGTCACCAACTGGCGTGCAGGCATCGAGCATGCCCAGAAGATCGGTCTGGGCAGCATGGACTACGAACTGATCGAGGTGTAATTTCTTTGCAGGACAAACTCATTGTTCGCGGCGCGCGCGAGCACAACCTGAAAAACGTAACGCTGGAAATACCCCGCAACAAGCTGGTGGTGTTCACCGGCCTGAGCGGCTCCGGCAAGACCTCTCTGGCCTTTGATACCATCTACGCCGAGGGCCAGCGGCGGTACGTGGAGAGCCTTTCCTCCTACGCCCGCCAGTTCCTTGGGCAGATGGAGAAGCCGGATATCGACTCTATCGAGGGCCTCTCCCCCGCCATCTCCATCGACCAGAAGACCACGGGCCGCAACCCCCGCTCCACGGTGGGCACGGTCACCGAGATCCACGACTACCTGCGTCTGCTCTATGCCCGCGTGGGCGTGCCCCATTGCCCCAAGTGCGGCAAGGAGATCAAGCAGCAGACCATCGACCAGATGGTGGATCAGATCTTCATGCTGCCGGAGGGGCAGCGCATGCAGGTGCTGGCCCCCATCGTGCGCAGCCGCAAGGGCGAGCATGTGAAGCTGATGGAGGATGCCAAGAAGCGCGGCTATGTGCGCATCCGTGTGGATGGCGAGATCTACGATCTGGACGAGCCGCCCACGCTGAACAAGCAGCTGAAGCATAACCTGGAGATCGTGGTGGACCGCCTGATCGTCCGCCCAGGCGATGAGATGCGAAAGCGCCTTGCCGACAGCCTGGAGACCGCCGCCAAGGAAAGCGGCGGCCTGGTGCTGATCGATCTGATGGGCGAAAGCGAGATCCTCTTCAGCCAGAACTACGCCTGCCCGGATTGCGGCGTATCCATCGAGGAGCTTGCGCCCCGCATGTTCTCCTTCAACAGCCCCTTCGGTGCCTGCCCCCATTGCAGCGGCCTGGGCACCATCATGCGCATCACCCAGGACAGCATCATCCCCAACCCGGAGCTGAGCCTGAACCAGGGCGCATTGCAGGCCATGGCCTGGAATGTAGCCGATAAGAGCAGCATGGCCCACACCTACTTTACCGCCCTGGCGGAGCGCTACGGCTTCTCCATGGACACGCCGGTAAAGGAGCTCTCCAAAGAAGTGATGGATGTGATCCTCTACGGCAGCGAGGAAAAGATCACCGTCCATTATCAGGGGGCCAACGGCGAAGGCCGCTACCAGACCACCTTCGAGGGTGTGATCCGCTCGCTGGAGCGCCGCTACCAGGAGACCACCAGCGAGGGCATGAAGGCAGCCTACGAGGAATACATGCTGGAAAGCCCCTGCGAGGTCTGCGGCGGCCGCAGGCTGAAGCCGGAGGTGCTGGCGGTAACAGTGGGCGGCCTGAATATCAGCGAGGTGAGCGACCTGAGCATCTCTGCCGCCCGCAAATTCTTCCGGGAGCTGCAGCTCTCCGGCAAGGATGAGATGATCGCCGCCCAGATCCTCAAGGAGATCGACGCCCGTCTGGGCTTTCTGGACAGCGTGGGCCTCAGCTACCTGACCCTTTCCCGGGCGGCTGCCACCCTCAGCGGCGGCGAAGCCCAGCGCATCCGGCTGGCCACCCAGATCGGCTCCAGCCTGATGGGCGTGCTGTACATTCTTGACGAGCCCTCCATCGGTCTGCACCAGCGGGATAACGCCAAGCTGCTCAACACCCTCAAGCGCATGCGCGATCTGGGCAACACCCTCATTGTGGTGGAGCACGACGAGGATACCATGTATGCCGCCGACTACATCGTGGATGTGGGCCCCGGCGCAGGCGTGCACGGCGGCGAGATCATCGCAGAGGGCACCATCCAGGAGATCCTCGAAAACCCCAACTCCCTGACCGGCCAGTACCTGAGCGGCAAGCGCACCATTACCGTGCCGGGCAAGCGCCGCACGCCGGATAAGTGGCTCCGGGTGATCGGTGCAAAGCAGAACAACCTGCGGGATCTGACGGTGGACTTCCCCCTGGGCGTGTTCTGCTGCATCACCGGCGTGAGCGGCTCCGGCAAGAGCAGCCTGGTCAACGAGATCCTCCACAAGCATCTGGCCAAGGTGCTGAACCGGGCCAAGACCCATGCCGGCCGCTTTGACAAAATGGAAGGCGTGGAACAGCTGGATAAGATCATCTGCATCGACCAGAGCCCCATCGGGCGCACGCCCCGCTCCAATCCCGCCACCTATACCGGCATGTTCGACCTGATCCGCAAGATCTTCGCCATGACCCCCGAGGCCAAGGCCCGGGGCTACAAGGAGAACCGCTTCTCCTTCAATGTGAAGGGCGGCCGCTGCGAGGCCTGCTCCGGCGATGGTCTTCTCAAGATCGAGATGCACTTCCTGCCGGATATCTACGTGCCCTGCGATGTGTGCAAGGGTGCCCGGTACAACCGGGAAACGCTGGATGTGCGCTATAACGGCAAGACCATCCACGATGTGCTGGAAATGACCGTGGAGGATGCCCTCACCTTCTTTGAGAACCATGAGCCCATCCTGAAAAAGCTGCAGACCCTCTACGATGTGGGTCTGGGCTACCTGAAGCTGGGCCAGCCCAGCACCCAGCTCTCCGGCGGTGAGGCCCAGCGCATCAAACTGGCCACCGAGCTGAGCCGCCGTGCCACCGGGCGCACCGTCTACCTGCTGGATGAGCCCACCACCGGCCTGCACATGGCTGATGTGGACAAGCTGATCGGCGTGCTCCAGCGGCTGGTGGAGGGCGGCAACAGCGTGCTGGTGATCGAGCACAACCTGGATGTGATCAAGACCGCCGACTACCTGATCGATCTGGGCCCCGAAGGCGGAGACGGCGGCGGCACCATCGTGGCTACCGGCACGCCGGAACAGGTGGCCCTGTGCGAAGCCAGCTACACCGGCCGGTACCTGAAGCCCATGCTGGAAAAAGCCGGGGTCGACATAGCCAAAGCGGCTGCCCGGCAGCAGAGCACAGGCCGGAAGGCTGACGGAGCCGAGGGGAAGAAGGCGGCTGCCAAGGCTGACGGGAAGAAGGCAGCTGACAAGAAGCCTGCCGGGAAGAAGGCTGCTGAAAAGGCCGACGGGAAGAAAACCACGGGGGCCAAAAAGGCGGCTGCCAAGGCTGTGGAACCTGCTGCCGACGGGGAAAAGCGCAAGCGCGGCAGACCCCGGAAGAGCGAAGCGTAAGAGAAATATACAGAACGAAGAAACCCCTGTAACGGAGCGCAGTTCCGTTACAGGGGTTTTGTGTGATGGGAGGTATGGAAGGAAGGTGGGTGGGGATGGGGCGTACGATCCCTCCGTCTCGCCTTCGGCGCGCCACCTCCCTTTGCAGCGGGGAGAGTGTAAAGGAAGGAGTTATCCCTCACGTTCCATCATACAAACAATGGCACCGCAAGCCTTTGCTGGCTTGCGGTGCTATGCACTACTGTGATAGAATAAGAGCGATAAACTTGAATTTGACGAGGTATTCAAATGAATGAGCAGGTAAAAGAATATATTGATAAATATCCAAATAACATTATCGAAATGTACAATACTTTATGAAAACAAATTTTTGATAGTGTTTCATCTGAACCACAAGAAACAATGTGGGCTAAACTCCCAACCTATTATGTTGGGGAATCTTTTGTAAGGCTTATTCCTTTCAAAGACCATATTAATATTGAAGCGAAGGCT
>SVGN01000091.1 GCA_015056315.1 Clostridiales bacterium
GGGGTGGGGGGCTTCGACGTGGGTTCCCTCTGAAGAGGGAGCCTTGGGGGGTGGGGGGCTTCGACGAGAGTTCCCTCTGAAGAGGGAGCCTTATATGAGAGGCTCACCCGCCGATGCGCTCCAGCAGCTTTTGCAGATCCCCTTCGGGATCCTGCCAGCCGGAGGGCATGCGCCCCATTTTGGTGCAGCAGCCGGGGTCGCCGTGGTAATCGCTGCCGCCGGTCACCAGCAGGCCCAGGGAGCGGGCCATGCTATCCAGCATAGGGGCCTGCTGGCGGCTGGCCGAGGGATGATACGCCTCCAGCCCCGCCAGACCGGCCTGCATCAGCTCCTCCACCAGCGCCCGGAGGCCCTGGGGATCCGGGTTCAGGCGGCAGGGGTGGGCCAGCACCACGGTGGCTCCCGCTGCGGTGAGCAGACGCACGCCATCGGCAATGGACATGTACCGCCGGGCAATGTAGGCACATTTACCGCGGGCCAGATAGCGGTCGAAGGCCTGCTGCATGGTGTTGACCACGCCCGCATCCATCAGGGCGCGGGCAATGTGGGCACGCCCGGTGCCCGGGCGCAGCAGCTCCTCCTCCACATGGCAGCACAGGCGGATGCCCTGCTTACGCAGCAGGCACAGCATCCGCTTGCAGCGATCCACACGATCCTGCTGCATAGCGTCCAGCGTTTCCAGAAGGCGGCTGTTTTCCACATCCAGCCCATAGCCCAGCAAATGGGCATGCCCGCCGTCGCCTGTACTCAGCTCGATGGAGGGCAGGTAGCGAAGCGGCGGGCTGTCGGGGTGCTGCATGGCGTGGGTGCGGATCACCTCCCGCATCACCGGCACACCGGCCACGGTATCGTGGTCGCACAGGGCAATGGCATCCAGCCCTTCCCGGAGCGCACGCTCATGCAGCCCGGCGGGCGTTTCCAGCCCGTCGGATATGGTGGAATGGATGTGCAGGTCTTTGGTGTACTGCACACTCATTGGTCTTTATCCATTTCGTCGGAATAGAAGAGGGGGCGGCGGGGCCGGTCGTCGGGTGCCACAAAGGCATCGCCGTCCTTCTCCGGCTGCGCTTCCGCTTCCGGCTCCCCGGCAGGCTGGGCAGCGGTCTCGGTGGGCTGCACCTTCTCCGCCTCGGTCTTGGGGGGCAGCGGCTCGCCCCGCATGATGGCCTCGAACTCGGCGCGGTTCAGGGTATCCCGATCCAGCAGGGCCTCGGCAACGGCGGTGAGCTTATCCCGGTTCTGGGTGAGCAGCTCGCAGGCCTTGGCGTAGCACTGGTCGATGATGCGCTTGACCTCCGCATCGATGGTGGCGGCGGACTGCTCGCTGTACTCGCGGCTCTGGCCGAACTCCATGCCCACGAATACCTCCTGGTCGCTGCCCAGGTACATGGTACCGATGGCATCGCTCATGCCCCACTGGGTGACCATGCGGCGGGCCAGCTCGGTGGCGCGCTTGATATCGCTGCTGGCACCGGTGGAGATATCCTCCAGGGTGGTGCGCTCGGCGGCGTGGCCGCCCAGCATCATGGTGATGTGGGCGAACAGCTCGTTGCGGCGGTAGCCGTCGTTCTCCTCGCTGGGCAGGCTCAGGGTGTAGCCGCCGGCCTGGCCCCGGGGCACGATGGTGACCAGATGCACATCATCGCAATCGGGCAGCAGGTTGCCGATGACCGCATGACCGGCCTCGTGGAAGGCGGTGAGCCTGCGATCCTTCTCGGTAACCTTGTGGCTGCGCTTTTCGGGGCCCATCTGCACACGGCTGACCGCATCCACCAGCTCCTGCTGGGAGATGACGGTCTTGCGGCGGCGCACCGCCAGCAGAGCGCCCTCGTTCATCACGTTTTCCAGATCGGCGCCGCTGGAGAAGGGCATGCGCTTGGCGATGTTCTCCAGATCCACGCTGTCATCCAGCTTCTTGCCCCGGCTGTGCACCTTGAGGATCTCCACACGGCCTTCCAGATCCGGGTAGTTGACGGTGACCTGACGGTCGAAACGGCCCGGGCGCAGCAGCGCCGGGTCGAGGATATCGCGGCGGTTGGTGGCGGCCATGACGATAACGCCCTCGTTGATGGCGAAGCCGTCCATCTCCACCAGCAGCTGGTTGAGGGTCTGCTCGCGCTCATCGTGCCCGCCGCCCAGACCGGCACCGCGGCGGCGGCCCACCGCGTCGATCTCGTCGATAAAGACGATGGCGGGAGCGGCGCGCTTGGCCTCGGCAAACAGATCGCGCACACGGCTGGCACCCACGCCCACGAACATCTCCACGAAGTCGGAGCCGGAAATGCTGAAGAAGGGAGCCTTGGCCTCGCCTGCAACAGCCTTGGCCAGCAAAGTCTTACCGGTGCCGGGAGGGCCCACCAGCAGCACGCCCTTGGGGATGCGCGCGCCCATATCGGTGTAAGCCTTGGGGTTCTTGAGGAAGTCTACCATCTCCTGCAGCTCTTCCTTCTCCTCGTTGCAGCCGGCCACATCGGCAAAGGTGATCTGGTTCTTGCCGGGCTCGTTGACACGGGCGCGGCTCTTGCCGAAGTTCATCACCTTGCTGTTGCCGCCGCTCTGGCGCATCATGATAAAGTACAGGAAGCCCAGGGTGAGCAGCGTCATGATGATGAAGGGCAGCATATCCACATACCAGGGCACCACCACGGGGGCGCGATAGCTGACCTCGAAGGGCAGGTCGTTGACGCTGACCTCCTCGAGGGCCTTGCCGGTCTTGGTGGCGGTCATCTGGCGGGCGGTATCGATAAAGTCTTCACCGATGGTGGTCTCGAAATCGTAACCCTTTTCGGGGAAATCCGCCTCGGCGGTAACGGAGTTGTTGCGGTAAAGACCCACCAGCGAGTTGTTGCGGATGGCGACCGCCTTTACATTATCCTCGCGGATGGCGTTGAGCAGCTCCGGGTACTCGATGCGGGGGTCGCGGGCAGGGCCCAGGGCACCGTTGAGTATCAGGGCGATGATGATGAAGCTGGCGATCAGCACCACGTAGCCCATCATCCCATTTTGTTTCTTCATTGAGCGCAGATCCTCCTTGCGGCGTTATGCGCCGCGCACGATAGCTTGCAGGCCTGCCTTGCGGCCCCCCGGGGAAAGCCGCCCGGGAGCTTTTTTCCATAGCAAAACAAGCCGTTGATACACGACCCGTTCATTATAGCATAGGATGGAAGGAAAACCAAAGGAAAAATAAACAATTTACGATTCGGCCACAGGTACAGCCGGGGGCGGGGCGGCACGGTTGACGGTTTCCCGCCCGGGTCGATATAATAAGCGTAGCGCATGCGCCGCTTTACGCCGGGCAAACGGCCCGGGCGGGGCGTTCGCCCGCATTTCTCCCCCCCGGGGATCATGGAGGTGCTTTCTTGCTGTTCCGGCATTTGCAACAAATGGGCTCCCTGCGGTTCACCGACCTGCCGCCCACCGCTGCCGACCTGCTCATTTTTGCCGCCATGGCCTATTGCCCCATGGAGCGGCTGGGGGGCAGCGGCTACGGCTGGCCCCTGAGCCTGACCCCCAACGTGCTCTACCCCCTGCCCGCCCGGCAGGGCGAGGGGGAAACGGCCCTGAAGCGCCGCCGCCTGTGGCAGCAGGCCGCCGCTACCCTGCGCTTCGGCGAGTGCAAATTCGCCGGGTTCCGGGCGCATTTCAGCCCGGAGAAGCAGCAGCAGTTCGCCGCCTGCGCCTTCCGCATCGCGCCCCAGACCGGGGTGATCGCCTTCCGGGGCACCGATTCTACCCTGGTGGGCTGGAAGGAGGACTTCAACCTTGCCTACGAGGAGCCGGTGCCTGCCCAGCAGGATGCGGTGCGGTTTCTTGGCGAGATGCTGCAATTGTTCCAGCAGGCCTTTGTGGTGGGGCACAGCAAAGGCGGCAACCTGGCGCTGTTCGCCGCCGCCCGGTGCGAGCCGCTGCTACAGGGGCGCATCGTGCAGGTGCTCAACTTCGACGGCCCCGGCCTGGACGAAAGCACCCGCAGAAGCCCGGGGTATGCAGCCCTTGGCGGGCGGGTGATCACCTATGTGCCCCAGGACAGCATCGTGGGCATGCTGATGAACGGCGGCGAGCCGTACACGGTGATCCGCTCGGAGGGGAGCGGGCTGCGGCAGCACGACCCCTTTCTGTGGCAGCTGGAGAACGGTTCTCTGGTGCCCGCAGAGGGGCTTACCCAGCAGAGCCGGTATGCCAGCAGCACCCTGCGGGTGTTTCTGGGCAGCCTGAGCATACCCCAGCGGCGCACGGTGGTGGATGCGCTCTACAGCATCCTTTCCGCCACCAAAGCCAAGAAGCTGAAGCAGATCCCCCTGGGGGCGCTGCTGAACCTGGATGAGGTGCTGAAGGCCGCCGCCGGGCTCACCGGCGCAGAGCGGGAGGCGCTGCTGGGGGCGGTGGTGAAGCTGGTGGGCGCGATGGGGGTCGGGGCGCTGCGGATGAATGAGGATGAATGAGGGATAGGCAGCGGGAGTGGATGGCACCCTCACCCGCCTACGGCGGGAGCTCCCTCTGAAGAGGGAGCTGGCTGCCGCCCCCACACAAGGCTCTCCTCTTTAGAGGGAGCTGTCAGGCGAAGCCTGACTGAGGGTGCCGCCCGCAGACCCCTCCCGGCAAGCGTCGTTCCACCCAAGCTGCTCATAGCTTTTTTCTCGCAGTACCGCTGCGAGGAACAGGGTGGGGCTCCGCGCCCCACACCTGCGGTTCCTCTTTTGGCGCAAAAGAGGAACCAGAAAACAGCGACACGCTCTCTTTGGTCAAATCCCCAATGATTGCCCTTTTTCGTGGCGGCGGTCGCAATCAGGGTCACTCCACAGCTACAGGTCAGCTTACTCGCTGCTTGGTCAGCGCACTGCTCCCTTCATCCGCCCCGAAAAACGGCAGGGGGATTTGACGTCGTTCGCTACCGTCGCGTGCGGGGAGCCTCTTGGCTGTGCTTCGTTTTCGCTGCAACCCGGACTCCGAGTTGTCGGGGCGGGTCGGCTGCAAAAACAGCCTTATTCCATAAGCTATCCCACGCTGCTTGCCAGCCAACTCCATAGCCCCCCTTGCCAAAGGGGGGTGGCTCGCCGAAGGCGAGACGGAGGGATTCCGGGAACAGTCAAGCCGCATTTATCCTCCTCGTGTGGTCTGCATCGGCACCCTCAGTCTGCTCTGAAGGGCAGCCAGCTCCCTCTAAAGAGGGAGCCGGAGGCGGGGGGCTGCTCCCGGGGGGATTGCCCCGCCATGGCGGTGGGAGGAAACTGCGGTTGGGGTTGAATCCCTCAGCCCCTAACGGGGCAGCTCCCTTTAGCAAGGGAGCCTTAGGAGGTGGGCACCACCCGCAGCGGGCGAGTTTTGCCCAAGTCGGGTGTAGCAGACCACTCACGGCAAACGCCGATCCCAAAAGGCTCCCCTCTTTAGTGGGCACCGGAGGGAAGCGCGTGCGTAGTGCGCCGGGCGGCGAAGCCGTTAGCGACCCGCAGGTGTGGAGTGAAACGAGCAGAGGGCACGGCAGTGCACTCTGCGACGATTGAACGACCGGGCCGGAGGCTGTCACCCGAAGGGTGACTGAGG
>SVGN01000028.1 GCA_015056315.1 Clostridiales bacterium
TCGGGTTGCAGCGAAAACGAAGCACAGCCAAGAGGCTCCCCGCACGCGACGGTAGCGAACGACGTCAAATCCCCCTGCCGTTTTTCGGGGCGGGTTAAGGGAGCAGTGCGCTGTACAAGCAGCGAGTAAGCTGACCTGTATCTGCGGAGTGACCTTGATTGCGACCGCCGCCACGAAAAGGGGCAATTATTGGGGATTTGACCAAAGAGAGCGTGTCGCTGTTTTCTGGTTCCTCTTTTGCGTCAAAAGAGGAACCGCGGTGTGGGGCGCGGAGCCCCACCCTGTTCCTCGCAGCGGTACTGCGAGGCAGATAAAGCTATGAGCAGCTTGGGTGGAATGACTCCTGCCGGGAGGGGTCTGCGGGCGGCACCCTCAGTCGGCTGCGCCGACAGCTCCCTCTGAAGAGGGAGCCTTTCGGGGGGGCGGGCTGACAGCTCCCTCTGAAGAGGGAGCCTTGTGTGGAGGGAGCCCTGGGGGGGGAGCGAGGGAGCCTTGATTGGACACCCTCCCCCATGCTGTGGTATGATGATGCCAGCAACATCCGTTCCCGACAAAACAACACCCCCACAGGAGGTACCCGCCATGTACACCCTCGACCTGCGTTCCGTTGCGCCCAAGGCCATCCGCCCGCTTGGCGGCAAATTCTCCGGCACCGCCCCCGATGGGCAGAGCATCAGCTTTACCAACTACTATATGCAGCAAAACGGAAAGCCGTATTTCGCCATCAGCGGTGAGATGCATTTCTGCCGGGTCAGCCCCGACCAGTGGGAGGATGCCATCCTCAAAATGCAGGCGGGCGGCATCAATCTGCTGAGCACCTATGTGTTCTGGATCGTCCACGAGGAGCAGGAGGGCACCTTCCGCTTTGACGGCTGCCGGGATCTGCGCCGTTTCCTTGCCCTGTGCCAGAGGCTGGGCATGCCGGTGATCATGCGCATCGGGCCCTTCTGCCACGGCGAGTTCCGCAACGGCGGCCTGCCGGACTGGCTCTACGGCAAGCCCTATGAGGTGCGGGAGAACGACCCGGGCTTCCTTCAGGCGGTGCGCCGGTTCTTCCGGGCGCTGCATGAGCAGATGAACGGGTTCTACTTCTCCCAGGGCGGGTGCATCGTGGGTACGCAGATCGAGAACGAGTACCAGCATTCCTCCGCGCCGTGGGAGATCACCACGGGCATCTCCTCCGAATGGGTCAACGGCGGGCGCAGCGGCGAAGGGTATATGCTGGCGCTGAAAAACATCATGCTGGAGGAGGGCATCCGCACCCCCTTCTACACCACCACCGCCTGGGGCGGGGCCATCACCCCGGTGGAGGAGGCGCTGCCGCTGTGGGGCGGCTATTCCTATCAACCGTGGATCTTCTATGACCGCACCGGCGAGCACCCCGCCACCCCCGAATACATCTACCGGGATAACCACAACGACGCTGTGCCCAAAACCTACAATTTCGAACCCGCCTACCCGCCGGAGAGCCGCCCCTACGCCTGCTGCGAGATGATGGGCGGCATGATGTGCTCCTACAACTACCGCTTCCAGATGGATATGCGGGCCATCGATGCGCTGGCCAACACCAAGCTGGGCAGCGGCTGCAACTGGCTGGGGTACTACATGTACAAGGGCGGCACCAACCCCACCGGCCTGCATACCCCCTACCTGAACGAGAGCCAGGTGAGCAAGCGCAGCTACGATTATCAGGCGGCGCTGGGTGAGTTCGGGCAGGTGCGGGAGAGCTACGGGCGGCTGAAGGCCCTGCACCTGTTTTGCCAGACCTTTGCCCCGTTGCTGACGGAGACAAAGACCGTGCTGCCGGAGCATATGCACGCTCTGGCTCCGGAGGATACCGCGCCCCTGCGCTGGTGCGTGCGGGTGAAGGGAGACAGCGGCTTCCTGTTCATCAACAATTTTCAGGATCACCTGACGATGCCGGATCGGCGGGATGAGAACGTCTCCCTGCAATTGCCCGGCGGGGAGACCCGGTTCCGCTTCTCCATCGCAGGCGGTGAGAATGCGGTGCTGCCCTTCGGCCTGATGCTGGACGATCTGCGGCTGGACTGGGCCACCGCGCAGCCCATCGCCCGGGCGGGCAGCAGCTGGTTCTTCCTGGCTCCCGACGGGATGGAGCCGGTGTACTGCTTCGGCGGCAGGGAATACCGGGTGCAGCCCGGGCAGGTCTTGACCGTGGACGAGGTGACCCTCATCACCCTGAGCCGCCGGGAGAGCCTTGGGTTCTATCTGCTGGGCGGCAGGGTGTACCTGTGCGACCATCCCCTGTATATGGACGGGCAGACCCTGAAATGTGAGACCGAAGACGGCTGCGCCACCCTGCGTACATGGGAGGGCGGCAGTTGGCAGAGCCGCACCATAGGCAGCCCCCACAAGCCTCTGCCCGTAGCCTTCCGGCAGGTGGGCGTGGGCCGGTACGCAGCGCAGATCCCTCAGGACAGCCTCACCGGCTGCAAGCAGACCCTGCTGCGGGTACAGTACACCGGCGACGTGGGCCATGCCTTCATCGGCGGGCAGATGATCAGCGACAACTTTGCCAACAACGCGGCCTGGGATATCCGGCTGGATGACCACCGGGCAGCGCTGGCCGATGAGCTGCTGGTCATCTACATCACGCCCCGGAAAAAGCATGTAACGGTGGATGTTTCCTCTGCCATGGCCGGACGCATGGAGCGGGCCGAAGGGCTGGTGGCTGAGCTGGAGAGCGCAGAGCTGATCAGGGTGGAGGAGATCGTGCTGTAAGGGCTGCCGGGGGCGGCCATGCCAGTTGAAATGCCAACAGACGCAGGGCCTGCCCGCTTAAGGGCGGCGATGCGGCTGGTGTTTTTGGGCTGCATCCGCTACAGGTCGCTGATCCGGGTGAGGAGATCGTGCTGTAAGGGCTGCCGGGGGCGGCCATGCCGGTTGAAATGCCAACAGCCGCAGGGCCTGCCCGCTTAAGGGCGGCGATGCGGCTGTTGGTCGATCCACGATATTTACTCTGTATACCTTTCCCCTGCTGCGGGCACAATGAGAATACCTGACAGAACCGGAAAGGAATGGTGCCCATGAAACATTCTCACTGCCTGCTGTGCGGGAGGGAATACCCCACCGGGCTGAACATTATGGATTGCTTTCTCTGCTTCCCCTGCGAAAAGCGGCTGGTACGCATGGCCGCCGCACAGGTGCCCCGGCAGACCCGGAACCGGCTGCTGACGCTGTATTGCTCCCGGGGGTCGTGAGGAGGGCTGCCGAACACTGCACAGCATACAGGAGGCAGTTTTGCGCCCTGACGATACCACCACTCCCCCGGCAGCTGTAGCTTGGCTGCCGGGGGCGTGGTTATTCCGGAGTGATGGCGAGTCGTACTCCGGGGCGTGGCGGCTCCGGGGCGGCCATAAACAAGCCGCATGGCGGCGGTGCGGCGTTATGCCATCCCGCTGCCATGCGGCCTTTGCTTTATTTATGGTACCGCTCCCCCGCGTTCAGCTTGGCGGCACGGTAGAGCTGCTCCATCAGCATGACGCGGGCCAGCTGATGGGGAAAGGTCATGGCGCTCATGCTCATATGCTCCTGGGCACGGCGGGTGACGGCTTCATCCAGCCCCAGAGAGCCGCCGATGACAAAAATGATGTCGCTCTTGCCCTCCACGAACAGGTTCTGCAGCTTCTGGGCCAGCTTCTCGCTGGTGAGGCCCTTGCCCTCGATGCACATGGCGATCACATACGCATTCTGAGGGATCTTTTGCAGGATCCGCTCCCCTTCCTTCTTCTTGACCGCATCGCAGAGGGCAGGGCTGGCGTTCTGCGGCTCCCGCTCATCCGGCAGCTCGATGATGCTCACCGGCATCAGGCGGCTGAGCCGCTTCTGGTATTCCTTGACCGCATCGGCAAAATAGCTTTCCTTCAGCTTGCCCACACACAGAATGGATACGCTCATGCCTGTGCCTCCTCATCGGTAAAGGTAAGGGTAACAAGGGTGGCATCCACCGTCACCTTGCGGAAGAGCCGCTCCCAGTAGGCGGCATCGCCATCCGGCAGCATGAGCAGGTACAGCCCCTCCTGCTCCTCCACAGAGGCTACCCGGTGGCGGTTGCCCAGTGCATCGGTCAGGGCGGCTCCGGCGGCGGCCCGCTGCGGCAGCCCCTCGGCACGGGTCTCATCCATGCTCAAAAGCACCAGCCCGGTGGGCAGGGGCATCACTTCATCCAGCAAACGCAGCTCCATGCTGCACCTCCTATGGCATACGGTACAGGTACCCTGTCTGGTACCTGCCCGCTACATGCAGAGTTACATCCCGGCCGATCTGTGCGCCCGTCTGGGCCAATGCCCGGTAGGTGGTGCGGTAGGCCAGGTCGGGGTCGTTGTTCTCGCTGCTGAGGTGCCCCAGCAGAAAATGCTTCGTGCCCTTGGCAGCCAGCTGCACCGCCGCCTGTGCGCCGCTCTCGTTGCTCAGGTGGCCCTTTTTGCCCAGGATGCGGTTCTTCAGCGAGTTGGGGTAATGGGGGTTCTGCCGGAGCATATCCGGGTCGTGGTTGCTCTCCAGCAGCACCAGCTCCGCGCCCTCCACCGCCGCCTGCACGCCGGGGGCGAAGTGCCCCAGATCGGTGGCAACGGCAATGGAGGCGTTGGGCAGGAAGAACCGGTAGCCCACCGGCTCGTTGGCATCGTGGGGGATGGCGAAGGAGGCCACCTCCATGCCGCAGAGGAAGAAGCTCTCGCCGGGATCGATCCGCATGCGCTGGTGCGCCGGGATGGCCCCCACCGTATGCTCCATACCCGCCCAGGTGCCCTCGGTGGCGCAGACGGTAATGCCCAGCTTGCGGGTCAGCGGGCCGATGCCCCGGATGTGGTCGCTGTGCTCGTGGGTGACCACTACCGCCCGGAGGCGGGAGGGCTCCAGCTGGGCCTTGATGAGGGAATCCAGCACTTGCTTGCAGCTCATGCCGCAATCGATGAGGATGGCTCCGGCATCGGTCTCCAGATAGGCCGCATTGCCGCTGGAGCCGCTGAAAAGGGTACAGAAGGTGATCAAGATCGGTTTGCTCCTTACTGCATATGCGCCCTGCCGGATGGCAGGGCGTTTGGGTTGTGTGGGTAGGGGGAGGGATGGGAGGAAAGGGGCTTGGCGAGGGGTGGCACCCTCAGCCCCTTCGGGGCAGCTCCCTCTGAAGAGGGAGCCTTGGGTGGGGGGACGGGGCTGCTCCCTTTGTTCAAAGGAACCCGGGGTGGGGGCGGGGCTGCTCTCTTTGCACAAGGGAACCCGGGGTGGGAAGCGGGGCTGCTCTCTTTGTACAAAGGAACCCGGGTTGGGGAGCGAGGCTGCTCTCTTTGTTCAACGGAACCTTGGGTGGGGGCGGGGTTGCTCTCTTTGTACAAAGGAACCCGGGTTGGGGGCGGGGCTGTTCCCTTTGTTCAACGGAACCTTGGGTGGGGGCAGGGCTGCTCCCTTTGCACAAGGAAACCCGGGTTGGGGAGCGGGAACCTTAACCAAAACGATCCTTGCGCCCATGTAATGGGCGCAAAGCCGGGATCCTTAAGGGATGAAATCCCTTAAGCGGGGTGTCGGGGCAGCGCCCCGACCGTCTCCCCCATCCCGTCACAGCTTTCGGTTCATGATGGATATGATCAGGCTGCCGTTGGTAAAGTACCCGGCCAGGGTGCTGGCATCCACCGCTTCGCGGAAGCCGGGGATGGGCACCACGCTCTCCAGCAGGGGGAGCAGGGTGAGCAGGGCAAAGCACAGCAGCACGCCGGACAGCAGGCCGAACACGCCGCCCACGATGCTGTCCAGCTGCTTGAGCACAGGGAAGCGGAACACGGCCCGGAGCAGGTTGCCAAAGATGCTCAGCAGCAGGAAGCAGGCCAGGAAGCACACCAGGAAGCACAGCACATTGATGCTGACGCTGATCACCGTCTGGTTGACGTAATCGCCGACGTTGGTGGCCAGATTGCCCAGCGGGCTGAACACCTGCCCTGCCAGGTTATGCCCCAGCAGCGTGCCGATGGGGTCGGGCAGATCGGCTCGCTCCACGATGGCGGAGATATTCTCCGGGCTGAGGGCAGAGACCAGCCGGGTGCTCAGATCCAGGTCGCCCAGAAGGCTCTCCGAATCGGTGAAGGAGGAGATCATACGGATGATCTCCGGGTTGCCGCTGACCACATCCGCCAGCTTGGGGTAGAGAAAGAAGCTGGCCACGAACGCCAGGATGCCGCTGCCCAGGTTCAGCACCGAATGGATGAAGCCCCTGTACAGGCCGGACAGCAGCCCGCAGGCCAGAATGACCAGAATGATGATATCCACAACGTTCATGTGGGTTACCTCCCTTCGGTGATGGTGTAGCCCTGGGGCAGAGTGAGCACGTAGACCTCCTCGCCGCAGGCTACGATGGCCTTGCCATCCTTCAGGGTGCCGATCAGCTCGGTGGCGGGGGCATCCAGCGGCAGGCCGAAGGCGGTGAATCGGGTATCGTTCATACCGGCGCGGAACAGCTGATCGCCGGAGAGGGCGTAGATGGTCTTGTTCCACACCGCAGCGCCCACGCAGTTGGCGGGCATGGTGTAGCGCTTATCCTTGCTGCCGCTGAGCAGGCGCAGGGAGGTGATGTCGAACAGGCTCTCGGTCTGATCGGTGGGGGCAAAGAGCAGCAGCGCATCGCCGCGCTCCGGCACCTCGGTATCCAGCAGCCGCCAGCCGTAGACCAGCACGCTGGCGGTAACATCCTCGGTGCCGCGGTAGTCGAAGGTGAGCATCTTGCGGGTGTTGATGACCCGCAGCTTGTTGTTCTCGTACAGCACCGAATAGGTGATGGGCTCGCCGAGGGAGGCCTCGCCGGTGTTCATCTTGCCCACCTCAAAGGTGTTCATGATGGTGTTGGGCGCAGTGCCGAACACATCCAGCGCCAGCGTCCACATATACTGGCCCTCGGGGCCGTAAAAGCCCAGATCCAGCATGATCAGCTTATCGTAGGCGTCGGCTTCCTCGTCCATGTGGCCGCCCTCGTGATCCTTCACCACCAGGCGGGGGCTGTCGGTCTCGCCGATCACGGCGCCCACGTACTGCTTGCCCACCCGGGCAAACTGGATCTCCTCGCCCAGGCTGTCGTTGAAGCTGGAGTTGCCGTTCTGGTCAAGGATGAAGATGGTGCTGCCCGTCCAGGCGGCGACGGTGGTATCGTCGCAATCGAAGCCTGCGGCGGGGCCTACCTGAAACGACCAGCGCACAGACCCCGTGGAGGAGATGCAGTGGATGTTGAGGCCGTCGTAATACAGCAGATTGTTGCCAAAGGCCCGGATGTTCTCGCTGTAGGGGCAGGGCATCTTGATGGCGCTGACCGAGGTGGAGGGCTTATCCCTGAGCAGGGTGGCGACCAGCCAGCCCACCAGGGCGACCACCGCCAGCACCGCCACCAGGATCAGGATGGCGGCGACCTGACTGAGTTTGCGCTTGGGTTTGACTCTTTGCATAATACATCTCCAGATATTGATCGGTATGGTGGGTGACCGGGGGGCACCCGTGGGATGGGTGCAGGATCGGGGGAAGGAAGCGGAAGGGAAGAAGAGGGGCTTGGGGAGGGGATGGCACCCTCAGTCACCCTTCGGGTGACAGCTCCCTCTGAAGAGGGAGCCTGTGGGGTTGGGGCTTCGGGTGACAGCTCCCTCCACCTTTACAGGCTTCTTCCCCCGTAGGGGGAGGAAGCTGGCTGCCCGTCAGGGCAGACTGATGGTGGGGGCAGGTGGAAGCCAACGGGCTTGGGGAGGGGCGGCACCCTCAGTCACCCTTCGGGTGACAGCTCCCTCTGAAGAGGGAGCCTGTGGGGTTGGGGCTGCAGAGCCGCCGGAGGCATCCCTCACTCCGCAGGCGGGGCGGGGGTCTGGTACACGATGGCGGGGGTGGGTTCCGGGGTCATGGTGGGCACGGGGCTGGGGGTGACCGCCGGGTCGGGGCTGGGGGTGGGGGTGTTGGCGGCCAGCACATCCGCATAGATATGCTCCAGGGTCTTCACGCCCGCCTTGCCATCCGGGTAGAGGCCGTTGGCCTTCTGGTAGGCTTTGACCGCACCTGTGGTGCCCTTGTAGTATGTGCCGGTCACGGTGCCGGTATAGTAGCCCAGTTCCTTGAGCTTGCACTGGAGCCAGTACACATCCTCGCCGGAAGACTTGGTCTGCAGATTGCGCAGCGGCATGGGCGGCAGCTTGGTGCCATCGTACACCGGGGCCATGGTGGGCACCGGTGTGGTGGCGGGCCACATCAGCTCCTTGTTGAGCCTGGGCTGCTTGATGGCGTAGCGCAGCTCCTCATCCAGCGGCAGATCCTCGGTGATGTGGATGGTGGTGCCTGCACGGATGTTCTCGTAGATCCACTTGGCATCGCTCACCAGCAGGCGGATGCAGCCGTGGGAGGCGCGGGAGCCCAGCTTGTTGTAGCTCTTCACGCTCAGGGCCATGTTATCCACCTCGTTATAGATAACGCTGTGGAAGGCGATGTTATCGTTGATGCGCGTCCAGTAGCGGGCGTGGCTGCCGTAGAGGCTGAAATACGCCCACTGGGCACGTCTGCCGTTGGTGACGAAATCGCCCAGATCGCTGGGGGTGCCCACCATACCGGTGGAGCAGATCATCTGCTTGACGGGGATGGTGTACTCGCCGTTCTCATCGATGGCGTAGACCTTGGTGGCCTGGTTCTTCACATCCACCACCACATAATAGGGCACCAGGGTGGGCATGGGGGTGGGCCGGGGGGTGCACTGAGCATCCACCACATCGGCGGTGTTGAAGAGGGCGTTCCAGGTATCCTCATCCATCTCACCATCGCCTACGGGCAGGCCGTTGTACTCCTGGAATACCTTCACCGCCGCCATGGTCTGGTTCATGTAATAACCGCTGATGGGGCCGTCGAAGAAGCCCAGCTCCTTGAGCCGGGTCTGCACACGCTTTACATCCTCGCCCTCGGAGCCCCGCACCAGCTTCTTGCGGTACGCCACATCCGCCCGGCTGTCGGCGGTGCCCTGACCATCCTCCACCATGACCACATCGTTCACGTCGCCCACGTCCGCATCGGGGCCGGGGGTGGGGGTGGGCTGTGCGCCCTTGGCCAGCGCACGATTGGAGAACAGCAGCTGCTGGGTGGTGGCATCGGCGATGCCGGTGGCTTCCAGCCCGTTATGCTGCTGGAAGGCCTTTACCGCCGCCTCGGTGGCGGAACGGAACTTGCCGGTAGCCCGGGTGTTCAGGTACTTGAGGGCGATGAGATGCTCCTGCAGGCGGGTGACCGCATCGCCATCCTCGCCATTCTTGAGCACCTTGTACTGGGCGGTCATCAGCAGGCCGTAGGTGCTCTCATCCACCTCGCCGGTCTCCTCCTGGCCGTAATCCTTCTGGAAGCGCTTGATGGCGGCGAAGGTGCCGTCCAGATAATTGCCGCTCACCTTGCCGGTGTAGTAGCCCAGATCCTTCAGTTTTTGCTGGATCTCCGTTACCTGGTCGCCCTTCATGCCGTAGACGATGTTCTGGAACGTGGTCTCCGCACCGCCTGCCGCCACGCAGCACACCAGCAGTGCACACAGCAGCGCGCACACCAGCGCCAGCATCAAAAGGGAACGTTTCTGCTTCATGACCGGTCACCTCACAGATAGGGATTCATATCGCTGAGCCGCTCAAAGATAAGGGCGGGCTTGACGGGGCTTGATGCCACATCCTGCCGGGTGCTCTCGCCGGTGAGCACCAGCACGCTGAGCATGCCGAAGTTGACGCCGGTGGCGATATCGGTATAGAGCCGGTCGCCCACCATGGCCAGCTGGTTCTTGCTAAGCCCGGTGATGCCCAGCGCATCCTCCACGATGCCGCTGTAGGGCTTGCCCAGGATCAGGTCGGGCCTGCGGCCTGCGCTGGCCTCGATGAACGCCATGATGGCCCCGATATCCGGCGCGAAGCCGGTCTCGGTGGGGCAGTTGAGATCCGGGTGGGTGGCGATATAGGGCAGGCCAGCGCGAACAAAGTCGCACACGGCGGTCATTTTGGCATAATCCAGCGTGGTATCGTAGGCGATGAGCACATAATCGGGGGCTTCGTCATCCATGGGCAGGCCCATGGCGGCCAGCTCTGCCTTATAGAGATCGTTGCCCAGCACAAAGGCCTTCTTGCCGGGGAAGTGCTGCATGCAGTACCGCCCTGCGGTCTGCCCGGAGGTGAGCACATTGAGGAACGGCTCCGTTACGCCCATGCGGCGCAGCTTTTCCACATACACCCGGCCGGATTTGGAGGAGTTGTTGGTCACAAACAGGGCCGTGCGCCCGGTCTCCCGGAGCTTTTCCAAAAAGCTGAGGGAGCCCTCCAGCAGGCGGTCGCCCAGGTAGAAGGTGCCGTCCATATCCAGCATAAAGCAGCGGATGGGGGCAAGGATGCTGCGCAGTTCGGCGGGGGTGGGTTCGTTGGGCATGGCTGGGTGGCTCCTTCTTACGGATCGATTCCCCTGTGCGGGGTGCGGGTCAGCAGGGCTGACAGAGGGTGGGCAGCCGGGTGCGGGCATGGGGATGCCAAATGCAGACAGCTTTCCCATCTTATTTGTATATTGTAGCACAGAGAGTGGAAGGGGGGCAAGGTGATGTGGGGGGAATGTTACAATGCACGCAATACTGTTAATGATTTATGGTATACTTTACATAGTCAAACGATAACAGGGAGGTATACACATGAATTGGAAAAGGATAGGAAGTAATATCCGGAGCTTACGTGAACGACACAGGCAGACACCGCTAGACTTAGCACTTATTATCAAAGTCTCAACTACAAGATTAAACGAATATGAAAACGGCGACAGGATTGCACTAGATAAGTTGCAGATAATTGCTGATTACTATGATGTGACTATTGAGAGTTTGATAAATGATGATATTGATAACACTCCAATACAAGCGGAACTATGGGATGCCGAAACAATTAAGTCTCTAATCGACAATACGCTTCCACTCCTCACATCAGACAGTGCTCGTCAAAATGAACACTTTGCAAAGGGATATCAATATGTAATGAACTGCAAAAGTAAACTGCGAGAAGGGTACACGCTACCTGCGCATGCCATAGATCCTGCTTTTGATGCATTTGTCTATGCTTTTGAGCATGACGGAATCATTGAAGCTGCCGGTAATCTCTTGTTTTTCTTTTTCATTCTTTATTCCTCAAAGTTGGACCCTCATTATGATAGATTAGGCCAAGCTATTTTGCACGGCAAAACAAAGAGCAAAGATTTCTTAAAAAAATACATGGTAAAAAACCCCAATGAAAACGATGATAAAAACAGTGAAGAAAGAGCAATTCTTTCTTCAGACATTACTCCAATTGTTTACCAAATAATCCGGTTGTTGCGAGAAGATGGAAGATATTACGCATTTGCAGAATACTATCTGGCACTAGGACATTTCTTCGGAATTTTTGATAATGGCAATAACGCTGACAAGAATAAAACTATTGGATTTGGTATGATGTGCTCAGCATCAGCGTTAGGTAACAATTATGCATCAGCATTCCTGAATACCATCTCTTGAAGTTTAGCACTTTCGAGATTCTCGAAAGTGTTTCTCTTTTGCATATAGAAAAAGTAATATGGAACAAAACATCAACAAAGGAGGTACACTATGAACCGCAAAGAAAAACGCAGCTTTATCAGCCAAGCCCTTGACACCAGCCATACCCGCATGACTGAAGACGAAACAAATCTGCTTTTTGACTTCCTGACAAACTATGATGACAAATACCGAGGACAAAGCACAAGCAAAACTCACACGAGTCAGGGCAGATATTCGGAAGGGAAATTCACTCGTACCGAGACAAACACCTATACCTTTGAAGACACCCCCGGTATCCGGTATGACTACAGCTATCATGATGACGATGGGCAAACCGGTTCCAGTACCCAATTCATAAACACCGCACGGGGAATTCTCAACTGGCTTAAGAATCATCATTGACGGTCTGAAAGGAGAATCTTTATGAACAACGTATCCAACTGGGATTGGAGAGGTGTCGCTGTTGTTGGCGGAGCTGCTGTACTGGGATTTACCACCATTTCTCTCGCTTTGATCGCAAAACTTGATCCATCAGATGTCAAAGAGGTGGTTCATCATGTCATCGGGGCAATCTCTAATCGCTCCACACCGGCGATTAGCGGTACCGACACAACGCCAATCTCATAAGCCATCCAAACGCCCACCGGCACTCCCGGTGGGCGTTTACTCTTCCTCCCCGGAGGCATCCAGCCCGGCGAAGAATTCGTCGTATGTGCAGTTGTAGATCTTGCGAAGCTCAACAAGCACGCTGGCGCGGATGTTCAGCTCGCCCGCCTCGTATTTTGCGCAAGTAGTCCTGCCGATATCGCAGCCCCGGCGTTGCAGCTCGGCGCACAGCTTTTCTTACGAAAGCCCGCTCCCGCTGCGCAGACGGCGCAGATTATCCCCCATGTTCCGATCCCGCCGGATCTTCTGCTCCATCTGCCTCACCCCGTATACGACCGCCATCCGATAAAGGTCACTTTACTTCCTGCTCCAGATCGTCGAACAGCTCCGATGCGAAAAACGCCTGTATGGAGATGCCCAGCCCATCACACAGCTTTTTGATGGTGGATATGGTAGCGCTGCGGTTGCGCCCGCTGACGATATTGTTGACCGTAGACTGGGTAACACCGCTGAGATTGCTGAGCTTGTTCACCGAAAGCTCCCGCTGCTGGCACAATTCCACGATCCGCAGCCGAACAGCCTCGCCAATACGCATGGGCATCACCTCTCTTTACCGGTTGTAAGTAGAGGATACGCAAAGCGCATTGAAAAGATTAACCCTTTTGAGTTAAAATAACTCAAAAGGGGTGATGCCGTTCTGAATATGCAGCGCTGCTTCCTGATCGGGCACCGGGATGCACCAAAGACCATCTGCCCCGCATTGCTCAGGGCTGTGGAGGAACACATCCTGCATAAGGGCGTTACGGAATTCCTGGTGGGGCACTACGGCGCTTTTGACCGGATGGCGGCAGAAGCGGTGAGGGTGATGAAGGGGCTTGATCCCAGGGTGAGGCTGATCCTGCTGCTCCCCTATCACCCGCAGGAAAGAAATGTGCCCCTGCCGGAAGGGTTTGACGGTTCTCTCTACCCCGAGGGGCAGGAGACCGTGCCGAAACGGCTGGCGATCCTCCGGGCGAACCGATATGCGGCAGCCCATTCCGGGTATATCCTTGCCTATGCATGGCAACCGGGAAGCAATGCGAGAAAACTGGTGGAATGGGCACAGAGGCGCAGTGAAGGGGTCGTGACGGTGATCGGGCGGGAGGGGGAAATGGGGAGCGGTTTATTGCGTTAGGGGGGCGGCACCCTCAGTCACCCTTCGGGTGACAGCTCCCTCTGAAGAGGGAGCCTTTAGGGGGAGAGCTTCGCCGACAGCTCCCTCTGAAGAGGGAGCCTTTTGGGGGAAGGCTTCACCGACAGCTCCCTCTTGAAGAGGGTGCCGTGGTGAGGGGCGGGCGGATTTTGCTAAAGAGGGAGCTGTAGGTGGGGCTATGAGGGGCTTGATTCCCCACTTACCCCAAATGTAGAGTGGCTGGTCCTGATACCCACCCCCAACCGCAATGGGGGTCCGGGGTCTCCCCGGCGTGGGAAGAGGGTAAGGGATCCTTAAGGGGACAGGGAGACCGGTACGGGGTCTCCCTTCCCCTTAAGCCGCCGGAGGCATCCCCCGGAGACACCCATTGTACATTCTCTGTCCCTCTCCCCCGGCTCAACACCTGTTTACTTGACACTGCAAGGTTTTTCCCTTACAATATCCTGTGGTATCCCAAAGATGCCCAAATCAAGAAAACTCTTGAGGGAGTAGTTCGCGCATAGCGTGGCCGGTCAACACACGGCCCCACCGGGGTCTGGCCTGCCGTAAAGAACGAGACTCAGGTACGCGAGAAACCGTTTCTCCTGTGCCCGGGTTTTCTTTATTTCAGAAAGGAGTTCGCTGAAATGAAACCCTACCTTACCTCCCCCGAAGAGACCCTGAAGCAGCTGAATGCTTCCACCGAGGGTCTCTCCACTCAGGAAGCCGCTCAGCGCCTTGAGAAGCACGGCCCCAACAAGCTGGCCGAGGGCAAGAAGACCACGCTGATGCAGCGCTTCCTCAGCCAGCTGGCCGACCCCATGATCATCGTGCTGCTGGTGGCGGCCGTGCTCAGCGCCATCACCTCCATCTACTCCGGCGAGGGCCTGACGGATGTGTTCATCATTCTGGCTGTGGTCATCCTCAACGCGGTGATGGGCGTGGTGCAGGAGAGCAAGGCTGAGGAAGCCATCGAAGCCCTCAAGACCATGACCGCCGCTACCTCCAAGGTAATGCGCGACGGTAAGCTCCACTTCCTCAAGAGCGAAGAGCTGGTGCCCGGCGATGTGATCCATCTGGAGGCAGGCGACTCCGTGCCTGCCGATGCCCGCATCATCGAATGCGCCAGCCTGAAGATCGAAGAAGCCGCCCTCACCGGCGAGAGCGTGCCCGTACAGAAGGAAGCCGACACCCTGGAGGGCGAAGAGGTGCCCCTGGGCGACCGCAAGAACATGGTCTACATGGGCTCCACCGTGGTGTACGGCCGCGGCAGCGCGGTGGTCACCGGTACGGGTATGAATACCGAAATGGGTAAGATCGCCGATGCGCTCACCCAGGCCGAAGACGAAGCCACCCCCCTGCAGCGCAAGCTGTCTGCCCTGAGCCGCATCCTTACCTGGCTGGTGCTGGGCATCTGCGTGCTCATCTTTGTGGTGGGCATCGTGCGCGAAGGCAAGCTGACCTTCGATGTGGCCATCAACACCTTCATGATGGCTGTTTCTCTGGCTGTTGCCGCCATTCCCGAGGGCCTGGCTGCGGTGGTCACCATCGTGCTTTCCATCGGCGTTACCAAGATGAGTAAGCGCAACGCCGTCATCCGCCGCCTGACCGCCGTGGAGACCCTGGGCTGCGCTCAGGTGATCTGCTCCGACAAGACCGGCACCCTGACCCAGAACCGCATGACCGTTGTAGACAGCTACACCGCCGACAAGGCCCTGCTGGCCCGCGGTATGTGCCTGTGCTCCGACGCGGAGCCCGACGAGAACGACGAGGCCGTCGGCGAGCCCACCGAATGCGCGCTGGTCAACTTTGCCACCGCCGAGGGCCTGCGCAAGGCCGAGATGGTCAAGGAGACCCCCCGTATCGCCGAAGCGCCCTTCGACAGCATGCGCAAGATGATGTCCACCCTGCACCGGACCGGCAGCAAGGTGACCCAGTACACCAAGGGCGCCCCGGACGAGATCCTGGCCCGCTGCACCAAGATGCTCACCGCCGAGGGCATCAAGCCCATGGAGCTCAGCGACAAGGCCGAGGTGATGGCCCACAACAAGGCCATGGCCGACAAGGCCCTGCGCGTGCTGGCCTGCGCCATGAAGGAATATGATGCCCTGCCCGGCAACGTTGACCCCGAAGCCATCGAGAACGAGCTGGTGTTCATCGGCCTGACCGGCATGATCGACCCCGTGCGCCCCGAGGTGAAGGACGCTGTGGACAAGTGCCGCGATGCGGGCATCCGCGCCGTGATGATCACCGGTGACCACATCGATACCGCCATCGCCATCGCCCGGGATCTGGGCCTGCTCACCGAGCCGGATCAGGCCATCATGGGCAGCCGTCTGGACGACCTGACCGACGATGAGCTGGATATGGCCATCGAGCACTACTCCGTCTACGCCCGCGTGCAGCCCGAGCACAAGGTGCGCATCGTGGATGCGTGGAAGCGCAAGGGCAAGATCGTTGCCATGACCGGCGACGGCGTGAACGATGCCCCCTCCATCAAGGCTGCCGACATCGGCGTGGGCATGGGCATCACCGGTACGGACGTTACCAAGAACGTGGCCGATATGATCCTGGCAGACGACAACTTCGCCACCATCGTATCCGCCGTGGAGGAAGGCCGGCGCATCTATGCCAACATCCGCAAGGCCATCCAGTTCCTGCTCTCCTCCAACCTGAGCGAAGTGATCGCCATCTTTACCGCCACCATGCTGGGCTTCACCATCCTGAAGCCTGCCCACATCCTGTGGATCAACCTGATCACCGACTCTCTGCCCGCTCTGGCCCTCGGCATGGAGCCCGGCGAAAGCGACAGCATGAAGCGCAAGCCCCGCTCCTCCAAGGCCGGTGTGTTCTCCGGCGGTGTGGGCGGCGACATCGCCTACCAGGGCTTCTTTGTAGCTCTCATCACCCTGATCGCCTTCGCCATCGGCCACGCTATGGCCAACGGCGGCGTGCTGGGCTTCAACAACTGCGACAAGGGCATGACCATGGCCTTCCTGACCATGAGCATGGCCGAGATCTTCCAGTCTTTCAACATGCGCAGCCGCCGCGGCAGCATCTTTACCATGAAGACCACCAACTGGTGGCTGCTGGGCGCGGGCGCAGCCGCTTTCGTGCTCACCCTGCTGGTGCTCTATGTGCCCTTCCTGCGCAACCTGTTCGGCTTTGAGCCCGTGGCCTTCGGCGAGTTCCTGATCGCTCTGGTGCTGGCTTTTGCCATCATCCCGCTGGTGGAGCTGGTCAAGTGGATCCAGCGCAAGACCGGCCACAGTGAGAAGGATGAGGAAGAGAAGCAGAACGCCAAGGAGAACCTGAAGTGAGCCGTTCCCTGAGGGCGGCGCTGCTGCTCCTGCTCACCGCCATGATCTGGGGCGCAGCCTTTGTAGCCCAGGACGTGGCCGCTGATGCGCTGGAGCCCTTCACCTTCAACGGTCTGCGTATGGTGCTGGCCGCCCTGACCCTTGTACCGGTGATCGCTTACCGGCACGCACGGCAGTGCCGTGCAGCCGCTGCCGCACCCGCTGCGGAGCGGCCCGCCCTGCTGCCACATGACCCCGCCCAGCGGCGCTTTCTGCTGCTGGGCGGCCTTTGCTGCGGCGTGATGCTGGCGCTGGGCTCCGGCTTTCAGCAGCTGGGCATCAACGCCGGGGTGCAGGCGGGCAAGGCCGGGTTCATCACGGCGCTGTACATCGTTCTGGTGCCCCTGACCGGGCTGTTCTTCGGCAAGCGGCCCCAGCCGCTGGTGTGGCTGGCGGTGGTGCTCAGCGCCATCGGCCTGTACCTGCTTTGCATGCAGGGCGGCTTTGTGCTGGAGAGCGGCGATGTGCTGCTCCTGCTCTGCGCCCTCAGCTTTACCGGGCACATCCTGGTGGTGGATCATGTAGGCGCAAGGGTGGACGGTGTAAAGCTCAGCTGCATCCAGTTCGCCGTTACGGCGGTCATCTGCCTTACCATTGCTGCCTTTACCGAACACCCCACCTGGGCGGATGTCAAGACCGCTGCCATCCCCATCCTGTATGCGGGCATCCTGTCCGGCGGCGTGGGCTACACGCTGCAGATCGTTGCCCAGAAGGATATCGACCCCACCATCGCTTCGCTGATCATGTGCCTGGAAAGCGTGTTCGCCGTGCTCTTCGGCTGGCTGCTCCTTGGCGATGCCATGAGCCCCCGGGAGTATCTGGGCTGCGCCGTGATGATGCTGGGCATCCTGCTGGCGCAGCTGCCGGGGAGGAAGGAAGCGTAACGGGGAGGCGGGGCACCCCGCATATGCACCTGCTCTGCGGGTGCAGAGGGGATAGATTTGGATATGGTTACAGCCTCCGCAGGCGGGAAATGCCT
This sequence comes from Clostridiales bacterium, assembly GCA_015056315.1. Taxonomy (GTDB): domain Bacteria; phylum Bacillota; class Clostridia; order Christensenellales; family Aristaeellaceae; genus Limiplasma. The sequence goes on from SVGN01000028.1 coordinate 17,658, forward strand.
GCGGAGGTTTTGTATACACTTTGGTCGGGCGATAAAAGCAACAAAGGATGGCAGAGCGCCAAACCCTTATCCCACAAGGAATGCAACCGAAAGTTTACAAAACGAAACCCGCCGTTGGTTGCATGCCCGGCAGGGGTTTGGTAGGCTGGGAGCGAAAACCAACAGGGATGTTGATATCCCCTTGAAAGGAAGCGCATTTTGCAATGACCACAGGAGACAAGATCGCCGCGCTGCGCAGGCAAAACCATTTGACCCAGGAGCAGCTGGCCCAGCTGCTGGGGGTCTCCCGGCAATCCATCAGCAAATACGAATCGGATCTGGCCTACCCGGAGACAGAGAAGCTGATCCGCCTCAGCGATCTGTTCGGCTGCACCGTGGATGAGCTGCTCCGGGATCGGCCTCCGGGCGAAGGGGGCGGTTCAGGGCGGGAGGGCTGCTCTGCTGCCGGGGCTGCCGGAGCAAACGAAGCGGCTACCGGGGTCGGCAGGGCTTTTGCACCGGGCTGCGCTGCCGCCGATGAAGCTGCCGGGGCTGCCCAGCCGATCCCGATCCCCGGGATACGCATCGGCAATTGGATCCCGACCGAAAAGAAAAGCGAGAAGACCCTCTGGGGGCTGCCTCTCTGGCACATCGGCAAGAATGCAAAGGGCATCATCGCCGTTGGCTGGAGGGCTACCGGCGTTCTGTCTGTAGGGTTTCTGGCAACGGGCATCGTATCCTTCGGGTTTCTGTCGCTGGGCGTGATCGCCCTTGGCTTGCTGGCGCTGGGGCTGCTGGCGGCAGGCACCTTTGCGCTGGGGGCGGTGGCCGCCGGAGCCGTCGCCGTGGGGCTGATCGCCTTCGGAGCCGTGGCGGTGGGGCACATCGCCATCGGCGCGGCGGCCTATGGCAAATACTATGCCTGCGGCGACTACGCACAGGCCATGTTCGCCTATGCCAAGACCACCGCCAACGGCTCTGTGATGGGCTGGCTCTGGGGGCAAACGGATGTACCGCCCCACAGCCTTGCTATGGAAATGTGGTTCCCCAAGGCATATCATTGGCTGATCCCGCTGCTGACGGGCGGCAGATGAGCCGCCCGGCAACCATTGGCATACACATATGAACACAGCCCCGCAGCGGTCAGTTGCTGCGGGGCTGTGTTCGTTGATGCTCCTACGGCTTATCCGTTCTCTCCAGAATATAGTCGGTGGTGGTGTGGTACAAATCTGCCAGCCTGATCAGGATATCGGTGGGGATATCCCGGTAGCCCTGCTCATAGCGGAAATACTGGGGCTGCTTCATGCCCAGATGCTGCGCAACCTGTGCCTGCGTAAGATCGTGATCCTCCCGCAGCTCCCGCAAACGCTTGTAGCAAGCCAACATCCCACCTCCGTAATAACCAACTGGATATTGACAATATAGCGCACCCATAGTATAATCCAGCTATAAAATAACCATTCGGTTATAAACAGATGCAAAGGAGAAGATCATCGTGGCGTACTATTGCGGTGAATGCATCGTCTGGCGTGGCTCCAGCGATGAGAACAGGTACGGTGAGCGTTGGTGTTCCTACTCCCGCCGGTACGAGCGCTCCGACCAGAACACCTACGGCTGCAAGGGCTTTCTGTATGCGGGTCGGGCTGTGCTGACCAAGGTATGCGAGACCCTCGGGCTGGATACGCAGCCCTGGTTTGCTGCGTTCGACCGGGTAAAGGAAGCCTACCTTGTGCCGGAACAGATGGAGCTGCTGGTGCGGTATTGTCAGGCGGCTCCCGGGCTGGTGGCTGCCATTGAAGCGGATCCGCAGAAGGAGAGCTTTGCGCAGCAGCTGATGGACAGGTATCTAGCTCCGGCACGGGAGTTAAGCGAAAACGGTAACTATCAGGAGTCTGTTGAAGTATATACGCAAATGCTGAACCATCTTAAGAAACACTACAATTAAGGGAGGAAGCAAAATGGGTCTGTTTGATATGTTATCCGGTCACAACAGTGCTGCTGTTCAGAAAAAACTGTTCCGCATCAACTGTGGCCCCATGCCACTTGATGCAGCGGCTCGTTCATTTGGCGAATTATGCTTTGAATTCGCAAAGGGCGTACCTCAGAGCAACAAAGAATCTGTGGTCTACCGCATCGATATCGACCGCAACAATGTAACTGCGCGATTTGCCATTGATGACTCCAGTGGTGCTATCAATTTCAGAAAGATCATTCCCGGTTATTTGCTTGTAGAATCCTATGGCTGGGATCATGGCCCCAGGCATCTCGAAGGGCATGTTCAAAGCATCTATCTTCCCGACTCTTGGGATGGCGTAAGCATCTGTGAGGCTATAGCAACTGATTTCAAGAAAGGCTGCCCCACGGCACGTGTCGTCAATCAATACGATGATCTTGCCGATACCAGAACCGCCGGTGTCATCTTTAGGATCTCCTGACATTCGAACGATCAATCGACAGAAATAACCATGAAATGAGCGAGCGGGGGCAGTACCGGGAAGCGGTGGAGACCTATCGGGGGATGGTGGAAGAACTGCAGAAGCGCAGCTGACAGCTGCCGAACACAACTAAAGGAGTACCATTATGAACAATGCGCTTGCCATTATATTTCTTGTTGTCATTGCGTATGCCATCTATGCTTTACGCGTGATCTTTTACGAAGGTATTCTGTGGGGCTGGCTTGCCCCTGTACTTATCGTTGCCGGTTTTGTTGTAGACGCTACCTTCTCTTCTGTATTGGGTATTTTCTTATGCCTTGTGGGGTTCGTTATCTTGGTAAGTGCCCACATCTATTCTTATCAAAAAAACGAGGATCGCAGAACATATACTCACACAAGCAGCCCTTCAACAAGATCGAATCGCTATTCATCAATGCCCGGCGATGCCCACGACCAAGTAGAGGCATTAGCACGGCTTATCTATGTTGTGTACAAGAATGACCCCTATGCAAAAAACGATTTTGCAAAGGGACATCTATTCCTATACAGAGATAACAACAATAACTGCGTGTTGGATTTCTGGTATGATTGGGATTATGGCCCTGCCGAGTCGATCGTTCGCGAAAACTATGTCTTGGACTCCCGCATCACATTTGATGATGGTGAAACGATCAGATACCGCACCAATAACGTTGAGCATTTCGATTGGATCATTCACCCTATGACGAACAGCTACTACTTTGACCCTGTAGTAGCCACTCTGCAAAACGAATGCCCCGGCTTGCAGATCACACAGCGTGAAGTGACACAAAGCGGCATTCGCCTTTCGTTCAAGTACCGGTAACCGCATCCAACAAAAGCACCGCCCGCAACGATGATCGAACCGTTGCGGGCGGTGTTTCTCTGCTGTATACAAGCCACGGGCCCTTACCCCTGCTGCGCCGTCTCCATCTTGATATGGGCATAGGCCGCCACCAGCTCTACCAGCTCCTCCAGGGAGTGGCCGTCGGTGCGGAGCATCAGGTCGTAATTGGAGCGCATGCCCCAGTTGCCGTCGGCGTAGAAATTGTAGTAGCTCTTGCGCTGCTTATCGGTCTTTTTGATCAGCTCACGGGCCTTATCCGCATCCACGCCCATCACACGCATGATGCGCTCGGTCTTATGCTCCTCGGAGGCATAGACGAACACATGGGTCACATTGGGGCGGCCCCGGAGCACATAGTCTGCGCAGCGGCCCACGAACACGCAGGGGCCCTCCGCCGCCAGCTGGGTGATGGCATCGAACTGGGCCTGAAAAATGCGCTGGTTCATGGGCATCTGCATACCGTAGCCCACGCCGCTCATGGCCCCGCCCAGAGAAGCGGAAGCCCCCAGCAGGCTGCGCAGCGCGCCCTTTTCGTCGTGGGCCTCCATCACTTCTTCGCAAATGCCGCTCTCCTGCGCCGCACGGGCCAGGATCTCCTTATCGTAATAGGCAATGCCCAGACGCTTTGCCAGCAGCTCGCCCAGCTCGCGCCCGCCGCTGCCGTACTCACGGCCGATGGTAATGATCAATTGGTTCTGCATCCGCTATCCTCCTTCAGATGGTAAAAGTCTATGGGAACGATGATTCAATTGTGCAAAAAGCTGATAGGTCATTATAGCAAATTCGGCGTAGGAATTCAATATTCAGTTGGATAAGAGAAAGCAGCACGAACAAAAGCGATACAAAAAGCTGCCGCACAGAGGCGGCAGCTCAGATCGTTGAAAAAGTGCGGGGTGCAGGGGGATCATCCCCCTGCCGGCTGTGGGCAGAGCCCACAGCCCTTACGCCGCAGCGTTTTCCTGCAAGCACAGCGAGCACCGAAGGTGCAAGATGTGCGGCTTTGATCGATAAGTATGGGTTTATCAACAGTCTGAGCTGCCGCACAGAGGCGGCAGCTCATAGATGGCTCAATAACCGTTTATCGTGGCGGCTGCCCGGGGAGCCGATGCGTCAGCGGCCAAAGGCCTGCTGCACATCCACCCAGATGGCGGGGCGCACGCCTACGCCGGTAGCGTTGGTGTTGCCGCCGTACTCGGATACGCTGCCGTTGGGGTATACCCGGTTGGCATCGCTCTTGCGGGTGGTGGTATCGCGCAGCCACCAGTAGCAGTAGCCGTTATCGGTGGCGGTGGACTTGCCCTTGGAGTAGGCCGTGGGCTTGCATTGGATGATCCACTGGGGGTAGGCCTTGGCCTCGGCGGCCTCCAGCAGGAAGACCCGATCCTGCGTTACCACGTTGGAATCCACATACCGGGTGACCAGTGTGGCCTGCAGGATGGCCCGCTTTTCCTTCTCGCCGAAGCACTCGTTGTAGAAGTTGTTGTTCAGCCAGCTGCGCAGCTGACAATCCTGCCAGCTCACCTCCGTCCAGCTGGTGTGGAAGCTGGAGGGCAACAGGGCGTGGCGGCTCAGCAGCAGGGCGCGGCCCATGTAGGTCTGCAGCACATACCATTCCACCGGCTCCTGGCCGTTCTGCAGGTTGTTATCCTGCTCATAATAACCGAACCACACGGTCTGGCCGGGCACCGTCCAGCCGGAGGTGATCTGGTCGGCGCTCCAGCTGGGCGCAGCGGGCTGGGGCGTGGCGGTGGGAGCATAGGTGGGCGCGGAGATGCCGCCCGGCAGATAGTAGAAGAACGTTACCTCGTTGCGGGTGGGGCGGCCGTTCTCATCGAACGAGATAATGGCGCGGTTGTTGCCAAAGGGCAGGTAGCCTTCCGGGATCAGCGCCGGGTCGGGGGTGATCACATTGGCGTTGGGAGAAACATACACCGTGCTGGTGGCGAACACGCCCTGCACCGTGGAGTAGTTGACCGTAACGGTGGGCATGGCGGGGGCGCTGGAGGCATCGTTCTTCTGGTAGGTGAAGTAGATCACCTGCGGGATGGGGGTGCCCTGGGCATCGAAGATCAGCTTGACGGGGTTGGCGTTGACCGGGTCATGCCCCTCGGGCACATAGGCGGGGTTGGGGGAGACGATATTGTTGACGATATCCACCGCCACCTGCTCGGTGCCCACGGTGCCTTCGGGCGTGGCGTAGATGACCTGCACATGGGTGGTGGCGGAGATGGTGTAGCTGTTCTTGGCCATTGCGCCCACGGGGCACAGCGCAAGCAGCAGCACAAGGGCAAGGATGCACGCAAGGCTTTGGCGGAAAATGTTGCTTTTCATACGGGCAATACCTCCTGTTTTGGGTTTGTTCTCTCGGCTTCGGGCGCTCGTTTCTTCTTGATTCTTTTTTACCACAATGCACCCCTCCTGTCAATGGATGGAGACAGATGGAATACCCTCTGTTATCCTGCGGTTTTTCTTGCTAAGGGCGCGTAATCATGCTACAATACAGTACCCCGGTCAGCGGCGGCAGGCTGCCGTGCCGGGGCCACCGATACATCTCCCGCCGGGCGGCAGCAGCCCCTCTGGCGGAAGCTCATATGCGGGCGGCGGGCATGACCCGCGCCCCCACTACGCAGCGAGGGCGGCAGAGGGCTGTCCTCGCCAAACGTGTTTGTACATACAGAGGAGGTATGCCATATGTATCTGATCGTCGGTCTGGGCAACCCGGGGCAGCAATACACCCACACCCGCCACAACGCAGGCTTTGATGCGCTGGAGGAGCTGGCCCGCGGGCTGAATGTTTCCATCACCCGCAAAAAGGAGGATGCCCTCATCGGGGAATGCTACATCGGTACCGAAAAGACCCTGCTGTGCATGCCCCAGACCTTTATGAACCTGAGCGGGCACGCCGTGAGTGGGCTGATGCACTATTTCCGCATCCCGATGGAGAACCTGCTGGTGATCTACGACGACATCGACCTGCCGCCGGGCACGGTGCGCATCCGCAAGAACGGCAGCGCAGGCACCCACAACGGTATGCGCTCCATCGTGGAGCAGCTGGGCAGCGATCAGTTTGCCCGGGTGCGCATCGGCGTGGGCGACCGCCCCGCAGGCGGCGACCTGGCCGCATGGGTACTGGGGCACATCGCCGACGGCGAGGAGCGCAAACTGGTGGAGGAATCCTTCCGGCAGGCGGCGCTGGCCTGCGAGTGCTTCGTGAAGGAGGGCGTGGAGACCGCCATGTGCAAGTACAACACCAAGAAGAAGAAAAAGGCCAAAGCCGGGGAAGCTGCCCCTGAGGCGGACAGCGGTGCTGCCGAGTGAGGGCGTGGGTCGGGTGGTTTGGGCACCCTCAGTCAGGCTTCGCCTGACAGCTCCCTCTGAAGAGGGAGCCTTGATGGGGCGGGCTTCGCCTGACAGCATGCTTTGAAGTTGGAGCCTTGATGGGGCGGGCTTTGCCTGACAGCTCCCTCCGAAGTTGGAGCCTTGTGTGAGGGCGGGAGCCTGGATAAGAGGTTGGTTTCTTCGTTGGCGTGTAACGCGGGACAGCCTATGGGAAAGAACTTGCTTTCCCTTGCCGACCCGCCCCGACAACTCGGAGCCCGGGTTGCAGCGAAAGCGAAGCACAGCCAAGCCGCTCCCCGCACGCGACGGTAGCGAACGACGTCAAATCCCCCTGCCGTTTTTCGGGGCGGGTGAAGGGAGCAGTGTGCTGTACAAGCAGCGAGTAAGCTGGCTTGTTGCTGCGGAGTGACCTTGATTGCGACCGCCGCCACGAAAAACGGCAATCATTGGGGATTTGACCAAAGAGAGCGTGTCGCTGTTTTCTGGTTCCTCTTTTGCGTCAAAAGAGGAACCGCGGGTGTGGGGCGCGGAGCCCCACCCTGTTCCTCGCAGCGGTACTGCGAGGTAAACAAAGCTATAAGTGGCTTGGGTGGAACGACACCCACCGGGAGGGGGCTGCGGGCGGCACCCTCAGTCGGCTTCGCCGCCAGCTCCCTCTGAAGAGGGAGCCGGGATGGTGGGGGCTTCGCCTGACAGTTCTCTTTGAAGAGGGAGCCGGGATGGGGTAACTTCGCCTGACAGCGCACTTCTTGGAAGGAATGCCCGTTCTGCCTGACGAGGGCGGATCCCCCCTGCAAGACCGCAAAGCTATGCTTTGCAGAAGGAGAAAACATGAACGAAGGACTTTTCAGTGCCTATACCTCCCTGCCCCAGTGGCAGGAGCTGCTGAGCCTGATCAAGGCTCCCGGCTGCAGCGCTGTTTACGAGCTGGCAGAGGGCGAGCGGCCTTTTCTGGCGGCGGCGCTCAGCCAGCGCACCGGGCGGCCCGTGGTGCTGGTATGCGCCACCGAGCTGGTGGCCCAGCGCTGCGCACAGGATATCCAGCGGCTTACCGGGCTGGGCTGCGTATGCCTGCCGCCCCGGGATCTGCAATTCAGCCGCGCTGCCTCCAGCCGGGAGAGCACCTGGCAGCGGCTGGCTGCCCTGGATCAGCTGGCCCACGGCCAGGCCCGTGTGCTGTGCATCAGTCTGGACAGCCTCATCCACCGCTGCGTGCCCAGAAGGATGTTCACGGGAGCGGAGCTGCGGCTGGCAGAGGGCGGCGTGCATCCGCCCCAGCAGCTGATGGAGCAGCTGCTGGCCGCAGGCTACGAGCGGGTGGCCATGGTGGAGGGCCGGGGCCAGTGCGCCATGCGCGGCTCCATACTGGATGTGTTCCCCTCCAACACGCCGGATGCGCTGCGCATCGAGTTTTTCGATGATGAGGTGGATTCCATCCGCCGTTTTGACTGCATCAGCCAGCGCAGCATCGCCCGGGTGAAGAATGCCCGCATCGCTCCCGCCACCGAGTGCCTGATCACCGAGCCGGAAGCGGCGGCAGAGCGGCTCCGGGCGGCCATGGAGGCCGGGCTGGGCCACAGCCTTACCGAGCTGCCGAACCAATACATGGAAAAGCCCGACCGTTACGCCGCCCCCGTGGTCACCGACAGCGGCGAGGAGCTGCCCTCGCTGGACGAATTCCTGCTCTCCATCGACCTGCCGGGGCTGGAGGAGGGCGAGGAGGCCTGGGCTGCCGCCGAGGCCGACAGCGCCGCCAAGGCAGCCGGTCAGCACCCTGCCGGTGGAAGGGTCGAAGACCCGGACGACCCCGATGACCCGGACGGCGGTCTGGTCATGGCAGAGGCCATCAACAGCCTCAGCTACCGCCGTCATCTGGACGATGTGGAGCACATCGCCGCCGGGCGCACCATCCGCACTGCGCCCATGTGGCTCAATGTGCTGTGCCGGGAGACCGTTACCGCCATCGATTATCTGGATGACCCCATCCTGCTTCTGGACAGGCCGGAGAACTACCTGAGCCGCATGCGGGTGCTGGATGCGGAGTTCAGCGATGCCTACGAGAGCGCCCGCCAGCGCGGCGATGCCTTCGATGCCCAGAAGCAGCTGCTCTTCCCCTACGACGAGCTGCTGCCCGACTGGCAGCGGCTGCCCGCCGTTCTGCTGACCGATTTGAACGCAGGCACCGGCAAAATGAAGCCGGAAAAGCTGCTCTCCTTCGGCAGCGCCACGCCCCTGCCCTACCAGAGCCGCCTGGAGCCGCTGTGCGCAGACATCAAGAAGTGGAAGGAGCAGAACTGCGCCATCGTGCTGCTGTGCGGCGGCGAGGCCCGTGCCCTGCGCCTGCAGAAGGCCCTCAGCGAGCGGGGCGTGCCCTCCAGCTACTGCGAGACCCTGGACGGGAACGTGATCCTCAGGGAGGTCATCCTGCTGCCGGTGAGCTACACCAAGGGCTTTTTGAACCCGGGAGCCCGTCTGTGCCTGATCAGCGATACCGACCTGTTCGGCTCCGCTTACCACAAGGCCCGCAAAAAGACCAACGCGGGCGAGCGCATCTCCTCCTTCACCGACCTGAAGCCCGGCGACTACATCGTGCACGATCTGCACGGCGTGGGCATCTATCAGGGCGTTACCCAGATGAACGACGAGGGCGTGAAGCGGGATTACCTGATCATCCACTACGCAGGCAGCGATAAGCTGTACGTGCCCGCCGACCAGTTCGACCGGGTGCAGAAATACATCGGCGCAGAGGCCGCTCTGCCCAAGCTGAACAAGCTGGGCGGCAACGAGTGGCAGCGCCAGAAGAGCCGGGTGAAGGGGCAGCTGAAAAAGCTGGCCTTCGACCTGGTGGCCCTCTACGCCAAGCGTGCCCAGGAGAACGGCTACGCCTTCAGCCACGAGAACCCGTGGCAAAGGGAGTTCGAGGATGCCTTCCCCTACGAGCTGACCGACGACCAGCAGCGCTCCGTGGCCCAGATCGAAGAGGACATGGAAAGCGCCCGCAACATGGATCGCCTGCTCTGCGGCGACGTGGGCTACGGCAAGACCGAGGTGGCGCTGCGGGCCGCCTTCAAATGCGTGGTGGAGGGCAAGCAGGTGGCCATCCTTGCACCCACCACCATCCTGGTGCAGCAGCACTACAACACCATACGCAAGCGCTTCAACGGCTTCCCTGCCAAGGTGGAGATGCTGAGCCGCTTCCGCACCGCCGCCGAGAGCAAGGAGATACTCAAAAAGCTGGAGGCGGGCGAGATCGATATCATCGTGGGCACCCACCGGCTTCTCTCCAAGGAGGTCAAGTACCACGACCTGGGCCTGCTCGTCGTGGACGAGGAGCAGCGCTTCGGCGTGGCCCACAAGGAAAGCATCAAGCAGATGAAAAACCGGGTGGATGTGCTCACCCTCTCCGCCACGCCCATCCCACGCACGCTGCACATGAGCATGGTGGGCATCCGGGATATGAGCATTCTGGAGACCCCGCCGGAGGAGCGTCTGCCTGTTAAGACCTACGTGATCGAGTACGACGACATGATCATCCGGGATGCCATCCGCCGGGAGCTGAGCCGGGGCGGGCAGGTGTACTTCCTCTACAACCGGGTGCGCTCCATCGACCAGATGTACGCCCGGCTCCATGCGCTGGTGCCGGAGGCGCGCATCGGCATCGCCCACGGGCAGATGCGGGAGAATGCGCTGGAGGATATCATGCTGGATTTCTACGCCGGTGCCTACGACATCCTGCTGTGCACCACGATCGTGGAAAGCGGCCTGGATGTGCCGGAGGCCAACACCCTCATCGTGTTCGATGCGGACCGCTTCGGCCTGAGCCAGCTGTACCAGATCCGCGGCCGTGTGGGCCGCAGCAACAAGCAGGCCTACGCCTACTTTACCACCCGCGCCAACAAGCAGATGAGCGAGACCGCCCAGAAGCGGCTGGATGCCATCCGGGAGTTTACAGAGTTCGGTGCGGGCTACCGCATCGCCATGCGCGATCTGGAGATCCGCGGTGCGGGCGATGTGCTGGGCCCCCAGCAGAGCGGCCACCTTTCCACCGTGGGCTACGATATGTACTGTAAGCTCATCGAGGAAGCGGTGGGCGAGGCCCGGGGCCTCTCCCAGACGCCGGAGCTGGATACCCGCATCGACCTGAAGATAGACGCTTACCTGCCCCAGGACTATGTGCAGCAGGAGAAGCTGCGGGTGGAGATCTACAAGCGCATCGCCATGGTGGTGGACGAGGAGACCCGCATGACCATCGAGGACGAGCTGATCGACCGGTTCGGCGATATTCCCCAGCCGGTGGAGAACCTGATCCGCATCGCCCAGCTGCGGGGCGCTACCCGCCGCCTGGGCGTGAGCCACCTGACCCTCCGGCAGGACGGCCTGCACCTGAAGCTGAGCCAGCAGAACATGCCCGACCCGGGCGTGCTGTTTACCGCCGTTACCATGACGGATGACCGGCTCAAGTTTGCTGTGGGGCGCACGCCGGAGCTGGTGTTCCTCCAGCCCCGCCTCACCCCCACCGTGGCGCTGGAGATGGCCATCCCCATGGTTACAAAGCTGCAGCGCAATGTGGAAAAGCTGCTGATGGAGAAGGCCGCCGCCGAGGAAGCGGAGCCCTGACCGGGCAGCCTGCCCAATCGAAAACAAATTGTGAACCTTCCGCCCCGCCGCTTGCGATCGGGCAGCGGCGGTGGTATGATCGTAACGGAGCATATACCAACGAACCGTAAGGAGGATACACTGTTATGGACATTCTCGGCATCATCAAGAACCTGCTGGGCGGCGATAAGGAACTGAAGGTAGCGGATCTGCTGACCAAGATCGTGGCGCTGGTAAAGCCCCTGCTGGCCGAAGGCAAGCTGGGCGAGCTGGTGCAGACCGCTCTGGGCAACTTCGGCGATCTGGGCGAGCAGCTCACCGCCACCAAGACCAGCCTGAAGACCGCCACCGGCGAAGCCAAGGCCAGCCTGACCGCCCAGAAGAACGATATGGTCGCCCAGATGAAGGACAAGGGCAACGCCCTGCTGGACAGCCTCTCTGCCGAGAGCGAGCTGCCCGAGGCCCTCTCCGGCATGATGAGCAAGGCCAAGAACCTGCTCGGCAAGCTGTGATCGGGAAAAACGGTCATTCTGTGATATTCGTCTCCCGTGCCCCATGGTGCGGGAGGCGTTTTTTGCTTGCTGTGGAAACCCTCTCCCCCATGCCCACGACCTGCCGCCGCTGGCGGGTGCTGCCTCCGCTGACATATGAATATGCTGTAACTTTCTGCCCCCTGGGGGGCAAAACGCTTGCCAACCACAGCCGGATGTGTCATAATAAACGGGCATTAAAGCGGGCTGTGGACTGTCTCGTTCCCCCCGGCCCGCATCTGAAAGGAACGTTGCTGAAATGAACAAGAAATGGCTTTCTTTGCTTTTGTGCCTGTGCCTCATGCTGGGCCTGACCGCCTGCCAGCAGGCTCAGCCCGCTGCCGCCCCCACTGAGGTGCCCGCCACCGAGACCACCGAAGCGCCCGCCGACACCGCTGCCGATGCCGCCGCTCCCGAGGTGACCGAGGCTCCCGCCGACACCGCCGCCGATGCTGCCGCCGTCAGCGAGCTGAAGGATACCGACCTGCTCATGACCGTGAACGGCCAGCAGGTGACCTGGGCCGTTGCCAAGCCCTATTACGACAGCCTGGCCTCCCAGTACAGCGTTTACTACGACATGACCCTGCCCGAGAACGTGGAAATGTTCCGTGCCGTGGCTGCCGAGAACGCCCTCTACGAGACCCTGCTGATGCAGAAGGCCACCGAGCTGGGCCTGGCTCCCCTGTCTGAAGAGGACAAGGCTGCCGCCATCACCGAGGCCGATGCCATCTGGGAAGAGAATGTGACCTACTACATTGCCAACACCCACCCCGAGCTGACCGAGGAGAGCACCGAGGCCGAGAAGGCCGCTGCCCGCGACGAAGCCATCGCCTACCTGAACGAGGCCGGCTTCACCATTGAGTACGTGCGCGAGAACTACACCGAGAGCACCATTCTGGAGCGTCTGTTCAAGCAGATCACCCAGGATGTGGCCATCACCGATGCGGACGTGGAAGCCGAGTACCAGGCCCAGGTGGCTGCCGACAAGGCTCTCTACGAGAACGACCTGAACGCCTACGTTGCCTACAACAGCAATGTGGATATGAACAACATGTACATGATGTACACCGGTCAGGGCACCGCCATGGAGTATGCCTGGTACCGTCCCGCCGGTTTCCGCGGCGTGAAGCACATCCTGCTGAGCGTGGATGATGCCCTGATGCAGGAGTACCAGAACATCCAGGCCCAGCTGGAGGAGCAGATCGCTGCCGAGGGCGAGGAAGCTGCCGAGGGCACCGAGACCGCCGAGACCCCCGAGACCCCCGTTACCCAGGCCGATCTGGACAACGCCAAGGCTGCCATCCTGGCCTCCTGCCAGGAGAAGATCGACGAGATCAACCAGCGCCTGGCCAACGGCGAGGATTTCGTCGCCCTGATCCCCGAGTACACCATGGACAGCGACAACACCTACGAGGTGTGCGTTGCCAGCACCGATCTGGTGCCCGAGTTCGTGGAGGCTGCCTTCAGCGTTGATACCGTGGGCGATGTTTCTGCCCCCTACATCAGCCAGTACGGCATCCACATTGTCAAGTACATGGAAGACATCCCCGCCGGCCCCATCGAGATGACCGAGGAGCAGCGCCAGGCCAAGTATGATTCTCTGCTGGCCGCCCGCCAGGACGAGGTCTACAACGCCGCCGTGGAAGAGTGGGAGAGCGCTTCCACCGTTGAGTACAGCGGTCTGGTGATCAGCTACGACGAGCTGCTGGAGAAGATGATGGCCGAGGAAGAGGCCGCCGCCGCTGCGGAGGATCCCGCCGAGGCTCCCGAAGTGACCGAGGCTCCCGCTGCCGAGTGATCGGGGAAAAGGAAGAGAAATAACGAGCTGCCGCAGGAGGATGCTTCTGCGGCAGCTTTTTTGTTTGGGGAGGATACAGATGAGCCGGGTGCAGGGGGCCTTTTCTCCGCAACATCAGTCGGCGTTCCGGGCACGGGCTTCCCTTCGGTGCCTTTGGCAAGGGCGGGCTGCGGAGGTGGGTGCTGACGTAAGCAGTCTGCTTTACCCAGCTTGGGATAGCGCATTGCCCCGGGCGGCTGCCACCTCCTGAGGCTCCCTTGCCAAAGGGAGCTGTCGGCGCAGCCGACTGAGGGATTCAACGCCCAACCGCGGTCACCTGCCACCGCCATGGCGGAGCTGTCCTCCCCGGCCCGGCTGTGTGCGGCACCCTCAGTCAGGCTTCGCCTGACAGCTCCCTCTAAAGAGGAGAGCCTGCGGAGGTGAGCATTACCGGGCGGGGTCTGCTTTGTCCGGGGTTGGCTGTTAACGCAGCGTACGATCCTTCCGTCTGTCCCGAAGGGCAGACGGAGGGTGCCGAAAGGAGTCCCCCCTCAGAACATATGCTCCCACCGTGCATCTTCCGGCTGCCTTCGTGCAACTGCGCCCCGCCATACCGCCGTCAGCCGCTCCCCTCCCCGTCCCTTTTCTGTACTTTTCTTTACGAAGCCGCTCCCTTTTTGGTATGATGCAGCTGTTATCATTCATACCCGCAATCATCCTGTATACTGCAAAACGGAGGGATACACCATGCGCAATGCCATTTACGGAGCCGGTTCCCTGGGTACCGTGCTGGGGGCCTACATTACCAAAAACGGCGGCGAGATCGATCTCATCAACCGCAACCGCGCCCATGTGGAGGCGCTGAACCAAAACGGTGCCCGAATCACCGGTACCGTGGAGCTGACGGTGCCGGTCAAGGCCATCACCCCGGAGGAAATGACCGGCGTGTACGACATCATCCTGCTGCTGACGAAGCAGCTGCAGAACCGGGAAGTGGTCACCATGCTCCGGGAGCATCTGGCTGAGGATGGCGTGATCGTCACCCTGCAAAACGGCCTGCCGGAGCCGGGCATCGCCCAGATCGTGGGCAGCCACCGCACCATGGGCTGTGTGGTGGAGTGGGGCGCGACCCTGTCCGCCCCCGGCGTGTGCACCCTCACCAGCCAGCCGGACAGCCTCTCCTTCCACATGGGCAGGATGGAGGGCATCACCGATGAGAAGTACAATGCGGTAAAGGCTCTGCTGGAGAAGATGTGCCCCGTGCACGAGGAGCCCAACCTGCTGGGCGCACGCTGGTCCAAGCTGCTGATCAACGCCACCTTCTCCGGCCTTGGCACGGTGGTGGGCGGCACCTTCGGCGATGTATCCGAAAACCGGGAGGCCGCCAAGGTAGCCATCCGCTGCATCAAGGAGTGCATCGATGTGGGCCGGGCCGCAGGCATCACCTTTGCGCCGGTGCAGGGCAAGGATATCACCAAGCTGTTCTATTACAAGGGCGCGTTCAAGCGCACGCTGGGCACGCTGCTCATCCCCATCGCGATGAAGAAGCACCGCGCCATCGAGCCCTCCATGCTGCAGGATATCAAGAAGGGCAAGCCCTGCGAGGTGGATGCCATCAACGGCGTGGTGTGCGAATACGGCCGCAGGCTGGGCGTGGCCACCCCGGTGAATGACAAGATCGTGGAGATCATTAAAAAGTGCGAAAGCGGCGAGATGACGCCTTGTGGGGAGAATATCAAGCCAATCTGATATGCACGTCCGACCCGCCCGCTGGCGGGTCGCTCGCGCTAGCGGCGGGTCTCCGGTTCCGCGGATGCACGTTCGACCCGCCCGTTGGCGGGTCGCTCGCGCTAGGGGCGGGTCTCCGGTTCCGCGGCTTAAAGGGGAAGGGTCCCTTCCCTTCCCCACGCCGCTTGCGTAAGGGCCCGTACTCGCAGGTGGCTGCTCGCTTCGCCCGCCCCGCTTCGCGGTCGGGCGGCTCGCTGCCCCCTGCTCCGTGCGGGCCCCGTGGGGTTGAGGGTTGGGTGGCTACCCTGTGATGGCTCCCTCTATAGAAAAGGCCCTCGTAAGGGCATAGCGCATTACTGCGGGCGGTGGGCAACTGTGACGGCTCCCTCTTTAGAGGGCACCGGAGGGAAGCGGGTGTCCTGTGGACACAACGGCGAAGCCGTTAGCGACCCGCAGGTGGGGAGTGAAACGAGCAGAGGGCACGGCAGTGCCTTCTGCGACGATTGAACGACCCGGGCCGAAGGCTGGCTGCCCTTTAGGGCAGACTGAGGGTGCCGATGCAGACCACACGAGAGAAAAATGCGGCTTGGCTGCCCTCGGAATCCCCCCGTCTCGCCTTCGGCGAGCCACCCCCCTTTGGCAAGGGGGGCTATGGAGTTGGCTGGCGTACAGCGTGGGACAGCCTATGGCATAGGCTTGCTTTTTGGCCGACCCGCCCCGAGAACTCGGGGTTCGGGTTGCAGCGAAAACGGAGCACAGCCAAGCGGCTCCCCGCACGCGACGGTAGCGAACGACGTCAAATCCCCCTGCCGTTTTTCGGGGCGGGTAAAGGG
>SVGN01000029.1:0-10401 GCA_015056315.1 Clostridiales bacterium
GAGGGTGCCGGGGGGTGACCACCGGGGAGGATGTGTTCTCCGGCTTGGCTGCCCCCCGGAATCCCCCCGGCGGCTATGCCGCCACCCCCCTTTAGCAAGGGCGGGCTGCAGGGGTGGGTCTTGCCGATGGGGGTCTGCTATTCCCGAGTTGGGGGTAATGGTTTCTGCCGGGCGGGGTCTGCGGGCGGCACCCTCAGCCCCTTCGGGGCAGCTCCCTCTAAAGAGGGAGCCTTGGTGGGGGTCGGGAGCCTGCCGGGAGGCTGCCGCCCGCAGCAACACGCGGTTCTGCCGGTGAGCCTGCGCCCATACCATAGCACATACCCACACAAGGAGCGTGATATCTGCTATGACCGGACGTATCTCCCGGGCCGCTGCGGCCCTGCTGCTGGCGGCGGCCCTGCTGTGCCCCGCCCGGGCGGAGACCCTGCCCTATCAGGACGGGATCTATGAGGATCTGGCCCCCGGCTACGGCGGCGAGGTGATCATTACCGTTACGGTACGGGGCGGGCGCATCGTCTCGCTGGATGCGAAGAACCGAAACGGCGGCGAAAGCGAGTACTTCTTCAAAGCCCGGGATGGGCTGGCTCAGGCCATTATCGCAGCCCAGGGCATCGAAGGGGTGGAGGCGGTCTCCGGGGCCACGGGCACCTCCACCAGCATCCTGGAGGCCATGGGCTTCCTGCTCAAGCAGCTGTACTACACCGGCACCGCCCGGTAGACAGGTTTTTACAGGTCCGCGGGCACCATCATGCCCCTTTGGCTTGAAAACCTCCGCCCGGTGTGATACCATAGGGGCATAAGGAGGCGTATGCGATGAATATCCGCGAATCGGCAGAGGATTATCTGGAGATGATCCTGATGCTCTCGGAGCAGAAGGACGAGGTGCGCTCCATCGATATCGCAACGGGGCTGGGGGTCTCCAAGCCCAGCGTCAGCGTGGCGATGAAGCAGCTGCGCGAGAACGGCTACATCCGGATGGATCAGAGCAACCTGATCACCCTTTCGGAAAGCGGCATGGCCATCGCCCGCAAGGTCTACAACCGGCACAAGACCATCACCCGTTTTCTGATGCAGCTGGGCGTGGACGAGGCCACCGCCAAGGAGGATGCGTGCAAGATCGAGCACGACCTGTCCCCGGCCACATTTGAGGCCATCCGTGCCCATACGAAGGATGAAGAGTGAACCCCCGGGGCGCACCATGCGCCCCATACGCTGCGCCGCAGCGTGATGCCGCCGCAGCCCTGCGGCAGACCGACCATTCAGGCCCCTGCGGCAGCTGCCGCGGGGGCTGTTGCTTTGGCAGATCAAGATAACAAATGAAGGAAGTGTACCCATATGGCAAAAGTACCGTATACCGGCCCCGTGCGCACCCTGTCGCTGATCGAGGGAGCAAAGCAGGCAAGGGGCCTGTGTGTGATCATTGATGTATTCCGGGCGTTTTCGCTGGAATGCTGCCTGTACGATCTGGGAGCCGGGCAGGTGCGCCCGGTGGGCAGCGTGGAGGAGACCCTGCGGCTGCACGAGCGCATCCCCGGCAGCGTGTTGATCGGCGAGCGGGGCGGGGCCCGGATCGAGGGCTTCGACTACGGCAACTCCCCCTCGGTGATGACCCGGGAGGCCATCTGCGGCCGCACCATCCTGCACACCACCAGCGCAGGCACCCAGGGCGTGGTGAACGCAGTGCATGCGGAGGAGATCATCACCGGCAGTCTGGTGAATGCGGCTGCCGTGGCGGCGTACATCGCCGGGCGGCAGCCCCGGGAGGTATCGCTGGTGTGCATGGGCACTGCGGGCATTGCTCCGGCGGCGGAGGATGAGCTGTGCGCCGCCTACATCGAGAGTCTGCTGCGGGGCGAGCCTATGGAGGACATCGCCCAGCGGGCGGCTGCGCTGCAATACGGCGGCGGGGCGCATTTCTTCGACCCCGCCATGCAGCACATCTACCCGGAGGCGGATTTCCACTTCTGCATCCGGCGGGATGTGTTCCCCTTTGTTCTGCGGGTGGAGAAGGATGAGCTGGGGTTTGTTTCCCGGCAGGTGTGCTGCTTGTGATGCGATGAAGGGGCTGCCCGCGGGGCTGCGAAGGGCTCCCGGCGGGTGCGCCCCCAAGGAGGTTTGGCTATGGCAAATGATTTCCGTTCGGCCCGGTTCTGGGCGCAGGAGATGATCGAGGCGGCGCTGTACGAGGGTGCAGTGGCGGTGGATGCCACCATGGGCAACGGTCACGATACCCTGTGGCTGTGCCGTCAGGTGGGCGAAAGCGGCCATGTATATGCCTTTGATGTGCAGCGGCAGGCGGTGGACAACACCGCCGCTTCCTTGGAGGCCGCCGGGGTGCGTCACCGGGCGGAGCTGTTCTGCGTGGGGCATCAGCACATGGCGCAGCATGTGGACAGGCCTGCCGATGTGATCATGTTCAATCTGGGCTGGCTGCCCGGTGCGGAGCATGGCGTGACCACCCTGCGGGAGACCACCCTGCAGGCGGCGGAGGCTGCGCTGGCCCTGCTGAAGAAGGACGGGCTGCTGAGCATCTGCATCTACCCGGGGCACGAGGAGGGCCAGCGGGAGCTGGATGCGCTGATGGATTGGGCGGCGCAGCTGGATCCGAAGCGGTATGACGCGCTGGTGAAAACCTATGTGAACCAGCCCAATTGCCCGCCGAGATTGTTGGCGGTGAGAAGGGTGAAGTGAGGAAGTACGAGGGGGCTTTTACAGGCTTCTTCCCCGGTGTGCGGGGAGGGGGCCTGTTTTTGTGTGGGGGGGGAGGGGCGTATGAGGGGGGAGTCGCTATGAGGGGCTTGGGGAGGCAGACCCCACCCAGCAGCACTCACCCACACAAGGCTCCTTCTTTTGAGGGAGCTCCCGCCGCAGGCGGGTGAGGGTGCCGATACAGACCGGCAGCGAATGAGCAACACTGCCCCTTTGTATGAAGCGGGCGGTGTGGCTGCAAGAAAAACGCTTGGCTCCGAACAGCGCTCCGGCAAGGAAGGCATACGGAGTGGACGCCGGGGGGTTATCTTTACCGAATCTTTGCCGGGGGTGGCACCCTCAGTCAGGCTTCGCCTGACAGCTCCCTCTGAAGAGGGAGCCTTGATGGAGAAAGCGGCTGCCAGCTTCCTCTGAAGAGGGAGCCTTGATGGAGAGCGTTGATGGGGCCGGGCAGCCTTTAGCGGCGGGCGGAAAAGTCCATGGGCATATCCCCCTTTGCCACCTTGCCATTCCCTGCCCGGGATGCTATAATGGACTATGCATGATGTCGGCAGATACTGCCGCTTACGGAGGAGGAAAAACCTTGGATATCCTTGCTATTCTCAAAGAGCTGTTCGCCGGTGTGATCTCGATGGTCTCCGTGGACGGTCTCAAGACGCTGGCCATGTTCGTCATCGCCGGTGTGCTCATCTACCTGGCTATCAAGAAGGACTACGAACCCGCTCTGCTGCTGCCCATCGGCTTCGGCGCCATCCTGGCCAACCTGCCCGATGCGGTGGTGCTTGGTGAAGACGGCTTCCTGAAGGTGCTGTTCAACGCCGGTATCGCCAACGAGCTGTTCCCCATTCTCATCTTCATCGGCGTTGGTGCCATGATCGACTTCTCCCCCCTGCTGAAGGATCCCAGCATGATCTTCTTCGGCGCGGCAGCCCAGTTCGGTATCTTTGCCACCTTCCTGGTCTCTCTGGTGCTGATCCCCATCGTGCTGCCTGCTACCGCAGGCGATGAGAACCTGATCCTGCGCCTTGCTTCCGCCATCGGTATCATCGGTGCTGCCGACGGCCCCACCACACTGTACGTTGCCAACCACTTCAAACTGGTAGAGTACATGGCACCCATCAGCGTGGCTGCCTACAGCTACATGTCTCTGGTGCCCGTCATCCAGCCCCCGGTCATCAAGGCGCTCACCACCAAGAAGGAGCGCATGATCCGCATGAACTACAACGAGGAGCGCGCCTCCAAGCTGGCTCTTATCCTCTTCCCCATCATCGTTACCGCTATTGCCGGTATCATCGTGCCCATGAGCGCTCCCCTGGTCGGCTCCCTCATGTTCGGTAACCTGATCCGCGAGTGCGGCGTGCTGGAGCGCCTCTCCAAGACCGCCCAGAACGAGCTGGCCAACCTGGTCACCATCCTGCTGGGCATCACCATCGGCGGCACGATGGTCGCTGAGAACTTCCTGCGCCTGGATACCCTGCTCATCATGGCGCTGGGCCTGTTCGCCTTCGTGTTCGACACCGCCGGCGGCGTGCTGTTTGCCAAGCTGCTCAACGTGTTCCGCAAGGAAAAGATCAACCCCATGGTGGGTGCTGCCGGTATCAGCGCCTTCCCCATGAGCGCCCGCGTCATCCAGAAGCTGGCCAAGGAGGAAGACCCCTACAACTTCATCCTGATGCAGTCCATCAGCGCCAACGTTTCCGGCCAGCTGGGCTCCATCGTTGCCGGCGGTATGGTCATCACCCTGGTGACCATGATGCTGGGCGGC
This sequence comes from Clostridiales bacterium, assembly GCA_015056315.1. Taxonomy (GTDB): domain Bacteria; phylum Bacillota; class Clostridia; order Christensenellales; family Aristaeellaceae; genus Limiplasma. The sequence goes on from SVGN01000029.1 coordinate 4,475, forward strand.
GTGTGATCGACGCTTTTCCTACCCCGCAACTTACTTGAAGGAAGGTAAACAACAATGATGAAATGGTTTATGGCGCTCACCGAGAGCGTTGAGCCTGTGGCCGAGGTCGTGGAGACCGCTGCGCAGAACGCGCTGGTGGACCTGCCCCTGTTCACCAAGGGCCTGCTGACCACCGCCATGGGTCTTTTGGGCGTATTCCTTGTGCTGACCCTGTTCTTTGTTACCATCAAGCTGATGCAGAAGATCGGCGCAAAGGAGTCCTCCCAGCAGTAAAGGAGGTACCCGAGATGTACACAAGGCAAGAGCAACAACAGGCTGCCAGGCAGGCAAGGCAGCGGCTCTGGATCACCTTTCTGCCCGCAGCGCTGGTCTTTGCCGCCGCGGTGACGGTATTCGTCATCGGCGTTGGCAACCGGGATGCGGATGCATGGAAGCTGCCCGCCGCCCTTACCCTTGCGGCAGGCGTATACGCCATCTTTTTCTTCGGCGTGTATGCCAAGCCCATGCTCAGCTACGCAAAGCACATCAACTACATGCTGGATGGCCGCCTCCGGGAGACCACCGGCTACCTGACCCAGTTTTCCGAGAATCTTTCCGAGCGCAATGGTGTGGAGTGCCATGCCATTATGATCAATGTGGGCGAGAAGGATGACCGGGAGGACGACCGCCTCTATTATTACGATGCCAAGAAGCTGCCCCTGCCCTTCGAAATGGGCACCCGGGTAACGGTGGTGAGCAATGATATGATGGTGGCGCAGCTCCGCTCAGAGGGCTGATCTGCTTTGCCGACACGAAACCCCCGCCGTGGTGATGAGCCACGGCGGGGGTTTTGTGGTTGGGGGGACTTCTCCCCCGAAACTTTTTTCACGTGTGGGGAGAAATCGACCTGCCGTTTCCGCTATGCTTCCTCCTGGATGCAGGGCCACCCCCAGCATCACAAAACAAACAAGGAGGAAACATAGAATGGAAAACACTACTACCAATTACTCCATTCAAACCCCCAACCTGACCCCCATCCAGCTGGATGCCCTGCCGGGCGAAGAGGTGCAGGCGAAACGCAGCCGCTTCGGCAAGGTGTTCTCGCTGGGCGGCAACCGTTTTCAGGCAGTCACCTATGCAGGCCCGGTGCACCGCTGGGATGCGGAGAACAGCTGCTGGCAGGAGCTGGATGCCGCCTTCACGGAGACCCCCGAGGGCGATGGGCTGGTCAGCACCGGCGACCAACTGCAGGTACACTGTGCGCCGGTCGGGCAGGCTCCCTTCATTACCCTGACGGATGCCCAGGGCCGCAGCCTGGCCTGGAGCGTGGAGGATGCCCAGCCCGCTGCACCCGTGGCAGAGGCGCGCCCCCAGAGCCGTATGCTGTCCAAGGCGGTGCAGGATCTGCGCGAAAGGGTGCTGGAAAAGCTGCGGGGCACGGCAGTGTACAGCGGGCTGTTCCCCGGTGTTACCCTCAAGTGCCATGCGGAGCAGTGCTTCAAGGATGAATTCATCTTCGATTCCGCAGCCCATGTGCGCCCCATCACCTTCCGCTTTGCGGCAGAGGGCCTGACCGCTGTGCAGGCGGAGGATGGCTCCGTGGTGTTTCAGGATGCCGGGCAGCGCAGCGTGTTCCGCCTGCCTGCCCCCTACATGGTGGATGCGGATGGCACCGTCGGTACCGTCACCGCTGCCCTGACCCAGCAGGATGGCGTGTACCGCCTCACCTGTACGCCCGATGCGGCGTTCGTTGCTGCGGCTGCCTATCCGCTGGTGCTGGATCCCGCTGTGGAGACCGCCCAGACGGCCACCGCCATGACCGATACATGGGTGAGGGAGGGCTACACCACCAACCAAAGCGCAAACGAACACCTGTGGGCCACGGATAACACCAGCCTCGGCAAGCGTTATTCCCTGCTGAAGGTGAATACCCTGCCCCAGATCGGCTCCGACCACTTTCTCACCAAGGCCTACCTGTGCCTGAAGCCCGCACAGGCTCCCACCGCCGAGACCCCGCTGCTGGCCCGCGAGGTAACGGAAGAATGGAATCCCGCCACGGTCACCTTTGCCACCCTGCCGGAATGCAACGCACTGTACCAGGATTACTGCCTCCTCCCGGCAGGCAAAATCGATCTGTGCCGCATCGATGTGACCAGCCTTGCCCGCAAGTGGTATCTGGGCACCAATTACGGCGTGCTGCTCACTCCCCGCAGCGCGACCCCCAACACCGTAAAGCTCTACTCTGCCGACAGCACCGACATCAAGCCCTATCTGGTGGTCAACTACGCCAGCCTGGCCGGTCTGGAGGGCTACCTGGCCTACGACCAGCAGAGCGCAGGCAGGGCCGGTATCGGCTATGTGGGTCTGGCCAACGGTAACCTGATCTTCGCCCACAGCGATACCCGGATGAACGGCGCCCGTATGCCCGTCTCCGTGACCCACTACTACAACGCCTGCCATGCGGATACCGACGAGTTCGGTCTGGGCAACGGCTGGCGCAGCAGCCTGCACCATACGCTGCATAAGGCGTACCTGAACGAGACCGTCCACTACGTTTATACCGATGGCGACGGCACCGCCCATTACTTTACCGGCAGCGGCAGCACCTACACCGACCTTTCCGGCCTGTCCATGACGCTGAAGGTGGGCACCTCCAATGTGACCATTACGGATAAGGGCCATAACGTGATGACCTTCCCGCTCATCAGCGCAACGCCCACGGCCTCTGCGCCCGTGACCGACAAGGTGCTCGTCTCCAAGCTGGCGGATGCCTGCGGCAATACGGTCACCGTTGCAGCCACGGGCCTGAAGATCAGCAGCGTGACGGATGGCTCGGGCCGCAAGACCACCTTTGCCTACAACAGCTCCGGCCTGCTCAGCGGCATCTCCACCCCCTGGCAGCAGGAGGCGGCCTTTACCTATGATTCCGCCGGTAACCCGGTCACCATCACCTATGCAGACGGCAACAAGAGCAAATTTACCTACGTGACCCCCGGCAGCTTTGCCCTGCTGCAGACCGCCACCGGCCCCGAGGGTGTAAAGGCAACGTATACCTATTCCAATACGAATGTGGCATCCGGCCTGCCGTATGTTATTACCAACGCCAAGGTGACCGGCGGCAGCCTGACCGGCAGCAACACCGCCTTCACCTACGGCAACCATATGACCCTGGCCAAGGATCTGCTGACCGGCAAGAGCCTGCGCTACCACTTCAACGATGACGGCAACATGACCAGCGCAGACGACGAGCTGGGCTATGCGGTCTACACCCGCTACGACCGCACCGGCGATAACGCCAACGCCCCGGTCAACCACGCCACCCTGCGCTCCCGTATGCAGCGGGTGGTGAACAACTACCTCCGCGACAGCAGCTTCGAGGAAAACAGCCCCCTGTGGCTCAAGACCGCCAACGGCACCTTCAGCCGGGATATGAGCACCAGCCAGTGGGGCACTGTATCCCAGAAGATCACCACGGATGGCAGCAACTCTTCGCTGGTGTACCAGAACGTCACCCTGACCCCCGGCTGCAGCTACACCCTCTCCGGCTACCTGAAGAGCGATGCCCCCAAGACCAGACTGCGCGTGCGCTATACGGTGGATGGCACCCACACCTACCTGTACTCCCAGCCTGTGGCGGTGGGTGCGGGCTTCCAGCGGGTGAGCGTCAGCTTTACCCTGCCGGAGAACGCCAACCCCGGCATGAACTGCGGCATCCATGCCACCGGCACCGCCGGTGATGCCTGGGGCGATTGTCTCCAGCTGGAGGACGGCCTCACCTGCAACCATTACAACCTGCTCACCAACAGCGACTTCCGCTACACCACCTCCGGCGCTCTGCTGCCGGATGGCTGGGTCAAGACCAGCGGCAGCTACGACAGCCGGTACGGCTGGGAGGCGTTGTCTGCCACCGACACGCCGCCTGACTTCCTTACCGGCAACGCCCTGCGCATTGACGGCCAGTACCGCGAGGATAACGGCGCATACCAAGAGGTGAGCATCTCCGGCAGCGCAGGCGACTGCTTTACCGCAGGCGGCTGGTGCAGCAGCTTTGCCAAGGAGGATGACCCGGAGGGCAGCGTGCTGTGCCGCATCGTGGTGGAGACCAGCAACGGCGGCACCGACTGGCACACCGCCGGTTCTGTGCTGTGGAACCACGAGGAAGGCAACTGGCAGTACGCCAGCGGCCCCATTGTGGCCAAGTACGATTATGAGGCCGTGCGCTTCCGGGTGCAGATGAACCGCCAGATGAACCATGCGCACTTCAACAGCCTCTGCCTGTACCGGGAGCAGTTCGGCACCGAGCTGACCTACGATGCCAAGGGCAACCCCACCGGCGCAAAGGCCACCAGCGGCCTGCGGGATGCCAGCGTGTACGATGCCTTCAATAACCTGACCTCCTACACCGCCCCGGGCCGCACGGCAGCCACCACCTGCAGCTACGGCACCACCGATGCGGAGCAGAAGAAGCACCTGCTGCTGCATTCCATCTCCCCGCTGGGCACCAAGACCGCCAACACCTATACCAGCCATGGCAACCCGGCTTCTGCAACGGTCAGCGACAACACCGGCTCCACCACCGCATTCCTGAAGACCACCACCACCTGGGATGCCGCCGGTAACTACGTGACCGCCCAGAAGGATGCCCGCGGCAAGACCACCACCACCGTTACCGATGCCAACAGGGGCACCGTGACCGGCGTTACCCAGCCCAACGGGCAGCAGATCTCCTATACCTACGATGCCCTGCGCCGCCCCACCAAGGTGAGCGCCACGGTGGGCAGCAACGAGTACCGCAACGAGTATACCTACGACAGCGCCAAGGGCTGGCTGACCGGCGTGAAGCACAACACCGCCGCGGATAAGGAAGTGGCCTACAGCTTCACCTACGATGCCCTGGGCCGCCCCAAAACCGTGAAGGTGGATGACCAGACCCTCTCCACCAACACCTACAACACCAACGGCACCCTGAAAAAGACCGCCTACGGCAACGGCGGCTCCGTGGCCTACACCTACGACGGCTTTGGCCGTGTTACCGGCGTTACCGTGGATGGGGAAACCTCGCCCCGCTACACCTACGCCTACAACGCCGCCGGTCAGGCTGCCCACATGAAGGATGCCGCCCTTGGCCGCAGCGAGTTCACCGAGTACGATCTGGCAGGCCGCCCCTGCCGCAAGACCGTGCTGCAGGGCACGGCCCACCACTACAGCAGCGAGCTGAGCTACCATACCGCCACGGGCAACCTTTCCAAGCTGCAGGAGTACACCACCTCCGGCCGGTATGCCTACTCCACCGCCTTCAGCTACGATGCGGAGAACCGGCTCACCGGGCTCACCTACAAGCACGGCACCGCCGCCAGCGGCTCCACCGGCTGCGCCTACGACAAGCTGGGCCGTCTGGCGAGCAGCTACGTAAAGCTGGGCAACAACACCCACACCAGCAGCTACAGCTACGGCACCGGCGGCCAGGGCACCGGCAGCGTGAGCCCGCTGGTCAAGACCCTCTCCGTGCCCGGCGGCTCCTACACCTACGCTTACAGCAACATGGGCAACATGACCAGCGTAAACGACGGTACCAAGATCGTCTCCTACCAGTACGACAAGCTGGGCCAGCTGACCCGTGCCAACGACCCCTGGGATACCACCGCAGGCAGCGACGGTACCACCTGGATCTACGCCTACGATCTGGGCGGCAACCTGACCAGCCGCAAGGCCTATGCCTACACCACCGACACGGTTGGCACGGCTGTGCAGACCATTCCCTACACCTATGGCGACAGCAACTGGAAGGATAAGCTGACTGCCTATAACGGCACCGCCATTAGTTACGACGCCATTGGCAACCCCCTTACCGACGGTACCTGGACGTACACCTGGCAGCGCGGCCGCCAGCTGGGGCAGATGAGCAAGACCGGCGAGACCGCCGCCTTTACCTACAATGCCGAGGGCAT
>SVGN01000029.1:10411-32807 GCA_015056315.1 Clostridiales bacterium
GTTACGACGCCATTGGCAACCCCCTTACCGACGGTACCTGGACGTACACCTGGCAGCGCGGCCGCCAGCTGGGGCAGATGAGCAAGACCGGCGAGACCGCCGCCTTTACCTACAATGCCGAGGGCATCCGCGTCAAGAAGGTGTGCACCACCACCGGCACCACCCAGTACACCCTCCGCGGCAAGGACATCGTGCGCATCGACAACCCGGACTTCAAGCTCCACTTCTTCTACGATGCCCAGAACCGCCCCGCCGTGGTGCGGTATGCCGATGCGCTGTATGGGTATGTGTACAACCTGCAGGGCGATGTGGTGGCATTGATTGACAGCGCAGGCAACCGGGTGGTACAATACAGGTACGATGCATGGGGCAAGCCGCTCAGCAAGACCGGCAGCATGGCAAATACGCTGGGTACGTACAACCCGTTCCGTTACCGGCACTATGTGTACGATGAGGAGACGGGGGTGTATTACCTCAGGAGCCGGTATTACAACCCGGTGTGGGGACGGTTCTTGAATGCGGATGGGCAGATCAATTCCGATCTTTCCCTTGTTGCACTGAACCTGTATGCTTATTGTGCCAATAATCCGGTTGCCAATGTTGATAACAACGGCAAGGATTTCCGGGCTGTTGGTGCCGGTGTTCAGCTGGATGGTTCGGTTGCGCTTGGTCCTGCGGGTGTGGGCATTGGCATTGAGGCCATTGTGTATTGGGATGAACAAATTACTTCAGGCAAAGGGCCAACAATTGCGATATATATGTATAATGCCGGAAGCGCAGATATGCTGTTGGAGAATTACCAACGCGAAGAAATCAAGAGAGTCGTGCAAGAATTCATGTATGAATTGAAGGCAAAGGCTTCTTATTTGATGCAGTTGCCGCTTCCCCAACTTATCGCAGAAATGGAGTCGTTGGATTATGGGCTTACCGCCTCTGGATTTGTTGTTCTTGGTAATGAGCGTTTCACAACACCCAATTCGTATGAAAAAGACTTTGACAACACCACCGTAAATCTGCGGAACGTAAAGATAAGTCACTCGTTTTCAGAATCATGCCATTCGATAGGTGTCGGTTATACTTTCTTAGGCAGTCCCCAGGGCTATGGCATCACATGGACACATTCTTATTACAGTTTGTTGCAAATTATTCAGAATCAGGAGAAGTGATCAATGTGTACAAGAATATCTTGATGAGAATCTTTAATCTGTCGTTCTTTTTGGTGCTCGGATTGTGCTTTGTGGTCAGTGCTCTGCAATTTGCCATATTCCACAAGTTGCCCAGCCATATAGAAGACATGCTGAAAACCTCCGAGGTCGTTACCTTTACCGAAAACAGAGACTATCTCTCTGCCATGGATGAGGTGCTCGCATCGAAGCGGTATGTATATGCCATTTATGGGCGAATGCGACTCGTTAAGGTGTATGATACCAATGGCAACTACATTTGCAGCATTGCTGTCAAAGACACGAAAAGCGGAGCGCACAATATGCGTGGGTATATTGTTGATGATAAGCTGCATCTGGTGTTCGATCAGCAGATCTATGAGTTTACCGATAATGTTCTAACCAAAACCTATACAGGCAAAGAGGCATCCGCTTGGGCGACTGATCTTTTCGTGAATCGTGCCAAATATCAAAACAAGTTGGATGGTGAACGAAACTGGTATTACCTCAAGGCTCAAAGCATTTATCGAACCAATGCCAACGATCCGGAAAGCGTTTTCTTGGCCCGTTCCCCGTTGTACCTCGCCTTTGATCGCCGGGCACCCATTGTATTGATCGCACTCCTCTTTGTGGTATATCTGATACCGGGCAATCTTCTGCAAAAGATGAAGTGATCTTTGAGACAGGCAACGTTTCAAATGGCAGCAGTACCTTCTGCCGGGGCTTCCACAGAAGCCCCGGCCTTTTTATATCCATCTTCCCCTTCCCAAATTACCTCCGCGACAGCAGCTTCGAAGAAAACAGCCCCCTGTGGCTCAGGACCGCCAACGGCACCTTCAGCCGGGATATGAGCACCAGCCAGTGGGGCACTGTATCCCAGAAGATCACCACGGATGGCAGCAACTCTTCGCTGGTGTACCAGAACGTTACCCTGACCCCCGGCTGCAGCTACACCCTCTCCGGCTACTTGAAGAGCGATGCCCCCAAGACCAGACTGCGCGTGCGCTATACGGTGGATGGCACCCACACCTACCTGTACTCCCAGCCCGTGGCGGTGGGGGCGGGCTTCCAGCGGGTGAGCGTCAGCTTTACCCTGCCGGAGAACGCCAACCCCGGCATGAACTGCGGCATCCATGCCACCGGCACCGCCGGTGATGCCTGGGGCGATTGCCTCCAGCTGGAGGATGGCCTCACCTGCAACCATTACAACCTGCTCACCAACAGCGACTTCCGCTACACCACCTCCGGCGCTCTGCTGCCGGATGGCTGGGTCAAGACCAGCGGCAGCGGCGACAGCTGGTACGGCTGGGAGGCGTTGTCTGCCACCGACACGCCGCCTGACTTCCTTACCGGCAACGCCCTGCGCATTGACGGCCAGTACGGCGAGGATAACGGCGCATACCAGGTGGTGAGCATCTCCGGCAGCGCAGGCGACTGCTTTACCGCAGGCGGCTGGTGCAGCAGCTTTGCCAAGGAGGATGACCCGGAGGGCAGCGTGCTGTGCCGCATCGTGGTGGAGACCAGGAACAGCGGCACCGACTGGCACACCGCCGGTTCTGTGCTGTGGAACCACGAGGAAGGCAACTGGCAGTACGCCAGCGGCCCCATTGTGGCCAAGTACGATTATGTGGCCGTGCGCTTCCGGGTGCAGATGAACCGCCAGATGAACCATGCGCACTTCAACAGCCTCTGCCTGTACCGGGAGCAGTTCGGCACCGAGCTGACCTACGATGCCAAGGGCAACCCCACCGGCGCAAAGGCCACCAGCGGCCTGCGGGATGCCAGCGTGTACGATGCCTTCAATAACCTGACCTCCTACACCGCCCCGGGCCGCACGGCAGCCACCACCTGCAGCTACGGCACCACCGATGCGGAGCAGAAGAAGCACCTGCTGCTGCATTCCATCTCCCCGCTGGGCACCAAGACCGCCAACACCTATACCAGCCATGGCAACCCGGCTTCTGCAACGGTCAGCGACAACACCGGCTCCACCACCGCATTCCTGAAGACCACCACCACCTGGGATGCCGCCGGTAACTACGTGACCGCCCAGAAGGATGCCCGCGGCAAGACCACCACCACCGTTACCGATGCCAACAGGGGCACCGTGACCGGCGTTACCCAGCCCAACGGGCAGCAGATCTCCTATACCTACGATGCCCTGCGCCGCCCCACCAAGGTGAGCGCCACGGTGGGCAGCAACGAGTACCGCAACGAGTATACCTACGACAGCGCCAAGGGCTGGCTGACCGGCGTGAAGCACAACACCGCCGCGGATAAGGAAGTGGCCTACAGCTTCACCTACGATGCCCTGGGCCGCCCCAAAACCGTGAAGGTGGATGACCAGACCCTCTCCACCAACACCTACAACACCAACGGCACCCTGAAAAAGACCGCCTACGGCAACGGCGGCTCCGTGGCCTACACCTACGACGGCTTTGGCCGTGTTACCGGCGTTACCGTGGATGGGGAAACCTCGCCCCGCTACACCTACGCCTACAACGCCGCCGGTCAGGCTGCCCACATGAAGGATGCCGCCCTTGGCCGCAGCGAGTTCACCGAGTACGATCTGGCAGGCCGCCCCTGCCGCAAGACCGTGCTGCAGGGCACGGCCCACCACTACAGCAGCGAGCTGAGCTACCATACCGCCACGGGCAACCTTTCCAAGCTGCAGGAGTACACCACCTCCGGCCGGTATGCCTACTCCACCGCCTTCAGCTACGATGCGGAGAACCGGCTCACCGGGCTCACCTACAAGCACGGCACCGCCGCCAGCGGCTCCACCGGCTGCGCCTACGACAAGCTGGGCCGTCTGGCGAGCAGCTACGTAAAGCTGGGCAACAACACCCACACCAGCAGCTACAGCTACGGCACCGGCGGCCAGGGCACCGGCAGCGTGAGCCCGCTGGTCAAGACCCTCTCCGTGCCCGGCGGCTCCTACACCTACGCTTACAGCAACATGGGCAACATGACCAGCGTAAACGACGGTACCAAGATCGTCTCCTACCAGTACGACAAGCTGGGCCAGCTGACCCGTGCCAACGACCCCTGGGATACCACCGCAGGCAGCGACGGTACCACCTGGATCTACGCCTACGATCTGGGCGGCAACCTGACCAGCCGCAAGGCCTATGCCTACACCACCGACACGGTTGGCACGGCTGTGCAGACCATTCCCTACACCTATGGCGACAGCAACTGGAAGGATAAGCTGACTGCCTATAACGGCACCGCCATTAGTTACGACGCCATTGGCAACCCCCTTACCGACGGTACCTGGACGTACACCTGGCAGCGCGGCCGCCAGCTGGGGCAGATGAGCAAGACCGGCGAGACCGCCGCCTTTACCTACAATGCCGAGGGCATTCGCGTCAAGAAGGTGTGCACCACCACCGGCACTACCCAGTACACCCTCCGCGGCAAGGACATCGTGCGCATCGACAACCCGGACTTCAAGCTCCACTTCTTCTACGATGCCCAGAACCGCCCCGCCGTGGTGCGGTACGCCGATGCGCTGTACGGCTACGTGTACAACCTGCAGGGCGATGTGGTGGCATTGATTGACAGCGCAGGCACCCGGGTGGTACAATACAGGTACGATGCATGGGGCAAGCCGCTCAGCAAGACCGGTAGCATGGCAAATACGCTGGGTACGTACAACCCGTTCCGTTACCGGCACTATGTGTACGATGAGGAGACCGGGGTGTATTACCTCAGGAGCCGGTATTACAACCCGGTGTGGGGACGGTTCCTGAATGCGGATGATGTCGCGTACCTGAATGCGGATGGGGATCTGCTTTCCTGCAATCTGTTTGCGTATTGTGGGAATAATGCGGTGAGCCGTGGGGACCCAAGCGGCAATTGGAGCGAAACTCATTTTACCGGTTTAAGCCATGACGAGCTTTCAGATGCCATTACCATATCTTTATCGCAAGTTGAGTATGAAGAACATCCTATTCTTCAATTGGGTGCTAGGTTTGTGCCAAAAGCTAGTAAGCCAGCCGATATTGTAGATAGTGCTATGGGGATTTGGGATATTACTGTACCAAGCTATGCCGATGAGCACTCAGAGCTATCATTTGAAACGCTTCGGCTTATGAGCTATAAAGCCGATTCATACAGTGTATATATATCATACGGCATGTATGGAAACCAAATCAAACTACTTGCAATAGATGAAAACGGAAAAGAGAAGGGAGTTTTTGCCATGGAAGTCGTACATACCATCATTATTGATACACTTTACAATACCCTGATCTCCAACGGAGCGAATGTCTCTTATTCGAATAACAACGCCGATTGGGAGGTAAACTATCTTGATCTTAAATAAACGTTGGCTCAAGAGGCTTGGTGTTGCTTTGGCGGTTTTGCTGGTATTCGGTTTTGTCAGATATATGCTGACCCGCCCCGTTAACAAACCGTCAGACGAATTGTTCGCCCAGATCGAGCGGCTTTCGAACGATCCGCAGGCGCTGATCAGGGTACTGGAGCAATGTGGATATGTTCCCATGTCCACCGGTTCCTATACAAATCCGTGCGAAAACGACGGGGAATGCCCGGAAGAGGGCGAGCATACCTCCCTGCGGATCGTTATGCTGGTTGACCCTGCGCAATACGATGCCCTTGCGGGATCTGCCAAAGGCGCGAAACAGTATTCTGAGAACCGCTCGAAGCCGGACGATACATCTGCCTATCCTTATCGGTCAGTTTTGTTTTCAAGGTTCGGGAAGGCAATTTACGGATTCGCCTCTGAATCGGCCGAGAAAAAATGCTCCTGCATAGCCGATGAACTGCAACGGCTTATTTCCACAGCGGAAGCGTTGGGGGTCATGCCGGCAGAGTAAGCGCTCACTCCCCGGGCCGGGGCTTCTGCGGAAGTCCCGATCTGCCGGACGCACCCACCGGCACGTATCACCTTTGGGGCATGATGCATCTCTGCCGGAGGTAGAATACTAACATGCATCAGGAGGTCATCATATGAAAAAGCACTGTATCCTCTGTCTGCTGCTCTGTTTCGGGCTTGTTTTTTGCCCAATGCTCTCTGCTGTCGCCTGCCCGATCCCTAATCTGGATCAGCTGACAGCCGAGGTGGAAACCTTTACCGAAAACGGCCAGACCTATGAGGTTCTCTGCTCCGCAACAGGCACTCGCTTTCACGAGCCTGTTCCCGACGATATCTATTGCATTGGCACCATTTTCACAGATGGGTTTCGCTGTGGGCTTTATGCGAACATGTATGATGGGCTGATCGGTATACACTTCCTTGACAACGACTACTTCACCGGCTTTATCTATCACGATGTCATCAATCCCTGCGATGGTTTGGTGGCTGTCGCCACTGCGGACTCTGGCTACGGCTGTCTCGATACGCAAGGAAACATCGTTGTGCCCTGCCAGTGGGAATGGCTGGTGCCTTACATGAACGGCTTGAGTCTGGCATCCTACGACACGACCGATGATTACGGTTACAGGAATGTATGGCTCGACAGGACCGGGCGCATCATCAGCCTGGATCCTCAGTATGGGTATGCCGTTCAGTTGAGAAAGGGAGCGGAGCCGGGCCTCTATGCAGGTGCGTTGGTCGGTATTTCTGCTACCGGCATTGAGCAGTAGCTCCGGGTACGATCTGTTGTTTGTTTGGAAAAACGCTTCCCGGGCCGGGGCTTCTGCGGAAGCCCCGGCCTTTTCGCATCCTCACGCTCATCCCTCTCCCATTCATTGACAGCCCCACCCGCCCGGCGGTACAATACAGGTAACGATCCATGTGCAGCGCTAAGGTACTGTTTTTCGCACGAGAAAAGAAATGAAACCGTTGACGAAGCAAAACGGAGGTCATTATGAGCATATCAACCAATGATACCCGATGGCGGTTGAATAAACGATGGAAGACTCTGTTGAAGATCGTGCTGGTGATCGGCATCATCCTTCTGCTGGATAGCTGGTACGCCCATTACCAGCGTGGGCAGTTCACCCTTGATGAGAGCCTGTTGGAGCGCCTGGAGCAGATCCCCTTCGAAGCGTGGCTGGACAGGCTGCCGGTCGAGGAATTCGAACGGGATGCAATGGTATGGTCTATGGATGATGACGATTATGAAGCCGCCCTCTTCTATCGGTACCCCGGCCACCGGGAAGCTGCGCAGACAAATACGGCATCTGCACCGAAGACCTCCGATGCGCTCGAAACCCAACCGTGTGTAGACAACATACGGATCATGTACCGACCCATCGGCACGCCAACGTCGCCCGTGGGCATCTTCGGGTATTACGACAGGACATCGTTGGTTGAGTGGCTCCGCGGCTATCAGGAATGGGGCTACTGCAATGCGTATCTGTGGGTAAAAACGCCACAGGCAGGGATCATGATCGTGGACTTCGACTCCGATGGCGATTGGTCGCATTTTGAAGAGGCGCTGGAGATGCTCCTCACGTATCTGGAAGCGGGATGAGCGTTGATAGAGAGCCTTCCCGTTCAACAGCCACAGCCCCAAACGATCCCCTTTTCAAACCCGGCAGCAAGCCTGCTGCGCCCGGCATAGCCCATCCCTGACCGGTGAAACGGTCTCATCATCAGGAGGTGCCCGAATGATCTCTCCGCAGGTATGGCTCAGTATTCTTCTTTCTGCAGCTTTGTTGTTTATGCCGTTCCGACCCCACACGGGGGCAGAGGCCCCCGTGGCGGACATTCGGGAAACGGAACCGGCTGCAGCCGCAGAGACCGGCAGCGCAGAGCTGCAACTGTACCACCTTATCCCCGCTTCGGGAGAGGCACCGGGGCTGACCGTCGAGCAGTACAGCCCCGATGAGCCTGGCACCAGCATCCCACCGGATACATGGATCACGGTCTACACCCCGAGTGCACCCGAAGGGGTGTATTACACGGGCCCCGCATCCGGCTACACGCCCCCTCCGGAGGATGAGCCGACCGTGATCGTGTGCATGGAGCCGCCCGCTGCGCCGCTGCCCGAGAGAACGCTCATCACGGCCAATGTGACGTTTGCCGATACCGAGCAGGGGGTACAGATCACCGGCGAAGAATATCTCCGCTCGGATGGGACTCCCTTTGCGGAGGATCCGTTTACAGAGTATCTGTTCGGCTGCCGCAAGCCGGATCCGGAAAGGATCGGCAGCTCCGGCCTCTCCGAAGCGCGGCTGTTCTCCGTTGCCTGTTTTGCCAGTGCGCTGGAGGGCGGCATGGATGATGAGGAGCTGCAATATCTTTCGCAGCGGCTGTATCTGCCCGGCACCGATCTGTTCTGGGGCGGGCAGGAGGGCAGCGTGTATCGCTACGGCCCCTGTTACGACCTTTACCTCTTCGGCGATCCGCTCGCCACCGCAGAGCTGCATGTATTTGACCCGTATACGCAGTTTGAAATGGTGCTGCCCCTGGATGTGGACTATACACAGCGCACCCTGTACATGGCAGAGGATGAGCCGGAGCAGCTCCCGATGCACCAGACCCGGATGTCCCACACCAAGCTGGAGGAATACCTGAGCGCATTGAAGGCTCTGGCCCGGCGGGATCCGGCCTTTGCCGCCTCCGATTCCTATGCCCTGCTCCAGTTCGGCCACTTCGCATACGAGCTTCCGCCCGGGCAGACGATGGAAGCGGTTCTGGCGCGTGCGGCTGCATACCCCGTCCTGTCGCCGGAGCGGCAGCTCCGGGAGGGCGATGCCCTGGTCTGGCCGGTAAGCCGGGATGGCATCGAATACCTGCGCCTGTTCTGCCGTTTTGCCGACGGTACCTTGAGCCACATAGGCTTTACCGTTGTGCCGGAGGGCATTGCCGCCCTGCTGAAGCTGGAGGATCCCCGGAGCGATATGTACACGGTAGAGGATCGGGCCCGGCAGCCGCTCTATCAGCCGGTGGTCTATCTGGCCCTCCGGCAGGCGGACGGGCAGGGGCAATAAGCGGCGGGGCACAGCCGCAAAGCTGCCCGCCGGGAACAGAGAACGAGCCCTTTTGCGGGACAAAGGAGGAAGCAGCATGTCCGAAACAGCTACTGTTGTTGTGCACCTGGTCTTGTTCGTGCTCATACCGCTCATTGAGATCATTGTCCCGGGGAAGGCTCCCTGGGCCGGAGACTGGCTAGGGATCATCATGAAGGTATTTCTGGCACTCTCTACCCTCTGGGAGCTTTTCAAACTGCTCAGAGCTCGCCGCAGGGATGCGGCTCGGCCCACGGAGAATGACCCCGGGGAGCCTGCCGCCGCCGACGAACGCCCTCCGGCCCAAAGAGGGGATCGGGCCATCAAAGCCGTAGACTGGGGCATCATCCTGGGGGTCGTGGTCATCACGCTTCTGCTGGTCGGACAGTTCATCGTTCGGAAAACCGCCGATGTGCAGGCGGTCTGCCAACAAACGCTGACCAAGAATCAGCAGCAGCTGCGATCCCTGATGGATCGGGCAGGCAGCGACAGGCTGCTGGACAGCTCGGACATGGGGTTCCTGCCGTATTCCGCACTCTTCGGCCCGACGCTGGACGATGTGGATCTCCGCACCCCGGACGAGGCCACCTTCACCTTCTGCACCGATCGCCCGGAAAAGAGCAGGCAGCTGCTGTACCGTCCGGATGACCGGGTGCTGTTTGATGATACCATCGTGTTGGATGAGGGCTCCGACCGGGTACGGCAGGAGGGGCTCGGCGTTACGGGCGAGGGGTATGTTTATTGCGTGCGCTTGCAGGAATGCTGGTTTTATTGGGAGGCTTATCTGCCTACGTGACGGGGGGATTCCGGGGGCAGTCAAGTTGGGGTGGGACAGCCCCGCCATGGCGGTGAAGGGTAACTGCGGGCGGGAGTTGAATCCCTCAGTCGGCTACGCCGACAGCTCCCTTTGGCAAGGGAGCCTCAGGAGGTGACTGCCGCCCGGGGCAAACGAGCGTGCGCCCGCCTGGGGCAGTCAAGTTGGGGTGGGACGGCCCCGCCATGGCGGTGAAGGGTAACTGCGGGCGGGAGTTGAATCCCTCAGTCGGCCACGCCGACAGCTCCCTTTGGCAAGGGAGCCTCAGGAGGTGACTGCCGCCCGGGGCAAGCGAGCGTGCGCCCGCTTGGGGCAGTCAAGTCGGGGTGGGACAGCCCCGCCATGGCGGTGAAGGGTAACTGCGGGCGGGAGTTGAATCCCTCAGTCGGCTGCGCCGACAGCTCCCTTTGGCAAGGGAGCCTCAGGAGGTGACTGCCGCCCGGGGCAAGCGAGCGTGCGCCCACTTGGGTAAGACAGACCCATCCGGCAAACGCCGATCCCCCGGCCCGTACTTTGGCAAGGGAGCCATATCATTTCGCCGCCAACACAAACGAGGCTGCCGCGGTCATGCGGCAGCCTCGTTTGCATATTCTTCAACTATGGAGCCTTATTTCTTCTCCGGGGCGGCAAGGATCATGCCCTCGCCTACCTCCAGGCGCACCTTGACCATGCCGTCGGCAGCGGCTACGGGCACGCCGCCGTACAGGTCGGTGAGCTGCTCCGCATCCGCCATGCCCTCCGGCAGGCGGATCATGCCGCTGACCGGCTCCAGCGAGGTGTTGAGCAGGCACAGCAGCTGCTGGTCATCGCTGTTTCGCAGGTAGGCGTACAGACCGTTCCTCTCCACCTGCCAGGTACGGAAGCTGCCCATGCGCAGCGCCGGGTTGGCTGCCCGCAGATGGGCCAGCTTCCTGTAGTGGGCGTGGGTGGGGTTGCCCTCCACGTTATGCCATTCCATGGGGAAGCGGCAGTAGGGATCGTCCCCGCCCTGCATGCCCAGCTCATCGCCATAGTAGATGATGGGCGCACCGGGGAAGGTGAACTGGAAGAAGGAGGCTGCATGCAGCATGCACAGGTCGCCCCCGGCGCGGGTGCGCAGACGGGCGGTATCGTGGCTGCCAAGGAACGTCCACAGCACCTGATTGATCCGCTCCGGGTAGAGCATCAGGCTGCGGTTGAGGCAGCTGTCGAACTGCTCCAGGCTGATCTTGTGGTGGCAGAAACGATTCCAGATGTTGCGGGAGAGCACATAGTGCATGGTGGCATCGAACATATCGCCCTGGGTGAGCCATTCGCGGCTGTCATCCCAACATTCGGCGATCATGATGCCCTCCGGTTCAGCGCTCTTGAGCATCTTGCGGTACTGCCGCCAGAAATCCGGCCAGACCTCGGGGCTTACATCCAGCCGCCAGCCGTCGATGTGGCATTTCTCGATCCAGTAACGGCCCACCCGCAGGAAATAATCCGCACAATCCGGGTCCTGCAGGTTCAGCTTGGGCATGTAGGGCCAGTGGCCGAAGGTCTGGTAGCCGCACTCCTCGGTGTTATCAAAGAAGAACCAGTTGTAGTACCTGCTGTCCTTGCCCTTCTCCTTGGCATCCTTGAAGGGGGCAAACTCCACGCCGCTGTGGTTGAACACGCCATCCATGATGAGCTTCATGCCGTTTTTGTGCAGCTCATCGCACAATTCGCGCAGGTCATCCTCGGTGCCCAGCAGCGGGTCGATCTTGAAATAGTCGAAGGTGTTGTAGCGGTGGGAGGAATCGCTCAGGAACATGGGGGTGGAATACACCATCTCCACGCCCAGCTCCTTCAGGTAGGGCACCGCCTTGATGATGCCCCGCAGGTTGCCGCCGTAGCGGAACTCGTTCTGCACCCGGTCGCTGCTCCAGGGCTCCAGGCCCGGCTCCGCATCGCCCTCCCGGCGGAAACGGTCGGGGAAGATCTGGTAGCCCACGCAGCCCTTGGCCCAATCGGGCATGGCCGGGGCGGCATAGGCATAGGCGAAGGCAAAGCTCTCGCTGATATCCTCGTAATAATCCGCGCCGAAGTGGATACCGGCGGCATCCAGCTTGAAGACCTGCTCATCGCTTTCCAGAATGAACAGGTACTTTACGCGCACATCCTCGGGGACAAAGATGCACTCGTACCAATCGTGGAACTCATCCCGGTAGGCTACCTGCATCTCCACCTGCATGGCGTTGGCAAAGTAATCGGGATGGTTGTAGTTGCTGGTCACCTTGGCGATGATCCGGCTGAAATCGCCCCGCCCGGTCTGCAAACGGAGCACCACCTTGCCCTCCGGGGTGGCGTGGCGGTACTCCAGCCAGGGCATATGGTAGATGGCATCAAAATGGATGTTGCGCATGGTCGTTGTTTTCCTCCTGGTGCTCGCCCGCCGCAGGGCCCATCCGGGCTGTGGGGGGCGATCAATAAATGGTCCGGACGCTCTCCCGCTCCACGATCGCAAAGGGGATGATCAGCCCGGTGGGCGGGGTCTCCGGGTGCTTCACCAGCGTGATGATCAGCTCCATGGCCTTCTGGCCCAGCTGGTAGGGATCCACGTTGATGGAGGTGAGGGGCGGGTTGTTGAGCCTGCCCGCAGGGGTATCGTTGTAGCTGATCAGGCTTACATCCTCGGGTACGGAGAGCCCCATATCGCTCAGCATATGGCACAGGGTGATGGCCTGTGCATCGTCCATACAGACGACGGCGGTGGGTCTGTCCTCGCCCTCGAACAGGCTGCGCAGGTGCTTTTCGTCGGTGGTGTTGTAGAGGTAGCGGCTGGGTACCACATCCTCCGGGCGGCTGGGCAGCCCGGCCTCCTCCAGCGCCTCCAGATAGCCGGAGCGGCGGTCGGCGGTGACCATGAACTGCTTATCGTAGCCCAAGAGCGCAATGCGCTTGTGCCCCCGATCCAGCAGGTAGCGGGTGGCGGCCTTGCCTGCGGCTACGTTGTCGTTATCCACATAATAGCCGTTTTCCGCATTGATGGGGTGGCCCAGGGTAACGATGGGCAGCCCGGCAGTATCGGCAGCGGGCACATCCTCTGCCGCCAGCAGGATGAGGCCCTCGGCGTAGCCGGAGTCGGTAAGCTGGCGCACGGCCTCAGCGATGGAATCGCCCTCGGCACCGGTGCCCAGCAGCATATGGTAGTGGCGGGCACCTGCCACATGCCCCAGCCCCTGCAGCACAGAGGGGTAGAAGGAGTGGTTCAGGCTCTCGCCGTTCTCGCCCGGGAACACCACACCGATGATCCGGCTGCGGCGGCTGACCAGGCTGCGTGCCATCTGGTTGGGGTGGAAATCCATCTCCTGTGCGATCTTTTTGATCTGCTTGCGCATATCCTCGCTGATGCGGGGATTGTCGTGCAGCGCACGGCTGACGGTGGAGGGAGAGACGCCTGCCGCTTTGGCTACGTCTTTGATGGTCACTTTCATGTTGTATCTCCTTCGCTGTTTGCGGGGACGGGGAACGTGCAAACGTTTGTGCTAATGCTATAGTACCACTGATTGGGAGAAATGTCAAGGGCGCACACGCACGTCCGCCCTGCCCGTAAGGGTGAGGCGGATGTGCGTGTGCGCCCGCCTCACCCTTACGGGCAGGGCGTTCGCGCTAGGAGCGGGTCTCATGTTCCGCGGCTTAAAGGGGAAGGGTCCCTTCCCTTCCCCACGCCGCTTGCTTGAGGGCCCGTCCTCGCGTGTGGCTGTTCGCTTCGCCCGCCTGCAAAGCAGTCGGGCGGCTCACTGCCCCACGCTGCGTTGCGGGCCCCGTGCGGTTGCAGATTGGCTGCCACCCCCTGCTTTGGCTCCCTCTTCAGAGGGCGCTGGCGGCGAAGCCCACCCCCACAAGGCTCCCTCTAAAGAGGGAGCTGGCTGCGAAGCACACCCCCCACAAGGCTCCCTCTTCAGAGGGAGCTGGCTGCCCTTCAGGGCAGACTGAGGGTGCCGGGGGCGGGCAAGCAGGGAATGGGGAGGATAGGCGGGTTGGGCGGGTGCGCTCACCGGAAGTTGGGCAGCGATCGGCACCCTCAGTCAGGCTTCGCCTGACAGCTCCCTCTAAAGAGGAGAGCCTTGTGCGGAGTGGGTGTTGCCGGGTGGGGTCTGCGTTGCCCGAGGTGGGTATGGCGCATTGCTGCGGGTGTTGCCCAACTGCGCAGGCTCCCTTGCTAAAGGGAGCTGTCGGCGTAGCCGACTGAGGGATTCAACTCCCAAACGCAGTTACCTTTCACCGCCATGGCGGGGTACTCTGCCCGGGGTTGGTTGTCCCCGGAATCCCCCCGTCACGGCTTCGCCGTGCCACCCCCCTTTGGCAAGGGCGGGCTGCAGAGGTGGGTGCTGCCGGGTGGGGTCTGCGTCGCCCGAGGTGGGTATGGCGCATTACCGGGGGCGGTGCCCAACTGCGCAGGCTCCCTCTTCAGAGGGAGCTGGCTGCCCTTCAGGGCAGACTGAGGGTGCCGTGGGAGAACCATAGCGAATAGCGAACAGCACTGTCTTCCCTGTGTTGGGTGGGCTGTGTTGCTTTTTGTGGAAAAGGGGCTTGGGTGTAAGCGGCACCCTCAGTCAGGCTTCGCCTGACAGCTCCCTCTAAAGAGGAGAGCCTTTTGGGGGTGGATGCTGCCGAAAAGGGTCTGCTCACCCAAAGTGGTTGCAGCGCACCGCTCACCTTTTCTCCCGCTTCTCCGGCAGAAAGAACACCGCCATACCCGCCATGATGACCACGATGCCCCAGAGCTGCTGGAGCTTCAGGCCTTCGCCCAGCACCAGCCAGGCCAGCAGGCAGGTGCCCACCGGCTCGCCCAGGATGCCCATGGTCACTGCGGAGGCGGGGAGCTTTTTCAGCAGCAGATTGAAAATGAACTGGCCGCCGATGGTGGCTACCAGCGCAATGCCGATGAAGCTGAGCCAGGTGCCGCCGTCAAAGCCCCACAGCGGCTGACCGCCCAGAAGGATGTACACCAGCAGCATCGCAGCGCTGATCAGGTACGCTGCCGTGGAGTACGGCAGGGCGGACATCTCCCTGCGCACGCTCTCGCCAACAAAGTAGTACACCGCGATCACGCCTGCCGCCACAAAGGCCAGCACATCGCCCAAAAGGGCCTGACCGCTGATGCGCAGATCCCCCAGGCCGATGATGAAGCACCCGCACAGGGCAATGAGGCAGCCCGGCAGGGCCGTTTTGCGGATGCGCTTCTTCTGCACGAACTTCTCCAGCGCCAGCGAGAACAGGGGCTGCAGGCACACGATCACCGTGGAGCTGGCAGTGGAGGTGAAGCGCAGGCTCTCGAACCACAGCACATAGTGCAGCGCCAGCAGAAAGCCCGCCCCGAAGATCTGCCCCGTCTGCCGCCGGGTGAGGCCTGCCAGCTCCCTGCGGGCTGCCTTGTTCAGCAGCAAAAACGGCAGCAGCACCAGCGCCGCCAGCAGCAGCCGGTAGAAGGCGATCACCGCAGAGGGGGCCTGGGCCAGCTTGACCCAGATCGCCGAGGTGGACAGCGCCAACACGCCGCCGAACAGGATCGCATAGGTCTTGATGCCTTTATACATGGTCTTTTTTCATCCCTTTGAACGCTTATTTCTCCAGCTCTCTGCGCAGGATGGCGAACTGGCCGTTCAGCATGGCGGTATCCACCGTGCCGGTTTGGTCGAAGCCGGTGGCCTCCACCGTCAGGTGCCCAGTGTGGCCGCTTTGGCGCACATGGGCAAAGAAGGGATCAAAATCCAGCCTGCCGGTGCCGATGGGCTTGACCGGGCCCAGGAACTTATCCCACTCCATACAGCCGCCTGCGTAGTCGTTTACATGGTAGTGGGCAATGTGCTGCCGCAGCCAGCCGTTCTCCGGGGCGTACAGCTCCTCCAGCTGGCCATGGAAGGCCGCATTCTTGGTATCGAAGGTGAAGCGCACCTCCGGGAACCGCTCCACAAGGGTCTTCAGGTGGATCATGGGCTCCAGACGGTTGCAGACCACGTTTTCCACCGTCAGCAGCAGCCCATGCTCCCGGGCGATGGCCTCCAGCCGGGGGTAGGCGCTCAGGTTGTTTTCGATCTGCTGATCGGAGATCAGCCCGCTCCACAGGTGCAGCACCAGCAGCTCCGCGCCTGCTGCACAGGCAATGCGGCAGTTGGCCTCATAATCCCGGATGGCCTCCGCCAGCAGCTCGTCGCCGCCCTCCCCGATCTTTTTGCCGATATCCTTCTCGCAGTGCACCGCCGGGATGTTCAGCTTCAGCTGCTGCAGATATGCGGTCAGCTCCTGCTCCCGCCGGTACCAGTCCTGATAGATCATCAGCTCATAGCCGTCGCAGCGCAGCCTGGGGGCCAGCTCCTCCAGCAGATAGAAATTCCTGCCGTTGGCCCTGCCCAGCAGCGCGCCTGTGGAACAAAGGATCATGGCTCGTCAGCTCCTTACATGATGAAATGATCGTAACAGATTATATCACAAACCCGTCCGGGGGAGAAGGATGAGGCGGGTGACCCGGTGCGATGGGGTGCGCCCCGGCTGCCCCCTTGACCGCCCGCCTGTGCAGCACCCCACGACCGGCCTTCAACAGCTCCGCACCGTGACGGCGAGCCGGGCTCCCCCCGGCGCATCGCCGGAGGCAGCACGCTGCGCTGCCGCAGCACCGCTTTGCCGCCGACCGCACCGCACCGCAGCCACGCCTCCGGCAGCCCGTCATTCCCCTCCCTGCATTGACAGCCGCCCCTTTATTTTGGTACATTGTTTGCAAGGATCTTGCCCTGCGGTCTGCCGCAGGCCGGAAGGGAGCACCACCATGGCATCCATCCTGTTTTTGATGCGCTATCCTTTGGACAGCTGGGACAACCTGAAAACCAAATTCGACGGCCAGATGGCCGCCGCAGAGGCCCTCGGGCACGAGGCCTGGCACATCGGCTGGAGCCGGGAGGGCATGTACCTGTGCCGGGGCGGGGAGCGCAGCCTGCTGCGCAAATGCCCCCTTGCCCGCCTGCCCGGCTACAGCAAAACCGTTCTTTACTACGACCTGTTTGAGGCGCTGAAGTGCGCCCTTTCCACCCGCCGGTTCGATGCGGTGTACCTGCGCTACATACCCGTTTACGGCAACGCTCCCGCTGCCCTCAAGCTCCTGAAGCAGCAGGGCGGAAAGCTGATCGTGGAGCACCCCACCTACCCGCCGGAGAAGGGCCGGGTCACCTCGGCGCTGCGAAAGCCCGTCTTCTGGTATACCGACCGGGTCTTCGCCCGGCTGGAGAAGCTCATCGACCAGTACGCCCTCATCGGCGATCCCTGCGGGGAGACCCTCCACGGCGTGCCTGCCATGAATATCGTCAATGGCGTATCGGTGGATCAACTGCCCCCGCATGCCCCCTGCACCGGGCCGGAGATCTGCCTTCTGGCTTTGGCCTCCATGAGCTACTGGCAGGGCTACGACCGGCTCATCCGCTCGCTGGCGGCGTATCAAGGGCCGGAGCGCGTACGCATCCTGATGGTGGGCGGCGACGGCGACGGCTCCCTGCCCGCCTGGCAGCAGCTGGCCAAGGAGCTGGGCGTGGCCGATCAGGTCACCTTTACCGGCCCCCTCTCCGGCGATGCGCTGAACGAAGCCGTGGCCCGCTGCGATATCGGCGTGGGCGGGCTGGGGCTGCACCGCATCGGTCAGCACCTGAGCACCACCCTCAAGCTGCGGGAATACATGGCCCGGGGCCTGCCCTTCGTCTATGCGGTGGAGGATCCCTCCCTGCCGGAGGATGACCGCTTCTGCCTGCGCCTGCCCAACGACGAGAGCCCCATCGATATGCAAGAGCTGGTGGCCTTTGCTCTCCGGAGCCGCACCCTGCCCGGCCAGGCAGAGGAGATGCGGGCCTATGCCAGAGCCCATATGTCGTGGGAGGGCATCCTTTCGCAGGTATTCGCCCGGGTGGGCATACGGTAACCACAGGCGGGAGCGGGAGCCGGGCGGGGCCGTCTGCACGGCTCTGTGGTATGGCGTGGGCGGTCTGCCTTTACGGCAGCGCAGCCCCGGCGGTTTGACATCGGCGGTCTGCCACGGCGGTATCCGGCAGCACAACCACGGCGGTATGGCGTGGGCGGTATGTCTTTACGGCAGCGCAGCCCCGGCGATCCGCCTCAACCGGCGCCCCCAGCCCCATGCGCCCCCCTCACCTCCCAAAAAGACCCGGAATGCCACAAAAGCCTTGCAAACCGGGCTGCTCCGTGCTATAATACCCCCAATCGGCGATGAGGAAGAACAACGCCCGAGAAACGGTCCTCTGTCAGAGAAGGCGGTATGCGCCCTGCGTATGCTGAAAGCCGCCCCGGAAGGCCGCGGGAAATTCGCTTCCGAGCTTTTCCTCCGAAATAGCAGTAAGAGGAAACGGGTGGCTCCGTTACAGGCGAAAAGCGCATCGGGAAAGCTGTTTCCCCGTGCGGAATTTGGGTGGTAACACGCGGCATGATGCCTTCGTCCCATACGGGGCGGGGGCTTTTTCTTTACCGGAAAAAACGCTGTTCTCAAATTCGACACAACAAAACGGTACGCACAACAAAAGGAGGAACTCACATGGCGATCGTGGATACCCTGCGGGAGCTTACCCAACGGGTGGAAAATGAACTGAAGGCCACCGATACCTCTGCCGCGCTGGATGCCCTGCGCGTCAAGGTCCTGGGCAAGAAGGGCGAGCTGACCGCCCTGCTCAAGGGCATGGGTCAGCTGGCCCCCGAAGAGCGCCCCAAGGTAGGCGCCCAGATCAACGAAGTGCGCGAGCACCTGACCGGCCTCATGGCCCAGCAGGAGGCCGCCATCAAGAAGGCCGAGCGGGAAGCTGCCCTCAAGGCCGAGACCATCGATGTTACCGAGCCCCGCAAGCTGCCCGGCGTGGGCAGCGCCCACCCCATCACCCTGGTGATGGATGAGCTGATCGAGTGCTTCTCCGGCCTTGGCTTCGAAGTGATGGAAGGCCCCGAGGTGGAGCTGGATCACTACAATTTTGAGCTGATGAACCTGCCCAAGAACCATCCTGCCCGCGATGCGCAGGATACCTTCTACATGGACGACAACATCGTGCTCCGCACCCACACCAGCCCCATGCAGGCCCGCGCCATGCTCACCCGCAAGCCGCCC
This sequence comes from Clostridiales bacterium, assembly GCA_015056315.1. GTDB lineage: Bacteria > Bacillota > Clostridia > Christensenellales > Aristaeellaceae > Limiplasma. The sequence goes on from SVGN01000029.1 coordinate 29,412, forward strand.
ATCCGCATCATCTGCCCCGGCCGCGTGTACCGTGCCGACGAGCTGGATGCCACCCACAGCCCCGTATTCCACCAGATGGAGGGCCTGGTGGTGGATGAGAACATGAGCATGTCCGACCTGCGCGGCACGCTGGAGGCCTTTGCCAAGAAGCTCTACGGCAACGATGTTTCCACCCGCTTCCGCCCCAGCTTCTTCCCCTTCACCGAGCCCAGCGCAGAGGTGGATCTTACCTGCACCGCCTGCCACGGCAAGGGCTGCCGCATCTGTAAGGATACCGGCTGGGTAGAGGTGCTCGGCTGCGGCATGGTGAACCCCAAGGTGCTGGAGATGTGCGGCATCGACTCCACCAAGTATTCCGGCTTTGCCTTCGGCATCGGTCTGGAGCGCATCGCCATGAAGCGCTACGGCATTACCGACCTGCGCATGCTCTACGAGGGCGATGCCCGCCTGCTGAGCCAGCTCCGTTAACAGGGGCTGAGCCCCTGTGGCCGCTCACTGCGACCGGGGAGCGGAATGATCACTTTGTCGGCGAGCTATCCCCAACAAGCAGCCCGCCATCATTCCCCAAGCCCCCACCATTCAGACACATCAACCGTTTCATCCATCTATAGGAGGCCATTGCTGTGAAACTTGCAATGAATATGATCCGGGAGTATGCGGAGATCCCCGTTACTCCCAAGGAATACGAAAGCCGGATGATCATGTCCGGTACTGCCGTTGAGGGCGTGGACGACGTTTCCGGCGGCATCGAGAAGGTCGTTGTAGGCCGTGTGCTCACCTGCGAGGACGTGGAAGGCACCCACCTGCACCAGTGCACCGTGGATGTGGGCGGCGAAGAGCCCCTGCACATCGTTTGTGGTGCCCCCAACGTAAAGCCCGGCGTGCTGGTGCCCGTCGCTCTGGACGGCTCCAAACTGCCCGGCGGCATCAAGATCAAGAAGGGTAAGCTGCGGGGCATGGTATCCGAGGGTATGCTCTGCGCCGCCACCGAGCTGAAGGTGCCCCAGGAGCTGTACCCCAGCGTAGGCGATGAGGGTCTGCTCATCTTCAACGAGGATTACCCCGTCGGCAGCGACATCCGCCCCATTCTGGGCATCGACGACTATGCCGTCGATTTCGAGATCCTGGCCAACCGCCCCGATTGCCTCAGCGCCATCGGCATCGCCCGGGAGACCGCCGCTGCCCTGGGCACCACCTTCAAGAAGCCCGATACCACCGTTGTGGAAGCGGGCGGCGACATCAACAATGAAGTGAGCGTCCGTGTGGACGATGCCGAGGGCTGCCCCCGCTATGCTGCCCGCGTCATCAAGAACGTGCGCATCGCTCCCTCCCCCATGTGGATGCGCAAGTACCTGCACGCCGCCGGTCTGCGCTCCATCAACAACATCGTTGATATTACCAACTACATCATGCTGGAGTACGGCCACCCCATGCACGCCTTCGACCTGAGCAAGGTGCGGGGCCGCCAGATCATTGTGCGCCGCGCTGCCGAGGGCGAAAAGCTGACCACCCTGGACGGTGTGGAGCGCGACCTGCGCACCGCCGATCTGGTCATCTGCGATGCGGAAGGCCCCACCGGCTTCGCCGGCATCATGGGCGGTGAGGAGAGCGAGATCACCGAAGGCACCACCGAGGTCATGTTCGAGTGCGCCGCCTTCGACCGCACCGGCATCCGCCTGAGCGGTCGTGCCCACGGCATGCGTACCGAATCCAGCGGCCGCTTCGAGCGCGGCGTCTGCGCCGCCACCGTGATGGAGGCCCTCGACCGTGCCTGCCATCTGGTCAACGAGCTGGATGCGGGCGATGTGGTCTCCGGCTGCATCGATCTCTACCCCGCTCCCAAGCCCCAGCAGACCATCGTGGCCGATCCCGAGCGCATCCGCATCCGTGCGGGCGTGCAGATCCCCGATGAGGCCATGCTGGAGATCCTGAACAAGTTGTTCTTCCAGGCCGAAATGGTGGATGGCAAGATCGTGGTCAAGGTGCCCGCCTTCCGTGAGGATCTGGACGGCGAAGCCGACATCTGCGAGGAATGCCTGCGCATGTACGGCTACGAGCACATCGGTGCCACGCCCCTCCACGGCCTGACCACCCAGGGCGGCGTAAGCCCCATGAAGGCGCTGAAGAACCGCCTCGGCAAGATCCTGCAGGGGCTCAACTATCTGGAGATCATGAACTTCAGCTTCGTGGGCGTGAAGGAGATCGCCAAGCTGGAGCTGCCTCAGGATGACTGGCGCATGGATCCCATGCCCATCCGCAACCCCCTGGGCGAGGATACCGCCGTTATGCGCCCCACCCTGGTCGGCAGCATGTGCAAGACCCTCTCCTACAACATGAACCACGCCACCGAGGCCGCCAACCTCTACGAGATGGCCGCCATCTTCGACCACCACAACCTGACCGCCGAAGGTCTGCCCACCGAGACCCAGACCCTGTGCCTGGGCTCCTACGGTGAAAATGCCGACTTCTTCTCTGTGCGCTCTGCTGTGGAGGCCCTGCTCAACGCCTACGGCATCCGCTGCGAGGTGGAGGCAGGCGGCGAGGTCTACCATCACCCGGGCCGCTGCGCCAAGCTGGTGCGCGGCAACCAGGTATTCGCCGTGATCGGTGAGGTACACCCCACCGTGCGCGAGAACTTCGATATGCCCAAGCGTGCCGTGATCGCTGAGGTGAACCTGCAGCAGCTTCTGGAGATGGGCAAGCCCATGGGCGAAATGAAGCCCCTGCCCCGCTTCCCCGCCATGAGCCGCGACCTGGCCCTCGTCATGAAGGACAGCGTGCTCGTCGGCCCCCTGATGGCGGATATGCGCAAGGCTGCCGGCAATCTGCTGGAGAACATCGAAATGTTCGACGTGTACCGCGGCGCACAGATCGGAGAGGGCAACAAGTCCGTCGCCTTCTCCCTCACCTTCCGCGCCAGCGACCGCACCCTCACCGATGAGGAAGTGCTCAAGGCCATGGACAAGGTGATGAAGGTCTGCGCCGAGAAGCACGAGGCCGTGATCCGCGGGTAAGGGGAGAGACGGCAGGGGCGCTGCCCCGAGCGGCGTGTCTGCCGTGGTGGATGGCAGGGGCGCTGCCCCTGCACCCCGCTTAAGGGGCAATGCCCCTTAAGGATCCCGGTACTGTGCCCATTGCATGGGCACAGGGGGGATGAGTCTGTGGAATTGGATAAGAAAGCCGCATGGTGCGTTTTGCGCCATGCGGCTTTTGTTGTGGGGGCGGGGGGACTGCGGGCGGCACCCTCAGTCGGCTGCGCCCCGGTCGTTCAATCGTCGTACAGCCCACTGCCGTGGTCTGTACTCGTTTCACTCCCCACCTGCGGGTCGCTAACGCCTTCGGCGTTGTGCCCACTGGGCACGCGCTTCCCTCCGGTGCCCACTGAAGAGGGAGCCT
>SVGN01000030.1 GCA_015056315.1 Clostridiales bacterium
CAATCGTCGTACAGCCCACTGCCGTGGTCTGTACTCGTTTCACTCCCCACCTGCGGGTCGCTAACGCCTTCGGCGTTGTGCCCACTGGGCACGCGCTTCCCTCCGGTGCCCACTGAAGAGGGAGCCTGCTCAGTTGGCTGCCACCCGCAGCAATGCGCCGCAGCCAACATGGGTAAGACAGACCCGCCCCGGCAACGCCCACCTCCCACAAGGCTCTCCTCTTCAGAGGGAGCTGTCAGGCGAAGCCTGACTGAGGGTGCCGACCGCTGCCCACCTCCGGGTGTGCTGTATCATCCCCCGGAGCCGCCCATCAACCCCCCCAGCGGAACATAACGAGCCGCACATCTTGCCCCTTCGGTGCTCGCTGTGCTCACAACAAGCGCTGCGGCGCAGGTTTGTGGGCTCTGCCCACACCCGGCAGGAGGACGATCCCCCTGCACCCCGCATATTTCTACATACAGAAAGCCCCCCGGAGCCGCCAAACAGCAGCTCCGGGGGTTCCTTATACGCAAAGCCTCGATCAAAAATCCGCGCCGTAGGGCAGGATGGCCACGATCTCGCTTTCAATGTAGATGATGGTGTAGAAGGCTTCCGCGTTATTCACCTTGTAGTTGGCAACAAACTCATCCATGTTCTTGGCACGGACGGGGTTCGTTGCATTACCGTAATACAGGATGCAGTGGGGATCCACCGGGTAGTCGTAGTGATCCATGCCGGAATTCTTGAAGCTGGACTGGTTGCCGCTGGCATAGTCCTCGCCCAGGTACTTCAGGGTGACCAGATCGGCATCCACGCGCCATTCGTCCTTCTTGGTGTAGATGTTGGTCAGGTAACCGGCAGAGATGCGGGTGCGCTTGTCGCTGGGGCGGCGCTGCAGGTAGATGGTGTAGGTGGTGGAAGCGCCGTTGTTGGTCACCTGGATGGTAACGGCCTGGGGCTCGTCGGTCATCTCGATCACCTGAGACTTGGCACCGCTCTGCACCACCTTGCCGTTTACGGTGATGGTGGCGTTGGGGTCAACGGCCACGGGGGTGAAGGTGGGGCGGGAGACCCAGTTGGCCACGGTGAGCAGGTAGGTGGTCTGCAGGGGGCTGAAGATCTCCGGCAGCATGATGCCGGTGTTGGGGCAGTTATGGGTCAGGCTGGAGAGCAGGGTGCTGCCTGCGGTGTAATTGGTGGTGTTGGTGGTGATGCCGTTGGTGGTGGGGAAGGAGTAGTTGCCGGGGTAGACGGGTTCATCCGCCAGAGCGGGAACACAGCCCAGAAGCAGGATGCATGCAAGCACCAGAGAAAGAATGCGGCGGGTCATGGTGGTTATTCCTCCTGTTCTACATTGCAGATGGTGAAACAGGAGCTTTTTTCCCTGCTTCACCCATATAACGCCGGAGGGCGGCTTTTTCTTGCAGCTCCATCCGGGAATTACCAAATATTATTCGTGAGGGGCTCCGGGTTTTCCTGCCGGATGATTATTTTACGCTGGAAAGCAGCGCACGGCCCTTGCCGCGGAGGCTTACCGCGGGGCAGGCGGCGGGCAGCAGAAGACTCATACCGGCGGTGAGGGGCATCTGCGCGCCCTGCCAGCACAGCTCCATGGCATCCAGCGCGGTGAGCATCACAAAGCAGCCGCGGTTCTCCAGCGCCAGCTCGCCCTCCACACAGGCACAATCCAGCTTGAAGGCGGGCACATCCAGCAGGCGGGTCAGGCCGTGGCCGCCCTCGGGCATCTGCGCCAGCTGACCCTTCAGCGCCGGGTCGATCACATCCAGCGACTGGCGGATGTGCAGGGGGCGCTTTTCGCCCTTCTCGTTGGTGCGGTTGAAATCCCACAGGCGGTAGGTAACATCGCTGCTCTGCTGGATCTCGTACAGCACGATGCCGCCGCCGATGGCGTGCACCATGCCGCTGGGCATGTAGTACACATCGCCCGCCTTGACCGGCACCCGGTGGATCATGGGCTCGATATCCTCCCCGGCGTTAAGGGCAGCGCCCAGCGCTTCGATGGTAACGCCCTCCTCGATGCCGTAGAGGATGCTGGCATCTTCCTCCGCGTGCAGGATCACCCACGCCTCGGTCTTGCCCAGCTTGTTTTCGTGCTTGCCGGAGTACTCGTCATCCGGGTGCACCTGTACGCTCAGGCTGCCCTTGGCGCACAGCAGCTTCAGCAGCAGCGGGAAGGCCTCGCCCTCGGGCAGGCCGGTCATGGCCTGCGGATCCCAGCTGATGAGCTCGGTCAGGCTTTCGCCGTAGGGGGATACGCTCTCCAGCCCGGGAATGGCGCTGATCTCCAGCGCCTCGCCGGTGCGGGGGTCGGGGATGTTCTTGCCAAAGAGGCTGCCCAGCTTATCGCCGCCCCAGGGGGTCATTTCGCCGTAGCGGTAGGCGGGCTGCATGGGAATGGGCAGGATGGGGCAATCGCCCAGGGTGAGCTCGAAGCAGCTCTGCCCGTCGGCGGTCTTACCGGCCAGGTGAGCGTAGTCGGTCTCCAGCAGGGCGGCGGTGGCGGTGTCTTCGGCTGCCACCAGCATGCGGATGCAGTCGTAGCCTTCGTCGTAGGAGCAGCCCTCCAGCGTGGCCAGCTCATCCTCGGTCATGCTCTGGGCAAGCACATACAGGGGCTTTACGCCGTAGAGCCAGCAGCCATGGGTGGGGGTGAATACGGTCTGGGTCTTGGTGATCATCGTTTATGCCTCCTCGGTGTACATCTTGTACAGCTGGTAATACAAACCCTGCTTCTCCATCAGCGCCCGGTGGGAGCCCTGCTCCTCGATGCCGTTCTCGGTAAGCACCCAGATGGTATCGGCACCCCGGATGGTGGTGAGCCGGTGGGCGATGGTGAAGGTAGTGCGGCCCACGCTCAGCTTCTCCAGAGATTGCTGCACCAGCCGCTCGCTTTCGTTATCCAGCGCACTGGTGGCCTCGTCCAGGATCAGGATGGGCGGGTTCTTCAAAAACACGCGGGCAATGGAGATGCGCTGCTTCTGGCCGCCGGAGAGCTTTACGCCCCTTTCGCCCACAAAGGTGTCGTAGCCATCCTTCAACTGAGAGATGAACTCGTGGGCACCGGCCAGCTTTGCCGCCTCCTCGATCTGCTCCCGGCTGGCGCCCGGCAGGCCGTAGGCGATGTTCTCGCCGATGGTGCCGGAGAACATGTACACCTCCTGCTGCACCATGCCGATGCTCTCCCGCAGGCTGTGCTGGGTAAGGGCGGTGATGTCCTTGCCATCGATCAGGATGCGGCCGCCGGTCAGGTTATAGAACCGGGGTATCAGGTTGCACAGGGTGGTCTTGCCGGAGCCGCTGGGGCCCACCAGAGCCACCCGCTGGCCTGCGGGCACGTGTACATTGATATCCGCCAGAACGGACTTGTCGTTATCGCTGTATCGGAAGCTGACGTGGTCGAAGGTCACATCGCCCTTCACATCGGTCAGCACGGCGGCACCGGGGGCATCCACCACATCCGGCTCATCGTCCATGATCTCGCAGAAGCGCTCGATGCCGGTCATGCCCCGCTGGAATTGCTCCATAAACTCCACGATGCGGCGTATGGAGGTGAGCAGCGTGCTCACATACAGCAGGTAGGCCATATAGTCGGGGGCGGTCAGCGTGCCCCGGATCATGAACAGCGCACCGGCGATCACCACCACGATGTACATCAGGCCGTCGAACACACGGGTGGTGGTGTGGAAGCCGCCCATGTAGATGTAGCTCTTGTTTTTGATCTGAACGAACTGCCGGTTGCCCCGGTCGAACTTGGCCAGCTCCATGGGCTCGTTTGCAAAGCTCTTCACCACCCGGATGCCCAGCAGGCTGTCTTCCACCTGGGCGTTGATCTCGCCCACCTGATGGTTGCGCTCCTTGAAGGTCTGGCGCATCTTTCGGTTAAAGAAGCGGGTGCAGATGAGCATCAGCGGCAGCATGGCGAACACGATCAGCGTGAGCACCGGGTTCATGCCCATCAGGATGATGAAGGGCACCGTGATCTTGATGGCGGCGATGAAGAACTCCTCCGGGCAGTGGTGGGCGAACTCGGTCACCTCGAACAGGTCGCTGGTGATGCGGGCCATCAGCTGGCCGATCTTGGCGGAGGAATAGTAGGCGAAGCCCAGCTTTTGCAGGTGCTGGAACAGGTCGTGGCGCATATCGCTCTCGATGAAGGTGCCCATGTGGTGGCCGCGGGTGGTCATGTAGAAGTTGGCAGCGGCATCCACGATGCGCAAAAGGATGTACAGCCCGCCGATCTTCAGCACGAACTCCACCGTCAGCGAGGCTGCGCCGGAGGTGGCCCGGTCGGTGATGGCGCGCACGATCATGGGCAGCACCAGCTCGCACAGGGTGGTGAGGGCGGCGCAGAAAAGGTCAAACACCAGAATGGGCAGGTATTTTTTGAAATACGGCAGAAAACGCCGGATGAGCACGCCGGTCTTCATCGTGCGGTTCTCTTTCTGCATGGCGGCAAGACTTCCTTTGTGTTGATGTGTATAGGAAAACTTATTTCTCGGGCGGTGAGACCAGCAGGGTCTGCTTCAGGATGGTCTCCAGCTGGAACTCGGCGGTGCGGGGCATGGTGATGGCGTACACTGCGCCCTGCCCCTGCCCGAACACGCGGATCTGCTCATCGTTCTGCAGGCGGGCGGCATCCATACCGGCCATGGCGTAGAGCCGGTCGGCCTGGAGGATGTAGTTGCCCCCCAGCAGGGTGATGGCATCGATGGGGCGGATGCTTTCCACCAGCAGCTCTGCGCCGTCGGCCATCACATACGTAAGGGTGACCCTGCGGGCGTATTCGCCGCCGAAGGCTGTATCGTACACCCGGGCGTGGCTGAGGGTGATATCGCCGGGGCGGATGCCCATCACCGGCTGGCCGAAGGTCTCGGCCAGGGAGGGCAGGTTGGCGCCTGCGGGGGCCTCCAGCGCGTTCATGGGGATGGTGATGGGCTGCGCCGTGGGAACGGCGGCAACGGTATCCAGCTCATGATCCGGCTCGCCCATCAGCAGGAACAGGTAGCCCAGCACCAGCGCCACCACCACCAGCAGCGTGATGGCCACCCGCCGGAGCACCTTCTGCCACAGGGGCGTGGGCTTGGGGGCGGGGGGCGTATCCTCATCCAGCGGCTTCTGCTGGGGCACGGAGCCCGGCGCGCGCATGCGGATCACATTGGCAGGGGTGGGGATGGAGCCTGTATGCTGTGCGGAGCGTTTTCTGCGTTTGGCCATTGGTTTACCTCCGGGGCTCGGCCTGGGGAAAAAAGCCACAACAGGCCGGGGTAGTACACTGGTGATTATAGCATATCGGGCAGGGGGATGCCAATCGGGAGATATGGGGGATTTGGGCGGGAGCGGGGGGAACGGAGGGGCGGAAAAAAGCGCCGGAGCGGGGGATGGGGTGCTCCGGCGCGGGGGTGTGAAGGGGGAAGAGAGATCGTTACAGGTGGGGGTTGTTAGGACTTGCGCTTGGTGCCGAAGGCGTGGGTACCGTCCATAAAGCAGAATTCGATATCATTATTCAATTCCAACACTTCTTTGGGGATGAGCTTGAGCATTTCCATGCGGTCTTTTTTACCGGGGGCAATGACATAGCCATTGTCACAGCCATAGTACAAAATGCTCCAGCCTTCTTTGATTCCCTGCATGTATTGGGGAATGTGTTCATAGTTCTTGATGAATGCTCTGTCCCATTCGGTAAGGGGGCGGGGGCTCATGAAGGCATAGATCAGGTACTGTTTGTCGCCGTTTCGTATGTTGTCATTTCCCGAACGGTATGAAAGATGCGCGTTTTGCTTTCCGGACAGTGCTTCCAAAACAGCCTGTAAAGACATTGTATCGATGACACCACCAAAGCGGACGGGACTTGTTTTATAAATGCGTTCATACAATCCAACCCAATCTGTCACTCCTTCTTCCAGTAGCAGCGACAAGATATCCCGCTTACGGGCAAAAGGATAAAGATCAGTGACAAAATCGTATTGCGCATCATCATTGTTCCACACATCCACCAACACAGGTGTTTTATGCAGCCAAACATAGGTATGCAGATTGCGTCTCTCCGCAGGAAACGTAATAACAGCCTCTTTTTCAAGCAGATCGACCCTTGCGGCATCACGGCACAGCAGGTTCAATATTCCAGCATCGTATTCCAACGTGCGATCCATAGGCAGGCGGCATTCTCTCGTACCAAACCACTGCTTCAGCGGGATGCCATACAAACGCAACTCCTGAAAATCACCTTCGGCCATGCACTGCAGAACATCGTACATGCTATGAGCAGAAAGAAATCTCTGCATGAATTCAATCAAATGCTCCAGAAAGCGTTTGGGAAGTTGCGGGATCGATGCGGCATAGTGCTGCTGAATGCATTCTGCGATTCTTTGTGGCATAAGCGCCCGAGCATTCCTCATGCCCTCCAGTGCAGTCTCCGGCAACGCCCGTATTTCTCCGCGATCCACAGTAAGCAGCGGGCGATTTTTGCCCGCAAAGTTGTAGGAGAATACATCGTTACCAAACAGGTGATCATATTGAAAACCAGAATATTTGGTAAAGATACCATTGATATAGCAGGAACGGTGCCTCCGCCATCGCGAAGATTGTTCCCACAGATTATCAATATTGCCGGCTTCAGGCAGCACAAGAGATATGTAAGCTGTTGTATTCGATTCTTCATCTTTTGCACTGCAGAGATATCTTGTTGTGGCGGATAGATAATTAGTCTTGAACACCCAATAAAAACTTGAATTGTCGATCGGCCAATCAATTGCTTCTTCCTTCTGCATGATTCGCTCTGCCAAAGCTGTATCCAACTGCAAATCGACCATATTGACCAGTGTCCGGTTTTCACCGGTCGCACCCATAATCACTACCGGGATGCCGGGATCCGGAATACACACAAAGCGCTGGATCCTGTGGTACAGTGGCTTGGTGTATTGCTCTTCGAATCGCTCCGTTCCCTGCTGAATCCTCATTATAGCAGATGCATTTTTACTAATCCACACCTCCACCTCCGGATCATCCGGCAGGCGATCTGTCACAGCGGCGGCAAACTTGTCCTTCAGATACAGCTTCACAATGGTGCCGTGGTCGCCCAGTTGTTCCTGCTGTACAGTGGTAGCATCGCAGAAATAGCCGTAGTCCTCGCTGCCCTTCATGCGAAGCCGTATGGTTTTGTCTTCTCCAAGGGTATAGTGCCGGGTGATCACTTCGATCTCATCGGCGATCATATAGCAGGAAAGCAGACCGATGCCGAACTCGGAAATAGGCGCAACCGCATCCTTCCATGCAGCATTGCTGCGCCGGAAGTCGTCGGAATGGTAATAGGAATTGCCGATGCGCAGCAGGTAGTTCTTTACAATGTATTCGGTCATGCCGGTACCCTCGTCCCGGCAATACAGCACCTTTCTGCCTTCCTCCTTGCTCAGACCGAATTCAATGCACGGATTGCTGGTTCTGCCGTTGCGTGCATCCTCCGCCCTCATACAGCGGCAGGCATCCAGCGCATTCTGGTACAGCTCCCGCAGGCACATCCACTCGTTCCTGTACAGGCGCGCGCCCATTAGAAGCTCGATGATCTTTCGCTGCTCCAGCCGGAAGCGGAGATCACGATCCGGTGTGAAGCCGATAGGGTTGATGCCGGAACGATCCACATGGCGGGGCAGCCCCAGCCGGTATCGTTCGTCGTTGGCATCGGTCAAAAAATTGGCATAGTAGCTCAACTCGTCATCTGCCCAGTTCAGATAATCGTGAAGGAAGTAGTACTCATCCGGGTTCTCGATGCCATCGTGGATATAGCTGATCTTCAATTGTTCATTTTCATTGGTGATGGTATACATAAGACCGGGCAGCTTAATGCGCCAATGCAGATCGGTGACGGTGTTCATAGGGTCGCTCGCTGCATATCGGGTACGGCTGGTACGGTCGTTGCTGACGTGGAGCACATCGCCCAGCCGCAGAAGCATGGCCAAATAGCGGACATTGCAGGTGGTTTCGGTGGCATCGGTAAACTGCTTCAGCACACGCAGCCCGGAGGGGAGCTTAAAGGTATCATCGATATTCCAGCAATGGGCGGCGCAGATGTTGCCTAATGCAGGAACTATGTGTTCCTTGTCGATCTTTGAAATGCCCGCCAGCATACGCTTCAGGTTCTGGGCATACCGATTCGACCGCTCGCCGTGAGTGCGGCGCAGGTGATCCTGCCGGGTTTCACGGATGAATGTTTCTCTGTCTTCCGTTTCGGAAACAGGAGCCAAGCCCATTCTGTACTTTTCATAATCAACAAGCTCTTTGGCGTAGAACTCGATGTATTCATCTTCGCTTTCCGGGCAGAAAAACTGATCCTTTACGTCTGTATAAGGCCTCAAGCCGCTGCCCGACTTCCGCAGCATCGCCTGCATGCTGGTTTCGGGCTTGTCATGGTGAAAGGCATAGTCTTCCTCTTCGATCTGCTCCAGAAAGCGCAGAAAATAATCCGGCAGGCACATACCGGCATCATGCAGATAGCAGCACAGGCGCAGCATGATCGCCTCCAGCAGGGTAAGGCTTTCCACACCGCGGATCTGCAGCAGCTTCTCGATGTTTTCCAGCACCTTTTTACTGTGGCCGGGGCCATGGTCATCATAATCCGGCATCTGGTGTCGGATATTCTCCAAATGCGAGGTCAGCTGCTCGATGATCTTTTTGACAGAATCATTCAGTGGATTCAAACAATCAAACAGCTCCTTATTGTCTACCAGAATGCGCCCCAATTCCTGATCGATCCAGCTGGTAACCGTCATACGCCCATCCTCCGTGCCTTGATTCGGTTTTATCCCTTTCCCCCAGTATACCACATCCCCTCACCCAAAAAAAGACAAAAAACGACCCTGCTCCCCTCCCGCAACGGGAAGAAAGCAGGGTCTGCACATATCCTTTGTGATCCGTTCAGACTGCTGCCATCACATCAACAGCCCCAGACTTCTCAAGATCAGCACCCAGAAAAACACCGTGATCACCGAGAACGTGGTGGTGAACACCACCTGTGCACCGGCCAGGTCGTCGTTGCCGCCCATCTGCTGGGCCATGGGGTAGCTGCTTACCGAGCAGGGGCTGGCGTAGACGGCGATCAGCGAAGCCAGCGCCACATCCCGGATGCCGATGAGGGCAGCGCCGGTCAGGAACACGCCCGGCACGAACACCAGGCGGCCCAGCACGCTCCAGGTGAGCAGCTTGGCGTTGGCCCTGGCCTTGCCGAAATCCAGCGATGCGCCCAGCACGAACAGGGCAAGGGGCGAGGAGATGTTGGCCAGCTTGCGCAGCGGCGTGTCGATCACCCCGGGCAGGCGTACGCCCAGCCGCCACAGAAGAAGCCCCGCCACCGTGGCAATGATCAGCGGGTTGGTGACCACGCCCCTCAGGATGCGCTTGGCATCGGGCTTCTGGTCGCTGCCGTTGATCATCAGGGCGATGGTGCTCATCACGTTGAATACCGGCACCACGATGGCCACCATCATGGCGGCGATGGATACATCCGCGCTGGGGTACATCATGTTCACCAGCGGGATGCCGAAGATGGCATAGTTGCTGCGGGCCACGCACTGGATGATCACGCCCCGGTCGCGGCGGGCCTTCACCAGCCTGGGCACCAGCAGGAACAGCACCGCAAAGCAGGTAAGCGTGGTAATGAGCGCATAGACCAGCGTGCGCACATCCACAGCCGCATCCCGGGGGGTATCGATGATGTTGAAGGCCAGCAGCAGCGGCAAAAAGATCTTGAAAACGCAGCCGTTGATCTGCTTGGTGGCCTGTGCGTTCACCAGTCCGAAATGCCGCGCGGCAAAGCCCACGGCCATCATAATGAGCAGGGGCAGCACGGTGTTGACGGAGAAAAGCAGGTTTTCCAAAGAAGATCACCTCGGTAGGAACAGTTTACCGCTGTATTATAGCACAGTAAGGGTGCTGATACCAAGAAGAAACTGCGCCGTGTAGTAGATTCCAAGGCTGATGTACTGGTTGCGCACCGGGCGGGCGTTGAGCATATTATCGCACAGGGTGATGTCGGAGAGCACGAACAGCAGCGCTCCTGCGGCGGCGCACCATGCCTGCGGGCTGCCAGCGGCAAGGGGCAGGGGCAGGGCAGCTGCCAGCAGGGCGGCAAGGGCGGCGGCATAGACGCACACACCGTAAAACAGCAGCCTGTCGGTGAAGCGCTTGCGCAGGCGCAGCAAAAGCCCCAGCAGCACAGCCAGCGCAGCCGCAAAGACCAGCAGGTGGATGCCGCCCGGGGGTTGAAGGCTCAGCAGCCCGGTCACGTAGCACAGATGCCCCAGCAGGAACAGCCCGCCCCCGGCGACGAAGTGAAGGCTCAGCACCACATCTCCCGCAAGGCAGAAGAGCAGACCGGCCAGCATCCAGCCCGGATAGGGAGAGCGCATCTCCAGGATCAAACACGACAGGGGAAACAGCGCAGCCATGGCTGTGGGCACACCCTTGAGCACCAGCGTGAAGGGCGTATCCTGCCCGTTTTTCATATGCCGGAAGCGGGTGGGCATAATGCTGCCCCAGACCACGAGCAGCAGGAAAACCGTCACCACCGGCAGCGGCAGGGGAGGATGGGTTCTTGCAAGGGACATGGACAGCATCTCCTTTGGATGGGCAATGGGGCGGTCTGCAAAGCACACCGGCGGGATATCCACCGCCGGTGTGCAGGTTTGCGCTGTTACGCCTTCCCCTCGGAGCCGAACAGCTTCATTTTCTTGATGGTCTCGGCCTTCACTGCTTCCACCTGCAGGTTCATCAGGTCGGTCATGGCGCATTTCTCCTGCTGTACGGCCTCCCGGATGGCTCTGGCACCGGCCACGTTGATATCGGTAAAGATATTCACCTTGGCAATGCCCCGGGCAATGGCGGTGCGGAAGTCCTCATCGCTGAGGCCGCTGCCGCCGTGGAGCACCAGCGGGGTCTCCGGGATGGCCTCCCGGATGGCGGTGATGCGCTCAAAATCCAGCTTGGGGGCAAAGCGGTAGGCCCCGTGGGCGGTGCCTACGGCAATGGCTAGGGCATCCACGTGGGTCTTTTCCACAAAATCCTTCGCCTGAATGGGGTCGGTGTAGAACGCGGAGGGATCCTGCATGGAGGGGTCGGTATCCATGCTGTCGTTGTCGCCCACATGGCCCAGCTCCGCTTCCACCGTGGCCCCGAAGGCATGGGCGATCCTGGTCAGCTCGCAGAGCTTGCGAACGTTTTCCTCGTAGGGGTCGGTGGAGCAGTCGTACATCAGGGAGGTGAAGCCCAGCTTCAATGCCTCCATGCATTTTTCAAAGGTGAGGCCGTGGTCGTAGTGGAGCACCATGGGCACATCGGTGCGCCTGGCCATGAAAAGCAGCGCATCCGCTACGCACTCCAGCGGGGAATAGGGCAGCAGGATCTCTGCCGTGCCCACGATCACCGGGCTGCGCAGGGCTTCGGCGGCCCCGATCACGCCCCGGGCCATCTCGGTGTTCAGGGCGTTGAACAGGCCCACCGCATAGCGTTCCTTCTGTGCCTTGGACAGAATGTGGCTGAAATTGACTAACATATTGTGCTCTCCTTGTTGAAAATGATCCGGTGCGGCGGGAGGCTGCCTGCCCTGCCGCGCTTCGTTTCGGTGCAGCAACGGGGAACGGGTGCTTCGGCTGCTCTCGTTCTACCGAGTACCGACCGCAGCCTCCTTGCGCCGTGAAACGGCGCAAAGCCGGGTTTCCAAAGGGATGATATCCCTTTGGTGGGGTGCAGGGGCAAAGCCCCTGCCCCAGCTCATGGGCAAAGCCCCTGCTACAGCTCCGTTACACGCTCTCCCACCCGGCTGCGATCCGCTCCCGCAGCTCGCTCAGGGGCCGCAGCCCGCTGAGGGCATCGTAGCTCTCCACGCAGCAGGCACCGGTGGCGGCAGCCAGCTGCACGCATTCGGCGGGCGGGCAGCCCTCCAGCATGGAGAGCAGGAAGGCAGCGATGCTGGTATCGCCTGCGCCGGTGCCGGAAAGCACCCGGCCCGGCTTGTAGCTCTTCTGGAAGAACCGCTGCTCCGCCCATGCGGCTGCATCCAGCCCGGCGCGGCGGCCAACGGCCTGCAATGCGCCTGCAGAGGCGGTGCGCAGGTACATGCCCGGTGCGCCGCACTTCAGCAGCACAGCTTTGGCTCCCAGGCGCAGGCACTCCTCCGCCAGCGGGGCAATGTCCGTATCCGGCTCCAGCACCCGGGTGATCTCGTTCTCCCCGGCACGGGCCAGCCAGCTTTCGTAGCGGGGCCTGTCCAGCATGAAGCACAGCTCCTCGATGCTGGGCACGAAAAAGTCCACATGGGGCAGCACATGGGCCAGCACGGTGCGCCAATCCAGCTGCCCGGCCTCGGTGGCCGGGTCTACGGCGGCCAGATCCAGCGAGGTGGAAAGCCCCAGCAGCTTGGCCCGCCGCAGAAGGGAGCACAGCTCCGCACCGCCGTTTTCGTACATGCGGCGCATCAGGGGCGGGTAGCCGAAGTGCAGGTGATCCGCTTCCTCCAGCATGCTTTCGGGAATATCGCGGGAGATAAAGGTGTTGTTCACACCGGGGTGGTGCAGAAAGATCCTGTCCACCCCCGGCGGAGCGATCACCACCGAGTAGGAGGTGGTGCCGCGGGGGTCGGTCAGGAGGCCGCCCTCTGCGCCGTATTTGCGCAGCCGATCCCGGATCATGGCACCGAAGGGGTCGTCGCCCACCTTGCCCGCCAGCCGTACCTCCGCCCCCAGCAGCTTCAGTGCAAGGCCGGTGTTGGCCACGCTGCCGCCGGTGTGGATATCCGCCGCCTCCACATTCGTCAGCTTTCCGGGCGACAGCGCCTCGGAAAACGTCATTTCCCGTTTGTGGGGAAATACAGGGGTAACATCGATGCAGATATGCCCCGCAGCGATGATGCGTTTGGTCTGTTCACTCATCTGTTTTTTCTCCTCCCGGGAGGGAACGGGCACGGCAGCGGTCAGAATACCGCTGCCGTGCTTTCGTGTATGGCTTATTCCAGCCCCATCAGCAGGCGCATGGTGTACATTTCCAGACCCTCGAAGTCTCTCTTGGCCACCAGCTCATCCCGCAGGGCATAGTCGAAGCGCTGGGCTTTTTCCTCCAGGGCTTTGAAGATGTTCAGGCTGTTTTCCAGGTGCTTGTAGCTGTCCTCCTGGGTGGTGGTGCGCATGGCTTTCACATCCAGGCCCACGTATTCGCCGTTTTTGCCGTAGCCGTTCTCCAGCAGCACCCGCACCTGGTTGAAGGCCACCCGCAGGTTCTCCACGCCGAAGGACTTGTCCTGGTCGAACTTGATGCCGTTCTGGTCGTTCAGGTGCACGGTAAAGAGCTTGTCAAAGGCCATCGCAAAGCCGATCTCGTGGGCGGGATCCAGACCCGCCAGCATGGCATGGGCGCTCTCCAGGTTGCCGCCCACGCGTTTCGGATCCTTCGTGGCGGCAGAGACCGCCAGCACATGGCCCATGGTGCCGCAGATGGAGCGGTCGATGGGCTCGTTGGGCTTGGGCTCGATGCAGATGCGGATGGTGGGGTCGTAATCCAGCATCTGGTCGATGGCGCTCACCAGCTGCCTGGTGGCCCATACCGGGCTCTTGCTCTCGGCACAGAGGGTGCCCTCGCGGGCCAGCCAGAGCACGATCAGGTCGCAGCCCAGCTCCCGGGCGATGTCGATGGAGCGGAAGGAGCGCCACATGGCAAACTCCCGGTCCTCCTTGCGGGCAGACATATAGCCGCCGTCGATGGTGTGGGGATCCATCCACAGGCGGGGGGCAACGAACTCGGCCTTGAGGCCGTATTTGTCCAGCAGCGCCTTCACCTTGCGGGCTTCCTGTTTGATCTCTTCCTCGGTCAGATCGTTCATGTTCGGCACGGCATCGTCATCGTGGAACTGGATGGCGGAGAAGCCGATCTCCGCAAAGCGCTTGATCTTTTCCTCAAAGGAGATCTCATCACGGGTGGCGGGGCCGTAGGAATCTGCGCCGGAGTGAACGTTCCAGGGGCCGACAGAGAATTTGAATTTGGACATAGTGGGTCTCCTCCCTGCTTTGTTGTGGTGTTCGGTTGTTACGTTTGCGGATATCATCATACCGCCTGTTACCTCTATTATAGTGGCAAACAGCAGCTTTTGCAAGAGCGGTGCAGGCATCCGGCTCCCGCCCGTCGGCAGGAATTTGCCGCCCGGAGGGAGAAGTGTAACAGGGTCGTTATCCGTCATCATACCCGGCGGTGCGCCCCTCTGCTTTGCTTGCGGAACGGCGCATACCGCAGCCCGAAAGGAGCCATCATCCATCATGCAGGACCGGAAAAAGACCCGCGCCGAAATGTGGCAGGCGCTCAAATTTACCCTGTTCTCCGCCAGCGCAGGCATCATCCAGCTGGGCAGCTTCGAGCTGTTCACCAAGGCCTTCGGCTGGACGTACCTGCCCGCCTACCTTACCTCGCTGGTGCTCAGCGTGCTGTGGAACTTTACCTTCAACCGCCGCTACACCTTCCGCAGCGATGCCAATGTGCCCCGGGCCATGGCGCTGGTGGCGCTGTTCTACGCAGTGTTCACGCCCCTGAGCAGCTGGTGGGGCAAGGCCCTGACCGATATCGGCTGGAACGAGGATCTGGTCATGATCGGCACCATGCTCATCAACTTTGTTACCGAGTACCTGTACCAGAAATTCGTGGTCTACCGCGGCATGATCGATACCAACGATGTAGCCAGGCGCGCCAAGGAAAAAGAAAACGCCTGAGAATAAAGGCCGCAGCACCGCAGCCGGAAAGGAGGCAGCCCCATGAACGGAGCCACCCCACAAAAGAGCAGACCCAACTGGAAAAAGATCGTTACCATGGCGCTTTTTGTTGTGCTCATCGCGCTGCTGGCGTGGTATGTATGGCAGAACCGGGCGGATATGGCGCGCCTTCTGAGCCTGGATGCAGGCACGGTGGCGCTGCTTTTGCTGTTCGCCTTCTGCGGCTGTGTAATGAACTGCGTCTACCACCGCATCGTGCTGAGCACCTTCCGGGTGCCCCTTTCGCTGGTGGACTGGATGGGCGTGGTGATGGTGGCCAACACCATGGCCTATGTGCTGCCGCTCAGGGCCGATCTGGTCTTCTCCGCCGCCTACTACAAAAAGGTGAAGGGGCTGGCCTATACCCGCAGCGTATCCATTGCGGCGGGCAATATCGTGTTCGGCGTAACGTTCTCGCTGCTGGAGATCCTGGTGGCGCTCATCTGCTGCGGCCTGAAGGACGGGCTCTGGCCTCTGCCCCTGTGGCTGCTCACGATGGGCGGCCTTGTGTGCGTGGCGGTGTTCTGGGTGGTGGCGCTGGTGCTGGGCGAGAAGCCCCCGGCCTTTGTGCGCAAATACCGCATCCTGCGGGAGACGGTGGAGGGCTTCGTGCAGCTGCTGAAGGATCGGCGCATGCTGCTGCAGGTGGTGGGCTGTCTTGCGGCCAACCATTGCTTCCACCTGCTTTTGTACATGGTGTGCTTCCACGCCGTGGGCATGGAGATCACCATCTACGAGGCGCTTTTGTATAACCGCATGAGCTGGCTGAGCACCATACTGACCATCGTGCCGGGCAATATCGGCATCAAGGAAGCGGTGATGGGCACCGTTACCGGGCTGATGGGCAGCCTGTTCCAGAACGGCGTGATGGTATCGCTCTTGCAGCGGGTGACCATCATGATCATCTACATCGTGTGCGGCACGGCCTTTGCGTGGCCGGTGTTCCGCAGAATGAAGCAGGCCGATGCGGCTGCGGAGGCAAACCATGAATGACCGCCTGAGGGAAAAGATCGCCATGCTGCCGGAGAGCCCGGGCTGCTATATTATGAAGAGCCGGGGCGAGATCATCTACATCGGTAAGGCGGTCAACCTGAAAAACCGGGTGCGGCAGTATTTTCACGGCAGCCACACCCCCAAGGTGGCCGCCATGGCCGCCCGTGTGGACGATTTCGACCTGATGCTGTGCCAGACCAACTTTGAAGCGCTCACCCTGGAGTGCAACCTGATCAAGAAGCACAAGCCGTTTTACAACATCCTTCTCAAGGATGACAAGCACTACCCCTACCTGCGCATAGACCTTTCGGAGACCTACCCCCGGCTCACGCTGGCCAGGCGCATGCAGGCCCGGGACGGGGCGAAGTATTTCGGCCCCTACATCGGCGCAACGGCGGTGCGGCAGGTGATGGAGGAGGTGCGCCGTTTCTTTCCCCTGCGCACCTGCAAGCAGAGCCTGCCGCTGAAAACGCCCCGCCGCCCCTGCATGAACCACCAGATCGGCAAATGCCTTGCGCCCTGCGCCGGGCTGGTGAGCGAGAAGGAGTACCGGGCCATCCTCGACCGGGTGATCGCCTTTTTGAGCGGCGACAGCCGGGAGCTGCTCAAGCAGCTGGAAAGTGAGATGCTGGCCGCCAGCATGCGTATGGAATACGAGCAGGCAGCCGTCATCCGGGATAAGATCAACGACATCAAGCAGCTCATGGAGGAGCAGCACGCCATACAGACCAAGGCTGTGGAGCAGGATATCCTTGCCGTGGCGGTGGACGGGATCGATGCCATGGTGCAGCTGACCCACATCCGTGCCGGGCGTATGGAGGGCGGCCGCGCCATACTGATGGAGGGCTGCGGCAGCGAGGAGCCGGAGCAGATCCTGGCCCAGTTCCTTACCCAGTACTACGACGATGAGCAGCTCATTCCCCGCAATGTGCTGGTGCAGTGCCTGCCGGAGCCCATCGACGAGCTGGAAAAGTGGCTCCGGGAGCGGCGCGGCGGCGCGGTAACGCTCAGCTGCCCCCAACGGGGCGATAAGGCCGACCTGATCCGTCTGGCGGTGAAGAATGCGGAGAACGCCCTCTTCCACCACCGGGAGAGCCAGCAGGTCAAATACGCCCGCACCACCCTTGCCATGGAAGAATTGCAGCAGGCGCTGGGCCTGCCCACGCTGCCCCGCCGCATCGAGGGCTACGATATCTCCAATACCCAGGGCATCCTCAGCGTAGCGGCCATGGTGGTCTTTGAGGATGGCCAGCCCGCCAAGAAGGAGTACCGGCATTTCCGCATCAAGACCGTGGAAGGGCCCAACGACTTTGCCTCCATGTACGAGGTCATCCACCGCAGGCTGAGCCACGGCCTGGAGGAGTACCGGGAGCGCACGGAGAACGGGCTGGATCCGAACACCGGGCGTTTTTCCAAGCTGCCGGATGTGATACTCATCGACGGCGGCCCGGAGCAGCTGCGCTATGCCCAGCGGGCCATGAAGGCCGCCGGAGCAGATATACCCATGTTCAGCCTGGCGGAAAGGTACGAGATCATCTTTGTGCCGGACCGGGAGGAGCCCATCGTGCTGGATCGCCGCTCCAATGCCCAGATGCTCATCCAGTATGTGCGCGATGAGGCGCACCGTTTCGGCATTACCCACCACAGGGCGCTGCGGGGCAAGAACAACCTGCAAAGCGAGCTGGAGAAGATCGAGGGCATCGGCCCCAAGCGCCGCACCGCCCTCATACGCCATTTCGGCGGCGTCAAGCCCATCTTTACCGCCTCCAAAGAAGCACTGATGGAGGTGGAGGGCATCAGCAGCGAGATGGCCGAGCGGATCCTGGCGTATGCCAAAACCAGAAAGTGAGCCGGGGGCTGCCGCATAATCGGCAGCCCTTTTCGCATACACATTTTTTCCATGCCTCGGTTTTGCTTTTGTGGCAAGGATTGTCGCAAATAGCGCCGCCTGCGGCTGCGCACAATAGCCGCGAGGAGGCGAACAGCTTTGAAAAAGAAAACCGGAACCCTGTTGACCATTTCCCTTTTGTGCACAGGCCTGTTCACAGCCTGCACCAGCAGCGCCGATACCATGCCCAATGCCGCCCCCACCGCAGGCCCCAACGGCATGGTGACCACTGCCCCGCAGGCCACCACATCGCCTGCAGCGACCCAGAGCATGATGCCCGCCGCCACCGCCGAGCCTGCCACGGTAGGCGCAGCAGGCACCGTAGAGGATGCCCGCCGCCTGAGCGACCGTGTGGAGGATGAGGTGGAGAAGCTCTCCGAGGTGGATGATGCCTCTGCGGTGGTGGTCGGCAACATCGCGCTGGTGGGTGTCAGCTACGATGGCCAGTACCGCGGCGGCATGACCGACCGGCTCAAGGGCATGATCACCGAGCGGGTGGAGATGACGGATAAGACCATCACCGCCGTTCATGTGACCGACAGCCAGGAGCTGCGCAAGTCCATCGCTGCCCTCAACGACATGATGGATGATGCCAACGCAGGCTTTGAGCAGCTGCAGACCAAGGCGCTGGAGATCGCCGCCCAGCTCACCGGCGGCGGCCTGACCCAGCCCGGCACCACCCAGAAGCAGACCACTACCTGATGAAAAAACAGAGCTGCCGCATTGATTTGCGACAGCTCTGTTTTGTATTGTTCTCACGGGCTTTCTCTATGGAGGTACCGAGCCGCTTTATCATATCCCTTACGGTTCCCCGCAGCCGCAACCGCAGCTCTTGCCTGCACACTGCTTGCTGTAGGGGCAGCCGATACACTTCTGTCCCTGCTTTTTGGCGCGGATCACATAGGCGGCAGCGCCGCCCACCAACAGCAGCAGAATGAGTATGATGATCGCATTGGTCATGGTCTCACTGTCGCCTCCTTGCGAAAAAACTGTGGGCAGGGCGCACCTTACGCCTGGGCCTTATCCACCTCGGTGGTAACGGTCTTATCGGCCTTGATGATGAGCCATACCACGATGGCCACCAGCGCAGCCACCACCATGAGGCCGGGCAGGAAGCCGCCGCCGAAGCTGCCGGTGGTGATCAGCGTGCCGATCTGGTAGACCAGGAAGCCCACGGAGAAGCCCACGCCCAGCTGCATGGCGATGCCGCCCAGGAGCCACTTCTTATCCTTGATCTCGGCATTCATCGCGCCGATGGCAGCAAAGCAGGGCGGGGTGAACAGGTTGAACATCAGGTAGGCCAGCGCAGCCACCTTGGTAATGGCGAACACGGTAGCCACCTCGGCACCGGCACCCTCCATCAGGGCCAGCTCTTCGGTATCGATCAGGTTCTCCAGGCCAACGAAGCATACCGCCAGGGTGCCCACCACGTTCTCCTTGGCAATAAAGCCGGTAACGGCGGCAGCCGCCAGCTGCCAGCTGAGCACGCCCACAACGGGCACCAGCACATACGCAAAGGGATGAGCGATGGAGGCCAGAATGGAGCTTTCGGCGCTCTCGGCCAGCTGGAAGCTCCAATCGAAGCTCTGCATGATCTGCACCACCGTGTTGCACAGCAGGATGATGGTAGCGGCCTTGACGATGTAGCTCCAGCCGCGGCTGAGCATGGAAAGGGTGGCGCGCTTGAGGCTGGGCCACTTGTACTCGGGCAGCTCGATGATGAAGTAGCTCTTGCGGTGCTTGCTGCCGGTGATTCGGTTGATGATCAGCGCACCGACGAAGATGAGCAGGATGCCGGCAAAGTACATCAGCGTGCCCACCCAGGAGGCATCCTGGAAGAAAGCGCCCGCAAACAGGGCGATGACCGGCAGCTTGGCGCCGCAGGGCATCCAGGGGGCCAGCATGGCGGTGGCCTTGCGCTCCCGCTCATTGCGGATGGTGCGGCAGGCCATTACGCCGGGGATGGCGCAGCCGGTGCCGATCACAAAGGGGATGACCGACTTGCCGCTCAGGCCCACCTTCTTGAAGATGGGGTCAAGCACAACGGAGACGCGGGCCATGTAGCCGCAATCCTCCAGAAGGGCGATGAGGAAGTACATGACCATGACCAGCGGCAGGAAGCCCACAACAGCGCCCACACCGCCGATGATGCCATCCACCAGCAGCGCCTGGAGCAGGGGGTGGGCGTTCTCCATCAGACCGCCTACCCAGCCCTGGAACTGCTCGATCCAGCCCACGAGGGTATCGGCCAGCCATACGCCAAGCCCCAGAGGGCCGTCGCTCTGGGAGATGTGGAACACCAGGAACATGACCACCGCAAAGATGGCGATGCCCGCAATGGGGTGGGTGAGAACGGCATCGATGGTATCCTGCACGTTCTTGTCGCTGGTGCGCACGGTGCGTTTCTCCACATCGGCTACGATGCCGTTCACAAAGGCAAAGCGCTTGCGGTCGGCAGCCTCCACGGCGGCCTTGTCGGTCAGGTCCACATCGCCCTGGGCATAGGGAGCGGTCTGGCTCCGGCCCGCAGCGGCGATGGCGGCCTTTACCACAGCTGCCAGACCCTCGCCGGTGGTGGAGGTGGTCTCGATCACGGCGCAGCCCAGCTTCTGGGCCAGCTTGGCCTCGTCGATATCTGTCTTTTTCTTCTCGTTCACATCGGCCTTGTTCAGCGCCACCACCATGGGCACGCCCAGCTCCAGCAGCTGGGTGGTAAAGAACAGGCTGCGGCTCAGGTTGGTGCCGTCCACGATGTTCAGGATCACGTCCGGGTGCTCCTCGCGCACATACTCGGAGGTGATGCTCTCTTCGGAGGTGAAGGGAGACATGGAGTATGCACCGGGAAGGTCAACGGCGATCACATCCTCCCGGTCGCCGGTAAGGGCCTTGCGGATGGGCGCTTCCTTCTTGTCTACGGTAACGCCTGCCCAGTTGCCCACCCGCTCGTTGCGGCCGGTAAGGGCGTTGTACATGGTGGTCTTACCACTGTTGGGGTTGCCTGCCAGAGCAATTCTCATGGGGTACTCCTCCTTAGGGGCTATGCATAAATGCTGTATATCATAACACGAAGCGGATGTTCGCCTGCGGTTAGGATTACCTAACTTGTTTCCGAAAAGAAAACGGTCTCGGGTGGGACCGCTCTGCTGCCGGAGCGGGGGCAAAAGCCCCGCTTCTCAGACGATGATGGCCTGCGCCAGCTGATGATCGATGGAGTAGCGCCCGTCCTTAACGGCCACCACGCAGCCGGAGCGCTTGCGGCTCACCACGGTGATGGGCTCGCCGCTGTAGCAGCCCAGCGAAAAGAGAAAAGCGTTCAGCTCCTCATCGTCGGTATCGATGCGCTGAATGATGTACTCAACGCCTTCGTTTGCAAGAAGCAGATTCTGTTCCATATCGCTGCGCCTCCCAGCCACCTGCGCCGGTGGGTAATGTGCCGCTTGGTTAGTGCGGTTTAACCATTGGGCGGAAAGAAGGTCACTCCACAAATTAGAAGTGACTAACTAAGTTATAGCACCGGTGGGCAGTTTTGTCAACAGAAGATTTCCGACAACTTTTGAACGTGGCGAAAAAACTACCCGATAGGACAAAAACGCCGTTGCGACCCTTCCTGTTGCATCTTTCTGGAAAGTGCGCTATCCTTCTTCCCGGGGACTCATCGGCCATTGTGTGACGGATGCTGGCAAGACCGGGAAAGGCCCTGAGTGGTCTGAACACTGCCCTTGACCGCTTTATGAAGTAAGGGGGATGAGCGCATGAACACCAAACAGAAACGGGGCATCCTCTTTGCCATTCTGGCTGCCGCCTTTTATGCGCTGAACGCGCCGCTTTCCAAGCTGCTGCTGGCCAAGGTGCCGCCCACCATGCTGGCTGCATTCCTGTATCTGGGCGCAGGCCTTGGCATGGCGGTGATGCAGGCCGTGGAGCAAAAGAAAGGCCTTGCCGCCCGGGAGCAGAAGCTGACGGTGAAGGAGCTGCCCTATACCATCGGTATGGTGGTGCTGGATATTGCCGCCCCCATTGCGCTGATGCTGGGCATCAGCCGCACCACCGCAGCCAACGCATCCCTGCTGAACAATTTCGAGATCGTCGCCACCTCGCTGATCGCTCTGTGCATCTTCCAGGAAAAGATCTCGCCCAAGCTGTGGCTGGGCATCCTGTTGGTTACGGTGTCCAGCATCATCCTCTCGGTGGAGGACAGCAGCAGCTTCACTTTCTCCACCGGCTCTGTCTTTGTGCTCATCGCCTGCATCTGCTGGGGCTTTGAAAACAACTGCACCAGAATGCTTTCCTCCAAGAACCCGGTACAGATCGTGGTCATCAAGGGCATTTTCTCCGGTCTGGGTTCGCTGATCATCGCTCTTTGCATCGGCGAAAAGCTGCCGGGTGTGCTCAGCATCCTGGGTGCGCTGGGGCTGGGCTTTGTGGCGTATGGGCTGTCCATCGTCTTCTACATCTACGCCCAGCGGGAGCTGGGGGCTGCCAAAACCAGCGCCTATTATGCCGTGGCTCCCTTCATCGGGGTGGCGCTGTCGCTGCTCATCTTTATGGAGCTGCCCGCAGCAGGCTTCTGGGTGGCGCTGGCGGTGATGGCCGCCGGTACCTGGGTGGTCACCGTGGCAGATAACGGCTGATACATCAGGCGCAAACCTGCATACAACAACAAACGCCCCGGGCTTCCGTCGCTGTAACGGAACCCCGGGGCGTTTTGCCGGCCTTACGCCAGCCCCGCATTGATATCCAGGATCTCCTGCCGCACATCGGCAGCGATCTCGCTCACCGGATCCAGCACCGGGCGGCCGGTGTAGAAGCCCTGGATCAGATCCACGCCCATCTCGATGAGGGTGCGCAGCTCCTTGTAGGTCTCTACGCCCTCGGCCAGCACGGTCATGCCGTTGTGGCGGGCAAAATCGATGGTGCTGCGCACGAACAGCTGCTTGTTGGTATCGTTGTGGATGTTGCTGATCAGGTAATGGTCTATCTTGATGATCTGGGGCGCATAGCGCATCAGGTTGACGATGTTGGAGTGGCCCACGCCGTAATCGTCCAGGGCAAGGATGCTGCCGCAGCCCTGCACGCACAGGCTGCGGATGGTCTCCAGCTCTTCGTTGGAGACGGTGTTCTCCTCCGTCAGCTCAAAGACCACGCGGCCCAGATGCTCGCCGTAGCAGGCAAAGAGCTTGTCCGCATCCTCCTTGCGCAGAAAATAGCCCGGTATGGTGTTGATGAACAGCTTCCGGTCGCCGAAGCTCTCCCGCTCGGTGGCAAAGCGCTCCAGAATGTTGAACAGGGTGTACTTCTCCACATCGTAGAGGCGGTTGTACTGGCGGGCGGCCTCCAGCACCTGGGGCGGCGACATGCCGATGCGCCGGTCGGTGCGCATCAGGGCCTCGTAGGCCAGCACGGTACCGTCCTTGGCGCTTACGATGGGCTGGAAGTGGTAGTGGAACATGTTCTTGTCCATCAGCATACGGAAGGCAGCATAGTAGGCGTTGGGCTCGCTGGCGGCCTTGTCGGCCACGCCCTGCCCGGCCTTGAGCCGGTTGCGGAACAGCTCCTCGTTGGCGGCGCGCAGATAGCTCTCCAGCGTGCCGCTCCAGCCGCCGCTGACCACCGTGCACCCGCAGTTTACCTCCACATAGTACTCCAGCCCGCTGCGGCTGTTGTAGCTCTCGATCATGCTGTAGAAAACAGCGGTGGCATTGTTGATGGTATCGCCGATGTCGTTGCCGTCTATGTAATGGTGGATGATGGCAAAGCTGTCCTCCGTTACGTGGGCAATGAAGCAGCGCAGGGGGTTGGCCAGGCGCAGGGCCTCGGCGGTCACCCGCAGGGCCTCCTCGCCCGCCTCTATGCCGTAGTTCTCTACGATGTAGCTGTACTTGGGCAGACTGTAGACCGATACGGTAAGCGATTTGTAGTGGTTGTTCTCCTTGGCGGCAAAGCCCTCGAACCAGTCCACCGCCCCCTTCAGGTTGGGCAGCCCGGTGACCGGGTTGGTGGTGGCCGCCCGGCGGATGCGCAGGTTCATGTTGGCCTGGCGGAAGTGGTTCACCGCAGAGCTCATGGCAATGTTCACCGCCGAGGAAATGCGCTTGATCTTATCGGCATTGCCGGGCAGGTCGTCGGTGCAGATGGCGTAGTAGCCGCAGGCCAGTTTGCCCGCATGCACCGGGGTGATGACGCAGCAGGTATCCTCCTTCAGCCACTCGTCCAGGTGGGGCACCATATCCGCAAGGCTCATGCGGCCGGGCCGGTCGCCGTGGGTGGGGTGGTAGCTGGAGGAGATCACCGTCATTTCGCCGGAGAAGGGCTCATCCTCCTTGCGGGTGGCCTCCAGCGCATCGGCCACAAAGCTGCTGTTGAGGCATACGTGGGAATTGCCGATGATGCACAGCGAAAGGCTCTTGTAGAGCTTCTTCATATCGGTAATGCCCTGCATGTGGTCTATGCAGGAGTAGATAAAATCCTCGTGGCTCTGCATGCTGTCCAGCACCGTATGCAGGCGGAAGGCGGCACGGTCGTCCATGGGGGCATGGGCGGCGCACCCGCAGGATTCGGAGAACCGGGGCTCGTGGGGGTAGGTGAGGGCGCGGGGCGCTTCGCCGTCGATGGCGGCAAGGGCGGCCTTGATGGTGGCGGAGACCAGCGCACCGATATCCTCCCAGCAGGTAGTAAGGCGGGGGGAGAAGGAGTCGATGGCAGGCACACCGTCAAACCCGGTAACGATCACATCCCGGGGGATGTGGTAGCCCTGCAGCTGCAGCTCGGTGCAAACGCCGAAGGCCATACTGTCGTTGGCGCAGAAAATAGCCCGGGGCGGCCTTGTGCCCTTGGCCAGCAGCCCCCGCACACAGCGGCGGGCGGGCTCGTTCCAGTAGTCGCCGTAGGCTACCATCTCCGGCACGAAGGGGATGCCGTTCTCTGCCAGCACCTCCCGGAAGCAGGCGATGCGCTTCTCCGATTCCTCATCGCCCCGCTTGCCTGCCAGATAGAACACATCCCGCACCTCGTGGGTACGGATCACATGGTTCAGCAGGGCGCAGTAGGCATCGTGGTAGTCCGGCTGCACGCTCCAGCAGCCCTCGGCCTGCCCTTTGACCAGGATCACCGGCACCCCCTGCTCCTTGGCACGGGCGATGATCCCTTCGGGCACGGCAGGGTCGCAGAAGGCATCGGCCAGGATCACCACCGCATCGATCACCGAAAGGTTCATTACCCGGTAGACCGAGGCAGCGCCCTCATCCTGCTCGTTGTGGTTGAAAAAATCCACAAAGGTATTCAAAATAAGGAGCTTGCAGCCCCTGCGCTGCGCCATGCGGCTCAGGCGGTGGCAGAACTCCAGGTGGCTGGGGGTGTGCATTTTGGTGGTGCAAAGGGCGATCACCTTTTTGCCGCTCAGCATAACGAGAAACCCTCCCTGCTTGAGAGAATTTAAAAAACTCTTACTATTTGATTGTACGGAATAACCGGGTGGGTGTCAAGCGGTGCGCAAGCCTTGACGAAGCGGTTTTTCCGGTGCTACAATACCCATGACAAATGCATAGGGAAATACGGTTTGAAAAGTTGTATGCTGAGTAGATGAAAAGGGAATCCGGTTCGAATCCGGAACAACCGCCATTACTGTATTTGACCATGGGAGGCGCAGCATGCCATTGGAGCCACGGCTCCGAGAAGGCGCGCAGCCCGCCCGGAGCGTTCCGGGCAGGTCATAAGTCAGGAGAACTGCCGTGCTTCCGTCAGGTGAACACGATTTGGTGTGAAGAGTGCAACCGATCCATTGCTGCAAGGCGGCTGCCGGTGCGCTCTTTGGGTGCACTTGGCGGGTGCTTCCCTTTGCGGTACAGATCTGTTGCGCTCTTGTAACCATTCCGGTTTGCAGGAGCGTTTGTTTTACAAAGAACACAGAACAGGAAGGGGCCGGTGGCAGGCGGCGCTTTTCCCGTGCCGGAGAAGGGAGGGCGGATCTCAGTGACGCAGGAAGAAAAACGGGCGTGGGCGGCCAACCAGCTCCGGGCACGGCATGCGCAGCTGGGTACGCTGCCCCGCAAGGAGGATTTCGACGAGGTGACCCGTTCCCGCATCAAGGCGTTTTTAGGCCCCTGGCCCAGAGCGCTGGAGGCGGCGGGCCTCAAGGAGCCCCCACCGGCGCAGAAGCCCAAACGCCGTGCCGCCCGAAAAAACACCAACCCAAAGGAGAAGTGATCCCCATGAAAAAGACCCTGTTGGTTGCCCTGCTGCTGTGTGTATGCCTCGTTTCCTCTGCCCTGGGCGAGGCTGCTGCCCCCACCGCCGACCCGGTGGTGTACGTATCCGTCAACGATGGGCAGGGCGCGTTGGCGCTGGCCGCTGAGCCCATCACCGTTACCGATACTGATCTGGATGGCGCGCTCACCATCCACGATGCCCTCACCTGCGCCCATGCGGCTGCCTTCCCCGAGGGGGCGGAGGGCTATCTGGCAGCGGAGAGCGAGTTCGGCCTCTCCCTGCTCAAGCTGTGGGGCGTGGAGAACGGCGGCAGCTGCGGCTACTACCTGAACGATGCCTCTGCCTGGAGCCTGCTGGATCCCATCAAGGAGGGCGACCATGTAAAGGCCTTCAACTATACCGACCTGACCGGCTTTACCGATACCTACTGCTACTTCGATGCCCTGCTCCTTGAGACCGCCGCAGGCACCGAAGTGACCCTCACCCTGACCGCTGCCGCCTTTGATGAGAACTGGATGCCCATCGCTGTGCCCGTGGCCGGTGCCACGCTGATCGTTGGCGGCGAGCCCACCGCCCTGGTCACCGATGCGGAGGGCAAGGCAGTGCTCACCTTTGAAGCCCCCGGCACCTACCTGATCACCGCCGACAGCGCAGAGATGAATCTGGTGGATCCTGTGTGTGTGATCACCGTTGTGGAATGAACACTGCTGCGGCACAGCTCCGGCTGTGCTGCACTTCCCCTCCGGGGGCGTATGCCCCGAATACCATGATGGGAGCCTGACCATGAAAACAAGAACGATCGCCCTCCTCGTTGCCCTGCTGCTTTGGCTGACCTGTGCGCTGCCCGCCTGCGCAGCCCCTGCTGCCGACCCTGCCGCACAGGTGGAGGCGCACATCAGCGCCATCCTCCGGGGGCAGATGGCCCGGGGCGGCGCAGACAGCCTGCAAGCATGGATCGATACCGCCCTGACCGATTCCGTCGGGCTGGGGGGCGAGTGGTATGTGCTGGGCCTTGGGCAGCTGCCGGGCTTTGAGGGCGATCTGTCCACCCCGCTGGCTGCGCTGGAGGCAGCCCTTGCCCAAAGCAGCCTGTCGCTCACCACCCGGCAGAAGCTGGCGCTGTGCCTGCTGGCGGCAGGGGGCGATGCGGCGCTGGCGGCCCCCGCTGCGGAGGCCGCCGGGCAACAGGGCATCATGACCCGGATCTTCGGCCTGCACCTGCTGAATAACGGCTGCACCGCCGGGGCGCAGACCCGGGAGAGTGCGGTCGGGCAGCTGCTCTCCATGCAGCTGGAGGATGGCGGCTGGGCCCTGATGGGCAAGAACGCCGACGTGGATGTGACCGCCATGGCCCTGCAGGCGCTGGCTCCCCATACCGGCGACCCTGCTGTGCAGGAGGCCGTGCAGCGGGCGCTCATGCTGCTCTCTGCCCGCCAGCAGCCGGATGGTGGCTTCATCGGCATGGGCGTTGCCAACCCGGAGAGCGCCGCCCAGGTGCTTACGGCGCTGTGCGGGCTGGGCATCGATCCCGCGCAGGATGAACGCTTTGTGAAGAACGGCTGCACCATCATGGACAGCTTTGCGCCCTACGCCCTGCCGGAGGGCGGCTGGAGCCACACCGCCGGTGGCGGCCCCAATGCCACCGCCGCCGTGCAGATCTTTCTGGCCTGCACCGCCTACAGCCGCTTTTTGCAGGGGCTGCCGGGGCTGTACCTGATCGAGAGGACGGGCGCTGCCGGGGCTGCCGGTGTGCCCGGTGCGGCTGGCGATAGCACCGCCGATGCAGCGGATGCGCCCGTTTCGGTTGGCGACATCGTTCCCGCTGCCGCCGATGGGAACGGCGATCCCGCCGCCACCGATACCCCCACCACGGCTACCGATGACGATATGGGCGATCCCGCCGCCAGCCCCGCCGCCCCCTCGCTGGGCATCATCGGCGGGGCAGATGGCCCCACTGTGATCCTCGTCTCCGGAGGCTGGAAGCTCTGGGCCACCGCCGGCATTGCCGGAGCGGCGCTTCTGTGGTGCATCGGGCTGCTGATCCGGCGCAAGCGCAGCCCCAGCAGCTACCTTGCGGCGCTGCTGGTGGCCGCTGCCGCCATCCTGCTGCTCTGGGTGACCGATGTGCAGAGCCCCGAGAGCTACTACCGCCGGCAGGAGCTGCCCGGCGGCGAGCCCATCGGCACCGTAACGCTGGAGATCCGCTGCGATACGCTGCCTGCGGGCACCGAGAATGTGCCTGCGGACGGTCAACTGCTGCCCCCCACCCGCTGCCCCATCCTGGCAGGGGATACGGTGTATGATGTGCTCATCCGGGCGGCCCGGGAGCATCATATCCAATTGGATGCCAGGGGCGGCCCGGGCATGATGTACCTGGCGGGCATCCAGTACCTATACGAGCAGGCTCACGGCGAGCTTTCCGGCTGGATGTACTTTGTCAACGGCGCATCCGCCTCCCAGAGCTGCGATTGCCTCCCCCTTGCGGATGGCGACAGCATCCTCTGGGCATACACCTGCGAAATGGGTGCAGACCTGAACTGATCCATCCCCTGCAGCAAAGGAGGGAAACCCCGTGCGGCGCTTCGAAGACCGGAACCCCATCGCCGTTGCCGTGTATCTGCTGGCAGCGGCGGGCGTTGCCATGCTTACGATGGATCCGGTACTGCTCTGCCTTTCGCTGGCGGGGGCGCTGCTCTCCCTGGGGGCCACGGGCGGCTTCGGCCCCCTGCGCTCTCACGGGTGGGCGGCTGTGCTCTTTCTGCTCACCGCGCTGATCAACCCGCTCACCTACCACAATGGGCGCACCGTGCTGCTGGTGGTGAACGATGCCCCCATCACGCTGGAGGCGGTGCTCTACGGCATGGCCGCCGGGGGCATGATCGTGGCGGTGCTGTACTGGTTCCGTATCTTCAGCCGCATCATGACCGGCGATAAGCTGCTTTACCTTCTGGGCGGGCTGAGCCCGGGGCTTTCGCTGGTGGTCTCCATGGCGCTGCGGTATGTGCCCCTGTTCGGCAGGCAATGGCGCAGGGTGCAGGCTACCCAGCGGGCGCTGGGCCTCTACCGGGAGGATGACCCTGTGGCGGCGCTCCGGGGCAGGCTCAGGGTCTTTTCGGTCATGACCACCTGGGCGCTGGAGAACGGCGTCATCACTGCCGACAGCATGGCGGCCCGGGGCTACGGCCTTGGGCGGCGCACCCACTTTGCCCGCTTCCGCTTCACCCTGGGGGATGGGCTGCTGACGGCGGCGAGCCTTGCGCTGGCGGGGCTCTCGCTGTGGGGCGCAGCCGGGCGGGGCGTGAGCTATTACCCGGCGTTTGCGATGGGCGCACTCACCCCCCGTGGGCTGGCGGGTTATCTGGCCTACGGCGTGCTGGTGCTCCTGCCCGCATTACTCAACATCAAGGAGGCGATGGTATGGCACTGCTTCAACTCCGGCAGGTGAGCTTCACCTACCCCGGCGCACAGGCCCCTGCTGTGCATCAGGTCTCCTTTTCGGTGGAGAAAGGCGAGCTGGTGGCCATCTGCGGCGCTACCGGCAGCGGCAAATCCACGCTGCTCAGGCTACTCAAGCGGGAGCTGACCCCCATGGGGCAGCGGGAGGGCACCATCCTGCTGGATGGGGTGCCGCTGGAGCAGCTGCCGCCCCGCACCGCCGCTTTCTCCGTGGGCTATGTGATGCAGCGCCCCGATGAGCAGATCGTGACCGATAAGGTGTGGCACGAGCTGGCTTTCGGTCTGGAGAACATGGGGCTTGGCCAGAGCGATATCGCCCGCCGGGTGGCGGAAACAGCGGCCTATTTCGGCATCGAGGGCTGGTACGAGAAGCCGGTGGATCAGCTCAGCGGCGGGCAGAAGCAGCTGCTGAACCTGGCGGCGGTCATGGCCATGCAGCCCAGCCTGCTGATCCTGGATGAACCCACCGCCCAGCTGGATCCCATCGCAGCGGCGGATTTCATTGCCACCGTGCACCGGCTCAACCGGGAGCTGGGCCTGACCGTACTGGTGATCGAGCACCGGCTGGAGGAGCTGATGCCCCTGTGCGACAAGCTGCTGGCGCTGGAGGCGGGCCGTCTGCTGGTCTGCGATGCCCCGGCCCGGGCAGCGGCTGCGCTGCGCAGCCACCCCTGCCTGCTGGATGCCATGCCCGCTGCGGTGCGGCTGTACCATGCGCTGGGCGGGGCGGGGGAGTGCCCCCTCAGCATCGCTCAGGGGCGGCGCTTCGTGGAGGAGCGTCTCCGGGAGATGGCTGCGCCTGGGCGTGCGGAGGCTGCCCCCGGAGCCGCTGTCGGCGCTTGCGGGAGCGGGGCTGCATTGCCTGCTGCCGGTAACGGTCATGTGGATCATGCTGCCGGTACCGGCCACATTACACCGGGTGCAGCGGGCGGTACCGGTGATGCGGAGCATGCTGCCGGGCATACGGCTGCGTGCGCGGGGGTCGCCCCGTCTGCATGGGCGGGCTGTGCGCCCGCAGCTGCGAAGGCTGCCCACCGGCAGCTGCCGGTGGCGGCGGGCCGCCCCGGGCATTCGTCCCGGGAGGGCGCCGGGGAGCCGCCTGCGCTCAGGCTGCATCAGGTGTATTTCCGCTACGAGCGGAGCGGGCAGGATGTGCTCCGGGGCACCGATCTTACCCTGCGGCAGGGAGAGATCCTGTGCCTGCTGGGCGGCAACGGCTCCGGCAAGAGCACGCTGCTGAGCCTTGCGGCGGGGCTGAACCGGGCCCAGCACGGGCAGGTGCAGGTCTTCGGCAAACGGATCTCCGCCTACCGGGACCAGAGCCTGTACCGGGAGTGCGTTGCCCTTTTGCCGCAGGATGTGCAGACCGTCTTTCTCTGCGATACGGTGCGGGAGGAGCTGCAAAAGGCCGGGGCGGACATTACCGCTTTGCCCTTCGACCTGACCCATCTCATGGACAGGCACCCCTACGACCTGTCCGGCGGCGAGCAGCAGCTGGTGGCGCTGGCCCGGGTGCTGGCGCTGAAGCCCCGCCTGTTATTGATGGATGAGCCTGCCAAGGGGCTGGACGCCCATGCCCGCAAGCAGTTTGCCGCCGTTTTGAAGCAGCTGAAGGCGGCGGGGGTCGCCTTGTTGATCGTGACCCATGATGTGGCCTTCGCCGCCCGGTGCGCCGACCGCTGCGTGCTGCTGTTCCGGGGTGAGGCGGTCTCGGAGGGCGAGGCCCGCAGCTTCTTCAGCGAGAACCTGTTCTATTCCACCGCCATCAGCCGCATGACCCGGGGCCTGTTGCCCGGAGCCGTTACCGTGGAGGATGCGGCAATCCTGCTGGGTGGGGAGGTGGCGGGTATGGCTCCGCTGGCTGCCGCTGGCGAGGATGGTGCAGCGGGCACGGCTCCGCAGGCTGCCGGTGGGGAGGATGATGCAGCGGGCGCGGCTCCGCAGGCTGCCCCTGGGGAGGATGGTGCGGCGGGCACGGCTCCGCAGCCCGCTCCTGCAAAGGAGGCGGCGGTATGATCGTGATCCGAAGCAGCCGCCTGAGGGCATGGCTGCGCTGGCTGATCCCCCTGGTGCTGATCCCGCTGCTGGTGCTGCTGGGGGCGCTGGTGTTTCCCGAAAAGCGGTACCTGCTGGTAACGCTGGGCGTGGTGGTGCTTTCGTTGCTGCTGTTCCTCTGCGGCTTTGAGCGCAGACAGACCGGCTCACGGCGCATGGTGCTGGCAGCGGTGCTGACGGCCCTTTGCATCGCCGGGCGGTTCCTGCCGCTGGTGAAGCCGGTCACCGCCATCACTGTTCTGGCGGGGATCTATCTGGGCGGCGAGACCGGCTTCCTGGTGGGTGCCCTTGCCGCCGTGCTGAGCAATTTCTATTTTGGTCAGGGCCCGTGGACGCCCTTCCAGATGCTGGCCTGGGGCATGATCGGCCTTGCGGCGGGCTGGCTTGGCCGCCCCTTGAAGAAGAGCCGTTGGCTCCTGCTGGGCTTCGGTCTGGCGGCTGCGGTAAGCTATTCTCTCGTGATGGATGTATGGACGGTGCTCTGGTACGACAGCGGCTTCCGCTGGGAGCTGTACCTGAGCGCCCTCACGGCAGCGCTGCCCCATACTGCCGTGTATGCGGCGGGAAATGTGCTGTTTCTGTGGCTTTTGGCAGAGCCCGTGGGTAAAAAGCTGGAGCGGGTGCGGGTGAAGTATGGGCTGTAGAAGGGCAGCCCCGCCCCTCAAGGCTCCCGGCTCCCGCAGGCTCCCGGCCCCAACGAAGGCTCCTTCTTCAGAGGAAGCTGAGCAGCCCCTATACACCGGCTCCCTCTTCAGAGGGAGCTGACGGCGCAGGCTTCCCATTTTAGGCTCCCTCTTCAGAGGGAGCTGTCGGCGCAGCCGACTGAGGGTGCCGCCCGCTGACCCGCCGGGGGATGCCTCCGGCGGCCAGAGGGCGAGGGGGCTCCCGTACCGGGCCGGAGGCTGGCTCACCGTAGGCGAGACGGAAGGACTGTGCTTTGCAATAACACCCGACCTGCTTATCACAAAGCTCCCCCCAAAAAAACAGGGCGAGCGATCCCCTACGGATCGGCGCAAACAAAAAGCTGCTGTGATCAATAAGATGGATGGAAAGGAAGGAGTTATCCTTCACTTTACAACCCAAGAAATGCCGAAAGCAGCAAGCCCGCCATGAAGTGACCCCAAAAAGTTAGACAGAAGAAAACAATTAAGCAACCGAAAGGGCTTGAAGTCTGTGAAGAGCAGGCGTCAAGCCCTTTAACTTAAGCTTGATACGCCGATTATTATAGT
>SVGN01000031.1 GCA_015056315.1 Clostridiales bacterium
AAGGGCAATCAAAGGGATTTGACCAAAGAGAGCGTGTCGCTGTTTTCTGGTTCCTCTTTTGCGTCAAAAGAGGAACCGCAGGTGTGGGGCGCGGAGCCCCACCCTGTTCCTCGCAGCGGTACTGCGAAAAAGCTATGAGTGGCTTGGGTGGAATGGCTCCTGCCGGGAGGGGACTGCGGGCGGCACCCTCAGTCGGCTTCGCCGACAGCTCCCTCTAAAGAGGGAGCCTTGTGTAGGGGGCGACAGTTCCCTCTTTAGAGGAAGCCTTGTGGGAGAGTTGGCTGCCGCCCGTGGCGGGCGAGCATCACCAAGCATGGGTGGAACAACTCTCACCGAAAGGGGGCTGCACTCGGCACCCTCAGTCGGCTTCGCCGACAGCTCCCTCTGAAGAGGGAGCCTGGATGGGGGTGGGGGCGGGGACATCCACAAAGGGGGAGGGGCGCCCCCCTCCCCCTTTGCGCCCGTCAGGCATCCTCAAAAGGCATATTGGAGCTCATGGCCCCATCCAGATATTCAACATCAAAATCGTCGTAATCGCCGCGCTTGCGCTTGAGCTGGTACTGCAGCTCCTTGGTGTGCACATAGGCAGAGGTCTGGCGGTTGGCGGGCAGAACGCTCAGGTGCATGCCCTTCTGACCGTCCGGCAGGAGCGCAAAGCGCACCTTCACGAACATGGCACCGTGGTGCTTGCACTTGCTCAGCGCCACATACTTGCCCGTAGCCTGGGGGATCAGCTCGGTGATCCGCTCCGTGGCCTGGCCGCAGGTGGGACACTTGGGGGTGAGCAGTTCCTTGCTCTCCATGGCCTCCCGGACAGACTTGACCGTATTGGTGGCACGGAAACGGCTGCGGCGCTCGTTGTGGCACAACTTGCGGGGATGCTCCTCGTACCCCAGCACCGCCAGCGGGTCGGGCAGCTTGCGCATCACCAATGCGGTATAGTATGCATCATGCTCCGCATTGTGAAACGCCCTGTCCTCCTCCGGCTGGATCTCCAGCGCTTCCATGGCGGTCTTGAGGGCGGTCTGGCCGCTCAGCTTCATGGCCGCCGCATAGAGGCGCTGCAGGTCGTACATCTTGGGCAGGGGCTTGTCGAAGCGGAAGAAATCCACGTTCTGCTGGAGCACGCTCACATCGTCGCAGCCCCAGGTGATGAACACGCAGTCCTCCCCGCACCATTGATGGAACCGCTCCATGCCCTCCAGAAAGTTGGGGGCATCGGCCAGCACATCCATGTTGAGGCCGGTCATGCGCTTGACCCGGGGGTGGATGGTCATGTAATGGGTGGGGCAGATGGGCACGCTGATGGTATCCACAATCTCCAGCCGCTCGTTGAGCTTGGCTGCGCCGATCTGGATGACCTCAAACAGCAGGCTGTCGCCCACCTTGCGGTACGCCGAGCTCTGATAGCTGACCGGCTGGTTCCATTCGAGATCCAATACGATAAACTGCATAGGTTAAGACTCCAAACTGTATATGATATGCAGGGCCGATGCCCTTGAACGATGCGCCCGGGATGGGTGGGGGCATCGTGGGGTGCGGGATGGGGGCACCCTCAGTCGGCTGCGCCGACAGCTCCCTCTGAAGAGGGAGCCTGTGGGAGGGGAGGGCTGCGCCGGCAGCTCCCTCTGAAGAGGGAGCCTGTATGGGGTGCGGGAGCCTGCGTGGTTGGCTGCCGCCCGGGGCAATGCGCTATGCCCAAGGGACAGGAGCAGCCGCAAAGCGTTCACGCTTTGGCTGCAGAGCGGCCGGCCAGCAGGCCGGTAGAAAATGCGATCTGCAGATTATAGCCGCCGGTGAGGGCATCCACGTCCAGCAGCTCGCCTGCTGCGTACAGACCGGAGACCAGCTTGCTCTCCATGGTGGCCGGGTTGATCTCCTTCACGCTGACACCGCCCCGGGTGACCACCGCCTCGCTCAGGGGGCGGGAGCCGGAAACGGGGATCTCCAGCGCCTTGGTGCGCTCCACCAGCGCGTTGCGGCCCTCGCGGGTCAGCTCGCAGGCGGGGCTTGTCCAGCTTACGGCGCACAGCTGCGCCATGGTCTCTGCCAGCCGGGAGGGGTACAGCCCGCACAGCACCGTGCCCAGCTGCTTGCGCCCGGCTTCGCCCACATCCCTGAGGATGCGTGCCTCCAGCTGCTCCCGGGTAAGGCCGGGCTTCAGGTCCAGGGTCAGGCGCACCTCCTCCGGGGCCAGCTCCGCCATGTAGGCAGAGGCGCTGAGCACCAGCGGGCCGGTGATGCCGAAATGGGTAAAGAGCATCTCGCCCAGCTCTGTATACAGCTTCTTTTTGCCGCTTTGCAGGGTCAGGCGCACATTGCGCAGGCTCAGCCCCTGCAATTCCTTCACCCACGCAGCATCGCTGGTGAGGGGGATCAGCGTGGGCAGGGCCGGGTACACCGTGTGCCCCAGCCGGGCCAGCCAGCCGAAGCCGTCGCCGGTGGAGCCGGTGGTGGGGTAGCTCATGCCGCCGGTGGCCACGATCACCGCATCCGCAGCGAGGGTGGTGCCATCGGTCAGGGTAACGCCGGTGATGCGGCCCTCCGCAGCATCCACCGAGCGGACACTGCTATCCAGCCGGATCGAGACCCCCAGACGGCGGATCTCCTTCTCCAGGGCGCGGGTCACATCGCTGGCCTTCTCGCTGACCGGGAAGACCCGGTTGCCGCGCTCGGTCTTGACCGGGCAGCCCAGCTTCTCCAGCAGGGCCATCATATCCGCCGGGGCAAAGGCGTTCAGCGCGCTGAACAGGAAGCGGGGGTTCTTGACCACCTGCGTGCGGAAGCTCTCCGGCGTGCAATCGTTGGTCACGTTGCAGCGGCCCTTGCCGGTGATGTAGATCTTCTTGCCCAGCTTCTCGTTCTTCTCCAGCAGGGTGACCCTTGCGCCTTCGCCCGCTGCGCCCATGGCTGCCAGCAGACCGGCTGCGCCGCCGCCGATAACGATGATGTGTTTCATACTGCTCCATTCGTGGGGGGGATGCCCCCGGGGTGTGGGTGGGTTGCGGGGCGGAACTGCCGGAGGGGCTGCGCCGTAGGTCGGCGACCGCTCCCCCATCCTATTCCTCCGCCTTATCGGTATAAACGCTGTGGGCATCCCAGATGCCCTCCAGGCGCTTGAAATGCTCCGTCAGCGCTTCGCTGCGGCTCAGGCCGGTGGCCAGCACCAACGCATTGATCAGCGACAGCGGTGCCGCCAGACTATCCACAAAGCCTGCCATGTCCGTGGCGGCGCAGAGGCAGATGTGGGAGGCATCCTTCAGGGGCGACATCTCCCCATCGGTGATGCCGATCACCGTTGCGCCGCCCTCCCGGGCCAGGCGCATGCACTCCAGCGTGCGGCTGGAGTACCGGGGAAAGCTGATGCCGATGAGCACATCCTCCCGGGTGATGCGCTCCACCTCCTCGCAGGCATCCACCGTGGCGTTGCCCGCCAGAAGCACATCCTCGTGGATCTGGTGCAGATAATGGTACATGAACTGGGCCAGCGGCGCTGCCGAGCGCATGCCGGTAATGTAGATGCGCCGTGCCCGGGTGATGGCATCCACCGCCCGCTCGAAGGCCTCCCGGGAGAGGGCCTCCACCGTCTTACGGATGTTCTGCATATCGTTGCGCAGCACGGTGGTCATCAAATGATCCGGGTCGATGGCGGTGGCCAGGGCGAAGCGCTGCTCCGCCGTGAGCCGCTGGCGCACCAGCGAGCGGAGCGCCGCCTGCATCTCCGGGTAACCGTCGTAGCCCATGGCGTAGGCGAAGCGCACCACCGTGCTCTCGCTTACATCGCAGGCCCGGCCAAGGGTGCCTGCCGTCATGGATACCGCCTTGTCGTAATGGCGGGCGATGTAGTCCGCGATCCGCTTCTGCCCCTTGCTGAGGGGCTCGCCCCGGCGGTCCAGGCGCAAAAGAAGCTCTTGTGAATCCTGCATAGTTCCTCCCGGTTCAGGGTGGTGTATTCGTAGGTCAGATGCCCAGAGCGTTCCACGACCGGGCGGCCATGCTGCCGAAGTTGCCCAGCATGGTGACCGTTACATGGCCTTTTTCCAGATACCAGTTATCGCTGCCCTCCACCACGGGCTGGGCATCGCCATCGCCCGCCAGCCAGAAGTAGGAGCCGCTGAAGGGGCTTTCCCGCCGCTCGTAGCGATCCCGGCGGCAGGAGGTATCCATGGGCGCATACACGGCGGGCTTCCAGTCAGCGCCCGCGCCGCCCGGGGCGTTGATGTTCAGCACGCACACCGGCTGAACGGGGATGCGGCAATACCGCTCCGCCCAATCAAGGGTCAGGGCTGCCAAAGCGGCAAGGGAAGCTTCATCCGCGTTCCAGCCGATGGAGGCCGCCACCGCCCGGTGGCCCAGCATGGCCCCCTCCATGGCAGCGCCCAGCGTGCCGCTGTAGTGGGCATCCATGCCTGCATTCAGGCCGTTGTTGATGCCGGAGATGACCACATCCACAGGGTCGGTCACCAGACCGCCCAGCAGGGCAACACGGACGCAATCCGCCGGGGTGCCCTTGATGGCATAGGCCTCCACGCCGGGCAGCCCGGTCTCGTAGGGGCTCATCATCACAGGCTCGGACAGGGTAAGCCTGTGGCTGGCAGCGCTCTGCTGCTGGGCGGGCGCAGCCATGGTGACCCGGTGGCCCCGGGAGACCGCCTCCTTCAAAAGGGCGGCAATGCCTACCGCGGTGATGCCGTCATCGTTCACAAGCAGGATATGCATAGGTCTCTTTCCTTTCTGTGGCAGGGGAAAAAATCAGGCGTGGCGGGCGTTGCCGTCAAAGAGCACATCCACCAGCAGGCGCAGGGCGTTCACCGCCAGCGATACCGCCAGCGCCCAGAGGAAGCTGTCGATCTGCACGCTGTGGTGCACCAGCTTGGGCACCCAGTTGACCAGCAGCGCATCCAGCACCACGTACACCAGGCCCAGGGTGCAGAAATTGGGCAGCTTGAGCACCAGGCGCAGAAACGGGCGCAGCAGCGTATACAGCACCGCCAGGATGACGCCCACCAAAATGGCGTTATGGAAATCGATCAGGTGTACGCCGTCCATAAAGCGGGCACAGAGGGGGATGGCCGCCACCGTGGCGGCAAAGCGGAGGATGGTAGCAAGCATGTTTCAGACCTCCGGACAAAGATTCGCACTTTATATTATAGCATACTTTACCCCCCGATGCATAGCCATGCAGGCCCCGGGGAAGCATGATCTGCAGGTTTGAACACCTGAGCCGCTGCCTGCATAGGATGCTGCGGAGGGAGAGCCGATGAAAAGCAAATTTTTCAAGGATACCCAGGGACTTGGCGAATGCTACACCCGCTGCCCGCCGGGGCAGATCAACATTTGCCTCCGGATGGACCGGGAGGTCTACGGGCGGATCGTGCGGGAGGCGGGCAGGCTGGGCATCACCAGTGGGGCGTACATCCAGCGGATGCTGGAGGCAGAGCGGGAGGAACGGGAGCCGCCTGCCATTCCGGCTTCTTTCCCCGCGGGGAGAGGAAGTCGGCAGACGAAGCCTGAGTGAGGGTGCCGTGCGCAGACCCCTACCGGCAGCACCCACCCCCGCAGCCCCCCTTGCCAAAAGGGGGTGGCGGCGTAGCCGCCGGGGGGATTCCAGTAGCACCCACCCCGGGCGGGACATCCCCGCCACGGCGGTGGGAGGGAACTGCGGTTGGGGTTGAATCCCTCAGCCCCTAACGGGGCAGCTCCCTTTAGCAAGGGAGCCTTAGGAGGTGGCTGCTCCCGCAGCAATGCGCTATACCCAAGCTGGGGAAGCAGACCCCTACCGGCAGCACCCACCTCCGCAGCCCGCCCTTGCCAAAGGGGGGTGGCGGCGTAGCCGCCGGGGGGATTCCGGTAGCACCCACCCCGGGCGGGACATCCCCGCCATGGCGGTGGGAGGGAACTGCGGTTGGGGTTGAATCCCTCAGCCCCTAACGGGGCAGCTCCCTTTAGCAAGGGAGCCTTAGGAGGTGGGCACCACCCGCAGCGGGCGAGTTTTGCCCAAGTCGGGTGTAGCTGACCACTCACGGCAGTGCCCAACCTGCCAGCCCCCTCTGAAGAGGGAGCCTTGTGTGGGGGGGCAGCAGCCCGTGTGGGGCGGCAGCCCGTGGGGGGCGGCAGCCCGTGTGAGACGGCAGCCCGTGGAGGCACGAACCAACAAATGCAGGATCCGCAACGACGCAGCAACCAAAAACGGGGCTGCCGCACGCAGCGGCAGCCCCTTGGGGGTCATCCTTCCACAAAACGGATCGGGCCCTGTTGGCTTACGCCTCCTGGGCGGTCTCCTGCTCCTGGGCAGCCGGGCAGGCGGCTTCGGCAGCCTCCGCAGCCTCTGCGGTCTCCACGCTGCGGCCTACCAGACCGCCGGTGGAGATGGTGGTGAGCATCTTGGGGATATCCAGACCCACAGAAGCCTTCATGGCTTCGAAGGTCTGCATCATGGAGCCGGTCACATCCCGGGTGAGGCCGGTAGCGGCGCCCTCGCCGAACATGATGATCTTCTCGGTCTGGCCCAGAGGCTCGCCGATGGCGCGGGCCACGTCGGGCAGCTTCTCGATGACCATCTCCAGCATGGCGGCCTGGCCGTACTGCTGCATGGCCTTCGCCTTCAGCTCGATGGCTTCGGCCTCGGCCTTACCCTTGAGCATGATGGCCTCAGCCACCTTCTGGGCCTCGTACAGCTCCGCATCGGCAATGGCCTGACGCTCGGCCTTCTCGGCTTCGGCACGGAAGACGCGGGCATCGCGCTCGGCCTCCGCCTTTTCACGGATCTCCACATTCAGCCTTTCGCGCTCGATCTCTACCTGCTGGCGCTGCAGCTCGGTCTCCTTCTGCAGGCGCACCAGCTCGGCGTTGGCGCGTTCCTCTTCCAGCTCCTTGCGGTTGGACTGCTCAGCCACCTGATAAGCCAGGTCGGCACGGGCCTTTTCGTGGTCGCTCATTACCTTGAACTCGGCCTGCTTCAGGGCCAGGTTCTTTTCCTGCTCGGCGATCTTGGTCTGGGCCTCCACCATGGCGGCGTGGCCCTCCTGCTCGGCGGCAGCCTTGGCGATCTGGGCATCGCGTTCCTTTTCCACGATGTTCTTGGTGGCCATGGTCTCCACCACGCCATCGTTATCGCGGAAGTTCTGCACCGTCAGGTTGATGATCTCCAGACCCATGTTGCCCATATCGTAATTGGCAGCACGGCTGGTCTCCAGCGCAAACTTATCGCGGTTCTGCACCAGGTCGCTCACCAGCATACGGCCGATGATCTCACGCATGTTGCCCTCCAGCACCTGCTGGGCAACGGTGGCGATATCCGCCTGCTTCCAGTTGAGGAACTGCTCGGCAGCGGTGGCGATGCTCACATCGTCGGAGCCGATCTTGATGTTGGCAACGCCATCCACCATTACGGAGATGTACTCCTGGGAGGGCACGGGCTGGGTGGTCTTGATATCCACCTGCATCAGGCCCAGATGGAGGCGGTCCACCCGCTCCAGAATGGGAATGACGAAGGTAGCACCGCCGCGCACGATGCGGTAGCCGAACTTCTTGGAGACCACTTCGCCGTTCTCATCCCGCACCTTGTAGCTGCGGCGGATGGGGCCGGAGATGACCAGCGCCTCGTTGGGCGGCACCTTGCGGTAACGGGGGAAGAACAGCAGCAGCAACACAACGGCCACTAAGCCGATGATGTAGGGAACAGGGTTGTGCAGGAATTGATCCAACATACGTTTTCTCCTTTTTCTGGCGCTTGTGCGCCGGTACGGGTGAGAGGTTTTTCGACGGTTTCAGCATAGCATATGCGGGGTTTGCCCGTCAATCGACATTCGACAAAAGCATACACAGGGATGCCGAATGATGCGTTTTGGCGCATGA
Organism: Clostridiales bacterium; assembly: GCA_015056315.1. GTDB lineage: Bacteria > Bacillota > Clostridia > Christensenellales > Aristaeellaceae > Limiplasma. The sequence continues at coordinate 7,858 of SVGN01000031.1, forward strand.
AAGCAGCATGCGCCCGAAGCAAACGCCTACACCCGTTCCAGCAGGGTGAGCTGCTCCCGGCGTGGGCGGGCCGCCCCGGCGCAGAGGGTGCCCGGCAGCAGACCGGGCTTGGGCGTACCGTGGAAATCGCTGCCGCCGGAGATGAGCAGCCCTTCGCCGGTGGCCAGCTCCGTCAGCACAGCGATCTCCTGCTCTGTGTAGCGGGAGTACCAGCATTCCATGCCCTGTATGCCCAGATGGAGCAGATCGTCAAGGCGGGGCAGCAGCTCCTCCCGGGTCTTGTGCCGCCTGCCCTCGCCGCCCATGGGGTGCGCCCATACCGGCACGCCCCCGGCAGCCAGGATGGCCCGGATGGCCCCTGCCGCATCGATCCTGTCGTTGCCGCCCTTGAAGGGGTTCACGTACCTGGCCAGCACCTCCACCATGCTGTTGCCCAGCCCCTTTTGCAGCAGCAGGGTGCCGATGTGGGGCTTGCCTGGGCTTTTTTGGCTCAGGAGCCACTCCTCCTCCGCGGTCGAAAAGGTGATGCCATGCGCATCCCGCAGGTAGCGGAGCCGCCCCCGCAGCTTGTTCAGCCGCAGCTGCCGCCCTTCCTCGATGGCGGCATTCAGCAGCGCCCCGGCAGGGTCGATGCCGTAGCCCAGAATATGATACTTGCCCACCGCCGAGCGGCAGGAGAACTCCACCCCGGGAATGAACCGCATGCCCTCCGGCGGGTCGGCCAGCAGCATGGCAGCGCCCTCCACCGTGTCGTGGTCGGTGATGGCAAAGGTATCCACCTGCTCATCCCGAAGCAGCTGCACCAGCTGCTGTGGGGTGCAGGTACCGTCCGAGGCGGTGGTGTGCAGGTGCAGGTCGATGGCCATTGGCAGCGCTTCCTTTCGTGGTTGGATTCACATCCCGATGATACAACTTTTCCGCCGCCGGAGCAAGCGCCCTCCGGCTTGACACCCCCTGCCCGGGGCGGTAGAATGGTGGCACGCAACCATTGGACCAACGATACCAAAGACCGCAAAGGGGCATTTTGTACCGCAATGCGGCGGGCTATGTGCGTCGGGGCATGCGCTGCCCATAAGCGCTGATGCCGACCTCCGGCGATCGTGCGGGGAGCTGTACATGGGCGTATCCGCTGCCCGGAAGCGTAGCCGCCCCCGGCGATGCTGCGGGGAGCCGCATATGGATGTATACGCTGCCCGGAAGCGCAGCCGCCCACCGGCGATGCTGCGGGGAGCCGCACATGGATGTATACGCTGCCCGGAAGCGCAGCCTCCCCCCCGGCGATGCTGCGGGGGCCGGACGGAAGCCCAAGCTGTGCAGCCATCGTCCGGTATCCCCGAACCCCCTCGCAGCCTGCTGCAACGCCCCGCCCAAACCATCAGCCACCCCCGAAAGGAGCGAACACCGCCCATGCGTACCGTATGGCGCTACATCCGACCCTATCTGCGCCGCATCAGCCTGCAGATGCTCATCAAGATCTCCGGCACGGTGATCGAGCTTTTTCTGCCTGCCATGCTTTCTGTGATCATCGACGAATACGCCCGCAAGCCCGGCGGCGAGCGGGGCGTGTGGCTCATGGGCGGCGCGATGGTGCTGGCCGCCCTGCTGGCCTGGCTGGGCAACTGCATCGCCAACCGGATGTCCACCAGCATTACCAGGGAGATCACCCGCACGCTGCGGCGGGATCTGTTCAGCCGCATCACGGCGCTTTCTGCCGCCCAGCAGGACAGGCTCACCGATGCCTCCCTCATCTCCCGCCTGACCAGCGATACCTACAACGTACACAACATGATAGACCGCATGCAGCGGCTGGGCGTGCGCGCGCCCATGCTGCTGGTGGGCGGCATCATCGTTTCGCTGGTGATGGAGCCGGTGCTGACGCTGGTGCTCATTGCCACGCTGCCGCTTTTGGCAGGCACGGTGATCTGGTCCTCCAAAAAGGGCGTGCCCCTGTTCACCTGGGTGCAGGAGGGGCAGGATCTTTTGGTGCGCAAGGTGCAGGAGAACATGACCGGTGCCAGGGTGATCCGTGCCCTGAGCCGCACCCGCTACGAGCAGGAGGATTTCGCCGCCGTCAACAGCGATCTGGCAGCCCGGCAGCGCAAGGCCGACCTGACCATGGCCCGCGTCAGCCCGCTGACCGGCTTCATCCTCAACGCCAGCCTGGCGCTGGTGGTGCTGGTGGGCGCATACCGGGTGCAGGCCGGGGTCATCGGCCCGGGCAAGATCATCTCGTTTCTTTCGTTCGTTACCATCATCCTCAATGCGTTGCTGATGGTGACCCGTATCTTTGTGATGTACTCCAAGGGCAGCGCCAGCGCAAAGCGCATCGAGCAGGTGCTGCTCACCCAGCCGGAGCTGCTGCCCGCAGAGGCGGCGGGCCGGGAGGAGCCGTACCACATCGCCTTTGAGCACGTTACGTTCTCCTACAACAAGGGCCACAACAATGTGGAGGATCTGGACTTTGCCCTCCTGCCCGGGCAGACCCTGGGCGTGATCGGCCCCACCGGCAGCGGCAAGAGCACCCTGCTCTCCCTGCTGATGCGCCAGTACGATGCCGACAGCGGGCAGATCCGCATCGACGGGCGGGATATCCGCTCCCTGAGCCCCGAGGAGCTGCACAGCAGGCTGGGCGTGGTGTTCCAGTACGATTTCCTCATGGCCGATACCATCCGGGAAAACATCCGCTTTGGCAGAGCGCTCTCCGAGAAAGCCATCCTGGAGGCGGTGGAGTGCGCCCAGGCCGGCTTCATCCACGAAAAGGAGGGCGGGCTGGAGGCGGAGCTGAACGTGCGGGGCCACAACCTTTCCGGCGGGCAGCAGCAGCGTGTGCTCATCTGCCGTGCGCTGGCGGGCGACCCCCGCATCCTTCTCTTGGACGACTGCTCCTCTGCGCTGGATTTCCGCACCGACCGGGAGCTGCGCCATGCGCTCCGGGAGCGGCACGGCCAGGCCACCACAGTGATCGTGGCCCAGCGGGTATCCTCCGTGATGGCCGCCGACCTGATCCTGGTGATGGACAAGGGCCGGATCATCGGCAAGGGCACCCACGGGCAGCTGCTCACCACCTGCCCCATGTACCGGGAGCTTTGCCAATTGCAGCTGGGAGGTGAGGCAGCATGAACCGAGGCCGCGGCCGCGGGCCTGCCTTTGCCCGCCCCAAGGAAAAAACCGGCGTCGTGCTGCTGAAGCTCTGGCGCTATTTGGCCAGATACCGTTGGATCATTCTTCTGGCGGCGCTGCTCTCCATTGCAGGCAATGCACTGGGGCTGGTATCGCCGCGCCTTTCCGGCGCTGCCATCAACGCCATTGAGCACGAAAGCGGGGTACAGTTCCCGGTGGTCATCCGCTATGTGGCGGCCATGGTGGCGGTGGCGGGCGCTTCCTCGCTGATCTCCTGGGGCCTCTCGGCCATCATGATCCGGCTGAGCCGGAACGTGGTGAGCAAGATGCGCAAGGATCTCTTCGACCACCTGACCACCCTGCCCATCTCCTTCTTCGATACCCACCAGACCGGCGATGTGCTCTCCATCCTCTCCTACGATGTGGATACGGTGGGCGCTACCCTCTCCACCGACCTGACACAGATCATATCCAGCTTTGTTACGGTGGTGGGGTCGTTCATCATGATGGTCTCCATTGCGCCCCAGCTGCTGCTGGTGTTTGCGGTGACCATTCCCCTGTCGCTGCTGATCACCCGTTGGCGGGCAAAGATCGTGCGGCCGCTGTTTTCCAAGCGCAGCCGTATGCTGGGAGCCATGAACGGCTACAGTGAAGAGACCGTGGGCGGACTGAAGACCATACGCGCCTACCACCAGGAGCAGGAGTTCAACGACCGCTTCAAGCTCCACAACGACAACGCGGTGGATGCCACCTGGCACGCCGACCACACCGCCGCCATCACCGGCCCCACGGTGAACCTGATCAACAACCTGAGCCTGGCAGCGGTGAGCGTTTTCGGTGCGCTTTTGTACATGGGCGGCAGCATCCTTCTGGGCGATGTAAGCTCCTTTGTGCTCTACAGCCGCAAGTTTTCCGGCCCCATCAACGAGTTTGCCAACATCCTGGCAGAGATCCAGTCCACGCTGGCGGCTGCGGAGCGGGTGCTGGGCCTGCTCTCGCTGGAGCCGGAGCCTGCCGACAGCCCGGAGGCCCTGCCCATACCCCAATGCCGGGGCGAGGTGACCTTCGAGGATGTATCCTTCGGCTATACCGACGATGCGACCGTGCTCCACAACATCTCCTTTACCGCAAAGCCCGGGCAGGTGATCGCCATCGTAGGCGAGACCGGCTGCGGCAAGACCACCCTCATCAATCTGCTGATGCGCTTCTACGATGTATCCTCCGGGCGCATCCTGCTGGATGGCAGAGACATACGCACCCTGCGCCGTGAGGAGCTGCGCCGCCAGTTTACCATGGTGCTGCAGGATACCTGGCTCTTTGACGGCACCGTGCAGGAGAACATCGCCTACGGGCGGGACGGCGTTACCCGGCAGGATGTGGAGGCCGCCGCAAAGGCAGCCCACATCCATGAAATGATCCTCTCGCTGCCGGATGGGTACGATACGGTGGTCACCGGCAGCGGCAACAGCATCTCCAAGGGGCAGAAGCAGCTGATGACCATCGCCCGGGCCATGCTGATCCACTCCCCCATGCTGATACTGGACGAAGCCACCTCCAATGTGGATACCCAGACCGAGCGCCGCATACAGGATGCCATGCTGCGCCTGATGCAGGGCAGGACCTGCTTCATCATTGCCCACCGGCTGAGCACCATAACCGGGGCGGATCGCATCCTGGTGATGGACAAGGGCCGCATCGTGGAAAGCGGCACCCACCGGGAGCTGCTGCAAAAGGGCGGGGCGTACAGCGAGCTGTACCATGCCCAGTTCGACCGGGTGGAGGGGGCGTGAAGGTGCCCTCGTTTCCGGCTCCCTCTGAAGAGGGAGCCTTTTTGGTAGGTGGGGGTGCTGCTGTAGCGGGGCTGCGTGCCCGGGTTGGGTGGGTGTGCGCACCGGGAGTTGGGCAGCGATCGGCACCCTCAGTCACCCTTCGGGTGACAGTTCCCTCTAAAGAGGAGAGCCTTGTGGGGATCGGGGGCTGGCATAGCGGGGCTGCGTGCCCGGGTTGGGTGATAGGCAACCCCCGGGAGGTCGCCAACTGCACAGGCTCCCTTGCCAAAGGGAGCTCCCGCCGTAGGCGGGTGAGGGATTCAACGCCCATCCGCAGTTGCCTCACACCGCCACGGCGGGGCTGTCCCGCCCGGCTTGGCGGATGCCGGAATCCCCCCGTCTCGCCTGCGGCGAGCCACCCCCCTTTGGCAAGGGCGGGCTGCTGAGGTGGGCGTTGCCGGAGCAATGCGCTCCACCCAACTTGGGTGATAGGCAACCCCCGGGCAGGGTCTGCGATCGGCACCCTCAGTCACCCTTCGGGTGACAGCTCCCTCTAAAGAGGAGAGCCTTGTGGGGATCGGGCGCTGCCGTAGCGGGTCTGCGTTGCCCCGGGATGGGTGATAGGCAACCCCCGGGAGGTCGCCAACTGCACAGGCTCCCTTGCCAAAGGGAGCTCCCGCCGTAGGCGGGTGAGGGATTCAACGCCCAACCGCAGTTGCCTCACACCGCCACGGCGGGGCTGTCCCGCCCGGCTTGTCGGATGCCGGAATCCCCCCGTCTCGCCTGCGGCGAGCCACCCCCCTTTGGCAAGGGCGGGCTGCGGAGGTGGGCGTTGCCGGAGCAATGCGCTCCACCCGGCTTGGGTGATAGGCAACCCCCGGGCAGGGTCTGCGATCGGCACCCTCAGTCACCCTTCGGGTGACAGCTCCCTCTTTAGAGGGAGCCTCGTATGGGGCGCCGGTAAAACGACAAGAGTCACCAAAAGAAAACCACAAAAACAGACCGCTGACAGCTCCTGTCAACGGTCTGTTTCTTTATTCCCCGGGCACCACCGGGATCTCCCGGGTGAGCACGCATCGGGCGGTAACGCGCGTTCTGCCGCCGATGGTGCAGGTGACCAGCGTGAGCGGGTAATCGGTGCCCATCAGCTCTTCCACCTGATTGGGCTTGAGGATCTCGATCTCTGCCAGCGCATAGCAGAAAACATTGCCTGCCACATCCGTAAAGGTGACCTCCGCTCCGGCGGGCAGATTTTTGATGTTGCCCAGATGGGTCACATAGTTATGGGCCACGATGATCAGGTCGCCCTGATAGGCCGAGCCGGAGAAGCGGCAGGGGGCGATCTTCAGCTTGCGGTAGCTCCACTCCTGCATCACCGGCAGCTCCAGCCCCAGATCAGGGATGCGCAGGGTACCGATGTAGGCATGGCCATCCACCTCCACGATGGGCATCTCCATCTCCGGGTACAGCTGATAGTCCGGCACGAAGGTGGGCTCGGGCAGCAGGCCGCCGGGCAGAAGGGTCTCCCAGGGAGCCAGCGTTGCCCCCGGGGCCAGCGAAGTGACCGGCACCAGCGTAGCACCCGGCTCCAGCGTTTCGCCCGGGCCGGGGGTGCTGCCGGGCAGCACCGTGCCCTGCGCACCATCCGGGGCAGCCGGATCAACCGGAGCAGCCGCAGCACCGGGAACCGTTGCCCCGCCGGGAGCGGTATCTCCGGCTGTGCTGCCGGGATCACCCACCCCACCGCCGGAGCCGCCTGCCCCACCGCCGGAGGCAGCGCCGCTGAGCAGGCTGACCACATGAGCGGAGCTTTCGCCTGCGGTCAGCTCGGTATGCATGTTATAGACCGTAAGGGCAAGGGCTGCCGCCAGCAGCAGCAGCCCCGTGATGATGAATGCGTTTCCCTTGCGTTTACTCATTTTCGCTGCCCCACTTCCGGCGGAGCACCAGCCCCGTGAGCACCAAGGCAATGCCCAGCACCGCCAGCAGCGGCACCGGCCACCACACCAGACCCGTCTGGGGGATATCCGGCGGCGGGGTGGGCGTATCGATGCGGGTATTGGTAATGGTGAGCGCGCCTTCCGCTTCGCCGTAGGTGGGCTTGTAGCCATTGGGCACGTTCAGCTCCGATACCGTCCATTCATGGGCGGCAGACAGGCTCTCAAAGGTATGCGACCAGCTCTTCTCTGCGGTGAGCTCTACGGTGGTGTACAGCTGCCCGTCGCAATACAGCGCAGCCATGATGCTGCCGGGGCGGCCAGAGCCATTGCCATCGTTGCTCCAGTATTTGAAGACCCGCACATCCCGGATCACATCGCCCTTGGAGAACTTCACATCGGCATAAACATCGTACTGCCACTTGCCATCGGTCTTGCCGGGCAGGGAGATCATCATGGGGGCGAATTCGTAGGCCACCACGCCCACCTCCAGCGGCAGGCCCGTTACCAGATACAGGCCCGGCTCCAGATCTTCCATCGCAGCAAGGCCCTGCTGATCGGTCATGGCGGCATCGGTGGCCTCCTCCGTCTGGGCAGAGAGCAGCTGGGCCAGCGCCATCCACTGGGCGGCGCTTTCGGTGCGGTTCAGATCCGCATCGCCCACATCCCAGCCGGGCAGCAGCGCATACGCGCCATGCTCATTGACAGATGCCACCCGGTAGGCCGAGAAGCAGGCCCCGGCCAGCGGGGTGCCCCCATCCGCAAAATGCAGCGTAAGGGATGCGGCGTGGTCGGGATCCACCGCTTCGGCCTGTGCAAACACAGGCAGCAGCAGACAAAGCACGAGGCAAAGCAAGGTCATTCTTTTTTTCATGCCTGCTCACCTACCCTTTCTGGTCTTTTTGTTTCGGTTGCCGGTGCTGATGAGCAGCACCAGCAGAAGCAGCAGCAGCATGGGCGCTGCCACCACGGGAGCCACCAGCAGCGGCTCGATCTGCACAGCATCGGCGACCACGCGGATCACCTTTTCCGCCTCCGGCGTTTCGATGCGGTGGCCCCGCACCAGCAGCCTGTGGGAGTTGATGCCGTAGGGTGTGCACGTAACCAGGGTGCACAGGTCCTGGCCTTCGACGATCTCCAGACCGGTCAGGTCGAAGGGTTCAACGATGAGGATCTGATCCACCTCGTAGGTGAGGGTCTCATCGAGTACATGCAAATGGAAGATATCGCCGTTTTCCAGCTGATCAAGGTTGGTAAACAGCTTGGCAGAGGGCAGACCCCGGTGGCCGGATACCGCGCAGTGGGTGCTTTCGCCGCCCACGGGCAGGGAGGTGCCTTCGATATGGCCGATGGCGATCTGCAGCACCGTATCGGCGGTGCCATGGTAAATGGGAAGGGAGACCTCGATGGCGGGGATCTCGATATGCCCCATGATGCCGGAGCCGGTGGCATCCAGCAGGGTGGAATAATGTGCCCGGGACTCCTCGCTGGGGTTGAAGCGGTGGTCGAACCTGGGCAGGGAACGGTTATATTCGTGGGCGGCTTCCCACATGGCATCGTAGCGGGTGTTATCGATGGTGGACACCGCCTGCGTATAGCTGGCGATGGCCCGGGACTGGTGGATGGAGTTCCAGTAATCGGCAAAGGTGGGGTATACAAGGAGCGCCACGCCTGCCAGCAGGATCAGCACCAGCAGCACATTTTGCCAGTTTTTCTTCATGGGCGCTCCTTTCCTTCAGGCCCGGTCGCCCGGGGAGGGGCTATGCCCCTCCCCCGGGTACAGGGTCGAAATGTGATTGGGTCATATACGCCCGTATGGTTTGGAAAACTCAGTTCTCCTCGCCCACGCGGCGCTTGGTGACCAGCAGCACGATGGCAGCCAGAACCAGCACACCGCCCACCACGTAGAAGATGGTGGTGCCGATGCCGCCGGTCTCGGGCAGGGTGGCGCCCACGTTGTTGTTCACGGTAGTGGACACAACACCGGTAGCGGTATCACCGGCAGCCGTGCTACCGCCAACTTCGATATTCAGAGCGGTAAGAGCAGCAGAAGGAGTGCCGGTGTAGTTCTGATCGTTGATGGTGGTAGCGCTCACCTTGATAGCGATGGGATCAGCCAGCAGGTTGTAGCCTTCGGGAGCCTTGGTTTCCTCCAGCTTGTATTCGCCATCATCCAGACCGACGACCTTGAAGAAGCCATCTGCATCAGAGGTGAGTTTGGAAGCCTGTTCCTTAGCTTCGACCCAACCGGTAACGATGCCGCTTGCATCAACGGTAACATACTTGCCAGCCGCATTCTGGAGAACAAACTCAGCGCCCTGCAGCTTCTTAGCGGTATCAGCACCATCGACCTTGGTCACATCCAGTTCGTAGGTGAAAACTACGACGTGATCCCAGGGAGTCTCGGTAGTGTCACCGTCATCGATGTATTCACCGTTCTCATCCACGGTACCATCATTGTTGGGGTTGTTGGAGAACTCCAGCTTGGACTTGTTGGGGTTGCCGTCCAAGCCGATCACAGCCTCATCGGTCAGGGTGGCATTGAAGTCCACACGGATCTCTTCACCGGCAGTGTAGCCCTTCAGCTCGTTGAGCTTCAGTTCGAAGGTGCAGCCATCGGTACCGGGCTGAACAAGGGTGATGTTGGTGTACTCGTTGCCACCGATGGTCACCTTGATGCTCGCGGGGTCGAACTCCAGGCCTGCTTCCATCACATCGTGGAAGATCATCACATAGTGATCGTAGTGGGTGGTATCCGGCACGGTGCTGTAAAGAGCGAAAGGAACGGTGTCGCCGATGCAGTAGTCAGCCACATCGTTGTACTTGTTGCCCGCAGCACCGGTCTTGCCATTGGTGACGGGCTTCACATTCTCGTAGACCTTCTTCTCGTGGGTGGTGTTATCGGTCTTGGGAGAAGCCGTAACATTCTTGACGACCTTGGCCATGAACTTGGTGTAGGCATGACCGACGGGCACAGAGCCGTCTGCATCCTTGATCAGGTAGTAGCCGGGCTCCAGACCTTCGATGGTGTAGGTGGTGCCGTCTTCACCGGCAACACCGGTGCTGGTCTTAACACCGGAAGCGAGCAGGTTTTCCTCGAAGATAGCCATGTACTCATCCAGATTATCGCTGGTGAGCAGATCGGCAACTTCCTGAGCGGAGGCCTTTTCGGTTTTGGTCTGAACAGCCTCGCCGTTCACACCGTTGCCCCAGACAATGTTGCTCAGAACATCGCCGGACAGGTCGCCGCCGAAGATCTGATAGGCTTCATAGGTGTGGCCATCATCACCGTTGATGGTGATGGTGTAGGGGGTTTCAGCTTCGGTTGCGAGAGCGGCGGCGGAGATGCAGAGCATCAGAACAGCCAGTACCAGGGAAACCAGTTTTTTCATCGTAGTCATGGTAGTCTTTCCTTTCTGATTTTCTTGGGTACCTATTGAACCATTGAGGGATACGGGAAAGCGGATTATGCATCAGCCCTCCTTTTCCCTTTGTTTCCTTTATACAGAAGCGAAAGCGCGATGCAGATGAGCACAACGCCTGCGCCCGTATACAGATGGGTGCCCACGCCGCCGGTCTCCGGCAGGCTGTAGGTGGGCTTGAGCTGGTTGATGACAGTGATCTGACCGCCGCCCACCGCTGCCATATCGGGAGAGGTCTGTGCCTCGCCGGTGCCGGGCTGATAGGTGGTGGTGTAGAACTTCATCATATCGGTGGTGCCGCTGAGCACGGCGGTCTCCACCACGTAGTAGGTATCGGATGCGCTCAGGCCGGTATGGGTAGCCGTCCAGTCGTTCTGCTTGTTGAGCACACCCTCCGCCACCAGCTGCTGACCGTTCACCGACCAGAGCTGGTAGTGTACGGCGTAGTTGGGGGCAGCCGCGGCAACTCCGGCGGCATCCAGCCAGGTCTTGTTCACGGCAACATCCACCGTGGGGATGACCGGCTTCTCGTTGGTGATGGTGATGGGCTCGCCATCGGGTGCGGTGCCGTTGTTGTCGTAGGAGACCTGATAACCGTCTGCGTTCTCCTCCACCACCAGGTACTCGTAGGCGTTGCCGTTATCATCGGCGGCGGGCAGGCCGTAGATGATCCGGTACCAGTCGGGTGCGTTGATGGTGTAGGTGCCCAGCTTTTCGGTGTTGGACAGGTCTACGGTCTCGGAGGCGCGTGTGGTGAAGGTGCGGAGAGACTTGGTATCGGCTATGGTTACCGACTGCTTCACCGTAGTACCGGCATTCCACCATCTATCGGTGTTATAGCTGATCTCCGTACCACCCTCCTCAGCGCTCAATACCGTAAACACATTTGAGGTATAGGTGATGTAGCCATCGTTGTTGGTATCAGCAAGCGTGTACTCATTCTTCTCATAATCGAAGCTGATGCTTGCTCCGCCATAGCTCAACTGGAAGGCACCCAGCTGATGCACGCCAGAAGGTATATCAATCTGCCACACGACCTTTGAGCCAACGGGAAGGGTCTCAGCGATCGTATTGCTGACATCGGGTACGGCTCCACCGCTTTCCTTCCAATTGAGGGTAAAGCTCAGAGATACCGTCTCCTGCTCACCGCAGCCGGTGTGATCATCGCCATTACACAGGCGTTGACCGCAGGTGCCACACACGCCGTGGTCGCCCTTGCAGAGGTAGTGGCCTTCGATGCCGCACTCCGCAGTGCCATGAGCAGGATCGCCCTCAGTGATGGGCTGCCCGCAGCCTGGACACAGGACAGTGACCACAGGTGTTTCGCAATCGCTGTGCCCCTCCTGGCAGATGTAGCTCTGCCCGCAGGCGCAGGCCACATGCTGGGAAGCATCGTAATCATCCGGGCAATCGTAGTGGCCGCAGGGCTGCTTGTGCTGCTCTGCGCTATCCACAGCCTCGCCGCACACGAGGCAGGTGATCTCCGGCTCTTCCGGCCCGGAGCTGCCCGCCAGCCTGCGGTAGAGCGTGAAGGTGACGGGGCCCTGCGTGGTGCCCTCGCCCCAGACCTTTTCCACCTTCAGCTGGGTGCGCTTGGTGTTGATAACGGTTGCGGTCTCGCCCGCTTCGGAGACCTGCTCCGGCAGGGTGACCGTGCCTTCGGTGATCTCCCAGGCCAGCGCATCGGGATCATCGATGAGCTGCCATTCGCCATCGCCGGTCTTCCAGGCCAGCTCCCGAACGGTGTAGGTACCGGCGGGCAGACCATGGAAGGTGGCTGCGGCAAGGGTATCTGCGCTTACCGCGAAGCAATGCTCCTGACCGTTGATGATGATGCTGGTGAGCCCCACGCCGTACAGGGCGGGATCCACCGCAGTGCCATTCTCATCGGTCATTTGCAGGGCAACGGTGTAGCCGCTTACCTCACCCTCGGCAAAGCCGCTCCACTGCTTCTGCACATACAGCACAGAGGGCGCGTTGGTGATGGTCACATTGCCATCCGCATCCACCTTGCCGCCTTCGGGATCCGGCTGAGAACGGTAGCCGTCCACCGGGGTCTCCTTTACGTAGTAGGTGTACGCGCCGGTGAGGGTGGTGCCCGCATCATCCACCGTCAGGCTGCCGTAGGTGGGCAGGCCCGTCCAGGTGTGGTGCCACGGGTTGGTCTCGCTGCCATTCAGGGTGACCGGGTTGGCGAGCCCCTCCTGCACCACAGGCACCAGCACATTGCCGGTCTCCTGCTCGATGGTGCGGTACAGGGTCACCTGAACGGTGGTGCCCAGCTGGGCAGCGGGTGCGCCGCCCTCCCAGACCTTCTCCACGGTGACCTGAGTGGTATCGCGGGTGTTGGTGACGGTGTAGCCGTTCTGTTCATCGCCGGTAACGGTGGAGGTGAAGCCTGCCACCGCATCCTCAGTGAAGGTGTAGGTGTAATCGTAGGTGTTGGTACCGTTCACGCTGCGGGTATCCGGCAGCTGGGAAACGGTCAGGGTGAAGCCGCCCTCGTCGGTGGCAGCCACATTCAGCGCCGTGCCCTCGGGCAGCGTGCCGCAGGCGGCAACGGGCGGGGTCCGGGTCAGATCCACGGTGATCTCATGATCGGTGACTGCCGCATCCGACAGCGCATCCTTCTGCGCAAGGCGGAAGGTAAGGCTGTCGGGCCGGTAATCGCTGAGGCCTTCCCAGACCTTGGTGAGCTTCACATCGGTGGTGGTGGTGAGGATCACATCATCCTTGGCGTTGGTGATGGTGATGGTACCGCCCTCGCCTGCACCGTTGCCGGTGTAAGCCACCGTGTAGCCGGTGGGATCGCAGCCGGTCTCCACCACATAGTAGGTGATGGGGGTACCATCTTCCGTGGCAAAGGGCAGACCGTAGAAGATGTGCTGCCAGCCCTCTGCCGCCGTGACGGTGACCGGATCGCCCCAGCGCGTTGCATTAGCGGGCAGCTCGGTGCTGCGGGCCGCATAGCCGGTGGCGGCGGGGTCGTAGGTGTAGTAGGTGAAGGTCCAACCGCTGGTTCCATCTGCGGTGGCATTGAAGTAGCCATCCGTGATCCACTGCACATTACCGCCGGTGGTGATCTTACCCAGATCGATGTAGTAGGTACGGGAACCGTTCCAACTGCCGTTATCGGTAAGGGTGCATGCTTCGGAACCAACAGAAGAGCTGAGCTGCGCCTTGGAGGTATCCGGCAACCAGTTATTCGGGTTGCGCCACGTAGCCTCCAGCATGGCGTAGGAACCGACCTCGAACTCCGCATCGAAATATGCGTGTACCTCAGCCCCATTCTCGTAACGCGCCACACAGGGCTGGATGCCATATTCGCCATTGTCGAGCATGATCGCCAGCTGCACCTTCACCGTCTCGGCGGGTTCAGTGGGCTGGTCGGGGTCATCCGGATCAGGCTCGTCGGGATCGGTGGGGGTATCCGGGTCGGTAGGCTCATCCGGATCGGTGGTGCCGCCGGAGGGCTCGCCCACCAGCTGGTAGAGCTGGAAGGTGGCGCTGTTACCGTCGCCGCCCTGCCAGGTCTTTTCCACCTTCAGCTGGGTGGGCGTATTGGTAAAGGTGACCTCGCCGTTCTCCAGCGCACCGTCTGCGGTGCTGACGGTGGTGTTGTAGCCCGCCACGGGAGCCTCGGTAACGTAGTACACGAACTCGCCGGTGAGGGTGGTCTCCGTGCCGTTCCCATCGCCGGTGATGGCACCGTACACGGGCAGGCCGTTCCACCGGTGTGCCCACGGAGTCTGCTCGCTGCCATCAAGGGTGACCGGGTTGGTCACGCCATCGATGGCAACGGTCTCATCCAGCCGCAGGCCATCCTTTTCCAGATAGCGGCAGAGGGTCATGGTAACGGCGGGTTTGGTTTCCGGCGTGCCCTCGCCCCACTGCTTCACTACCTTTGCGGAGGTGGTGTTGCGGGTGTTTACGAAGGTGTAGCCGTTCTGCGCATCGCCGCCCGTGGTGGTGGTGAAGCCCTCCACCGGCTGCTCGGCTGCGGTGTAAGCGTAGCTGTAGGTGATCGCACCGTTGACGGTGCGGGTCTCCGGCAGGCCGGATACCGTCAGCGTCCAGCTGTCGGTACCGTCGGCGGCCTGCTCCACAGCCAGCGTTGCGCCCTGATCGGCCAGGGTCTGGCAGGCGGCAACGGGCAGGGTCTGGGTCAGATCCACGGTGATGGTGTGATCGGTGTAGGTGCCATCCACGCTGTTTTGCTGCTTCACGGTGAAGGTGAGGCTGCCGGGCTTGTAGTCCTCTGCCCCGACCCACTGCTTGGTCAGCTTGAGCTGGGTGGTGGTGGTGATCACATCATCCTGGGTCTTATCGTTGGTGATGATGATGCTGCTGCCGCTATTGGGCGCAACGCCATCGTTGTTGGTGTAGGAGACGATGTAGTCCTCGCCGTTCAGCTCCTCTACAAAGTAGAGGTAGGCGTTGCCGTCCGCATCGGCCATGGGCAGACCGTAGAGGATCTTCTCCAGGCTGCCGTTGGGAATGGTGTAGGTACCGACCTCCGTGGCACCGGTGGTGTCCACGGTCTCGGAGGCGGTGCGGGCGGTGAGACGGTAGGCGCTGGCGGGGAGGGCCTTGGCGGCGGCTGGCACGGTGTAGGAAACATCGTGGGTCATGATGGCCTTGCGCCAGTAATTATACTCACCCCTCTCTACCGCGTGCAGCGTTACCGTCTCAGAGGTGCTTGCGGTAAAGGTGACTGTGTACACAGTATAGCCATTGGGATCGTATCTGGTGTTGGCTTTATACTGCTGCCCATCGTAAGTAAAGGTGGGTTCGTTTGCAGCGCCCCAACCAAGATTACTGTCGAAGCTGTAATCTACCGTTACCTGCCAGGTGATCTCTGCGCCCACCGGGATACCGGTCTCGGTGTGGGTCGGTTCGTCAACGATCACTTCCCCGTTATCGATGTACTTATTATATGCAACGAAGGTGATATCCACCGTATCGGTGGTTTCCCCGCCGCCGGCAGGGGTATCGCACACGCCGCTGCCGTGCTCGCCGGTGCACACATAACCATCGCAGAAGCTGCACTCGCTATGGTCGCCAACGCACACATAGTGCCCATCCTCGTTGCAGCCAGCCTTTGCATGCGCCGGGTCGCCCTCGGTGATCTGCGTGCCGCAGCCACCGGGGCAGGCGATGGTCGCAGTACCGCCGCAATTGCTGTGATCCTGCCCATCGCACACATAGTGCCCGGAGAGACCGCAGGCGGCTGCGCTGTGATCCTTGCCATCGCACTGATAGTGCCCGGAGATGCCGCAGGCGGCTGCGCTGTGATCCGTACCATCACAGAGGTAATGGTCGGTAAGGCCGCAGCCTGCAACGCCGTGCCCGGTCTGGCCCTCGGTGATCTGTGCACCGCAGCCGTAGGGGCAGGTGATGGTGGTCTCGCCGGGATCCGGCTCGGTGCCGCCGCCCTGTGCGGTCTTGCGCCAGAGCTTGAACTGCACATCCTTCTGTACAGCGCCTTCGCCCCACCTCTTTTCCACCTTCAGCTGGGTGGCGGTGTTCACGAAGGTGTAGCCGTTCTGCGCATCGCCGCTCAAGGTGGTGGTGAAGCCCTCCACCGGCTGCTCGGCAGCGGTGTAGGCGTAATCCACCGTGGCGGTGCCATCCACCAGATGGGCATCCGGCAGGTTCTGGATGTTGAGGGTAAAGCCGCCGTTGCCGTCAGCGGTCACGGTCAGGGTCGCGCCCAGATCGGTCAGGGTCTGGCAGGCAGCAACGGGAGTGGCCTGGGTCAGATCCACGGTGACGGTGTGCGGGGTAGCCTGGGCCGCCGCATCCACCGTATCCTGCTGGGTAACGGTGAAGGTGAGGGTATCGGGCATACAGTCGGCTGCGTTCACCCACTGCTTGGTCAGCATCAGGTCGGTGAAGGTATCCTCCGCCACGCTCTGCTTCTTGTTGGTAACGGTGATGGTCTCATCCGTCACGGGGGTGAAGGCAGTGCCATCCTGAGCATTGGAGTAAGTGGGCACAAAGCCCTCGGGCAGCGCGGTCTCCACGAAGTAGTAGGCGTAGGTCTCGCCGCCGGGGCCGCTTACGGGCAGACCCTCGGCAGAGAACGTCCACGGGGTGGCTTCGGTGCCGTTGAGGGTGATCTGCTGCACCTCGGTCTCGTTGTTCCAGGAGGAGCGGCGCATCAGCTTGAAGGACGCGGTGGCGCCGTTTTCGGGCGTATAAGCGCTGCCATCGGCGTTCTGCCACTGCTTGACCAGCTTGACGGCGGTCACCTTATTGGTGATGGTAAAGCCGGTGGAGGCAGTGCCCTCGGCGGGTGCCACGGTGGCACCGGCGGCCTCGGTGTAGTTGCCGTTCTCAAGGAAGTATTCCTTTACGGTGTAGGTGTAGGCATTGCCGCTCTCATCGGTCTCGTCCAGCCCCTGAACGCTCAGCTTCCAGCCGTTGGCGGCAGAGAGCTTCAGGTAGCCGTTCTCGGGGGCAACGCCGTTGGCCTCGGTGAGGGTCAGCTCGCTGCCGTTGCGCAGCAGCTTGAGATACACCGCCTCAGCGGCAGGCTCCACGGCTTCGCCCTTGGTGTTCTGCCACTGCTTGGTGATGGTCATATCGGTGGAGAGGCTGTTGGAGACAGTCACCTTGCCGCCTTCGGGGGCGGTAAAGTTGATGCCGTCTGCGGAGTTGGAGTAGGCCACCTTGTAGCCGGAGGGCACGGGATCCTCTTCGAAGTAGTAGATCCACAGCTCTTCGGTGGGTTCGTCGTTCACCACCACAAACTTATCCAGCTCGGAGAGGATCATCCTCCAGCGGTTCTCCGCATTGAGCGAGACGGTTTGCAGGGTCTCCACGGTGCCGCTCTGAGCGGCCCGGCGCTTGAGGGTGAGCTGCACCTCCGCCACATCGGCGGGAGCATCCATGGGCTGGTTCTGCTCATCCAGCCAGACCTTTTCCACGGTCAGCTCGGTCTTGGGGATCACCTTGGTGTTGGTGATGATGACAAGGCCATCCTGGCTGTTGTCGTAGGTAGGCTCGTAGTGGGTGGCATCCACCGCCACGCCGTTCACCTTGGTCTCGGTGACCACATAACGGTAGCTGACGGTATTGCCGGAGGCATCCTCACCGCTGTTGGGCAGGTTGCTCCAGGTGTGCTGCCAGTTGTGCACGCCGGTGAGGGTGACCTCTTCGGAGGTGTAGGTGTCATCATCCACATAGCCGTTTACGGTGTAGATCTGGCGGCCCAGCTTTACGGTAATGCTGGCGCTGCCGGAGGGTTCACCGTCTGCCCATTTCTTTTTGGCGGTGACCTCCAGTTTGCGGGGCGCGGAGTTCTTGACGGTGATGGTCTCAAAGACCTTACCGTCGGTATCGGTAACGGTGCCGGTCTCCACCAGCTCCACGACATAATCGCCCTTGATGCGCTCTTCGATGAAGTAATCGTAGCTTTCCAGCAGCTCGCCCTTGTTATTGTAGGCCCTCAGGGGCAGATCCACAAAGTTGTAGAGCCAGCCGGTCTTGTCGCTGATGGAGGTGGCGGCGTTCTGATTGTAGGTGTAGGTCTCCCAGGAGGCATCATCGCCTGCCAGCAGATCCTTCTGGAGGAGGATGATGCTGACGGACTCCTGCGGCAGCTGGGCCAGCACGGCCTCGTCGTTGATCTGGGTGTAGGTCTCCCCGTTCACCTCGAACCATACGCCATCCCGGAGCTCGTAGGTCTTTTCACCGTTGCTCCACCGCTTGGTGGAAGCATTGTAGAGGTACTCGTTGCCATCGCCGTCGTACCATTTCTTGAGCACGCGCAGGTTGGTCTTGAGGGAGTAGCTGCCGTCCTTGCGGTTGGTAACCACGAAGCGGCCGCCCTCATCGCTGCTGTAGCCGGTAACGGTGGCGGAGAAGCCATCGATGGCTTCCTCTGCCACAAAGTACTTGTAGTGGACGATGCCGGTGGTGCCATCCTCGTTCTGCACCTCGCCCAGCAGATCCAGGTTCTCCCAGCTGCCTGCCCAGTTGCCTGCGGCGGTGAGCTTGACGGGCTGCACGAAGCTGCGGTCGATGTAGGGCTCCAGCAGGTGGGCGTAGGTGGCGTTGTCGGCGGGGGTGCCTGTCGAAGCATCTACATTCAGGATCTTTACATAGTCGCCAACATTATCCGCGTTCCAGATATTTGCCTGCGCCGAACCGTTGCGGAAATAACCGGTGAGCTGCATATCCTTCTCAACGGTGACTACATAATGGTACACATCCTGCAGATCGACCACTTTGTAGGAGGAGCTCTCCAGCGTATCAAAGACGGGCTTGTTCTGCCACTTATCTTGTGTACCGACGCCATAGTTCAATACCACCACATCGAACTCCAGCGTGGAGCCAACGGCGGCGGTAACGGTGGTAACAGCATCATTATTGTGGTTATCGTTGCTGCTGGCGACACGGATGGTCACTTCGGTATTCTCGGCACCGGCTACCAACGCACCGTTAATGCCGTCGTCCGTCTCATCGAGCAGCCGCTCCCAATCTTCTTCGGGGATGGCGTAGCGGTACAGATCCACCGTTGCGGAGGAGGGGATGTACACACCGGCCAGTTCGCTGCCATCGCTGTCCACCCAGCGTTTCTGCACGTTGAGGGTGGTATCGATCTTGCGGTTGGCAACGTAGATGACGGGGTTGGTCTCGGACAGGTCGTAGGCCTGAGACATATCGAAGTTTTCGGGAGTTGCCATCGGGAAGCCATAGTCGCTTGGCCAGTAGAAATAGTAGGTAGGCGCAGGATCGCCCTTCTCATAGCCGGTGATGCTGTCTACTTCTACAAGGCGGTACAGTAAATTGGCAAAAACGTTGGAACCGTAACCGCCGGCGGGCGGGTCAAAAATGATCTTACCTGCCTCATTGGTGGTGTAGATGTTATTGCCAAAGCTGGTCCAGCCATATTCCGGGTTGTACCAGTCCTGATTGGTCATACCATACCACTCGAGCTTAAACGTTACCCCCTCCAGCACATGGCTCTGGTTGGCAGCATCGTGCTTGATGAAGGTGATGGGGCTCAGGTCGTTCACGTTGCCGCCGCCGCCATCGGCGTTCCAAACGTCCTGGTCGCTGGTCTTGGCAGATTCGCCGCTCTGCTCGAAGCCCTCAAGGTAGACCGAGTTGGAAACATTCAGTGCAGCGCCTTCATAGCCGATGTACTCATTCATCTTTACAGCGTAATCGTACACCAGCACAAGGGCACGGCCATCCGGCACAGAAAGGGTGATGGTGCGGGTGGCGGCGTTGGAATAGTTCTTATACCAGGAGCCTGCATTATCGTTTTCCACATACTCCATGGTCCACTTGGAGGGATCCACCAGCTCGCCGGGCTGCAGTCTGCCGTTGGCATCCAGCAGAGGTTCGCCGTTGGCATCGTACTGGGCGTAGTAGAGCTTCACCGTATCGGTCTGCAGAGTAAGCTCACGGTTTGCGTAAATGGTGGAATTGCCGGAGCTGATCGAGGGATCGGTCTTGCTGTAGACCACCTCGTCCACCAAAGTAACGTAGTTCTTTGCAGGGATCATATCCTCCTGGGTGGGGTTGATATCCACCGTATAATGCAGGAGGCGGGTGCTTGCATTGAACATGGGAGAGGTCTTGTCTACGGTATTGAAATTGGGCCGCTGCTGAGACACGGTAACGTTCTGGGTCTGCCCATCGTGGCCCAGCTCGCCCATCTCGGAGCTGACGGTGGCGTTGTTGGTCAGCTCGCCAAGCTCGCGCTCGTACTGGCCATCTTCGGTATTGGGCATATAGTCTTCGGAAACACGGCAGAAGAGCTGCATGTTCATCTGCTTGCGGAAGAACTCCTGCTGGCTCCATACATCGGCGTACAGCTTGATGGAGATCTTGCCGGTCTGGGCATTGTAGGTAGCCTCGTAGCCGGACAAGGTGACGCCGGTGTTGTAGATATCCCTCAGCTCCAGATCGTAGGTGATGCCATCGCTGCTTTCGCCCAGCCTGAACCAGAAGTTGGCATCCTGATGCAGGCGGATAACACCGTTTGCATCGCCTTCGGGATCCAGCTCCACGATCCCGGCGGGCAGCTGGTCTTCGATGAGCAGGTATTCGCAGGTGGTGGGCGGGTTCACGGTGATCATCCACCGGAGCTTGCCGTTATCGTTCGTAATGTCGAGATCTTCCTCAAAGAAGTTCCAGTTCCACGACTTGTAGCCGTAGCCCTTCTTGATGACAGCAGGCTTATACGTAAGATCGGTATTGATGGTGTGGTCGTCGGGCACGGTGGTGGTAACATCGCCGGTAACGTAATCCACACTCACGTTGTTGATGTAGGTGTTCTTGACGTTTTCCACCGTCTTGCTGGGCAGCTGATCCTCCGGGATATGGAAGTAGTAGTTCACCTGGAGGGTCTGGTCTGCGCCGTAGCCGCGGGTATGGTTGGGGTCATCCTTCTTCGTGCTGTCGGGGTTGCGCATCACGGTGATGGTGACCGCATTGGTATTTGCATCATAAACAGGCACGATGGACAAGCCCTCATGATCGCTGTGGATCTGGGGCACCAGCTCGGTGATGGTTCCGTTTTCATCGCGCACCACCTGAATGGTGGTGTTGCCTACCTTGATATGATCCAGCAGCAGACCTTCGGGCATGGTATCGGTAATGACCAGCTTATCGTGCTCCTCCTGCTGGCGCACATCCACAGACCAGCCGAACCTTTCCTGATCGTAGCTGGTGTAGGTGGAGCTGTCTTCCCTGCCATCCAGGCTCTTCTTGTTTACCAGCAGGGGGTTGGTCACCTCGGCAATGTACCGGAAGGTATCCTCGCCGTATTCGGTCTTGGTACCCTCCTTGGTGGTGGATACCTTGACGGTGTTATCCAGATTGTAGCGTTTGCTTTCGCCGGGCACGGGCAGAGCGCTCTCTGCCACATCGGTGCGCACCTTCAGCGTAAGGGTATTGCCCATGCCCCACTGGTTGATGGGCTGGGTATTCTCGTCCGCATCCTGCTGCACCTCCACCACAAGGTGGCCGGAGATGGGGTTATAGCGGCCGGTATAGACCAGGCCGGTGGCATCCTGCCCGTCTACGAACTGCAGGGTATAGTAGCCATCACTGCCCACCTGTGCACCCTCGGGAATGATCAGTTTACTGTTCTGATTCATGCCCACATGCACCCAGGAGAGCGCCAGCTCGCCGGGAAGCGTATCCTCGATGGTGAGGGAATCGTAGGTATCCTTCTGGTATACGTTGATGCCGTATTCGATGGGGTATTCGCCCACACGGAACTTATGGCACCAGCTGCACTCATCGCCGGAGCTGTGGCCGTTGGCGCAGTACTTATCCACAGGGGCGGCATCGTTGATGAAGTAGTTTTCGGAAGCGGAAGTGCTGCCGCTGCTGCCCACGGTGGCGGTGTTCTGGAAGGTGGTATTGTTGGTCAGACCCTCGGTATTGCCGGTGGAGGCATAGGTAAGGCTGAGGGTCCCGTTCTTGAGAGCCTTCAGGGCATCGGACTGGTGGTTGAGGGTAAAGGTAACATTGCCGAACGCCTTGCCCTCGTAGCCGCCGGCCAACACCTGAGACATGGAAACATTCTGTACGCCCTGATAGGGGTTGGTGGTATCCTGCAGAACGCCCACGGTCATGTTGACGGTGCCATCCGCATTGGTGGCCAGCATATCCTCGATGCTGTTATACAGCGCCATGAGCTGCTCGTAGGTCATATGG
This sequence comes from Clostridiales bacterium, assembly GCA_015056315.1. Taxonomy (GTDB): domain Bacteria; phylum Bacillota; class Clostridia; order Christensenellales; family Aristaeellaceae; genus Limiplasma. Next base: position 29,791 of record SVGN01000031.1, read on the forward strand.
TGGCGGCCGGTGGGGCTCATGCTGTCGGTGATGGTCAGATCGTTATTCAGGCCGTTTTCGTCAATGGGGATATCCAGCTGCCATTCGATGGTGCCATCCTCGGTGAGGGAGGCATTCCTGACCGATTTGGTAGCCGTCTGCCCACGGTTGAAGCTGGGGGTATTGTATTCCACCTTACCTGCCGGTACCCCATCGGGATCCAGCACGGTGACGGTATTGGTATCCGAGCTGTAGCCGCCGTAGTCGGTGCCGGGCAGGGTCTCGTAGGTGATGGTGTAGGTCTCGGTATTGGTATCGCCGGTAAACTTGATGGCAGTGATCTGGCCCAGGTCGTTCCGTACCAGCTCATAGCCGGTGGAGGGCTGCAGCGTTACGCCCTGGCCGCCTGCCAGGGAGGCCAGCATCTGGTCGGTGAGCTGGGTGCCGGAGATATTCTTCTTGCCATGGTTATAGACCACCGTCCACTCGACCCGGTCGGTCTCGGCGTTGTAGGCGCCGGTCTTTTCCAGCATCTTGTTTTCGTGGTTGTCGTGAGTGGAGGAGGAATCGGTAATGGTATCGTTGTTGCCGCTGGGCGCAGTGGCGGTGATGCTGTTGTTGGCGCTCATCAGCACGTTGCCGTAGCCCAGATCGTTCAGCGCCACCTCGTAGGTGATCAGGTACTCGGCCTCTTCGCCTGCGGGCACGGTGTCGGGGTCTACCTTGGGCAGGGTGATGTTGGTGGTGTTGCCGTTGGGGGTAACGATGTACTGGCTCGCATCCAGCTGGGTGGGGGCGGCGGTGCTGCTGTTTGCATAGGTAACACCGGTCACCTTCAGCTCTTTGATGGTAACGCCGCTGGCGTTGATGGTATCCACCAGATCGATGTTGCCATAGGTGCCCTTGGTCTTTACGCTTACCTGATAGCGGAGCGTATTGGTGGCCGGGTCGTAGGCGGTACCGTCGGCATTGGCGCCCTTCTTTTCGGTGGAGACGCTGTAGAGGGCCGTTTCGCCCTGATCGTGGCCGATATCCTCCGCATCCACGGTGAACTGGGCATCCTTTTCGAACTCGATGTTCAGGCTGCCATCCTCCTGGGTGGCACGGCCATCGATGGAGCATTCGAAATAGAGCATACCGGTGCAATCGGTCTCGTCGTCGATCTTATCCTTGTAGAAATGGATATCCAGATAGTACAGACCGGTGGCATTGTTGTAACGGACGTAGAACTCGCCCACCTCATCGCCTGCCACATTCTTGATCTTGAAGGCCCTGGTGAGGGTGCTCTCGTTGGTAACGCCCACCTCTTCGGGCAGGTCGTACTGGAAGGTATAGGAGCCATCGACGGGGGTCAGCACATCGAACACACCATCGGGGATGCTGAAGTTGATATCGATGGAGGTGGTGTAGCTGTCGGTGATGGGGTCGTAGGAGGGCTTGTAGAAATCGCTGTTGTCGCCCTCGGTATGCACGGTGACAGACTCTACATAGTTGCCGAAGTTGTCCGGATCGGCCGGGATGACGGGCTCGGTGCCTTCGCCCTCGGTGGAAGTATCGCCCTCGGTGGAAGTATCGCCTTCGGTGGAAGTATCGCCCTCTTCGAGGGTGATCTGGTCGTTATCGTTGGCGGCAGAGGCAGCGCAGGCATCGGTATGGGTATGCTCGGTGAGGGTGCAGATCAGGTTGCCCTCCGCATCGTAGCAGCCGCAGTCCTCCTCCAGAGAGAGCAGCATGGTGCCGCCGGAGGGGGTGGTGCTGTGGGTGTGGGCGGGGGTGCCGCAGGCATAGGTGCAATCCTCGGAGTGCTCATGCACGGGCAGGGTGCAGATCAGGTTCCAGTCCTCATCCAGGCAGGGGTCATCGTGGAAATGTTCCTCCAGCCCGCAGTAATAGGTGACCGCAGCAGGATCCACCAAGCACTCGGCCTCGTGGCGGTGCTGGCTGGGGTAGCCGCAAATGATGGTGTTGCCCTCGCCATAGCACAGGTAGCCGTGGAGATGCTCCTCCATGCCGCAGTAGAAGACCGGGTCGGTCAGCTGGATATAGCAAAGCTCACCGTGCAGATGATCCTCGGTGTAGCCGCAGACCAGCTCGCCGGTCTCGCTGAGGCACTGAGCGCTGTGACGGTGTGCAGGGATGCCGCAATAGGTGGGCTCTTCGGTGGGTTCGGGGGTGGTGGTGACTTCGGGCTCGGTGGTAGTCTCCGGCTCGGTAGTTACTTCCGGCTCGGTAGTTACTTCCGGGTCGGTAGTGGTTTCGGGTTCGGTGGTGGTTTCGGGGTCGGTAGTGGTTTCCGGCTCGGTAGTAGTTTCGGGCTCGGTGGTAGTTTCCGGCTCGGTGGTGGTCTCCGGCTCGGTGGTGGTCTCCGGCTCGGTAGTAGTTTCGGGCTCGGTGGTGGTCTCCGGCTCGGTGGTGGTCTCCGGCTCGGTGGTGTTTTCAGGCTCGGCGGT
>SVGN01000032.1 GCA_015056315.1 Clostridiales bacterium
CCGAAGGTGAGCAGGTCGACGAAAACGACCGCCTCCACCCCCATCAGCGCCACCAGCGCGGCGGCGAATGCCGGTGTGAGGATGGTGACCAGCGAGCTGGAAAACGACCGGAGGCCGCTTACCTTCTGGAAGTGCTCCTCAGGTGTGAGCAGGTTGACCGCCACATCCGCCGCAGGGGATTGAACGGTGTTCATCAGCCCGTTGAGGGCATTGAGGGCGTAGAGATGCCAGACCTGCAGCTGCTCTGTGCGCAGCAGGTACAGCACCGTGACCGTGCACAGCGCAGCCAGGCTGTCGCACACCAGCAGCACAGCCTTTTTGTTCCATCGGTCGCTGACGGCTCCGGCAAAGATGCTCATGAGCACATAGGGCGCATAGGAGCACACCGTGAGCAGCGCAGTGGTAAGGGCAGAGCCGGTGCGCTCATACAGCCACAGCACCAGCGCGAAATTGGTCATGGCGCTGCCCAGGGCCGAAAGGCTCTGGGTGAGCCACAGCAAGAGAAAGGGCTTCAGCTCCCGAAAGGTTTGGATCATGTTGTTTTTCATCGATGTCCTTGCTCCTTTGTCTGTTCAGGGTAGGGTTCTCCCCGTGCAAACGGGCAAGGCGGACGGCTCAACACCGGGGGTACTCCATGCAGTGCCGTCTTATGCCTTGCATGGAGCGGATACAATGGCCAGCAGCATAGCGAGTTGCAACTCCTTTGGTCGGAATGGTTGCAGTATAGCGGAGAAAGCAGGGAATTGTCAATGGCGGCAGCCCCCTCCCGGTGCGGCACAGCAGCAAAAAGGCGGCACCCGTTCTGGGTACCGCCTGTCGGGCTTTCTTGAAGGCTCTGTCCTCAGTGGGAGCTGTCGCGCTCTCTCCAGGGCTCCCTCTTCAGAGAGAGCTGCCAGCGAAGGCCTCCCTCGCAAGGCTCCCTCTTCAGAGGGAGCTGGGCGGCGAAGGCCTCCCTCGCAAGGCTCCCTCTTCAGAGGGAGCTGTCGGCGAAGCCGACTGAGGGTGCCGCCCGCTCTCATGCTGCTATTACAGATTGCTCCTGTACCGGCTCACCAGCACAATGGCCGCTGCCAGCAGCAGGATACAGCCCGCGAGCAGGAGCAGGCTTTCCGGATCCGGCAGTTCGCCGCCGGATACAGGACTTGCAGAGACCTGCGGGCGGGAAGCCTGAACCGCAGACGCAGCATCCGAACCAACGGAAGATCCGCTTGCGGGAGCCTTTCCGCCAACCTGCCCACCGGTGGCGGGCTGTTGCGCAGGAGCATCGGAAGCGGGGGTGCCGGGAACGGTACTGCCATCATCAGCCCCCGCAGCGCTGTCGGAAGCAGCAGTGCCTGCCGCATCATCGGGAGCAGTGTTACCGTCGATGGCCCCCGCCGCGCCGCCGGAAGCAGCATCGCCTGCAGCACCACCGGGAACAGCCCCACCGGAACCGGCACCGCCGCCCCGCTGGGCCCGTCCGGTCTTGCCGCCCTGCATGCGGCCGCCAAAGCCGCCTGTCGGGGCTGCGCCGCCGAAGCCCTGCATCCGGTCACCGCCGAAGCCGCCCCGGTCGCCGCCCATGGTATTGTTCATGTTGCCCATATCGGACAGGTCAAGCCCGGAGGCATCCACCAGCCCATCGGTGCTGCGCTGCCCCTCGCTGGTGGAGGGGATGCTGCCCTCCAGCTGCCCCCGCACGCTCTTTGCACGGAGCAGGCAGAACTCCCGCAGAGCAGCCACGCCCGTCCGGAATTCCTCGTAGGTGCAGAAGGCGGTGGGATCCGCCTGCACATAGGGGTCGATCAGCGCAGACACACGGTCGATCTCGGCAGCGAACCAGCCGCTCTCGAACGCATCGGCGATGAACCGATCATACACCTGATGGTACCGGGCGATGGTCTCTTCATCCGCAAAGACCCATGCCACCATGGGGCGGCTGGAAAGCTCGCCGCCGGTGACCGGGCTGTCGATGGCCCGGTTAACCGTGCCCGTTGCGCCGGAAGCGCCGGAGCCGCCGCCCATGCCAAAGCCGCCAAAGGCCAGGTTGTAATCCCACGGCAGCATGGAGAGCACGCCATCCTTTTCGTAGAGGTAGTAGTTATGCACCATGGAGCCGGTGTAGCTGTCATCGTTGCAAAGGAAGCTGTGCACCGCCAGGTAGCGCAGCACCGCCTCCTGATCCACCGCAGCGGTATCTCCCTGGGAGAGTGCCTTCAGCGCCCCGATGAGCCGCTGCTGATCCGCTTCGGAAACATCGGTCTTGGCGTTGTCGAAGATGTTCACATAGCTGGCAGGATCGTCATCGATGTACTGGAGCATCACATCGGCGCTGCCCCGGCTGCCCATACCGCCGCCCATGCCGCCCTTATCAAAGGGGGAAACACCGCCGGGGGCCGCAAAGCCGGAGATGGGGGAAACGCTGCCGACCGCAGTGGCAGCGGGATCGGTCGTGTTGTCGGTGGCGGGCGTGCTGTCGGGCATGTTCATCCCGTCAGGCAGGGTCATGCCTTCCGGCACAGCCAGCCCATCCGGCGGGGTCATGCCTTCCGGCATAGCCATCCCCTCCGGGATCGTCATCCCCTCCGGCCTAGCCATCCCCTCCGGCATCGTCATGCCCTCCGGCACAGCCATCCCATCAGGCGGTGTCATCCCTTCCGGCACAGCCAGCCCATCAGGCGGTATCATCCCCTCCGGCATGGTCATCCCATCAGGCGGTGTCATCCCTTCCGGCACAGCCATCCCATCCGGCGGGGTCATCCCCTCCGGCATGGTCATCCCCTCCGGCATAGCCATCCCCTCCGACATCGTCATGCCCTCCGGCGCAGCAGCCTCCGCTGCATTGCCCTCCTCTGCCTCCAGCTGCTGGCGGAACTCGTCCATATCAAAGCCCCGCCCATTGCCCCGGCCTGCGCCGAAGGACATACTGTCCGGCTTGTAGAGCTCGCCGCTATCGCTGCCGTAGTTGCGCCTGAGGAAGCTGTCCTCCACACCCTCCACCGCCAGGTACAGCCCCCAGGGCTCACCGTTCACATTGATCTGCACAAAGCTGCACAAAGGTGCAGCAGCGCCGCCCATGCGCATGAGGGTGTAGGCAAAGTAGTCCTTCAGGTAGGTGTTATCCTGAATGATGTTGTTCAGGCTCAGCTTATCCAGCCCGTGGTAGGTGCTGCCCGGCTGGTAGTGGTCGAACTCGATCTTGAAGCTGTAGCGGTCGTTTCCGTATTTCTCCACCGAGCTGAGGGAGGTGTTGCCCTTGGCCCGGATGGCCACGTTCCGGTAGCTCTCCCCGTCGATGACCAGATGGCAGGCAGCGTATTCCTCGTTGATGCAGGTGGAAAGAAAGCCGTCCCAATCCTCCATGACGATCTCCAGCGTATGCACCCGGGAGGGATCGAACAGCCGCTGCTCGTAACCCATGCTGCGTTCCGGCACGATCAGCCCCGCCGCGCCCGCACCCACATAGCAGCAGGTGATCAGCAGCGTAAAGGCCAGCACCCAGCAGCAGATGCGGTCTGTGTTCCTGTGCTTGAGCATCCCGGCTCACCTCAACCCAGATAATCGCCGTTGTAGCTGACCAGCACGGCGCTGCTGACGCCATCCTTCTGGGCCAGCAGGGTGATGAAGTCCGTATCGGCGCTCTTGAGGCGCACCTCATAGTTCAGCTCGATACGGCCATCCTGCACGGTCTTGCTCTTGATGACCGCCTTTTCGGTCTCCTGGGCCAGGTAAGCCTGCACCTGCTTCTCGCTTTCGTGGTCCCGGCAGGTGATCACGGCGATGTAGGGGTCATAGGCGGCTTTGCGGTTGAGGAACAGCAGCATCACCACACCGATGGCCACGCTGCCCAGCACCGCCAGCGGGATCATGCCCGCAGCCAGCACGATGCCCGCCGCAATGGCCCAGAACAGAAAGGCGATATCCATCGGCTCCTTGATGGCGGTGCGGAAGCGCACGATGGACAGGGCACCCACCATGCCCAGCGACAGCACCACATTGCTGGTGACCGCCAGAATGGTCATGGAGGTGATCATGCACAGGGCCACCAGCGTGCCGCCGAAGGAGGAGGAGTACATCACGCCGGAGTAGGTCTTTTTGTAGACGAAGAAAATGAACAGACCGATGCCGAAGGAGAGCACCAGCGTAAGCAGCATATCCAGAATGCTGATGCTGGCTACATTCTCCAGAAAGCTGGATTTGAAGATATCGCTGAAATTGGTCATGGGTAGAACTTCCTTTCATGGTTTGATCGCTGCCGGCAGCCCGTGGGGAGACGGCTGCCTGCCGGGTGTGGTATGCTCGTTGGGCAGCTCAGCCGTAGATGCGGCAGGCTGCGTATTTGGAGTAGGCCGTTGCCTTGCGCCCATCCAGCCGGATGGCCCGGTGGATGACCGTGGGCAGGAATCCATCCCACTTTACCTCCAGCACCATGGCTCCGTTGTCCGCAGGCACGGTGATGCACTCCGGGTCCAGAAAATCGGTGCAGGTAAGGCCGGTACGGATGTTTTCATCCACGGTGATGCGCACATTGCCCGGGGCGTACACAAAGGGGGTGCGGGTGTAATCCACAATGGTTTTGGGCCTGAGCCCCTGCGCCTTCATTTTGCTGTAGAGCTCAATGAGCAGCGGGCGGCCGCTGGCGGCCATCCAGGCGGTATCCCCCTCCAGGATGCGCTGTGCCTCCTCTTTAGTAACGGGCGCGGAGAGCTTGCGCCCAAGCCCGCCCTGCTTCTCCTTCTTTTCCAGACGGATGAAGGAGGTATCCCCGTTGTAGTAGCGGAGACGGAATTTTTCCCGGTGGCTCACGCCATCAAGTTTTTCCCGGAGGGCGCGGTCGGTGATGCTGTCAAAATACAGGCTGCGGATGCGGTACTGCCCGCCGGGGCCTGCGTGGGGATCCGGCCTGGCGATCACCCGCAGCCGGGCGCAGAGGGCTGCCTTATCCGCCGGGGTGATGAGGTGCTTTACTTCGTTGCGGTAGACCATAATGCGCTCCTTTCTCGGTTACTGCGCCCTTATGATACCAAACAAAAAAGAGGAAGGTGTGCCCAAGTTGAGAAGGTTCTGTGAACTTTTCCCCGGCTCCGGGGCAGGGTCTGAGCAGGTCTTTTTTTGCTGTCTGTTTTGCGTCTGCCCGCCGGATATGGTATGATAGTCACCGGTTTATCCCCCAGTTTTTTGCATTCCGACTCTTTGGAGGTGTATAAGATATGAACCAGAAGGAACTTTCCGAGCTGAAGCGCCGCCTGAACCCGGAAAAGCGCAACCCCAGCGTGATCTGCGGCTGCTATGTTACCGGCCAGGGCGAGCGGCTGGCTGAGTTTGCCAAGCCGGTCTACAGCCTGCCTCAGGAGGAAAACGAGAAGTACATGGCCATCTTCAAGAAGGTGCTTTCCGGCAGCTTCGGCCAGAACCTGCTCCCGGTGGATTTCTCCGCCCAGCAGGTGATGGAGGGCCAGGAGCACGCCCTGCTCAGCACCCTCCGGGAAAGCGCCCTCAGCGATGAGGAGGCGGTGGAGCAGATCTGGCAGAAGGTGAGCGAGTGCATCCAATATGAGCACGCCCACGAGGCCCAGTCCCTGAACGAAGCGCAGACCGCCGCCAATTACCTCATCCTTATGCTGCACGATGGCTACGATGTGCCCTACAAGGATAACAACGGCGAGATAGACCGGGAGCGCTCCACCACTGTGTTCCACTACATCCTGCTGGCGGTGTGCCCGGTGAAGCAGGGCAAGGATGCCCTGTGCTACCAGACCGTGGACCGGGATTTCCACAGCCGCCCCGCCGACTGGATCGTGGGCATGCCGGAGACCGGCTTCCTCTTCCCTGCCTTTGAGGAGCGCAGCGCCAACATCTATCAGGCGCTGTACTACACCAAGAGCAACGGCGACCCCCACGAGGCCTTTATGGAGAGCCTCTTCGGCGCAGAGCCCCTTATGCCTGCCGTGCAGCAGAAGGAGACCTTCCAGGCCCTGCTGGAGGAGACCCTGGAGGATGAGTGCAGCATCGGCGTGATCCAGACCGTGCACGACACCGTATGCAGCATGATCGAGGAGCGCAAGGCCGATAAGAACGCCCAGCCTCTCAGCATTACCAAGAACGATGTAAAGACCATGCTGGAGAGCTGCGGCGTATCGGCGGAGAAGCAGACCGCCTTTGAAGAAAAATACGACCAATCCTTCGGCAGCTTTGCGGAGCTGCCCGCAGTGAACATGGTCACCCCCAGCCGCTTCCAGGTGGAGACCGCCAGCGTGAGCATCAAGGTGGATCCCGCCCACAGCGATCTGGTGCAGACCCGCATCATCGATGGCAAGTGCTACATCATGGTGCTGGCGGATGACAACGTGCGCGTGAACGGCGTAAGCGTAAAGATCCGGGAGTGATAACCCAAGCAGCCCCCGCTGCCCTGCCGCCTGTGCGGCCGAGCGGCGGGGGCTTTGTTTTTTGCGGGGGGGCGGAGGCGCACAGGAGGGGCAGACCGGGGTTGAGCGATGGCAGGTTTTTTTCTTATTTTTCAACGATGCTACGGAACGTAGCATCGGTTTTCCACCCATGCAAACAACTGTTGGTGGTGGCAACCGCTGTTTGCGGATAGAATGGAGCCATCACAGACAGCCGGCGGCATTCGCCCGGTGGTTGTCTCAGCTATGGAGGGTACGCATGCTTACAGAGAAGGAAACCATCATTTCGGCAAGGGGCCTGAAAAAATGCTTCGGCAACGGCGACAACCGGCAGGTGATCTTTGAAAACCTGGATCTGGATATTTACCGTGGCGATTTTACCATCATTATGGGGTCTTCCGGTGCGGGAAAATCCACCCTGATGTATTCCCTCTCCGGTATGGACAGACCCACCGCCGGAACGGTGTGCTTTGCAGGAAAAGAGATCACCCGCTGTTCCGACGACCGTCTGGCGGTATTCAGACGGGAGCATTGCGGTTTTGTGTTCCAGCAGATCTACCTGCTGGAAAAAATGAGCCTGATGGATAACGTGCTCACCGCCGGGGCGCTGGTTAAGGGCAGCCGAAAGGAGCTGATCCGGCGGGCGAAGGAGCTGTTTGAACTGGTCAACATACCGGAGTACACGCAGAAGAAGTTTTCCTCGCAGGTGTCCGGCGGTGAGGCACAGCGGGCGGGCATCGTGCGGGCGGTGATCAACAAGCCCACGGTGGTGTTTGCCGATGAGCCCACCGGCGCGCTCAACTCGGGCAACTCCGCAGCGGTGCTGAATGTGTTTACCAAGCTGCACAACGAGGGGCAGAGCATCATTATGGTCACCCACGACAAGCGCACCGCTCTGCGCGGCAACAGGGTGTTGTACATCCGCGACGGCCAGATCTTCGGCGAATGCGATCTGGGCAGATACGAAGCCGAAAGCCATGAGCGAGAAGCGAAATTGAACACTTTCCTGACCGGGATGGGGTGGTAACGATGAAGAGGATCGGCACACAGGTGCTCCACAATTTGAAAAAAGACAAAGGCTCACTCGTCTCCTTCGGGCTCATCGTGCTGTTTACCGCTTTTATGCTGAACCTGGCCCTGGTGCTTGCCTTCCAGGTGGAGGCGGCTTACGATGCCCGGTTCCTGGAGCTGAACACCGCCTCCATGAATGTGTACATACCCGAAGAGCAAGCCGGTGATGCACTTTATGCAAAGCTGGGCGGTCTGGAGGGCGTGCGCAGGCTGGAGGCCCGGCAGGCTGTCTATGCCGAGGCCGTGATCCGGGATTTCCGGGGTACCGATTTTGATATGAACACCGTCTTCTACGACCTGGCTGACGAGCGGAGCCTCAACCTGCCGGATGTATACGAGACCGCTGCCGAAACGAAGGAACCCTCCATACTGCTGCCCATGTATGTGGCTAACTTCGGCGAGTTCCCGGTCGGGGGCGAGATCGTATACCAGGTGAACGGTAACGAATACACCTTTACCGTGGCCGGGGCTGCCGAAGAGATGCAGTACGGTAACTACGGCAAGGGCATGATGGGTGCGTGGCTCTCCGGCAGTGCCTACCGGAGCTTTTATGAGGCCAACCGGGAAAGCGCCATTGTGGAATACTCTCTGGTGCTTCAGGAGGGTGCCTCGCTGACGGATCTCCAGGAGCAGGTGACCGGGCTGCTGGAGCAGAACGGCGTTGCTCTGCTGGCGATGAACGATCACCTCTCCGCCAAGGAGACCCGCACCATGGTATGCGATCTGCTCATTCTGATCCTGATCGCCTTTGCCTGCATCATCCTGCTGGTGAGCGTGTTTTTGAGCAAGTTCCGCATCAGCAATGCCATTGAGGATGAAATGGTCAGCATGGGCGTGCTGAAGGCCATGGGCTACACGGGCAATATGATCATTGCCAGCCTTGTGTTGCCCTACCTGCTGGTAACCGGGGCATGTGCGCTTTTGGGCGTGGGCCTTTCCTATGCGCTGCTGCCTGCCCTGGCCGATTTTCTGACCATGCAATCCGGCTTTTCGTTTACGCCTGTTTTCGATGGCAGAGCCCTCGGCTGTGCCGTGCTGGTGCCGCTGTGCATCGTGTTTGTATTCACCACCGGCGCCGCAGGGCGCATCCGGAAGCTCCAGCCCATCTGCGCCATTCGGGGCAATGCCGGGGCAGGCCATGCAGGGCGCAACCCCCTGCCTTTGGAGAACACCTGCTTCAGCACCGGCCTGAGGCTGATGCTGAAGCAGATATGCGCCTGCAAAAAGCAGAATGCGCTGCTGTTTCTGGTCTCCTTTGTGGTAACGATCCTGGTGGCATTCTCCGGCACACTTTTCTACAATGTGGTGGTAAAGCCGGAAAACTTTCTCTCCACCCTCTCCGAAGAGAACCCGGATATCATGTTCTTTACCGAAGCCGCTCATCAGCAGGAGCTGTGCGCCGCGCTCGAGCGCGATGCGGATGTACGCCGGGCGCTCCGCTACACCACCGGCAATGTGAGCATTGGCAGCAGCGCCGTTACCGCCTTTGTTTGCGAGGATTTCTCCCTTACCGCCAACGAACTGTGCTACCTGGGCCGTGACCCGGAGAAAAAGAACGAGATCGCTCTTGGCAGCGCCTTCCAAGAGAATTATACTATTGGAGATACCATCACGCTGCGGCAGGGCGAGAACAGCTGCAGCTATCAGGTGGTCGGCTTCATACAGAGCGTCAACTATCAGGGCAATGTTTGCGGGCTGACCACCGGCGGCTACGAAGCCCTCTGCGGCGGGCTCTCTATGCCCTCTGTATATGTATACCTGAAGGAAGAGGTATCTGCCGGGGCGATCATCGACCGGTACGAGGCCCAATACCCGCAGCTGGTGATCAAAGCAGTGGATTCCCAGCAGATGCTGAAGACCACCCAGGAGATGTACATGAGCATCTGTGCAGTACTGATCGCCGTCATCTTTCTTGTTACGTTGCTGATCGTGCTGTTTATCCTCTACATCGTTATCAAGTCTCTTTTGGTGCGCAGAAAGCAGGAGCTGGGTATCTACAAGGCTATGGGCTACACCAGCGGACAGCTGATGCTGCAGACCGCAGGCAGCTTTCTGCCGGTGACCGTGGCGGCGGTGCTGCTTTCCGCTTTGCTGGGCATCGTATACATGCCCGCCATCCATCAGGCGATCTTCTCATCGGTCGGAGCGGTCCGGAACAACATGGAGCTTTCCATTGGCTGCCTGCTGCTCTTTGCCGCGGCGCTGATCGGCATGCAGTTCCTCATCAGCCTCTGCCTTACGCTGCCCATACGCAAGATCTCCGCATACTCGCTCATCAAGGAATAAACGGGAGGAACATACCATGGATTTTGGCGACAGACTCAAGCAGATCCGTACCTCGCAGGGGCTTTCTCAGGAGCAGCTGGCCGAAAAGATCGGCGTTTCCCGCCAGGCCATTACCAAATGGGAGACCAAAAAGGGGCTGCCCGATATCGAGAACATGGTCATCCTTGCGGAGATCTTCAAGGTAACGCTGGATGAGCTGGTACTGCAGGGCACGCAGCAAAAGGAGCCGCAGCCTTCGCTCTACGAAAGCGAGACCGTATACGACATAGACGAAAGCAAGCATTTCGACATCCGCATGGGCAGCGCAAGGAGCCTGCTCATCACCTCCGGCAGCGACGAAAAGGTGCACATCTGCCTGCGGTCGGACAGCCTTGCGAACCTGGGCTCTCTGTACAAGATCAAGCTGGACGAGAAGCGCAACAAGCTGGATATCAGCTGTGTGGCGAAGAAGGGCATCAGCCGTTACGAGGCCGAGGCTGCCGTGGATGTGTGCCTCACCCTGCCTGCGGAGTATGCGAACCATTGCGAGATCGATGCTTCCACCCGGGAGCTGCGCATCGAGCACCTGCGGCTCCGGCGGCTGGAATATGACGGCGATGCACAGCAGGTGTTCATCCGGGATGTGACGGGCAGCGTTGAGCTGACCGGCAAGACCGACTACCGCATCTCTCTGGAGGGTTCCTGCCCCAAGCTGGATGTGAACCAGTTCTGCGCCAATGCCGTGGTGCAGCTCTCCGACCCGGGGGCGTACCGCGTAGTGAACAACGGCAGGAAGTGCACCGTTGTGTACCGCAGGGACGACAGCGTCTCTGACGAGCCGCTCTGCATGGATGGCGAGGGCCTGATCTGCGTATCCGGCATCCGATCGGAAATGGTGATCGATTGTACGAAGTAACAGTATATTCGAAACGGGATATCTCCCCCGCTGCCCTGCCGCCTGTGCGGCCGAGCGGCGGGGGCTTTGTATTGGGACGGAGGCGGGGCGCTGCCCCGCACCCCGCAAGGGCCTGAGGCCCTTGACCCGCGGTTTGCGCCGTTACACGGCGCAATGGGTGCATCTTCAGGGCAAACTTCTCCACCCCCAGCCTCCCTCTCCCTTGGCTCCCTCTTTAGTGGGCTCCGAAGGGAAGCGGGTGTCCTGTGGACACAACGGCGTAGCCGTTAGCGACCCGCAGGTGGGGAGTGAAACGAGCAGAGGGCACGGCAGTGCCATCTGCGACGATTGAACGAACCGGGCCAGTGGCTGTCGGCGCCCCCTCTCCCTTGGCTCCCTCTTTAGAAGAAACTGTCGACGCCCCCCTCTCCCTTGGCTCCCTCTATAGAGGGAGCTGTCGGCGTCCCCTCTCCCTTGGCTTCCTCTTCAGAGGGAGCTGTCGGCGCAGCCGACTGAGGGTGCCGCCCGCAGACCCCCTTCATCTGCCTGACCCCCCGCACGCCCTTCCCGGTTACACAAAACAAAGTTTTGAAATTTTATTTTGTATTCTTCCTATATATATGTTATCATATATACGATGAATTCTTGATTGCGGGGTTACGCAAAAATGAAAAGATCCCTACTTTTTTTGCTGACGGTACTGTTGGTTCTCTTTTCTGCTATACCACAGCACGCCCTGGCTGCCGACCCCTATGTGGCCACAGTCTACAACGAGCGCAACGGTCTGCCTACGGGCGAAGCCAATGTGGTCTACCAGACCTCGGATCATTACATGTGGATCGGCAGCTACGGCGGCCTTGTGCGCTACGATGGCTCCACCTTCCGCAACTACTCTCAGGAGGGGCTGATCCCGTCCTCGTCCATCCGCGCCCTGCTGGAGGATCGGGAGGGCAGGCTCTGGGTGGGCACCAACGATGCGGGCCTGTTTGTGCTGGAAAACGGCGCATTCACCCGCGTGCAGGAGGCCGGTGCCCCCACGCTGCTGTGCATCCGCGACATCATCCAGAACAAGGATGGCGATATCTACGCCGCATCCTCCTCCGGCCTTGGCCGGGTGAAGGATGGTGTTCTGGTGCCGGTGGAGGATCCGCTCCTGACCGGCGAGACGGTCTACACCCTCGGCGCAGACCGCTACGGCCGCATTTGGTGTTCGCTGAACGATTGGCAGTGCGCCGTTGTGGCCGGTGATGCGCTGGTGGGCGTGATCCACTCGCAGGATGTGTTCCCCGGCGGGGAGCAGATCTACTCCGTTTCCTCCGATAAGGAGGGCGACCTGTATCTGGGCAGCTACGAAAACGCCGTAACGCAGATCACCCTGATCAGCGAGGAGCTTACCGCCGCCGGTTTCCAGCTCCGCTGCCATTCCACCGGCGATGTGGCCATCCACAACGATCTTTCCCTGACTGCCGCAGGCGATGTGCTGGTCTGTGGCCAGCGGGGCTTTGCCTGGATCGACCCGGAGGGCAATGTGCGCGCATTCGGCGAGGAAGCCAGCGCTTCCGGCATCAACAGCGCCTGCCGGGATTATGAGGGCAACTTCTGGCTGGCCTCCGGCAGTTATGGCGTTATCAGGCTGAGCGTGGGCTGCTACGATACGCCCAACCACATTGCCGGGCTCAGCGGCGTGGTGGTCAACAGCATCGCCCTGAGCGCCGAACGGTACTACCTGGCGCTGGATAACGGCCTGATGATCTTCGACAGCAGCTGGCAGCCCATCGAAAACCAGCTGACGGAGAGCCTTTCCGGCATCCGCATCCGGCAGGCGATCAGCGATAAGCAGGGCAGGATCTGGCTGGCCACCTACTCGGCCAACGGGGCCATCTGCTACGACCCCGCCGATGAAAGCATCACCCGCTACGATGAGGCCGCAGGCCTTACCGATACATGGATCCGCACCGTGCAGGAGCTGCCGGACGGCACTATTGCCGCAGGCACCTCCACCGGCTTCTACCTGTTGAAGGATGGCGGCGTTACCGCCTTCTACGGCCACGGGGAAGGCCTCAGCAATACCACCATCCTCTGCTTTGCGCAGGATGGCAGCGGCACCCTCTACATCGGCACCGACGGCGGCGGCATGTACGCCCTGAAGGATGGCACCCTTACCCATCACGGCGCTCAGGAGGGGCTGGGCGAGGGCGTGGTGCTGCGCCTGCTGGCAGACAAGCAGGGCGGCGGTCTGTTCGTGAGCGCAGGCAGCAGCCTCTACTACTGGAAGGATAACAGCTACCGCAAGCTGAGCAATTTCAACAAGGCGGCGGGCAGCATCTTTGATATGTACCTGCGCAACGGCAAGCTGTGGCTGCTGCAGAACAGTGGCATCCTGGAGGTGGACCGCACCGCCTTGCTGACAGGCTCCGCCACCGTAGCCAAGACCTACAGCTTCAGCCACGGCCTTACAGGCAGCCTGAACGCCAACACCTGGAACGCCATCACCCCCGATGGCAGGCTGCTGGTGACCACCCGCAACGGCATCAGCATCTTCTCGTTTGCGGGTACGCCCAACCGCCTGCCCGATGGCATCATCAACGCCATCCAGGTGGATGGCGAGATCGTGGAGCACCCGGAGAAGCTGCACCTGAGCAGAGATGCCCACCGCGTTACCATCGATTTTGCGGTGCTCTCCTATACCGATACCTCCAACTACCGCATCGCCTACCGGCTGGAGGGGCTGGACCAGAGCGAATCCATCGCTGCGGATATGAAGGGCGGCAGCATCAGCTACACCAATCTGACCGGCGGCGAGTATACCTTCCACATCCGGGTATTCGACCCTGAGCGGCCCCGCAACGAGCATACCTACCGCATCCCCATCACGAAGGAAAAGAAGCTGGTGGAGCAGCCCCTGTTCTGGCTGGGCATCGCGCTGGTCTTTGCCGGTGCGGTGGCGCTGGTCATCACGCTGGTGAGCCACCTGCGCCACAAGAACCGCCTGCGGCTGATGAATGAGCGCCAGCAGGAGCTCAAGACCATCCTCATCCAGTCGCTGCAGACCTTTGCCCGCATCATCGATGCCAAGGATCCCTACACCAACGGCCACTCCATCCGCGTGGCCAAGTACGCCCGGGAGATCGCCCGGCGCATGGGCATGGATGCGGATCAGCAGGATGATATCTACTATATCGCCCTGCTGCACGACATCGGCAAGATCGGCATCCCGGACAGCATCCTCAACAAGAAGGGTGCGCTGACGCCTGAGGAGCGGGCCGTCATCCAGACCCACCCGGCGGTGGGCGGCAAGGTGCTGGCCAACTTCACCGCGCTGGAGGATATCGACGACGGTGCCCGCTACCACCACGAGCGCTACGATGGCAAGGGCTACTGCGAGGGCCTCAGCGGCAAGGACATCCCGCTGGTGGCGCGCATCATCGGTGTGGCGGACAGCTACGATGCCATGGCCAGCGACCGCTGCTACCGCCCTGCGCTTACGAAGGAGAAGATCCTCAGCGAGCTGGAGGAGCACAGCGGCGGCCAGTTCGACCCGGAGATCGTGCCCTACATGGTAGAGATGATCCACGAGGGCATCGTACCTGCGGAGACGGATGAGAAGCCGTTGTTTGAGGAAAAGTGACAGAGATATGAAAAACGGCGGCAGGCTTCACGCCTGCCGCCGTTTTTGTTCTTTTCGTCCCCTCTCTGCGCCTGCCCTGCATACACAGAAAGCGGGCTCTCCACAGGCACATACCGGGCAACGCCGTTGTGCCCCGATCTTACAGGATCAGCATCGCATCGCCAAAGGAGAAGAAGCGGTACTTTTCCTCCACCGCAATGTTGTACACCCGCAGGGCCTCCTCCCGGCCCATCAGGGCGGAGATGAGCATGAGCAGGGTGCTCTGGGGCAGGTGGAAGTTGGTGATCAGCGCATCGGTGGCACGGAAGCGGTAACCGGGCGTGATGAAAATGCCCGTATCGCCGCTCTGGGCCCGAACGATGTTATCCTCGCCGGAGGCGCTTTCCAGGGTGCGCACGCTGGTGGTGCCCACGCAGATGCAGCGCCCGCCTGCGGCACGCACGGCATTGATACGGTCGGCAGCCTCGGGGGTCACCTCGAAATGCTCCACATGCATGTGGTGGTCGGAAAGATCCTCAGCCTTTACGGGGCGGAAGGTGCCAAGCCCCACATGCAGCAGCACCGGCTGGATCGGCACCCCCATGGCAGCGATCTTCTCCATCAGCTCGGGGGTAAAGTGCAGGCCTGCGGTGGGGGCGGCGGCGCTGCCCTCCTGCTTGGCGTACACGGTCTGGTAGCGGCCCTTGTTCTCCAGCTTTTCGTGAATGTAGGGAGGCAGGGGCATCTGGCCCAGCCGATCCAGCAGCTCTTCGAATACGCCCTGGTAGTGGAAGCGTACCTGCCGCCCGCCATCCTCGGTGCTGGCTACGATCTCGGCCCGGAGCAGGCCGCCGCCGAAGGTGCAGAAGGTGCCGGGCTTCAGCCTGCGGCCCGGGCGCACAAGGGCCTCCCACAGATCCTTCTCCAGCCGCTTCAGCAGCAGGATCTCCACCGGCACGCCGGTATCCTCCTTCTCGCCCAGCAGCCGGGCAGGGATCACCTTGGTCTCGTTTACCACCAGAATATCCTGAGGGGTCAGGAACCGGGGCAGGTCGTAGAAATGCAGGTGCTGGATGCTTTGATCCGCTCTGTTGTACACCAGCAGGCGGCTGTGATCCCGGGGCTCCATGGGGGTCTGGGCGATGCGCTCCTCGGGCAGGTTGTAGTCAAAATCGGAGGTTTTCAAGGTGTTCAAGGGCGTTTCTCCTTTGGTTTCTTTGGTTTGGGCGGGGGCAGCTGGGGCAGCATCTCCTCCACCATGCGGCAGAAGGCCTCCCGGTCGTCCAGGAGGGTGCATTCCAGCATGGGCTTGCCGTTCCGGTAGGGCGGCAGCTCCTCCGCATTGGGCATGGCGGCCCGGGCGGCAGGCACGTTCTTAATGAGCATCCCCGCTTCGTAAATGCCGCCGAAAATACGGTCTTGGCAATAGAATACATACCCGCCCATCATGGCGCGGCTGCTGATGCCGGGCAGGCTGCTCAGCTGGTCGTGTACGTAGGCGGCAAGGGCTTTGGCAGACATGGGCAGCTCCTTACAGGGGACGTACCATCAGGTACTCGTTGAGCAGGGTACCATCCTGCAGGCGGATGCCGTTGGGCCTGTAGCCCACGATGCGGAAGCCCATCTTCTCATACAGCGCCCGGGCGCGGCTGTTGCCCTCGATAAACTCCAGCTCCATCTGGGTAACGCCCTCCTGCTTTTCCGCCACGGCGATCATCTCCCGGAACATGGCCGAGCCGATGCCCAGGTTCCAGAACTTCTTGGTAAGCCCGATGGCCACGGTGCAGCGGTGGCGGGTCTTTACCTTGTTGTGGAAGCTGAGGTGGCAGTTGCCCGCCAGCTCGCCATCCACCTCGCACCAGATCATCATGTCGTAGGGAGATTGGGCGACGCGCTCAAAGAAAGCAGCCTCCTGCTCGGGGGTCATGGTCACTTCCTCCGGCACACGGAGGATAAAGTCGGTCTCGGCGGCGGTCTGGCGCAGCCATTCCACGGCGGGAGCGGCATCGGCTGCGGTAGCGGGGCGAAGGATGGCGGTGCGGCCATCCTTCAGGGTGATGGTTTTGGTCTCAAAGATCATGCATATCGCTCCTTTTCTGCTGTTTTCAGCATGGTCACGGCTTGCGGGCCAGCTGCAGGTCGATGGTATCGTAGAGGGTGAACAGCCCGCCGTGGCGTTCGATGGCAGCCTCAATGGCACCGAAGAACTGCCTGCGGATGGGCTCGTCGATCACGATATGGTCGGAATAGGTGCCCAGCAGCTGAATATACTCAGCTGCGGTAAAGGTGCGGGTGCGGTGGTACAGCGCCCAGCGGATGTGGGTAAAGCCATACCGGGCAGCGATCTCCGCACGGCTGCGGGCGGCCTCTTCGCTGTATTCCACAGGCTTGCCAAGGCTGCGCTTGTGGTAGCTGTCATAATACTCCCGGTACAGGTCGTCGATCTCCTCCGTCAGCTCCGGTCTGCCCTTATCCGGGTAGGGATGGTTGGCGAAGCGGGCGAAAGCGCCGCCGCTCCTGAGGATGCGGAGCACCTTGCGGTAGCCGGTCTCCTCCGGCACCCAGTGGAAGGCGGAGGCGGAGTAGACCAGATCGAAGCTGTTTTCCGGCAGGTCAACGTCCTCAAATTTCCCGTTGATCACGGAAAACCCTGGGTATGCCGCAAACTTTTCCCGACACAGGGCGCAGAATTGTTCGCCGGGCTCCACGGCTGTAACGGTGCAGCCGGTGGCCAGCACAGGCTGAGTCGCCTGCCCGCCGCCGATGCCCACCTCCAGCCCACGGCTCTCCCCGCCGAGGGGCCGGTAAGCCAGCACATCCCGGTACAGCTCCTCCACATACCCGGGGCGCAGCTTTTCGTAGGTGGAAGCCACGGTATCGAACGTCCAACCAAGGCCTTGGATCACCGGCATGGGGGGAGCCTCCTTTCAGGGATCAGTCCGTCAGTTTTTTGGAAAGGAACAGCACCAGATCGTCATCCACGGTGCAGGTGGTTTCGTATTGCACGCACTGCCGGTTCTGATACCACACGCCGGATCCGTCGGGGATGTAGCCCCTCTTTACGTAGATCCGCTGGGCTGCGCCGTATTCCCGGCACAGACCCACGCCAAGGGTGACGGTATGGCTGCGCTGTGCGGCAAGCTGCTCGGCGGTGTCCATCAGCCGGTTGCCGATGCCCTTGCGCTGGTGCTTCTGCAGCACGCTGAAATCTACGATCACCGGAAGACCCTGCCCTTTGAAGGGGCCTTCTTGCGCATCGAAGTACAGGTACAGGTTCCCGGCAGGCTGCCCCTCGTATTCGGCTGTCAAGGCAACGCATTTGCCCTCAGCGGCTTCACGCATCCGCATGTGATAGTAGTTCACATCCGGATGCCAGCCCTGTGCGGTGTATTCGTCGTCGAGGATCTGCGCATCCGCCGGTTCCATGTCACGGATGCGCAGGTTTTCGTCTTGGTAATAGGTCATTTTGGTTCTCCTTTGTGGTTGGATGGTTGTTGATGTGGGGGAGTGAGTCTTACCCGGATTGGCGTTGGCGCACCCTCAGTCTGCCCTTCGGGCAGCCGGCGCCCTCGCTTTGCGAAGGAGCCATTGGGGGCGCACCCCGGCATTCAGAACTCCATCCGCTGCTGCTCGGCTCCGCCTGCTCCCTGCAGGGGCTTCCTGCCCATGTGCTCATAGGCGGCAGGGGTCACCACGCGCCCCCGGGGCGTCCGCATCAAAAAGCCCAGCTGCATCAGATAGGGTTCGTATACATCCTCAATGGTGCGGGCATCCTCGCCGGTCATGGCAGCCAAGGTCTCCAGACCTACAGGGCCGCCTGCGAATTTGTCCATGGTGGCGGTCAGCATCAGCCGATCCAGTTTGTCCAGCCCCAGCTCGTCCACGCCCTGCATGTCCAGCGCACGCTCTGCGATCTCTTTGGTGATCACGCCGCCGCCGTGCACCTGAGCATAGTCCCGCACCCGGCGCAGCATCCGGTTGGCGATACGGGGCGTGCCCCGGCTGCGGCGGGCGATCTCCAGTATGCCGTCCTCCTCCGCTTCCACCTTCAGGATCCCGGCAGACCGGCGCACGATGGCGCTCAGCTCGGTGGGGTTGTACATCTCCAGCCGGAACAGGATGCCGAAGCGATCCCTGAGGGGCGCAGACAAAAGACCGGCCCGGGTGGTGGCACCCACAAGGGTAAAGTGGGGCAGGTCGATACGCACGGAGCGGGCGGTGGGGCCCTTGCCGATCATAATATCCAGCGCATAGTCCTCCATGGCGGGGTAGAGCACCTCTTCCACAGAACGGCTCAGCCGGTGGATCTCGTCGATGAACAGCACATCACCGTCGGCCAAATTGGTCAGAATGCTGGCAAGGTCGCCGGGGCGTTCGATGGCGGGGCCGCTGGTAATGCGGATGTTCTGCCCCATCTCTGCGGCGATGATGCCCGCCAGCGTGGTCTTGCCCAGACCGGGCGGGCCGTACAGCAGCAGGTGATCCAGCGATTCATGCCGCTCCAGCGCAGCCCGGATGGAGATGTTCAGGTTCTCCTTTACACTTTCCTGGCCCACATATTCCCGAAGGCTTTTGGGGCGCAGGCTGATCTCCTCGTCGCCCTCCCGGAAGCCGGTGGAAACAAAGCGTTCGTCTTGCATGGTCTACTCCTCCTGTCAGCCGTTCTGCGCCATGTGCCGCAGCGCCAGCTTGATAAGCCCGTCCACGGTATCCGCCTGCCCCTTGACGCCCTTGAGGGCGTTTGCCGCCTCCTGAGGGGTGTACCCCAGCGCCTGCAGTGCAAGGATGGCCTCGCTTACCGGGTCTGCGCCCGATGCATCGGCGGGCACGAAGGCAACGGTCTCTTCCCCGCCGAAGGAAAGGGCATCCTGGGTCAGCTTATCCTTCAGCTCCAGCGAGATGCGCTGGGCGGTCTTTTTACCGATGCCCGGCGCACGGCTCAGGGCTGCCGCATCCCCGGTGAGGATGGCCAGCCGCAGGTCAGAAAGTGGCATGCTGCCAAGGATCGCCAGCGCGCTCTTGGCACCGATGCCGCTTACGGAGATCAGCCGCCGGAACATGTCCTTTTCATCCTTGCCGGTAAAGCCGTAGAGCTCCATGGCATCCTCCCGCACGTTCAGGTGGGTGTGCAGGCGGCAGCTCTCCCCGGCGGCAGGCAGCACAGACAGGGTATTCACGCTGCACATGATGCGGTAGCCAACGCCGCCGGGGGTCATGAGCAGGGCTTCGTTCTCGTTTTTCTCGATCAGGGTGCCTTCGATCATGGCGATCATGCAAAGCGCCTCATTTCATCAAAAATTGTTCCCTTGCGGGGCCGGTGGCGGCGTGGGTGAGGGCGATGGCGATGGCATCGGCAGCATCGTCCGGCTTGGCGATGTGATCCATCTTGAGCAGCAGCTTGACCATTTGCTGGATCTGCTGCTTCTCGGCCTTGCCGTAGCCCACGATGGCCTGCTTCACCTGCATGGGGGTGTACTCGAAGAGCCGGTCGGTGTAGGCGGCGCAGGCAGCGATGCTCACCCCTCTGGCAGCGCCTACGGTAAAGGCGGTGGTCACGTTCTTGGCAAAGAACAGCTCTTCAAAAGCAATCTCATCCGGGTGGTAGAGGGTGAGCAGATCCCGCATATCCTCGCCAATCTGCTTCAGCCTTTCCGGCAGCCGCTGCTGGGGCGTGGTAAGGATGCACCCGTAGTTCACCAGCTGCTGCCTGCCGCCCTCC
The DNA here is from genome assembly GCA_015056315.1 of Clostridiales bacterium. Taxonomy (GTDB): domain Bacteria; phylum Bacillota; class Clostridia; order Christensenellales; family Aristaeellaceae; genus Limiplasma. The sequence goes on from SVGN01000032.1 coordinate 19,941, forward strand.
GCTTCGATCACGCCCCAGCCAAGGGTGGCCAGACCCGGGTCGATACCAAGAATTCGCATGTGGCTTTCTCCTTTGGTTCATGCCGGTTGAAATACCCCCTTTTCGCCTGTGAAACAGGCGAAACAGCGGGTTTCCAAAGGGACTCAGTCCCTTTGGCGGGGTGCAGGGGCAGGGCCCCTGCGTTACGCCTCTTCCGGCTTTTCTTCCCCGGTCTTCCCGGCTTCGATCACCTTTTCTACCAGCTCCTGCTCCTCGGAGCCGTCCTGGCTGCCGCCGCCCGCCACACGGATGTCGTCGGCGGTGAGCAGCATCAGGGTATCCTTGGTGAGCGGCTCGGTGGAGGCGGCCAGACGGTTGGCCTGTGCGCTCACGGCCCGCTCGAACAGGTTGCGCACGCCGCGGGCGTTGCCGAAGCTCTTCACATCCAGGCTCAAAAGCGCCAGCAGGCCCCGGAGCAGCTCCTTGGCATCCTCTGCCAGGGTGTAGCCGCTCTTTTGGCAGCGCATCTCAAAAATGGCGATCATCTCATCGATGGTGTAATCCTTGAAGTCCAAAAAGCGGTTGAAGCGGCTCTCCAGACCCGGGTTGGAGTGAACAAAGTCCTCCATCAGCTCGATGTAGCCCGCTACGATCACGATCAGATCGTCCCGGTGGTCCTCCATGGCCTTGAGCAGGGTATCCACGGCCTCCTGGCCGTAGTCGTTGCCGCCTTTGGTGGTCAGGGTGTAGGCTTCGTCGATGAACAAAACGCCGCCCAGCGCCTTCTGGATCACCTCGCCGGTCTTGATGGCGGTCTGGCCCACATACCCGGCCACCAGACCGGAGCGGTCCACCTCCACCAGATGCCCCTTGGAAAGGATGCCCAGGCTCTTGTAGATACGGGCCATCAGGCGGGCGATCATGGTCTTGCCGGTACCGGGGTTGCCGGAGAAGACCATGTGCAGGGAAAGGTCGTTGACGGGCAGCCCCGCATCCTTGCGCATCTTCTGGATGGTGACCAGATTGATGAGGCTCTCCACCTCTTTCTTGATGGTCTCCAGACCGATGTACTCGCTGAGCTCCTTCTTCAGATCCTCGATATCCTCCGGCGGCTCCTCCTGCTGCTGAGGCTCCTGGGCGGGGGCCGCCTGAGCGGTCTGTGCGCCGGGAGCGGCGGGCTGGGGCGGCACCACGGGCTGCACAGGCACCACGGGCTGCATGGGCACCACCGGCTGCACAGGGGTGACCGGGCTGTAGGAGCCGGTGAGCGGATCAAAGCCGCCGCCCATGCCGGGCTGGCTCAGAAAGGGATTGCCCGCGCTCTGCAGGCTGCTCAGGCTGGGCATATCCGAGGGGATGACAGAGGGAGCGGCTCCCACCGGCTTGCCGCCGATGGACAGCCCGGAGGTCTGCCCGGGGGCAACGCCCCACAGATCGTCGGCGATGCGGCGCAGGTTGTTGCCGGTCATCTGGCTGATGACCTCCATTTGCAGTTTGATGATCTCGTCTTTGCGGTCGCTCATGGTCAGTCATCCTCCGTCATCAGTGCGGTTTGCGGTATAAAGAAGCGGTAGGGCATCTCGTTGCGGGTGGTCTCCACATAGGCCCACTTATCCATAAAGGCGAGCAGGGTGACGGTATCGCCCTTTTTCAGCTTCAGGCTGGTGCCCTTGCCCAGCAGGGGATCCTCCGTGCCGCTGGCCTTCTTGGTCAGCTGGATCTGGATGTGGCAGAACTGCAGCTTCTCCACCTGCCCGGGGTGAGCCACCGTTTCGTTGCGGATGTAGCCCACACGGCCCTTGTTGCCGTTGCCGATGGGGTAGTACACCAGCAGCCAGCCATCCTCGGTAGTGCCGTAGATATCCACCTTGTCGTCGGTATCCACCTGCGCGCCTTCGTTGCGGTAGCTTTCCTCGCCGGGGGCGCTGTAGACGGTCATGGTCTTTTTGTTGGCAAAGGCGGCGTTATCCAGCGGTGCCAGCTCGGGGGCCTCCATCAGCGCACGGGCGTAGGGGCTCAGGGTGGGCTCCGGCGTGGGTTCCGGCGTAGGCGTGGGGGTGGGCGTGGGCGTCGGAGTCGGCGTGGGCGTGGGGGTCGGGGTCGGCGTAGGCGTGGGGGTGGGGGTCGGCGTGGGCGTGGGCGTAGGCTCCGGCGTGGGGGAGGGCGTTACGAACTCCGCAGGAGCCACCGCCTCACCCTGCCGGTTCAGCACGAAGCCCGCAGGCTCGCCCGCCTCGTTGCGCAGGGTAAAGGCGCTGTCGCCGCCCAAAGTGATCTGGCCGCTGAGGGCATCGCTGGTCAGCTTGCCATCCTCCAGCGTGTAGGAGGAGACCAGCACGGTGAGCAGCTTGCCATCGTGGGTAAACTGGTAGTACACGCTGCCGTCGCTGCCCAGCTCCTTCCACAGGCCCCGCTCCAGCACGGTAACGATGGTGGCATCGTCCGCATCCAGGGGCATGGGGGTGGGGGTGACCACCGGGGCCAGGGTGAAGTTCGGGTCGATGGTGGGCGCAGGGGCCGGGGTGATGACCACCGGCTCGGGGGTGATCGCCTCGGTGGGGGCCACGGTGGAGGTCAACTCCGGCTCGGTGGGCTCCGCAGGCATGGTCTGGCTGATGATCACCGCATCGTCGGCGGTATCGTCAGCGGCATCGGCGGCCTTGTCGGCGGGTTCGGCGGCGGTATCGTCGGCCACATCGGCAGGCTCGTCATCGGTGAGGGTATCGTCTGTGATCGCATCATCGTTGGCGGTATCGTCGGTCACATCGGCAGGCACGTCATCGGTGAGGGTATCGTCGGTGATCGCATCATCGTCGGCGGTATCGTCGGCCGCATCGGCAGGCTTGTCATCGGTGATGGTATCGTCGGTGATCGCATCATCGGTAACGGTATCGTCGGCCACATCGGCAGGCTCGTCATCGGTGAGGGTATCGTCAGCGACATCGCCGGTTGCGTCATCGGTGACCGCATCATCTGCAACGACATCATCCGCTGCATCGACGGTTTCATCATCGGTGGCAACATCATCAGCGATGGCATCATCCGCCACATCGGCGGGCTCGTCATCGCCGGTCTCATCACCGGCAACAACATCATCAGCAACGGCATCCCCCGCCGCCACCGGCGCATCCTCGCCGGTGAGCAGGTAGCTCCTGTTCAGCCCCAGATCGCCCCAGGGCAGATCCACCAGGCGGGCATTGTCGCTGATGGCCCCGGCGGCGTAGATCACCCGCAGGGAGTCGGTCATCAGCTGGTAGGAGTTGGGCATGGGCACGCTGGAGGACTCGGTGATCTCGCCCTTCAGGAACCCGCCGGAGATGCCCTGCATGAACACCCCGTTGCGGATGACCGCATCCACGGTACCGGCGGGGTCGGTAAAGAGCTCGTAGAGGCTCAGGGTGCGCTGCTCCTTCAGGCTCACCGCCACCCAGAGGAAATCGGTCTTTACGATGTTGGAGCCTGCCTGCTGGTAGCGGAAGGAGGCTTCTGCGCACAGCACGCCGGGAAAATCCATGCTGATGGTGTAGCCGCTGGAGATGGTATCCATGGCGCCGGTGGCATAGCCTGCCGGGTCGGTCTGCTCCTCCATGGAGCAGCGCTGCCGGATCGGCTCGGCCACCACCCGGTTCAGCAGCTCCTCCAGCGCTTTGTCGGTGCAGGTAAAGGTGGGGTAGTCCACCGCGATGCGCTGGTTCTTGGTGGTGGTCACCAGATGGTTGCGGGTAACGGTCACGCCGTCTTTTTCCAGCTCCACCGTTTCCTCTGCGGCGAGGGCGGGCAGGCAGACCAGCAGCAGACAGGCCGCCAGCAGCAGGGCAAAGAAACGTTTCATGGGCGTTCCTCCTTCGATCATCGATCCGGCAGGATGGGGCAGTTGGTAACGGCGGAGAGGGCCACATGCTCCTCCACACCGTCCCGGCTGAGGGTAAAGTAGTAGCTCAGCGGCTGGGGGTACTCAGCCCCGCTGATGGCCAGCACCATGGCCTGGCCATCCTTGGCGGGCAGGATGTCGCCCTTCCAGCGCATATCGCTCTCCACGGGCAGTATGCTGTCGTACACGGCATCGTAGAGCTTCTTGCCGTTTACATAGAGGGCAAATTTTCCGGTGGCGGCATCCTCCACCACCATGGCGTTGCAATCCAGGTAATAGCGCACCTGCTTGGCAATGCACAGGGGCAGGCTGTTCAGGTCGCCGATCAGGTCGCTGATCAGGTACAGCTCGCCGTTTTGCAGGTATACCGTGCCCAGCTGGGCGGTGACCACCTGCTCCGTATCGGCGGCATCCTTCCATTTGAGGGTGCTGCCGCCATCCTTGGCGCTTACCAGGTAGAGCGTGTAGCGGGTGGGGGATTGGAGCACGCCGGTATCCACAAAGGCCACGCTTTCGGTGCCGGTCATGGAGAAGCTGCGGCAGAACCACAGGCGGCTCAGCAGGCGGCCCTCCAGATCAATGAAGTTGCTCTCGCCGTCATCGGCGGTGATGCGGCTCCAGCCGTTCATGATGGGGCGCAGGCTGAAGGTGTGGCCCAGGGTGCTTTCCAGCCCCTCCACAGAGATCATGGCCTTGCCCTCTGTGCTTACCAGATAGGGGGGCATATCCACATAGAAGCCGCCGCCCTGCATGGGGCACATGCCATCCTGCTTCAGGCTGTCGTAGTAGCCCAGCAGGGTGCCGTCGCTGCTGAAGAGGTAGAAATCGTACAGACCATCGGCCCGCAGGTTGCGGTTGAGCACGTTTTCTGCGGTAACGGCGGTGGGTACCATCTCCACATCGGCGCTGATTTGGTCGATGGCCTGATCCGCCGTGTCGGATACGCTCATGGCGGTGGCTGCATCATACCCGCGGATGGGCTGGGGCGTGGGGGTGACTGCGGCGGTGGCCACGGGGCTGTCGGGGGTCTGGGTGGGGCGGTGGCTCAGATAGAGGGCCACCACGCCAATGAGCAGCGCTGCGATCACACCGATGAACACCGCCCGGCGGATCATGCGCTTTTTCTTGCGGCGGCTGGGCTTGCGGCTCTCCTCGGTGCGCACCTGGTAGCCGTCCGCATCCTCGCCGGTCAGCATGGTCTGCCGGTCCTCCTGGGCCCAGCTGGCCTCACGGAGGCGGTATACATTCATCACGGCGGAGGGCTCGTCCGCGCCGTAGGGCTGCTGCACCACCCGGTTGGCAGGCTCGGCATAGGGCTCCTCCTGTTGGGGGGCGGCGCTGCGGCGGTAGTAGGCGGAAAGATTGGCTGCCAGCTGTGCCCGCTCCACCGGCGGCTCCTGCGGGGCGACGGGCTGAACGGGTGCGACAGGCTCCTGGGTATGCTCGGGGCGATTCATATTCATAGCGGCCTCATTGCTCGGCATAGCCGTATTCATCGGGGGGATGGGGTCGGGCTCCTCCACGGGATGGCTGCGCTTCAGCGGCGGGGCGATCCGGGTGGGGGCATCGTCATGCAGCGGGGGATAGGGACGGGTATCGGCGGCAGGCGCTTCCGGCGGGATGGGCCCGGGCTGCGCCGCCACCGGCTCGGCGGCTGTCTGCGGGACGGGTGCGGGCTGTGCGGGAGTCTGCTGCACAGGCTGTGCGGGAGTCTGCTGTACAGGCACATTCTGCCCGGCTGCCCGCCGAGGCGCTTCCGGCATAACAACGGGCTGCACCGGCATTTGCTGTACAGTTGCGGGCTGTGCGGGAGTCTGCTGTACAGGCTGCACAGGCATGGGCTGCACGGGAGCCTGCTGTACAGGCGCATTCTGCCCGGCTGCCCGCCGAGGCGCTTCCGGCATAACAGCGGGCTGCTGCACAGGCTGCACCGGCATCTGCTGCACAGGAGCAGGCTGCACAGGAGCAGGCTGTGCGGGAGTCTGCTGCACGGGAGCGTTCTGCACGGGAGCCTGCTGTACAGGCGCATTCTGCCCGGGTGCCTCCTGCCCGGGCATCTGCTGCCCGGCTCCCCGTTGCGCCATGCTGGCTGCCTGCACTGCTTCGGCAAAGGGTACGCCGCCTGCAACGGGCATAGCCTCCATAACGGGCGCAACGGCAGCCGCCACAGCCATCGCATCTGCCGCAGCGGCGGGCTGGGTGCGTGCGCTTCTGTATCGGCCCGGACGGATGGGCTCGGTCAGATCGGTATTCATACCGGCTTCGGTCTTCAGGTTGGCATAGGCGGCAGCCCGGGCGGCGTAGGCCTTGCTCTTGAGGGAGGAAGGCTCTCCGGCCTCCGCTGCATTGGCAACCCCGACCGTCTCTCCCGCAGCCCGGCCTTCACCGGCTGGGAGCATGGCATCAGAGGCGCGGTCGGCGACCGGCTCCGCCGCCGCATTCCAGGCCCCGCCATCGCCGATCACGGCATCCGCAGCGCCGTCTGCATCGTCTCCGATAAAGGCATCCATGGCACCATCCTCCGCATCGGCGGGCAGCGCTGCGGCGGCCTCCGGGGGCTGGGGCGCTGCTGCGTCCTCATACATGAGGAATGCATCCTCCTCCCGGATGGGCTGGGCTGCCCAGCGATCATCCGACTCTGCGGCAGGCTCCGCCAGCGGGGTGAGGCCCTGGGCGGTGGGCAGCGGCTCCAGCATATCGGTGTTCATGCCCGCTTCGGTCTTCAGCGCCGCATAGAGGGCGGCCCGGTTCATGGGCTGCTTTTCTTCGGCAGCCTGCTGCCACAGGGGCGCGGCCTCGGGCAGGATCACATCCTCCTCGGGCGGGAGCATATCCAAAGCAGGCTCCGGCTCGCAGGCTTCCTCTGCGGGCACCACCGGCACAAAGGATGCGGAGGGCTCGTTGGGGGTGTAGCCCGTCAGGTCGTACTCCGGCGCAGGGTCGGGCACGGCGCCCACGGGCTGCGCAGGCACAAAGGGCTGGGGCATCTCGTTGGGGGTATAGCCCCGCAGATCGTATTCCGGCGCAGGGTCGGGCACGGCACCCACGGGCTGCGCAGGCACAAAGGGCGCAGGGGTCTCGTTGGGCGCAAAACGGCTCAGGTCATAGTCCGGCGCAGCATCTGCCCCGGTCTGGAAAACAGCCTGGGCAGCCTCGCCAAGGGGAAGATCCGTCAGGGCTTCGCCTGCCCGGACGGCCTCCTCCCGGGCGGCCTCAAAGGCGGCGGTATCATCCGCATCGGGCAGCAGACGGGCAGAATACAGCTGCTCTGCCTGCTCCTGGTCGTGCAGTCCGGTCTCGTGGGGGTGGAACTCGCTCATGGCTGAACACCTCAGTGGGGGGTAAAATAGGGTGTATCCCTTACCTTTTAAGATAACACGATACCCCACCTCAGGTCAAGGGTAAGAGACAGGGCTCCGGACGGCTGCCAAACCCAATGTTGACAAGGGTTTTAGGCGGGTGTATCATCTCTGTGGCAATGCATGGCATTACCTATATTTATGGGAACACCGGCAGCGGGGGAGAGAAGCCTATGGTCTACGAGCGCATGCGCAAAGCGCATTTTTTGAACCGGCCCAACCGTTTTATCGCAACCGTGGAGCTGGATGGCCAGCCGGTGGTCTGCCATGTAAAGAACACGGGCCGGTGCCGGGAACTGCTGCTGCCCGGTACGGAGGTCTGGGTGCAGGAGGCAGCCTCCCCCGCCCGCAAGACCGCCTACGACCTGATCGCCGTACAGAAGGGGGAACGGCTCATCAACATGGATGCGGCAGCCCCCAACGCCGCTTTGGGCGAGTGGCTGCGGCAGGGCGGCCTGCTGCCGGAGCCGCGGCTGGTCAAAGCCGAGGCCAAACGGGGCGCATCCCGGCTGGATTTTTACGTGGAATCGGCAGACCGCCGGGCTTGGGTGGAGGTAAAGGGCGTTACTCTTGAGGAAAAAGGCCACACCCGCTTCCCGGATGCGCCCACGGAGCGGGGCATCAAGCACCTGCGGGAGCTGGAGGAATGCGTCCGGGATGGGTACGAGGCCTATGCGGTCTTTGTGATCCAGATGGAGGGCGCAGAGGACTTTGCCCCCAACTGGCAGACTCATGCCGCCTTCGGAGAGGCGCTGTGCCATGCGGCGGAGGCGGGCGTGGGCATTCTGGCGCTGGATTGTACCGTAACGCCCCGGAGCATGCAGATCCGCCGCCCGGTGCCTGTGCGCCTGGACAAGCCGGAGCAGGCCTGACCGTAACATGATAAAGCCCCGCCCGGCAGCGGTAATGATCCGCTGCCGGGCGGGGCTTTTCAGCTCGTCCAAAACTCGTCTACGGCGTCTTTCCGGGGCTTTTCATGCTGCTTTACCCAAGAATAATCCTTTCCGCCGCTTCGTAGCCCGTCGCCACAAAGGTAGCGCCGTGGCCCTCGGGCGCATCGCTGCCGTTGGTGAAGAGGATGCTGTCCACGCCCGCATTCCGGGCTGCGCCGATATCTGCAGTGATGCTGTCGCCCAGCACCACGGCCCGGCGGGGGTCGGTCACCCCGGCCAGCTCCATCGCCCGGTGGATCATGCCCGGGTGCGGCTTGGCATGGCCGATCTCCTCGGAGATGACCATATCCGTAATATAGGGGGTGAGCAGGCAATCGGTAAAGCGGCTGCGCTGCACCGCCGATATGCCGTTGGTGATCAGGTAAATGGGCATCGTTTCGCTGATGCGGCGGCAGAAGGCCTCCGCACCGGGCAGCAGGATGCGCTGCATGCCCAGCTGCTCCACAAAATAAGCGCCCATCGAAGCGGCATCCGCATCGCTGCCGATCTTTTCAAGGAAGATGCGGAAGCGATCCACCCGCAGCTTCTGCTGGGTGGTCTTGCCCTGCTCCAGCAGCTTCCACTGCTCATCGTTCACCCGATGGTACAGGGCGGCGTTCTCCGGCGTATTGGCGATGCCGAAATGCTCGAATGTGGCGGCAATGGCGTTTTTCTCGCCCGCCTTGAAGTCGAACAGCGTACCGTCCGCATCGGAAAGCAGCACATCATACCCCATGGCAGTTTTCCTCCCTTTCTGTGTTCAGCGCTTCAGCCCCCGGCGCTCCAGCGCCTCGTCGGATGCGATGGAGTAGCCGAAGAAGCCCAGCACATCGCTGAGGGCGCGGTACTTGCCGTGCACATAGCCCACCAGCTGCATGGCCTCCTCGTTGATGGCCCCGGTTTCGGTAAAGTATTCCTCAGCGATGTTCACATCCACCACCTCGGCCAGGAACAGGTCGTGGCTGCCCAGCTCGATGATCCGCTTTACCTTGCAGCTCAGGTAAGCGGGGGCCTCGGCCACGGCGGGGGCAACGGTGAGCCCGGCAGCGGGGATGGGAGTGAGCGCCATGGCGGCGAACTTATCCACCTCCCGGCCGCTCTTTACGCCGCAGAAATCGGTGGCGCGGCAGAGGGCCTCGCCGGTCAGGTTCAGGGTGAACTCGCCCGTTTCGGAAATGATGCCGTGGCTGTAGCGCTCCTTGCGGATGCTCACGCTGATCATGGGCGGCTTGGAGCACACCACGCCCGCCCACGCAACGGTGATCAGGTTGGGCCTGATGCCCTTTGCCGGGTCTGCGCAGCCCAGCATGACCACGGGCACGGGGCTCAGGTAAGTGGTGGGGCCGATGGAACGGAAATTGACATTTTTCGCCATAATGCTCTCTCCCTCTTGTTTCCGGTTTGCTGAAAGTGTACAATGGAAGCACCGAAAATGTCAACACAGGCAAGGAAACACAAAGGAGGCGAGGCTGGTGCATTATTCCCGTTACAAGCGGCGCAGGCGGGCGGTATTCGGCGGTGCTCTGCTGCGCTGGGCAGCGGCGCTGCTGGTGCTGGCGGCCACCCTGGGGCTGATGTATGCTTCCACCCTTACCCCCAGGGTGGTGGAGCATGTGTACCGCCGCCCGGATCTGCCGGAGCAGCTGAAAAACCTGCGCATCGTCTACCTGAGCGATATCCATCAGGGCCGCCGGTTCTCTCAGCAGCGGATGGAGGCGCTGGCAGAGCAGGTAAACCAGCTCAGCGCCGATGTGATCATCCTCGGCGGCGACTACGGCGATGATCCGGAAGGCGCAGTGGCGTTTTTCGAAACCATGCCCCTGCTCAATGCCCGCAACGGCGTGTTTGCCGTCATGGGCGATACCGACCGCAGCGACGAGCCCGGCTCGCTGGACGGGCTGCTGCTGGCCATGCAGCACAAAAACGTGACCGCCCTGGTCAATCAGGTGGCCACGGTGAAGCTGGGCAGCACCTACCTCTACATTGCCGGTGCGGATGATTACCGGGCCGGCTTCCCCGATGTGGAGAAGGTGGCCTCGCAGCTCAATGCGGATGATTTCGTTATTTTCGCCGGGCACTCGCCCAACCTGCTGCCCGCCATGCTGGATGCCCGGGACCGGGAGGGCAGCGCCCACTGGTACGATCTGGCCCTGTTCGGCCACACCCACGGCGGGCAGATGAACCTGTTCGGCTATACGCCCTTCCGGCTTCTGCGCACCGAAATGGGCAGCCGCTACCGCAGCGGCTGGCTGGAGGAGAACCGTTCGGCCATCCTCATCAGCAACGGCGTGGGCACCGAGTTCGTGCCCCTGCGGCTGTTCGCCCAGCCCCAGATCCATCTCATCACGCTCAAAAAAGGCTCGTAGGGTGGCGCATCGGCCACCGGAAAGGAGGCTGCATGCAGAAACGCTCTCTCGCCGCCCTGCTGGCGGCGGTGCTGCTGCTCACGGCGGGCAGCGCAGCCGCCCAACCCGTACCCGGTACCGGCACCTGCGGCAAGGCCTGCTGCTACTGGGAAACGCCCATGGACATCACCGATACCGAAGCGGTCTGGAATATGCTCATCCAGCCCATGGTGGTGGTGGATGGGTGGCAGAAATCCCAGGTGCCTGTCTATTCCGAGCCGGATGAGGACTCCGACCCGGTTGGCGTGGTCACCTGCGAGTCTCAGGGGCTGCATGTGCTCGAGCAGCTGGAAAACGGCTGGAGCCTTGTGGAGTGCTACTCCAGCGCCAACAGCCGCTCCCGCATCAAGGTCTTTGGCGATCTGATCCGGGGCTATATACCCACCGATACGCTGATCACCGTAGAGACCAGGACCCGCTATGCCCTGGTGGTGGATAAGCTGACCCAGCGGATGTACGTATTCGAAAACGGCAGTCTGCTCACCACCCTCCGGATCTCCACGGGCGAGATCAACCAGCGGCGGCCCCAGTACGAGACCAACGCGGGGGAGTTCCATCTGGTGAGCATGGTGGGCAGCTTTGTGGATGAGGGTATCGTATCCGAGTACGCCATCCGCTTCAACGACGGCGACCTGATCCATTCCGTGCCCTACCGTGTGCTGTCGGACGGTACCAAGTACTACCGGGATTACGAGCTGCTGCTGGGCACGCCGGTCAGCAAGGGCTGTATCCGTGTGCAGCGCCGCCTGTCGCCGGAGGGCATCAATATGCAGTGGTTGTGGAACCACCTGTTCGACCAGAAGCAGAGCCGCCTGGCCATCTGGGAGGCCTGCCCGGGCAGGCAGCTGAGCATCCCTGCGGATGATACCCCCATCTATGTGCGCCCGGATGTTTCCACCGCCTATCATACCTCGCCGGAGTGCTACACGGTCAACAAACGCTACCGCCCGCTGGATGAGATCACCTACGGCCAGCTGGAGGAGGAAGCCTACGCCTCCCTGACCGATTGCCCCTCCTGCAACCCGCCCCTGCGGCGGCAGAAGCTGGAGGAGATCAACCGGCAGTACGCCCTGCCCGGGGAATGATGGGTGTAAGGAAAAAAGAGCTGTTGCCGGTGAGGGTGCTGGAAAGGGTGGAGTTATCCTTCCCTTTGCACCAAAGAAATACCGAAACAGCAAGCCCGCCAAGGCTGGCTGTTTCTTGTTCTGCGTGATAGAATGAAAGCGACAAACTTGAATTTGACGGAGGAGGTTTTAATCATGAGATATGTAAAGCTAATCATAGTAACTATCATTGTTTGCGTTGTCTTTTCTTCTTGCAGCACAGTAGGATATTTTGGTTTTAGAACAAGTGCGTTTAC
>SVGN01000092.1 GCA_015056315.1 Clostridiales bacterium
TGGTATACGGCGTTGGCGCCCGCGACCTGGGCGAGCGGCTGGAAGCCAAGGAGCGCCGCCGCAAACGCCTGCAGAAGCTGACAGCTCCCTTCCGCAAGGAGCAGCCGGAGATTACTTCTGTGCAACGATCGGCACCCTGATTCATCCATCATCCCTCGGGGAACAAGATTCCCTGGGGGATATTTCTTTTCGATTTGGGCACAATGAATCTCAAAAAGAAGGGGACGTGTGCTGTGATCGAACAGGATACCATATGGCATATCAATAAACGCTTTCTTCTTTCCGTTCTTCTGAAGAAGTCATCGCCGATACCATACCGTTGATACATATCTTCCAAAAACAAACGATCCTTAGGGTGTCAGTTGAATCTGTGTCCGTCTTTTCATGCTTTTCTCCTTTTTTATCGTATTGTGTGTCTGTGTTATATTACTGTTCAACCCAATACCCTTCCCTTTACATACATCTCCTTATTTCAGGCACAATTTGAAGGGATTCATTCCATTTCTCATTGACTTTTCCCTTATATCCACCTATAATTTAAGGGAAAGCAAAAGGAGGTAAGGTCATGAGAGCGTTCAACTATTCCGCGATCAGAGACCAGAAGTGGGATTCTGAAATCCTTGGCCTGATTGCTGCCATATACAGAGAAGCCGGCAAGCAGGAGCTGTATCTGAAACAGCGTCCGGAGGAACTGGAGAAGCTGGTGGAGATCGCCAAGGTGCAAAGCACCGAAGCATCCAATGCCATCGAAGGTATCGTCACCACCAGCGCCAGAATCCGTCAGCTGGTTTCGGAAAAGACTGCTCCGCGGAACCGTGATGAACAGGAGATCGCTGGGTATCGTGATGCCTTGAACATCATTCACGGGAACTTCGACGCCATTCCCATCACGCCGAATTACATCCTGCAGCTGCACAAGGTGATGTACAGCCACATGAACAATCCCATGGCGGGCCGCACGAAGAACGTCCAGAACTACATCAGCGCCACCTATCCCGACGGTCATGTGGAAACGCTGTTCACGCCTCTCTCGCCTTTGGAGACACCGGATGCCCTCAGCAGGATCTGCGAGGAATACAACCGCATCATCGGCAATATGGAAGTGGAACCGTTGATCGCCATTCCGGTTTTCATCCACGACTTCCTGTGCATCCACCCCTTCAATGATGGCAACGGACGAATGAGCCGTCTGCTGACGACATTGCTGCTGTACCGCAGCGGCTTCTATGTTGGCAAGTACATCTCTCTGGAAGCGAAGATCGCCAAGAACAAAGACCTGTACTACGATGCTCTCCGTCAGGCGCAGACCGGCTGGCACGAGGAAGAGGAAGATGCCGTTCCCTTCATCAAGTATCTGCTGGGCACCATCCTTGCCGCCTATAAGGATTTTGCGGATCGTTTCGCACTGGTAGAAAAGAAACTGCCAGCGATTGAAATGGTTCGGCAGGCATCCATGAACAAGCTGGGGCGGTTCACCAAGCAGGATATCCGGGAGCTTTGTCCCTCCTTAAGTGTCAGCGCCATTGAAGCTGCGCTGCGGAAGATGGTTGCCGATGAAGAAATCAAACGTGAAGGAAGCGGCAAGAACACCTGCTACTTCCGGCTCAGATGAACGCACTTCTGTGCATTCTGCACAGAGGTTGTCCACCGGGGAAAAACGCCTGATGAATGGCCGCTTTTACTCAATCAAACACCAATGCCCGAAGGCTTTCTACCAGCCTTCGGGCATCGTTTACAATACCAGCTGCGCTATACATACGACCGGCTGATCCCCAGCACCTTCGCGATCTCGTGCTGCGGGTGCATCACCCCGTCCTCAAGGCCGTAGCGCATGCTGAGCACCAGCCTTTCCCGCTCCGGCAGCGTTGGCAGCGCCCGGCGCACTCCGCTCAGGGTGATGCGGCGGCGCACCTCATCCTCCACCAGATCTGGGTCGGTGCCCAAAAGATCGGCAAAGGTGACGGCGTTGCCATCCTTGTCGGTGCCCAGAGGCTCGTTGAGGCTGATATCCGCCTGCTGCTTGCGGCTTTGACGCAGGCACATAAGGATCTCGTTTTCGATGCACCGGGCTGCATAGGTGCTCAAGGAGGTACCCGCATCCATATCGTAGCTGCGCACGGCCTTGATCAGCCCCACGGCGCCGATGGAGATCAGGTCGTCGAAGGTGCAGCCGGGTATCTTGTATTTCCGGGCAATGTGAACGATCAGCCGCATGTTGTGCTCGATGAGCAGCTGGCGGGCTTCCTCGTCGCCCTTTTTCATGCGCAGGAGCATCTCCCGCTCCTCGGCCGCACTCAGCGGCTTTTTGAAGTTCTGGCTGCCGGAGATGTACCCCAGCAGAAACAGACAATCCCGGATCAGCCAAAGCAAAAAAGGTATCATCATTTCGCATCCCTCCTGTGGGGGAGGATATGAGGGAGTGGGGGCGGAAGATGCAGCAAACGGTCGGCAGTGCACATACCACGGCTGCCCAATCCGCCGGGCACCGCTCCGGATTGACGAAGAACACTTTCTGCGGTATCATCTATGCAACATTCCCAAGGGAGGAGAGGTACCGGTGGCAGAGATCAACATTTTCAGCAAAAATGCGGCCTACCAGAAGTTCGAGGTGCTCAAGAGCAATCGCAACAAGCGCTATAAGTACAACGAGTTTCTGGTGGAGGGCGTGCGCAGCCTGAACGAGGCTGTCAAAAACGGCTGGAAGATCAAGAGCCTGCTCTACGACCCAAAGCAGCTCTCCGGCTGGGCCCGGGAGATGATCCGAACCACCCCCACGGAGGTCAATTACTGCCTTACCCCCGAATTGATGCGGGACCTGAGCGGCAAGGGGGACACCTCCGAGCTGATGGCGATTATTGAGATGCGCAGGGATGACCTCAGCTCCCTCAAGCTGTCGGAGACTCCTTTCCTGGTGCTGTTCGACCGGCCCTCCAACCGGGGCAATCTGGGCACCATGATCCGCTCCTGCGATGCGCTGGGCGCAGATGCCCTGCTGATCACCGGCCATGCGGTGGATCTTTACGACCCGGATGTGGTGGTATCGGCTATGGGCTCGTTCTTCAATCTGCCGGTGATCCGCGTGGAGGATAACAACGATCTCTTCGCTTACGTGGAGCTCCTGCGCAGGCAGTACCCGGGCTTTACCCTGCTGGGCACCACCGCTCACAAGGAGCTGCCTGTATACAACGCCGATCTGACAAAGCCCCTCATGCTCATGATGGGCAACGAGACCATGGGCCTCAACAAAGCCTTCAAGGAAGCCTGCGATGTGCTCTGCACCATTCCTATGGCAGAAAGCTCCTATGCTTCCTCCTTCAACGTAAGCTGTGCGGCCTCCATCCTCATGTACGAGATCACCCGCCAGCGCAAGGGCTGAACCCCTTGCCAAAAGCCCATAACAGCCACGCCGCCGCTGCCCCGGTCATGTTTCCGGAGCAGCGGCGGTTGTCGGTTGCCGAAAATAGCGAAAAACAGCCGAAATACCACCCCGGGCAGAAATCC
This sequence comes from Clostridiales bacterium, assembly GCA_015056315.1. Taxonomy (GTDB): domain Bacteria; phylum Bacillota; class Clostridia; order Christensenellales; family Aristaeellaceae; genus Limiplasma. Next base: position 3,502 of record SVGN01000092.1, read on the forward strand.
CCTCTATACGGCATTTTGATGTTGTGGTATAATTATTCTGTATTCCTATGGACGAATGCAGGAGGATGAAGCCGATGGAAACCATGCAAAAGAGTCAGCGGAGCGGAAAAGCGCTTCAGAACCGTGAGCTGAGCTGGCTGCAGTTCAACCGCCGGGTGCAGATGGAGGCGGATCGTGCACATCATCCCCTGTTGGAGCGGGCCAAGTTTCTGGCCATTGTTACCTCTAACCTGGATGAGTTCATCCAGGTGCGCTATGAGCGGGTGCTCAAGAAAGCGGATGCCAGACCCGAGAAAAAGCTGATGGGCGGCATCACTGCCGAAAACCTGCGCAAGAAGGTGAACAAAGAGATCCTTCGCCAGAACAATACCCAGTATCTGCTCTACGAAGGCATCCGCAGCGAACTGTACCTGCATGGGGTACGGCTCTACCCCGTATTCACGATGACCGAGGAGCAGCGTCAAAGAGAGGCTGTGCTCTTCGAAAACGATATTGCTCCCAATGTAAAGGTGCTCCCGCCGGATGCACAGCCCGCCCAGAAGCAGCTGCACATCTGCGTCAAGCTCAGCAGCGACCGCCGCAGCCGTTTCGCCATCGTGGCGCTGCCCACCTCCCTGCCCAGGCTCTACGAGCTGAGCGCCGATGGGGAGAACCGCTATCTCATCCGTCTGGAGGAGATCGTCAAGCACCATCTGGAAAAGCTCTTCCCCAAGGAGACGGTGGAGCACGCAGCGGCCTTCCGCATCCTGCGCAACCAGAACTTCCTGTTGGATGCCGCCAAGCCCGATACACTCGCCGATACCGTCAAGGAAATGCTCCTGAAGCGCCGCACCGGCGAGGTGGTGCGCCTGGAGGCCGAGGAGCGCATGAGCGAAGAAATGCTGGGCATGCTCACCCAGCGCTTCGGCCTCAAGCTGGAGCAGCGCTACCGCGCCACCGGCCCCCTGGACCTGAACAAGCTGATGATGGGCCTCTACGGCATGGTCAAACGCCCCGACCTCAAATATGTGCCCGCCGAGCCGGTCCTCTACACCGACCTGATGGGGGAAGATGCCTTCGGGCAGATCCTCAGGCGGGATTATCTCATGTACCACCCTTACCACAGCTTTGCGCCGGTGGTGCACCTTTTGCAGCAGGCGGCGCAGGATCCGCAGGTGCGCTCCATCCAGATGACCCTCTACCGGGTCTCCGGCAACAGCCCCATCGTGGCCGCGCTGGCGGATGCCGCCGCAGCCGGTAAGAATGTATTTGTGCTGATGGAATCCTGTGCCCGGTTCGACGAGGATAACAACCTGTTCTGGGGCGAGCGCCTGAGCCGCGCAGGCTGTACGGTCTGCTACGGCATTCCCGGGCTGAAGACCCACAGCAAGATCGCCCTCATCGAGCGGGAGGCGGAGGGTCGTCTCGAACGGGTGGTGCATCTGGGCACCGGCAACTACCACGACGGTACCGCCAAGCTCTACACCGATTTCGGCCTTTTGACCGCCGACGAGACCCTCACCGCCGATGCAGCCTCTTTCTTTGAGTGGTACAAAGCCACCGTCAAGCTGTGCAACGAGGTGATGGAGCCTGCCGAGGCGCGGAAGCCCAGCC
>SVGN01000033.1 GCA_015056315.1 Clostridiales bacterium
CTTCTCGAACCACTCCTGCTGACGGTAGCCGTTATCCATGCAGTCGAAGCGCATGAAAGCCTTGTTGGTGCGCTCGATGTTGTCCCACTGGGTGGAGTCGATGGTGGCGAAGTTGGGGTCGATGCCGCCGATCTTGTACAGGTCGCGCAGCCAGTTGAGGCCTTCCAGGTAGGCGGGAGACTGGTGAGCGGGGTAGATCTTGCCGTTCTCGTCGATGCCCCAGTTGTTGGGAGCGCCGAAGGCAACGGTGATCACATTGATGGTACCGGCGGTGTAGGAGCACATGTTCAGGGCGTAGGTATCATCGCTGTAGCCGGCCAGCTTGGTGGCGAGCTCGGTCAGGTCTTCGATGGTCTTAACTTCCTTGTCGAAGCCGACTTCCTTGGCGATGTCGGTGCGGTAGTAGATACCGGCACGGGGGTAAGCACGGGTACGATAGATGCCGTAGATGCGGCCATCGATGGAGATGTTGTTGTAGATGTTGGCGTCGCCGGCCAGGTTAGGATAGGTGGCGGTGTCGGCAACGTAGTCGGTCAGGTCGTGGAAAGCGCCGGCGCGGGCGTTGTTGACCATGGTGGTGCCGCGGGCATCGGTCATAACGATGATGTTGGGCAGCACTTCATCGGTCAGGGTGGTGTTCAGCTGGTCGCCGTAGGTGGAGTTGGCGGCCCAGGTGATGTCCAGACGAACGCCGGTGGCCTCTTCGATGGCCTTCAGCACGGGGTTGTCTTCAGCCATGAAATCTACGGTGGGGTAGAAGTCGGGCAGCATCACGGTGAGGACGAAGGGTTCTTCGGCAGAGGCGAAGCTCATCACGGAGAGCATCATGACCAGGGCCAGAAGCAGAGCAACGATTTTCTTCATTGTGGTTTCCTCCTAATTTTTTTATCTTGAGCGGCATGCCTGCCGCTTCAGGAACAGGGGTGTGGGGGAGCGGCAGATCAGCCCTTGAGGGCACCGACCATAACGCCCTTTACGAAGTACTTCTGCAGGAAGGGGTACACGCACATGATGGGCACCGTGGAGACCACGATAACAGCCATCTTGATGGATTGCTCAGGCGGCTGCACGAACTCGGGGTCCATGGCGGCCATATCGCCTGCGGAAGCGTTGGAGAGGATGATGATCTCGCGCAGCAGCACCTGCAGGGGCCACTTGTCGCGGGCACCGCTCATGTAGATCATGGCGCCGAAGTAGCTGTTCCAGTGACCTACGGCATAGAACAGGCCGAAGGTGGCCAGCACCGGCAGCGACAGCGGCAGAACGATCTTCCACAGAATGCCCAGGTCGTTGCAGCCGTCGATGGCGGCGGAGTCTTCCAGCTCCTGGGGGATGCCCTGGAAGAAGTTCTTCACGATCATCATGTTGTAGGCGCTGATGGCACCGGGCAGCAGCACCGACCAGTAGGTATCCTTCAGCTTGAGCATGTTGGCCACCACGATGTAGCCGGGGATCATGCCGCCGGAGAAGAACATGGAGAAGATGACCATGTTGAGAATGAAGTTGCGGCCGCGGATGCGGGTCTTGGAGATGGCGTAGGCCATCGTTACGGTAAAGAACAGGTTGATCAGCGTACCGGCAACGGTGATGAAGATGGAGTTGCCAAAGCCGTTGAGGATCTTGTTGGAGGAGAAGATGAACTTGTAGGCGTCCAGCGTTACATCCTGCGGGATGATGAACAGGGGACGGGTGGCAAGCTCATACTCGGTGGCGAAGGATGCGCCGATGATGTAGATGAACGGCAGGATGGTGGTAAAGGCCACCAGCGTGAGGATGACGTAGTTGAGCACGTCGAACAGGCGGCTGCCGAGGGTGGCATCCTGGCCCACAGGGCCGGAGGAGACCTTCATCTGGATCTTGCGGTCGTCGGAAAGGGTGGGATTGTTGGTCATTGCTTTTTTCCTCCTTTCCTTAGTAGAGACCCTGCTCGCCAAGCAGGTGTGCGATCTTGTTGGAGCCGACTACCAGCACAACGCTTACCACGCTCTTCATCAGGCCCACGGCGGAAGCGTAGCTGAACTGGCCCTGCTGGAGACCCTGCTGGTAAACGAATACATCCAGGGTCTGGGAGGCACTGCGGTTAAGGCTGTTGGCCATCAGGATCAGGTGGTCAAAGCCGGTATCCAGCACGCTGCCCATGCGGAGGATCAGCATCAGCACGATGGTGGAGCGGATGGCGGGCAGCGTGATGTGCCACAGGCGGCGGAGACGGCCTGCGCCGTCTACCATGGCGGCTTCGTAGAGCTGGGTGTCTACGTTGGTCAGCGCTGCCAGGAAGATGATGGTGCCCCAGCCGGTCTCCTTCCAGATGGTCTGACCGATGATCATCCAACGGAAGGCCTGCGGGGAACCCAGGTAGTTGATCGATCTGCCCAACAGCATCTCGGTGCCCTTGTAGACGATACCGCTGGGCCCGAACAGCACCATCGTGATAGAGACCACGATAACGATGGAGATGAAGTGGGGCACGTAGAGGAAGGTCTGCAGCAGCTTCTTGTAGCGCAGGTTGCGCATCTCGTTGAGCAGCAGGGCCAGAATGATGGGGGCGGGGAAGTAGAGGATGATGTTCATGAAGCTCAGGATGAGCGTATTGCCCAGATACCGCTTCCATGCCGGGAACTTGAAGAAGTACTCGAACCACTTCAGCCCCACCCATTCGCTGCCGGTAACGCCGGAGTAAGGCACGTAATTCTGGAAGGAGATCACGATGCCCCACATGGGCAGGTACTTGAAAACAATGAAGTAGATCAGACCCGGGATCAGCAGCAGGTACAGCCAGCGGTCACGGACGAGATCGCTTCCCAGTCGCCGCCAGTATTCTTTGCCGGTGCCGTGGGCAGCCTTGGGGGTAACAGCCTTTTCGCTCATGGACGACCCTCCCTGTGGTAGTGCTCGGTAGGAAGAAAAACCGGCGAAATGTTCATTTTCGCCAAATGGTTTTGTATCTTTCATGCCTTGTTCTGGCCTCATCATACATAAATTTGGCCTAAAGCACAATAGGAAATGACGTTTATGGTCGTTTCTGGGTATGGACGCATCGTTTTTGCGCAGAATGCACGTCCGCCCCGGCGGCACGGCGGGGTGGGCGTGCATTCTGCAAGCCCACCTGCGCCATGCCGCCGGGGCGTTCGCGCCGCAGCGGGTCTCCGTTTCCGCGGCTAACGTGGCAGGGTCCCTTCCCTGCCACCGCCACTTGCTTGGATGCACGTTCGACCCGCCCGGTGGCGGGTCGCTCGCGCCGCAGCAGGACAACAGTTCCGCGGCTAACGTGGCAGGGTCCCTTCCCTGCCACCGCCGCTTGCTTGAGGGCCCGTCCTCGCGTGTGGCTGCTCGCATCGCCCGCCCGCTTCACGGTCGGGCGGCTCGCTGCCCCACGCTGCGTTGCGGGCCCCGCTGGGCGGGAGTTGGCTACGGAACATAAGAATACTGAGCGTGCCGCCACCCCTATCCGGCTCCCTCTAAAGAGGGAGCAGACAGCCGCCCCCCTTCCGGCTCCCTCTTCAGAGGGAGCTGTCAGGCGAAGCCTGACTGAGGGTGCCACAGAAGTCCTGCAGCGTTCACCACCGTTCCGCCCACACTGTACGAAGCAGGCAGTGCTGTTTCGTGCAAAAGGGGCTTGCGTATATGCGGCACCCTCAGTCTGCCCTTCGGGCAGCCAGCTCCCTCTGAAGGGGGGAGCCTTCTGGAACCGCCCCCCTTCCGGAGCTGCCGCCCTCCGCACACAAAAAAGCACCGCAGCGGTGATCCCGCTGCGGTGCCCGATCCAATGATCCCATCATCCGATCAATCATTTTCACCATATCCGTCCATCCCGGCCAGATCCTGCCGCAGAAGCCCGAACACATGGTAGTCGCAGTACGTCGATACCATCTTGCCCTGGCGGATGGTGCCCTCCTTGACGAAGCCGCACTTCTCCAGCACGCGAACCGAGGCGGTGTTGCGCACATCCACGGTGGCTTCCAGCCGCTCCAGCTCGGTCTGCTCAAAAACGAACCTGACCGCCTGCTGCAGCGCCTCTGTGATGATGCCCTGCCGCCAATAGGCCGGGTGGAGCCGGTAGCCTACGGAAGCCATGCGCTGGTTCTGTACGTTGAAGATCGCCACCTCGCCGATCGCCTTGCCGCTCTCCCGCAGCACCACGCCCCAGTTGAAGTCCTGGCTGGGCTTGCGTTTTACCCAGGGGCGGGGGTCGATGAACATCTGCTCCGGATCCCGCTCGCTCTTGCTGGCCTTGCGGCCCCAGTAGGTGTAGAGCTCATCCCGCCCGAGCCATTCCTTCAGGGCGGGCACATCCTCCGATGTGAGTGTGCGCAGGATGAGCCTTCCAGTCTCAAGGGTGGGCTTGTCCAGTTCGTAGTCCTTCAGCATTCGCCATCCTCCTCGTAGATGATCTCCACTACCTCGATGCGGCCATCCACCAGCGTTTCCCAGACGGGGCGCTCCCCATCCGGATCCTCGCCCACCTGCCAGTAGCGCTCCGCATAGCGGCGGTTCTGCGCCTGATCCAGCCCGCCGTCGAAGCACAGGTTGGCGTTGCCGGTAAAGCAGCGCCCGTCCACCCGCAGCTTTACGATCTGGTAGGTGGCGCGGCCCCATTCCTTGAACCACTGGAACCAGCAGCGGGAATCCTCCACATCCCGGGAGGTGTAGAGGCTGTGCATGCGGCTGGGGCACTGGGGATACTGCTCCCGGCGCACCTGCTCCATGGCCAGCTCCCGGATGGCTACATCCGTGTGGTGGTCGATGGGCTGCCCCGCATAGCGCTCCGGGTGGGCCAGCATATCCTCCACCAGGGATTTTTTGTCCATCACACGGCTGTAAACGCCGGTGGGGGTGTTTTCATCCATTTGGATCACTTGCCCAAGCGCCATCCTGCGCTCGGTGACCACATGGTAAACTTCGGTGATCATTGGCTTGTCTCCTTCGGTGTTTGGTGGTGTACATGTGCACATACCTCCGGCTCAGACAGCTGACGACCCACCGGAGGGATCGGAGGGCCGCAGCCCTCCGATTGTCAAACCGTTTCTGGCGACATGTGCGGCAAACGGTGTGATCTCGCTGAAAAAGCCGCCGAAGGCGTGTCTTTCAGCGAACAGAGCCGGGGCATGTGCCATGCGGGCATATACCTCCGGCTCTGTGTTTATTTGTGGTACAGCTTGTGGGTCTGGTATCTGGCATCGCAGGTCAGGTTCACCTTCAGGCGGCGGAAGATGTTGTCATCCACCTGCGAGAGGATCACCGTGGAGTGGGCCTCGCAGCCCGCCAGCTGGGGCAGCTGCGCCATGGCGAGGGCGGCGTTCTCGTCCGTCGCCGCACTGATGGACAGCGCCACCAGCACCTCATCGCTGTGGAGGCGGGGGTTGCGGTTGCCCAGATAATCGCATTTCAGCGACTGGATCGGCTCGATAACGGTGGGGGAGATCAGGTTCACGTCGGAGTCGATGCCCGCCAGCGCCTTGAGGGCGTTGAGCACCACGGCCGCAGAGGGGCCCATCAGGTCGGAGGTCTTGCCGGTAATGATCTGCCCATCCGGCAGCTCTACCGCCAGGGCGGGGGCTTCGGTCTCCTCGGCGCGGGTGCGGGCTGCCTTGACCACGGGACGCATCTCGGAGGTGAGGCCGGTCTTCTGCATCACGCGCTGCAGCTTGTCCACCTCGTGCTGCTCGGCACGGCCCTGCACCAGGGCGCAGCGGGCGGCAAAATAGCGCCGGATGATCTCCTGGCAGGCGGCGGCACGGCAGACATCATCGTCGTAGATGCAGTTGCCCACCATGTTCACGCCCATATCCGTGGGGGATTTGTAGGGGGATTCGCCGTAGATGCGCTCGAACACGGCCTTCAGCACCGGGAAGATCTCCACATCCCGGTTATAGTTGACGGCCATTTTGCCATAGGCCTCCAGGTGGTAGGAGTCGATCATGTTGCTGTCTTCCAGGTCGGCGGTGGCGGCCTCGTAGGCGATGTTCACCGGGTGGTTCAGCGGCAGGTTCCAGATGGGGAAGGTCTCGAACTTGGCATAACCGGCCTTTACGCCGCGCTTGTGCTCCTGGTACAGCTGGCTCAGGCACACGGCCATTTTGCCGCTGCCGGGGCCGGGGGCGGTGACCAGCACCAGGGGACGGGTGGTCTCCACATATTCGTTGCGGCCAAAGCCTGCGTCGCTTACGATCTGCTCCACCTCGTAGGGGTAGCCGTCGATGGGGAAGTGCCGGAAAACGCGGATGCCCAGATTCTCCAGCCGCTGCTTGAACATAACGGCGGAGTGCTGGTCGCGCCAGCGGGTCATGACCACGCTGCCCACGTACAGCCCGATCTCCCGGAAGGCATCGATCAGGCGCAGCACCTCCAGGTCGTAGGTGATGCCCAGATCGCCGCGCACCTTGCTTTTTTCGATGTCATCGGCGTTGATGGTGATCAGCAGCTCCACCTGCTCCCGCAGCTGCAAAAGCATCAGCATTTTGCTGTTCGGACGGAAGCCGGGCAGCACGCGGGAGGCGTGGTTATCGTCAAATAGCTTGCCGCCCAGCTCCAGGTACAGTTTGCCCCCGAACTGTGCGATCCGCTGGCGGATGTGCTCCGATTGCAGTTTGGTATACCGGTCATGGTCAAAACCGATGCGCATGAGGAGGATCCCCTTTCATCAAACTTTCAACCGATTTATCATATCACGCAGCGGGAGTCGAAACAAGGCACAAGAACGGAAAAATTTTGTTCTTTTTTTCCATTTTTCCATGGACAAAAAGGGGCCCGGGCTCTCTTAGCATGTTTGCTCCCGGTACTGCTCTGCCAGCGCTGCCAGATGCTCCGCCGCATTCGGGTTCCAGTTGAGCAGCCCGGGCAGCTCCTTGCAGGGAAAGCTCCCGCACAGCCCGCAGAACAGCACGCCGTGGGCCTGTACACAGCTGTGGATGGGGCAGCGGCCCGTGCCTGCCCATTCCTCGCAGCAGCCGTCGCTTTCCCGGCAGCCCCGGCACTGCCCGGCGGCCTTTTTGGCGCAGCCTGCGCAGTTTTCGCCGCAGGCGGTGATGCCCTCAAAATATGTCTGCCGATCCATCTCCGATCCCTCCCGGGGTATTGTACCACGGGGCAGGTCGGGGGCGCAATGCGGGGCATACATGGCTTTGCCGCCGCATAGGCTTGCCGGGAAAGGGAGGGGATCGCTGTGCCGGAGGCGGTATATCATCAGCTCATCATGCTCAGACCCATGCAGGCGGGGGTGGGCGGCTATGCCCGGGTGCAGGGCGAAACGGGCAGGCAGCTGGTGCAGATCAATCTGCGGGGGCTGCGGGGCGGCGGCATCCGTGCGTTCTGGTACGCCGGGGAGGGACTGGTACGGGAGTTGGGGGCCAGCCCTGCCAATGCCCGGGGCGAAGCGGCCCTGTATACCGATCTGCCGGTGGATGCCATCGCCCCCAGAAGGCTGACCGCTTTGCTGATCACGAACGGAGAGGCTGTGCCCCGCCCGCTGGCCATCGGCCTGTGCACCAGCCAGAGCGCAGGCAGCCTGATGGATGCCCGTAACGCGCTGCTGGCTCTGTGCGAACGGCTGGGGCGGGCGGCTGAGGCTTCTGCCGGGCAGGAAAGGGAGAAGAATGCAGGGGCCGCCGCGGGAGCGGCTCTGGCAGCGGCGGCGGAAGGGCTCGCGGAAGGTGGGCCGGGGGATGGTTCCGCAATGGATGCGGCCGTTCCGGGCGCTTTCGGGAGAGGTTCCTTTGCGGAGCGGAATGGCTCCGATCTGCACAGGCAGGGGAGAGGCACCGCTTCGGGCGCTGCTCCTGCCGCCAAGGCGCATAAGCAGCCGGAAGGGGATGGCTCCGGCCTGCACAGGCAAGGGGATGACACCGCTTCGGGCGCTGCTCCTGCCGCCAAGGCGCATAAGCAGCCGGAAGGGGATGGCTCCGGCCTGCACAGGCAATGCGGCGTGGCCATGCCGGAGCGTCCCCGGAACGCATTTTCCGCTGCCGGAGAGCAAACTGCTGTCAGCAAGGATCGGGCAGCTGAGAAGAAAGCTGCCGGTAAAGCCGGGTCTGCTATCCGGCATGATGGCAGCGATGCAGGCAATGACCGGCCCCGGGAGCTGACCCGGCGCAGGGACACAGCGCCCCGTGTGCCCCGGGAGGTATTCCTGCCTGCCATCGATGTGGATCGGGAGCGCCGCCGGAGGCATAAGGCGGCGCAGGAGGAGGCCTGTGGAGGTACTGCTCCCGCCGTACCAGATGAGAACGTCCCACCGGGGGAGGCGGTCGCTGCTGCGGCACCTCCCCCGGAGACCATACTGCCGGGCAGGGAGGGGGCGACCGCAGCGAGGGGATCCGGGCAGGCTGCGCTGCGGTCATTGACGCATGCTGCATCGATCTGTAGCCCGGTTGCCCGGCAAGGAGCCTCCGAAGAGGGCGGCCCGGCGGCTCCGGGTGGAACAGTTGCTTCATCGGCTGCCCCGATGGCTCCGGGCAATGCCGCACAGCCCGTGGCCCGCCCCGCCTGCCATCCCGGCGCAAGACCTGCAGACCGCCTGCCGCCCCTTGCGTGGCCGGAGGCCTTCGAGAGCATTGCCTCCTGGTTCGACCGCTGCCCGGCAGTGCCCCTGCTGCCCTGGCCGGGCTGGCGCTTTGTGCAGGTGCAGCAGGGCGAGGGCGCACTGTGGGTGGGCTGCCAAAGACAGGAGGGACGCATCGCCCGCATCGCTTATGCGCTGCCGGAGCACGCTCCCGTGCCGGAGGGCAAGCCCTTCCGCCCAGCCTTGGCAGCGGATGGGCAGACCGTGCAGGTGCTGGTGCTGCGCCCGTGAGGGCGGTACCCGGCAGGAGGGGCGCATCGCCCGTATCGCTTATGCGCTGCCGGAGCACGCTTCCGTGCCGGAGGGCAAGCCCTTCCGCCCGGCCTTGACAGCGGATGGGCAGACCGTGCAGGTGCTGGTGCTGCGCCCGTGAGGGCGGTACCCCGCAGGAGGGGCGCATCGCCCGTATCGCTTATGCGCTGCCGGAGCACGCTCCCGGCAGGGCATCTCCCTGCCGTATTCCCTCGACCCCCGCACATCCCCCCGGCTGGGGCTCCACAGGCCGCAGCCCGTCACCCCCCTCCGCACGCCCCGGCAGGAATTTGCCGGATGGATGGCGAAACAGTAGAGGACTTCGTTTGTCTGTTCAGCCGATCACTACCGGAAGGGCGAGAGCCATATGATACGAAAAACCGCGTGCCTGATCGCCAGAAGCACAGATCCCTGCCGCAATCTGGCGCTCGAAAAGCACCTGATGGATACACTGCCGGAGAGCACCGCCATCCTGTTCCTCAACCGCAGCGAGCGCGCCGTTACCATTGGCAGGAACCAGAACCCCTGGTACGAGTGCAATGTGGAGAGCTTTTTGGAATCCGGCGGCACCATTGCCCGCCGTCTCACCGGCGGCGGCACCTTTTATCAGGATGCGGGCACTGTTCAGTACAGCATCATTCTGCCAAAGACCGAGTTCCACGCCCAGCAGCAGCTGGCGCTGGCAGCCCGGGCCGCTTCCCGGCTGGGCATGGCGGTGCAGAACGGCCCCGGTGCCAGCCTGGCCACCGCAGGGCGCAGCTTCTGCCTCAATGCATTCTACAAAGCAGGCTCCCGGGCGCTGCACAACGGCGTTATCCTTGTGGAACCCGACAGGGAGCAGATGGAAAACAGCCTGCTGCCCGGCGGCAAGCGCTTCCGGGATCAGCCCCGCCCCATGGTGGAGGCCCTCTACACCAGTCTGAGCGAGCATCTGCCCGCCGTTGACCCGGCAGCGGTGGAGGAGGCACTGGTCAGCAGCTTCGCCTCCTTCTACGGCAGCCGCCCCATCTGGCTGGATGAGCAGATGTTCGATGAGAGCGCCATCACCCAGACCGCCGCTTCCTTTGCCGACCCGGGCTGGGTCTACCCGGAGGCGCTGCCCTACGATTTCTCGGTGGATGAGACCTTTCCCTGGGGCAGCATCACCGTGCTGCTCTGGCGGGAGGGCGGCATGATCCGTCAGGCCCGCATCTTTTCCGATGCCATGGAGGCTGCGCTGTTTGAGCGCATCCAGCAATCCCTTACCGGCTGCCCCTACCTGATCGGGGCCATCAGCACCCGGTTCCAGCAGCGGCTGGGCTTGGTGAAGGATCCCCGGCTTTTGCAGATCGCCGGGGATGTGTGCAAGCTCATCTGCGGCCGCATCCGCACGCTGGACAGGCAGGGCGGGGCATAAACGAAAACTGCATAATAAGAGCGCACCGCCTGCCGACGATGATCGGAGGGCGGTGCGCTGTTTTGTTGTGCGGTTGCTGCTTCTCTTACACAGCCATCAGGGCTCGTAGTTGAAGACGATCTCCACATTGGGGAACATATCCTTGCTCTTGGTCATATCCCACTGGAGCTGGGAGCCGCAGAAGTTGATGGTGGTCAGGTTGGGGGCGCAGGCCATGCGGGAGCCGTCCGTCAGGGTGACGGGCCAGATGATGGTGGTGAGCGCCGTGTTGGACTCGAACTCGTTGCCCCAGCCCAGGGTGGTGACCTCCGTGGTACCGTGAGCAATGTTCAGTACCTCCAGAGAGGAGCACAGGTTGAACGCATTGCAGGGGAAGGAGGCCAGCGTGCCGGGCAGGCGCACTTCCTTCAGGCCGGTGCTGCCGTAGAAGGCATGGCCGCCCATTCTGGAGATCTTGGTCTGGGAAAGATCCAGCAGTTGCAGGTTGGTGCATTCCATCTGGGTGCCCAGCCATTCCACGGTGGAGGGCAGCACCAGCTCGGTGATGCCGGAGCCGTTGACCAGGTTCTCGCCAATGTTGACCACGCCCTCGGGAATGGTCAGGCTGGTGAGGCCGGTGCAATCGGCAAAGGCATAGCCCTCGATCTCGGTCACCCCGGCGGGGATCTCAAAGCTGGTCAGGGCGGTGCAGCCGCGCAGCAGGCTGCCTTCGATCTTGGTAATGTCGGCGGGCAGGGTAAAGCTCTCCAGAGCGGTGCAGTTGCGGAAGCACTCGTACTGCAGCCGCTTCACGGTGCCGCGGAAATCCACGGTCTTGAGGCTGGTGCAGCCGGAGAAGCTCTTCTGGCCCAGGGTGATGTCGTTGCCGAAGAAGGTAACGGAGGTCAGCTGGGTGGCATCCATAAAGGCCTGCTGCTCAAAGGTATCGCAGCCTATGGGGAAGCAGATGGTATTGAGCAGGCTGCCCTTGAAGGCGGAGGAGGCGCAGTAGGTGACCTCTTCGCCCACCACCAGATCGCCGTACATGGAGGTGTTCACGCTCATCAGCTGTACTTCGTCCCTGCGCTCCCGGAGGGATACATACTGGTTGTTGACCAGCTCCTCCCAGGTCATCTGCATGGCGCCGTCCAGGTACAGACCGGGGGTGCGCCAGCCGCAGGCGGTGCAAACGTCGTTTTCGAAGCTGTGGGGCAGCTTGGCTACCTCTTCACCGTCAAAGCTGCGCTCGCAGATGGTGCAGACCGTGTCGCCGGAATAGCCGACGGATACACAGGTGGCCTCCACCACGTTGGTGGGCTCGCTGAGGGTGTGGCCGGTCGCGGGGATGGTCTCGGAGGGCTCCAGCTCGTTGCCGCAGTTGAGACAGTAGGTGTAGCCGGTGCGGCCCTCACGGGTGCAGGTGGGCTCGGAGGCGCTGATGCGCTCGCTGGATATGTGCTCCTTCTGGGGGATCACTTCGCCCAGGATCATATCGCCGCAGGCGGTGCAGTACAAGTCACCGGTGTAGCCCTCCCGCTTGCAGGTGGCTTCCTGGGCATAGGAGGGCTCGCCGTAGCTGTGCCCGGTGGCGGGGATGGCTTCGCCGGGGGTGAGGGTCTCTTCGCAGGCAGTGCAGACGGTATCGCCGGTGTAGCCCTCTTCCAGGCAGGTGGCGGCCTTCCGGTTGATGACCTGGGTCTCGGTATGCTTGCACTGGCAGGCGGTCAGCGTCAATGCCAGCACGATGAGCATGAGGAAAACAAGTGCTTTTTTCATATGGAACGATCCCTTTCTGTGTTTTGGAATGTAGCAACATTTTACCACAGGTGGAGCAAAAAGGGAAACTCTTTTTTCTCCGGCTGTCGGGTGGTGGCGGTGGCTCTACGGAGAAAGAACGTGGAAACGCTGCCATGATGAGAATAAAGCATTTGATAGAAAACGCAATGAAGTTTGTCTTTTTGATGAATATTTTCTGAAAACGCTTTCAAACTGTCTCCGGTTGTGGTATGCTGCTGTACAGAGGGGGAAAACCGCCCCGACAACGTTTATACCGATCCCGGAGACAGGAGGCCTGTAAGATGAGAAAAACCCGGTTGCTTCTGTGCATGCTGCTGCTTGTGCTGGTCATGCTCCCCATGGGGCTTGCACAGGCGGAGGAAAACGTGCATATCCTGGATGCCACCGCCGACCTGCCCGCCATGGAGCAGGGCACCAAAGCGGATGGCGACACCGAGACCTTCAAGGATTACTTTACCGTCTTCTACTCTGCCAAGAACAAGATCGACGGCAGCGAGAAGGCCTTCGATGATGGCTACACCGCCACCCAGCGGCTCAATTTCGGCGGCAAGACCAAGCCGGAGGATGGCATGATCAACTCCGTGCAGTTCACCACCGCCGGAGCGGCAGATATCAAGCTGTGGTGGGTCAGCGGCGGGGATGGTCGCCAGTTCGCCCTCTACGATGAGGCTGCTTCCGTGATTGCGAAGACCGAGGTGGAGTCGGTCAAGAACAGCCTGTACATCTCCACTTTTACGGTGGATGCGGCGGGCACCTACTACCTGGGCGTGCCCGATGGCAGCAACTATCTGTTCAAGCTGCAGGTGAGCGAGCTGCCCACCGCCGTCCCTGCGGAATATGTGCTGGATGCCACCGCCGACCTGCCCGCCATGGAGCAGGGCACCAAAGCGGATGGCGACACCGAGACCTTCAAGGATTACTTTACCGTCTTCTACTCTGCCAAGAACAAGATCGACGGCAGCGAGAAGGCCTTCGACGATGGCTACACCGCCACCCAGCGGCTCAACTTCGGCGGCAAGACCAAGCCGGAGGATGGCATGATCAACTCCGTGCAGTTCACCACCGCCGGAGCGGCAGACATCAAGCTGTGGTGGGTCAGCGGCGGGGATGGCCGCCAGTTCGCCCTCTACGATGAGGCTGCTTCCGTTATTGCGAAGACCGAGGTGGAGTCGGTCAAGAACGGCCTGTACATCTCCACCTTTACGGTGGATGGAGCGGGCACCTACTACCTGGGCGTGCCCGATGGCAGCAACTACCTGTTCAAGCTGCAGGTGAGCGAGCTGCCCACCGCCGCCCCTGCGGAATATGTGCTGGATGCCACCGCCGACCTGCCCGCCATGGAGCAGGGTGCCAAAGCGGATGGCGACACCGAGACCTTCAAGGATTACTTTACCGTCTTCTATTCTGCCAAGAACAAGATCGACGGCAGCGAGAAGGCCTTCGACGATGGCTACACCGCCACCCAGCGGCTCAACTTTGGCGGCAAGACCAAGCCGGAGGATGGCATGATCAACTCCGTGCAGTTCACCACCGCCGGAGCGGCAGATATCAAGCTGTGGTGGGTCAGCGGCGGGGATGGCCGCCAGTTCGCCCTCTACGATGAGGCTGCTTCCGTTATTGCGAAGACCGAGGTGGAGTCGGTCAAGAACAGCCTGTACATCTCTACCTTTACGGTGGATGCGGCGGGCACCTACTACCTGGGCGTGCCCGATGGCAGCAACTACCTGTTCAAGCTGCAGGTGAGCGAGACCCCCGCCGGGGCCGTGCGGCCTCCCCGTGCGGGCTGGGATGCTGTCGCCGCCCCGGTGATCACTGCCGCTGCGGATACCGGCAGCGGTGAGGTGGCGGTGACCGTTACCGCCCTCATCGGCTACGATGGTGCCGACGAGCTGGTGGTGGCCATGCTGGATGCAGCGGGCAGCGAGGTGGGCAGCCGCCGTTCTCTGGCCGAAAAGGGCGAGCACACGCTGGTCTTTGAGCCTGCCGCTACCGGCGAGTACAGCTTCGTGGCCGCCCTCAGCCGGGAGGGCGAGGAAAGCAAGACCTGCGAAGCCAAGGCGGCCTTCGTGCTGCCCATCGGCAAGCCGGTCATCACCAGTGCCACCAGCGCAGGCGGTGGCAGCGTGGCCGTGGTGTGGACGGCTGTGCCCGAGGCCACCGGCTATCAGGTGTTCGTGGACGGTACCGCCGCAGGCGTTGCCGAGGGTACCCAGCTGACCGTGGAGGGCCTCACCGTGGGCAATGCGTGCAGCTTTGCCGTGCAGGCGCTGCGGGGCGAAGAGAGCGGCGAGCTTTCCGACAGCCTCACCGCCACCGTTACCGAGGAAGCCCAGCGCGCCTGGAGCTTCACCGTGTTCGGCCCCTCCACCAACGATCAGGATAACGGCTGCATCGGCAGTCTGAACGATGATGGCTTCGTGACCGTCTACTCCGAGAACGGCAAGGGCAAGATCCAGCCCAACGCAGACGATGGCGTAGCCTTCTACTACACCGCCGTGCCCGCAGCGCAGAACTTTACCCTGCGTGCCCATGTGCATGTGGACAACTGGGATTACTCCAACGGCCAGGAGGGCTTCGGCCTCATGGCGATGGACAGCGTACCCGCCCGGGGCACCGACAGCTTCCTGACCAACCAGTACATGGCCATGGCCTCCAAGATCGAGTACTACTGGCAGGGCGGCAAGGTAAGCGAATCCGGCACCAAGTACTCCATGCGTCTGGGTCTGGGCGTGCTGGCCAAGCTGGGCCGCACCCCGGAGACCAAGGGCCCCATCCTGGGCATCACCTACCCGCTGGAGACCTCCGCCGCCAACAAGCTGATGGAGGGCGTGAGCGATTTCAACATCATCGGCAACAACACCAACCCGGATATTCTGGAAAAGACAGCCGCCACCATCGCCCAGCTGACGGACTTTGATCTGGAGATCCAGAAGAACAACACCGGCTACTTTATCACCTACTACGGGGAGGATGGCAGCATCGTAGGCCAGTACAAGGATTACGACCCTGCCGCCCTGAGCCTGATGGATCCCGAGAACGTGTATGTGGGCTTCTTTGCCGCCCGCCGTGCCCGGGCTACCTTCTCCGATGTCTCCCTTACCGTGACCGACCCTGCCCTGGATGCGGCGGTGGAGGAACGGCCCACCGTCAAGGTGGAGCCCACGCTGGCCATCGTTTCGGCGGATGTTTCCAACAGCAAGGATTACACCCTCTCCTTCGTGAGCAATGTGGCGGGCACGGCGGATGCGTACATCCTTGTGGGCGAGGATGAGCGCACCTGCATCGCCACCGGCATCCCTGCCGTGGCGGATATGCGCACCGACTACACCTTCGACCTGCCCGCCACCAGCGATATGCTCATCGAGCTCACCTTTACGCCCGACCCGGAGCAGGATCTGGGCGAGGGCCGTGTGCTGGCCTCTACGAAGAGCCTGTATGCAGAGCTGGGCATCTCCTACATCGTGGCCTTTGCAGACCAGGCGGAGATCTACGTGGCCCCCAACGGCGCTCCGGCTGCGCTGGGCACCCCCGAGCGCCCGCTGAGCCTGCCGGTGGCGGTCAAGTACGCCCAGCCCGGCCAGACCATCGTGCTGATGGAGGGCACCTACAACTTTGTGGAGCCGCTGCGCATCCCCCACGGCATAGACGGTACCGGGGAGGCCCCCATCCGCATGATCGCCGATCCGGCTGCCCAGACCCGCCCCGTGCTGGATTTCAAGGGCGTGAGCGCAGGCATCGTGCACGGCGGCGACCACTGGTACTTCTCCGGCTTTGATGTGACCGGCGCCGCCAACGGCCAGAAGGGCTTCCAGGTATCCGGCCACCATAACACGCTGGAGGGCATCCACGCCTACCGCAACGGCAACACCGGCATACAGATCAGCCGCTATGCGGGCACCGACCCGGTCTCCGAGTGGCCCAGCCATAACCTGATCCTCAACTGCACCTCCTGGAGCAATGTGGATGCGGGCTACGAGGATGCGGACGGCTTTGCCGCCAAGCTGACCTGCGGCGAGGGCAATGTGTTCGACGGCTGCGTGGCCTACAACAACGCCGATGACGGCTACGACCTCTACGCCAAGCCGGAGACCGGCCCCATCGGCGCAGTGGTCATCCGCAACTCCGTGGCCTATGCCAACGGCATCCTGGAGGATGGCACCGAGGCGGGCAACGGCAACGGCTTCAAGCTGGGCGGCTCCAACATTCCCGGCGGCCACCGGCTGGAGAACTCCTACGCCTTCTTCAACAAGTCCAAGGGCATCGATGCCAACTCCTGCCCGGATGTGACCGTTGTGGACAGCATCAGCTACAACAACGGGCGCTACAACGTGGCCTTCTACACCAACCTGGAGCAGGATACCGCCTACGAAGCCAGCGGCGTCATCTCCTTCAAGGATGATACCCTGCCTTACGGCTCCCTCAGCGACGATGACGAGCTGAAGCCCCGGGGCACCCAGGCCGTGGAAGCCTACCTGAACGATACCTGCTACTACTGGGATGGCACGGCGGCGGTGAACGCCTCCGGCGCAGAGTTCACGGCGGACGGGTTCGTATCGCTGGTGTTCGGCGGCGTTCAGCGGCATGAGGATGGCAGCATTGATCTGCAGGGGTTCCTGGAGCTGAAGGATGCTGTGAAGTAAGACGACCCCAAACAGAAATGCGCCCCTGCGGCAAAATGGCTGCAGGGGCATTCTGTATGTCTTGCCGGAGGCTGTTTTCGTTTGCGCAGTAAATGGAAACTGGTGCGTTGGCAGATGCCGGGCCGCCCCCTCACATGGCTTCCTCTTCAGAGGGAGCTGCCCCGAAGGGGCTGAGGGTGCCGCCCGCAATCCCTCCCGGTGGGTGTCGTATCACCCAACCTCTCGTAGCTTTATCTACCTCGCAGTACCGCTGCGAGGAACAGGGTGGGGCTCCGCGCCCCACACCTGCGGTTCCTCTTTTGACGCAAAAGAGGAACCAGAAAACAGCGACACGCTCTCTTTGGTCAAATCCCTCGTGCGGCCCAAATCCAACCTACGGTCGGCTTTGGGCTTCGGCGCTGCGGGAGCGCTTCGCGCTGTCCTCACGCCTCGGTTCGCTACGCTCACCCTTCCTTGATTGCCCTTTTTCGTGGCGGCGGTCGCAATCAAGGTCACTCCGCAGATACAGGTCAGCTTACTCGCTGCTTGTACAGCCCACTGCTCCCTTTACCCGCCCCGAAAAACGGCAGGGGGATTTGACGTCGTTCGCTACCGTCGCGTGCGGGGAGCCGCTTGGCTGTGCTTCGTTTTCGCTGCCTCCCGAACCCCGAGTTGTCGGGGCGGGTCGGCAAGGGAAAGCAAGCTCTTTCCCTCAGGCTGTCCCGCGTTACACACCAACGAAGAAACCAACCCCTTACCCAAGCTCCCGCCCCCATAGGCTCCCGATCCCCACCAAGGCTCCCTCTTCAGAGGGAGCTGTCGGCGAAGCCGACTGAGGGTGCCGCCGCAACCCAAGCAAATGCGGAGCCCGGCGCTCACTCCACCCGCTACACGCAGTCACAAGCCACAGCAGGCTTACGGCCTGACCCTCTCTTTGCTGCAAACCGAAGAATAACACCTTCTTTTCCGCCATTCCCCATTGCCCCCGCCCGCATTTTCCGCTATAATCAACACAAACCGTATTGCACACAACCCCATACAACACCCGGAAAGGAAACACAAGCATGGCAAACATACTGGTACTCTGCGGCGACATCTGGCACCCGGCAGAGGTGATCCGGGCGGGCTTTTCCTGCCTGGAGGAATTCTACCCCCATATGACCTTTGTGGAGGATGCCAAGGATATGCTCACCGCTGCCGATCTGGCGGCGTACGATCTGGTCATCTGCTGCAAGGGAAACCACCTGACCGCGGGCAACAGCGTGCCCTGGTTCGAAGAAAACGTGAACGAATGCACCCCGGCCCATCTGCGCAGCTATGTGGAGGGCGGCGGAGGCTTTCTGGCGGTGCACGCGGGCTGCTCCTTTTCCGAGGGCAGCATGCCGGAAAACTGTCTGGCCCCCTGCCGGGAGTATATCGATCTGGTGGGCTGCCGCTTCGTGACCCATCCGCCCCGCTGCCCGGTCACCTACCGGGTGGTGGATGCCGGGCACCCGGTCACCGCCGGGGTGGAGAGCTTCTGCCGGCGGGATGAGCATTACCAGATCCAGCTGACCGCCCCGGATGCCCGCATCCTGATGGAATCTGACTCGGCTTCCGCTGCCACCATGCCCGCCGCCTATGTGCGCAGCATCGGCAGCGGCAGGCTCTGCGCGCTGATCCCCGGGCACATCCTGGCGGTGTGGCAGGATGCGCAGTTCCAGCGGTTGCTCACCAACGCCATTCGCTGGTGCATGAGAAAGCAGGAGGATTGAGATGGAGCATGTCGTCATTACCGGCGCAGACCGGGGCATCGGCCTGGCGCTGTGCGAGAATTATCTGAGGAACGGCTACACCGTGTATGCCGGGCAGTTCATGCCCCAGTGGCCCCAGTTAGGGGAATTGTTGCAGCAGTACCCGGAGCGGCTTCGCCTGATCCCCCTCAACGTGGGGGAGGATGCCTCCGTGCGGGAGGCCGCCCGGCAGGTGGGCAGCCTGACCCGGCAGGTGGATTACCTGATCAGCTGTGCGGGCATCTTTCCCAAAACCGAGGATGCGGTGGGCTTCAACGCGGCCTTTCAGGTCAATGCCCTTGGCCCCCTGCGCATGGTGGAGGCCTTTCTGCCTCTGATGCAGCAGGGCAAAAAGCGGCTGTGCACCTTCTCCTCCGAGACCGGCGTCATCTCGCTGATGCAGCGGGTGAAGGATTTTCCCTACTGCCTCTCCAAGGCGGCGCTGAACATGGAGATGCATATGCTGTTCCAAAAGCTGCGGCCCGAGGGCTACACCTTCCGGCTCTTCCACCCGGGCTGGGTAAAAAGCTACATGTCCGGCCAGAAGAGCACCGTGGGCGATTTTGAGCCCGAGGAAGCCGCCCCGGTGGCTTACCGTTATTTCGTCAGTGACGATGAGATCGAAGATGTGCTGATCCTGCGGGATATCCAGGGTCAGTACTGGCCGTTCTGAGGAGGTGTGGCATGAAAGAGATCGTTTTGATCGCAGGCAGCGGCTTCAGGGAGGCTGCCGGGGCGGCGGACTGGTTCCGGCAGCGGGGCGCGCAGGTGTATGAGCTGCCCTCCGTGGCCGATGATGCGGCGCAGGTGCTGGCGCAGCTCCGTGCAGAGGGCAGGCTGGATTACCTGATCGTGCAGGCCACCCAGTGGGGCGCAAACGTGCAGCCCCTTGGCGCACTGGATTATGAGGACATCAGCCGGGTATACGACCGGAATGTGAACGGCACCCATCAGCTGGTGGAAAGCGTCCTGCCCCTGCTCAGCAAGGGCAAGAAACGCCTGGGGCTGATCACCTCCGCCGCCACCAGCATCCGTCAGATCGGCGAGAGCGAGGATCTTGCCTTCGCCACCACCCAGGCGGGGCTGCATATGCTGTGGAAGCTGTACTTCAACAAGCTGCGCCCCGAGGGCTTCACCTTCCGGGTGTTCTGCCCCTGCGTGGACGGCACCGGCCTGTGCGCCGGGCAGTATATGCAGATGGATTTCTGCTACGATGCCCGGGAGGAGTATATCCATTCGGAGGAAAACCGCATCGTGATGCGGGATGGGCTGATGCGGGAATTGGCGTGGTGAGAGGGTGCGCACCTGTTATGGCCGTGTAAGATCGTGGCTCCGTCTGCAAATGTATTGCGGGCGGAGCCTTGTTCGTTTTGCGGAAAAACGTGCTGTATGGCAAAAATGAAGTTGATCAGAGCTTTGGAAACGTGGTAGGATGGAAGCGGAAGAATGCAGCTGTTCTGCGCCATCGGCACGGAAAATAGCCTTGGATCGCTGCAATATACCGTTCGCTGCCATCCCAACCCAAGGAAGTGAGCCGCCCCCATGCTGAAACCCGGCCTTTACGAGCTGCCCATCACCCGCAGCCTTGCCGACCAATTGGATGCTATTCCCGAAGCACGCAAAGCCACCGCTGCCATCGATCAGGCGGAGGCTTCTTCGGTGCTGTCCGCTTATGTGGCGCAGGTGGTACGCCGGGCACTGGACAGGATGCAGGATGCCCATCAGGAGCTGCCGGAGCAGCTTACGCTGGTCAATCGTATGATCGCTTTGGCAGGCGGTGTGATGGATGAGGATGGCGACGATCTGTCGGTGGATGAGCGTGCCCAGCAGCTGCTGGCGCTGCTGGCAGAGCAGGATCCCCGGCTGGCGCTGGGCAAGTCTGCCGGCGATGTGAACAGGCCGGAGACCTCACTGGCGCAGAGCAGTCTGTTCACCGGTGCGGTGCACGAGCCGCAGATGTTCTCCGAGCTGAAAAAAGAGATCGCCTCTGCCGACAGCATTGATATGCTGGTCAGCTTCATCAAATGGAGCGGCCTTCGACTGATCCTGGAGGAGCTGACCGAGTTTGCCCAGCGGGGCGGTCTGCTCAGGATCATTACCACCTCCTATATGGGCGCAACCGATATCAAAGCCATCGAGGAGCTTGCCAAGCTGCCGGGCGTGCAGATCAGGGTTTCCTACGATACCAAGCGCACCCGTCTGCATGCAAAGACCTACGTTTTCTACCGGGATACCGGCTTCACCACGGCTTATGTGGGTTCCTCCAACCTTTCCAATGCGGCAATTTCCAGCGGTCTGGAATGGAATGTGAAGGTCACCGCCCGGGATCTGCCCCAGACCATCCGCAAGATCGCGGCCACCTTTGATGCCTATTGGCATTCCGATGAGTTTGAGTACTACACCCTCAGCCAGCGGGAACGCCTGGTGCAGGCGCTGAAGGCGGAAAAATACACCGGCGAGCGCCCGCAGTTCCTGTTCGATATCCGTCCCTATCCCTACCAGCAGGAGATTTTGGATAAGCTGCTGGCAGAACGGGAGGTGCGGGGGCATTACCGCAATCTGGTGGTTGCGGCCACCGGTACCGGCAAGACCGTCATTGCCGGGCTGGATTACCGCCGTTTCTGCAAGCAGAACATCGGGCAGCGCAACCGGCTTTTGTTCATCGCTCACCGTGAAGAGATCCTGAAGCAGAGCCGGGATACCTTTGCCGGAATTCTGAAGGATGCCAACTTTGGTGAATTGTATGTGGGTAATTACAAGCCCCAGTCGCTGGATCATCTGTTCATCTCTGTACAAACGCTGAATTCGCAGGCGCTGTACCAAAAGCTGCCTGCCGATTACTACGATTACATCGTCATCGACGAGACCCACCATGCTGCCGCCCACAGCTACGGCAGGGCGCTGGAGCATTTTCAGCCCAAGGTGCTTTTGGGCCTGACGGCTACCCCGGAGCGCATGGATAGCAGATCGATCCTGGACTATTTCGACGGACGCATCGCTGCGGAGATCCGTCTGCCGGAGGCCATCGACCGCAAGCTGCTGTGCCCCTTCCAGTATTTTGGCGTGTCCGATACGGTGGATCTGAACGAGCTGCGCTGGGTACGGGGCGGCTACGAAAAGAGCGAATTGAACAATCTGTATGTATTCAGCCGCGGGGTGGCACAGAAGCGTGCGGATCATATCCTGCGCAGCCTGGATCGCTATGCTGCCGACATGGGCGAGGTAAAGGCGCTGGGCTTCTGCGTATCCATCGAGCATGCCCGCTTTATGGCGGAGCACTTCAACGGCTGCGGTGTGCCTGCGCTGGCGCTGGTGGGTCAATCCTCCGACGAGGATCGCCGTACCGCACGGGATCGGCTGGTGAAGGGCGAGGTTCGTATCCTCTTTGTGGTGGATATTTACAACGAGGGTGTGGATATTCCCGAGGTGAACACGGTGCTGTTCCTGCGCCCCACCGAATCACTGACCATCTTCCTGCAGCAGCTGGGCCGTGGTCTGCGTCTGTCTGAAGGCAAGGACTGCCTGACGGTACTGGACTTCATCGGCGCTGCCAACCGCAAGTACAATTTTGAAGAGAAGTTTGCTGCCCTCCTGTCCGGTTCTCGCCGCAGCGTGGAACAAGAGCTGAAACAGGGCTTTGTGAACGTGCCCAAGGGCTGCTATATCCAGCTGGAAAAGAAGGCTGCCCAGACGATTCTGCAAAACATCCGGCAGAGCTACGGGTACAAGGCGAGCCTGGTCAGTAAGATCGCCTCCTTTGAAGAAGATAGCGGCCTTCCGCTTACGCTGGCGAATTTTCTGACCTATCACCATATGGATGCCCGGGCGATCTACGCCAAATTCAGCTTTGCAAGGCTCTGCGTTGAGGCAGACGTGCGGGAGGATTTCTCCGAGGTGGCGGAGGAGGCCGTTACCAAGGCCTTCAGCCGTTTGGCAGCGATGGATTCCCGCCGGTGGATCTCCTTCCTGCTGGAGCTGCTGCCGGGGCTGGATAGGCTCGATCCGGCACAGCTTTCTGCCGATGAACTGCGCTTGCTGAATATGTTCTATATAACGGTTTGGCTGGAGGCCATCACCGATCCCTCCGCCGCCGGGGTACAGGAGAACCTGCGCAGCCTTGCTCAAAGCCCGGTCATGGTGCGGGAGATCTGCGAGCTGCTCCGTTGGAAGCTGGAGCAGGTAGACTTCATCGATGCACCTGCTGCCCTGCCCTATAGCTGCCCGCTGGATGTGCATTGCAGCTACACCCGCGACCAGCTGCTGGTGGCGCTGGACTTTATGAAGCCCGCCACCGTTCGTGAGGGCGTCAAGTATCTGCCCGATAAGCAGACCGATGTGCTGTTCGTTACCCTGAATAAATCCGACAAGGATTATTCTCCCACCACCATGTACAACGATTATGCCATCAGCCCCAGCCTGTTCCACTGGCAGAGCCAGTCCACCACCGGTGCGGAATCCACGACCGGTCAACGGTATGTGCACCATAAGCAGCGGGGCAGCCATGTGCTGCTGTTTGTACGCGAATTCAAGCGCGACAGCTGCGGCACGGCTCCCTATACCTTTCTGGGTACTGTGGAGTATGTGAGCCATACCGGCAGTAAGCCCATGAATGTGGTGTGGCGGTTGCATAAGGAGATACCGGCCAAGTACCTGCGCAAGGTGCAGCAGGTGATGGGATAAGCCAAAGCCCCCGGGTGAATCACTCGCCCGGGGGCTTCCATAACCATTGTTCCTCCCTCAATCAAAGAACGCAGGCAGCGCGCAATACATGATCAGCTCCACGCTCTTGGTGCTGTGGCCGCCGCTGCACTGGGTGTAGTACAGGTTGCCATCCTTGAAGTTCTCGCAGTACACGAAGGTATCCGTCAGGGTGCTCATGGTGTTGATCTGGGCGGTCATGCCTGCATAGCCCACGTCGCCCTCGCCGCCGCAGCCTGCGTAGATGAAGAAATCATCCTTGGTGTAACCGGCCTTGGCAACGCTGTCGGCCAGCTTCCGGGCAGCGGCTGCCGCATCGCCGCCAAAGCTGGCACCGCCGCAGCAGGGCATGTAGTAGGCGATCTGATCCAGGCTGTTCTCAAACGTGGCCCAGCAGGATACGGAGCCCATGGAGAAGCCGCTGTAAGCACGGTGGGTGCGGCTGGCACGGATGCCCTCGGGGGTCACATCCTGGGCATAGGTGCGGTAGGCGCTCTCAAAGGCGGGGATCAGGTAATTGTTCAGCTCGTACCAGAAGTTGCCCGCGGCCCAGAACTCATCCTTGCCGGGCACGGCGTAGGTGGGGGCCACCACCAGCAGCGGCTCGATGCGGCCTTTCTCGATCATCGCATCCAGCACGAACTGCATGGGGGAGAAGGAACCGGCACCACGGAAGAAGGTGGT
Organism: Clostridiales bacterium; assembly: GCA_015056315.1. Lineage (GTDB taxonomy): Bacteria > Bacillota > Clostridia > Christensenellales > Aristaeellaceae > Limiplasma. The sequence goes on from SVGN01000033.1 coordinate 23,755, forward strand.
GTAGCCGCCGCCGTGGCCGTGCATCAGGTAAAGCACGTTGTAGCGGGTCTCGGTGTCGTTCTCGTCGTAGCCGTAGGGCACGTAGACCAGCGCCCGCTTGGTGTAGGGGGTGCCGTCCTCGGTCTGGGCATCGTAGCTGAACAGCACGGTCTTGCCCCGCTGGGTAACGCCGGTAATGTAGTTGGGATCCATCTCTTCGAAGGTGTTGTCGGGGAAATCGGTCTTGCGCAGGCTCTCTTCGGCGCAGGCAAAGCTGCTCAGCAGCAACAGGGCGGCCAGCAGACAGGCAAACAGTTTCTTCATGATGCTCCAACTCCTTTTCGCTGTGGGGTAAAGGGTCTCTCTACCCTTGAGTATAGCGGAGCCCGGGGTGGAATACAATGGAAAACCCGCTGCGATGTGGGACAAAAATATGGGCATCTCCCGTCTGGGAGGTGCCCTTTTGACCGATAGCAGCACCGGCACAGGAGAACCACCGGGCAGAATGCCCCTCCTTCAATGCCTGCAACGGAAGGGGCTGCCCGCATCCGGGGGCGTACCTTTCTGGGTTATGGGGTATGGGTCTGCCGGTACTCCGTGGGAAAGAACTGGAAGCTGGAGGGCGGCAGGGAGTTGAAATAGGCGGTGACCATGGGGTTTTCCTCGCTGCGCACCTTCTGCCGCCACCGGGAGGGGGATATGCCGTGGATGCGCCGGAACTGCCGGTTGAAGCTGGAGGGGGAGGGGTAGCCTACCCGCAGGCCGATCTCCGTTACCGAGTGGTTGCAGTTGTAGAGCAGGGCGCAGGCCCGGTCGATGCGCACCATCTGCACATAATCCAGCGGCGACCAGCCCAGCACCTGCTTGAACAGCCGCCGGAAATGGGAGGTGCTCACATGGCACAGGCGGCTGAGCTGCTCAATGGAGATCTCCTCCATGTAGTTTTCGGCAATGTGGGCGATGGCAGGAGCAATGCAGCCCAGCTGGTTGCTTATGTAGCGATCGTTCCCTGCGGTGCCGGAGCAGCTGCGCAGCAGCAGCAGAAACAGCGTGGTGAACAGCTCCCGCACAATGTGGTGGTAGTGTGCCTGCGCACCCTCCATCTCCGCTACGATCATCCGCATCACAGAGAGGATCTCCGGGTACTCGCTGCCGGGCAGGATGCAGCTTTCGCCATCCATCTGCCGCTGGTATTCGCCCAGCTTGTTGCTCAGCCTGGGGCTGAGGCCCGGCGACATGGCCTGGGGATCCACATAGATCCAGTTCCAGCAGCATACCCGGCCCTCCTCCACGCTGTGGGCGTGGGGCACATTGGGCGGTGCCAGCACCAGACAGGGCGCTTCAAAGGGCAGCTCCCGGCCGTGGATGTGCAGCATGCCCTTGCCGGAGATCAGCAGCCCGATCTCCATACAGTTGTGAAAATGCATCCGGGTAAGCGGCTCCGGGTAGCTCTTCCAGAAATCGCCCAGCAGCCCGATAACGGGAAAATGGGCGGGCAGATCGTAATGGCGGTAGTAGATGTTGCTTTGTTTTTCCTGCATTTGTGACACCTCGCTCCGGCTTGCGGTTTTGCGGGTTCCCTTTGGCAGAAGGGGCTGTGTCCATCATACCTGTTCGTGGGCGAAATTGCACACCGGTTCGAGGCAAATACCATGCAAAAACGACCTTTTTTGCAGAAATCGCCAGCCGTGGGTGAAATGGCCCGCATTGGGCTTCCGGCCTGAAAAGCCATGCTGCGGAGCGGTGCTGCACCCACCGCCCCGGCAGGTCGGCACCCGGAGGCGTGATGCTGCAATAACGCTCCCCGGCCCGCCGGGTATGATCGTTTCTGCAACGGATCTGCCCGAATTCGCCTTTCCACAGGGGGCCTGCATCCTGTATGATAAGCGTAACGGGTCTTGCAAAAAAACAGCTACGGAGGCGAAACGGATGAATAAGCGTGAACGTGTGGCCAATACCCTTGCCGGACTCCCGACGGACAGACCGCCGGTATGCTTCTGGCGGCATTACGGCCCCCTGCAGCCGGAGGAGACGGTCCGGCAGCACCTTGCCTTTTTCGAAGCCACGGATATGGACATCCTCAAAATGATGTGCGATGAGTTCTTCACCTACCCCATGGATGAGAACGCTACGCCGGAGGAGATCCTGGCCATGCGGCCCCTGGGGCGGGATCATTACTACGTGCGCGGCCAGGCAGAGCGGGCCGGGCAGATCAACGAGGCGCTGAAGGGCGAGATCTTTACGCTGTACAACGCCTTTTCGCCCTACGCCACCCTGAAGCACACGCTGGGCGATGAAAAGAGCATGGCGCTGATCCGGGAGCACCAGGAGGCTGCGCTGCACCTGCTGGATATCATCTGCGAGGATACCTGCTATATGATCGAGGCGGTGCTGAAGCAGAGCGGCACCGCAGGCATGATGCTGCCTTTGCAGGGCGCGGAGATCGACCGCTTCGGCGAAGAGGAATACCGGAGGCTGATCCGCCCTACCGAGCAGCGGGTCATCGAGTGCGCCGCCGCCCTGTCGGATACCAACCTGCTCCACCTCTGCGGCTGGGATAACATCCCCAACCGGCTGGAGTGGTGGGATCAGTACCCGGCCAAGATGATCAACTGGGATGTACACGTGGAGGGCGTGGATCTGGCACAGGGCCGGAGCCGCTTCCCGGGGCGTGTGCTGCTGGGCGGCTTCAACAACCGGGAGGGCACGCTGCTCCACACCGGCACCAAGGATGCCATCCAGACCGAGACCCGCCGCATCGTAAGCGAAGCCGGGCGGGAGAAGCTCATCGTGGGTGCCGATTGCTCCCTGCCGATGGATACCAATCCCCGGCATATCCGCTGGGTGATCGAAGCCCTGAGCGAGTAAAACCATATGTCTGAAGCCCGCCTCCCGTGCAATACGGGAGGCGGGCTTCGTGATTGCTTTACCAGGCGTAGGCTTCCGGTGCCTCGCCCATGCGGGGGAAGATCTCATCCAGCTGCCGCATGGCTTCGGGGGTCAGCTTTACCTCCAGCGCCTTTACGGAGCTTTCAATCTGCTCGGCGCAGTTCACGCCGATGAGAGGGCAGGTCACATAGGGGTTGCGCACCTGCCAGGCCAGACCGGCCACCTCCTGGGCTACGCCCAGATCCTTGCAGAAGGTATCGAACTGCTTGAGCTGCTCCAGGGTCTTCTGCTGGGCGGGGGTCAGCTGACCGGCCTCGTTGCGGGCCTTCATGCTTTCGAAACCGGCAGCGGTCAGGCGGCCGCCGGCCAGCGGGCTCCAGGTCATTATGGCAATGCCCTGCTTTTTGGCGGCGGGGAGCACCTCCAGCTCGGCCTGACGGGTGAGCAGGTTGTACAGGTGCTGCTCTGCGGCAATGCCAAAGAAGTGGCGCTGGTTGGCCTTCTCCTGACCCATGGTGAAGTACCATGCCGGGTGGTTGCTGGTACCCACGTAATCGATGAGACCATCCCGGTAGAGCTGCTCGAATACATCCCACATCTCCTCCCAGGAGGTGGAACGGTCGATGTGGTGCATAAAGTACAGCTCGATGTGGTCGGTCTGCAGGCGGGCCATGGAATCCCGCAGGTGGCGGCGCACCTTGTAGGCGGAAAGGCCGCTGGGGCTGTTGGGGCCGTCGTAAGGGTTGTGCATCTCCTCGTGCACCTTGGTGGTCAGCACCACCCGCTCACGGCGGCCGCCGCCCTGCTTGAACCAACGGCCGATGATGGTTTCGGTGATGCCCTCGTTATGGGTGGCTTTGCCGTAGTTATCGGCGGTGTCGAAGAAGTTGATGCCGGCATCCAGCGCCGCATCCATAATGCGGTGGGATTCCTTCTCGTCGCAGCTGTTGCCAAAGGCCATGGTGCCCAGGCAGAGCTTGCTTACCATGAGGCCGGAACGGCCAAGATGCGTGTACTCCATCATGTATCATCCTTTCGGGCCTGGGTGGGCAGGCCTGTGATCTTTGCGCGGCTTCGTATTTTATCTTACTTGCACCGGGGCCGGGCATGCACGCCAAAATGGTGCGAAAACCATGCAGATGTGATCATGTTGTCACTGCGGCGGCTGTGCAGGGTGGGCTGTGGAAAAACGCTGGAAGCCATCTCCGGGGCGGGCAGATGCACAATGAGGCTCCCGCCGGGGATGGCTGCCTTGCAATCGCTTTTACGCCATTTTGCCTCATGCGCTGCATGAGGGGAAAGGCGGATCGGATGAATGCTGCAAATGAACAAAACAAAAACATAAATCACAAATTCTGCAAACACGGCTGCGTTACGATGTCTATCGTCAACTGAACAAACCCAAATGATTTTGAGGAGGATATCATCATGATCAAGTTTCTGAAGAAGGCATTCAACGACATGAAGGAAAGCGCCAAGGCGCAGCACGAGGTGGACAAGGCGAACTTCGCCGCGGCCAAGGCCGAGAGCAAGGCCCAGTGGGAGGAAGCCAAGGCCATGGGCAAGCCCGAGACCCGCAACGCCGTGATGCAGGCCCGGCGCGACAAGCAGATCGAAGAAGCCAACCAGCGCAAGACAGAGGCCGAAGCCCGCATCAGCAAGGTACAGGGCAGGTGAGGATCTGCAAGCAGGCTCCGGAAACGCTTTCCGGGCCTGCTTTGTGTAAGGAAAACCCCCGCTTTGAGCGGGGGTTCAGAAAGCTTAAGCTATGAGTCCATTCGTAAGGCTCCATGGTAGAATAGTAGAAGGTCTGCCAACCGCTACTAAAGAAAAGGAGAATACGAATGGACAAGAATACTTTAGCACATACCACATGGGAATGTAAATATCACGTTGTGTTTGCGCCCAAATATCGGAGACAGATAGTCTATGGGAGATTGAAAACAGAAATAGGGAAAATCCTGAGAACGCTTTGTGAGAGAAAGGGAGTAGAGATTATCGAAGCAGAAGCATGCCCAGATCACATTCATATGCTACTGAATATACCACCCAAGTATAGCGTCTCAGAGTTTATGGGCTATCTAAAGGGAAAAAGTTCATTAATGATCTTCGATCGGTTTGCCAATCTGAAATACAGGTATGGGCTGTTTGCGGCGGTGCGGCCTGCGCCCCTGCCGCTGCAAGGGCGGCACTCAGGCCTGTTTCTTGTTAAAATGCTCCTTGATGAGCTTCAGCACCACCGGTGCCAGCAGGAAAACGCCGATCAGGTTGGGCACGGCCATAAAGCCGTTGAAGGTATCGCTGATGCCCCAGATGAGCCCCAGATCGGTGGTGGCGCCCAGAATGGAGACCAGGCAGTAAGCGATGTTGAACGGCAGCAGGATCTTGCTGCCCAGCAGGAACTCTGCGCAGCGCGCGCCGTACAGGCCCCAGCCCACGATGGTGGAGAAAGCGAAGCAGCACATGGCAACGGCGGTAAAGATGGATACCCAGTTGCCGTAAACATTGGTAAAGCCGCTGATGGTCAGCTCGGCACCTACGGTCTGGCCATAGGGGATGTTGGAGGCACCCAGCAGGATCACCAGCGCAGTCAGGGTGCAGACGACGATGGTATCCATAAACACTTCAAAGATGCCATAGAGCCCCTGCTTGGCGGCATCGTCGGTATCTGCGCAGGCATGGGCGATGGATCCGGTACCCAGACCGGCCTCATTGGAGAAGATACCGCGGGAAACGCCTTTCTGCAGGCTTACGAAGAAGCTGCCCACCACGCCGCCGGTAAAGGCAGCGGGGTCGAACGCGCCCTGAAAGATGGCCGCGAACACAGCGGGTACCTTGTCGATGCGCAGCACGATCAGGCCGATGCCCAGCAGAATGTACAGCACCGCCATTACCGGCACCAGTTTTTCGGATACGCGGCCGATGCGCTTCAGGCCGCCGATCAGGATCAGCGCCACAACGATGCAGATGATGATGCCGATGATCAGGTTGCTGGTGGGGAGTGCCTCAGCACCGATGATGTGGTAGTTGGTCAGCGCTGTGTTGATGGAGGCGGTAATGGTGTTTACCTGGGTGGCGTTGCCGGTGCCGAACACGGCGCACACGCCGAAGAAGGCATACAGGTACGCCAGCCACATCCACTTTTTGCCCAGACCGTTTTTGATGTAGTACATGGGGCCGCCCACATAGTCGCCGTTTTTGTTGCGCTCGCGGAAGTGGACAGCGAGGGTCACCTCGGCAAACTTGGTGCCCATGCCCAGCAAAGCGGAGACCCACATCCAGAACACGGCACCGGGGCCGCCGATGGCGATGGCACCCGCCACACCGGCGATGTTGCCCGTGCCCACCGTAGCGGACAGGGCGGTGCACACCGCCTGGAAGGGCGTGAGCGCACCGTCGGCGGCCTGTTCCTTCTTGAAAAGGCGGCCAAGGGTGTTCTTCATGGCGTAGCCGAACTTGCGCAGGGGCAGAAAGCCGGTGCGGATGGCCAAATACAGGCCCACGCCAAGGATGCACACCATGGCGGGCACGCCCCAGATAAAGTCGTTGAGGGCTTTGTTCAGATCGGTGATGAATTGCAGCATGGTTTCCTCCCGGTAGTAAGGTTTTGTGCCGTTGCATTGCGCGAATTGCAAACAGTATACCGTATTGGTGGGAAAAAATCCAGTAGGGGGAGGAGTTCTTGATCGGTGAAGAGGTGGAAATGCCGACGCAGAAGGTGAGATGCTTTTCTGTGTTGTATTGCTTGAGATGCCGGTACAAGATCAACGCTTACTTGCTTTCGTAGTAGCGCAGATTTCTGCCTTTCCCCTTTTTGACAAGCACTCCATTATCGACCAAGCCCCGTAAAAGCAGGATCGCTGTGGCCTGTGAAACACCAAGGGACTTCTCTACATCTGTGCGAACGATCGAACCTTGATCCTGGCACAGTTTCAGAATGGTTGCGATCCGGGCATCCTTTTTTTTGGATGTGTTTCTGTTTGTTTTGCCGGTGCGCAGAGAACCTTGGTTTTCTACCTGGTAATTGCTGTTGGGCAGGGTAATCTTGAAGGCATTATTAGTCGTCTCGATCACCGGTTTTACAGTGTGCTCATCATAAGACTCATTGATCTTGAGAATACCTGTACCGTAGGCTTCAATCAATCGAAGCCGATAGAAGATGTTTGCCAGATGCTGATTCCGCAGCACGGAAACGCCCAACTTCACATCCTCCAGCGTGATGCCTTTGACCAAACCGCCAATGGTAACAAACTCGATCCTGTCCTCAAAAATGCTGATAAGGGTCGAACCGCTGAAAGCGTAATCCCGATGCACGATTGCGTTGAGCAAAGCTTCGCGTACGGCCTCGGGGGGATAATCCCGCAGGTCAACGCGATCCAAGCC
>SVGN01000093.1 GCA_015056315.1 Clostridiales bacterium
ACCCGCAGGTGTGGAGTGAAACGAGCAGAGGGCACGGCAGTGCACTCTGCGACGATTGAACGACCGGGCCGGAGGCTGTCAGGCGAAGGGTGACTGAGGGTGCCGCCCGCCGCCCACCTCCCGGTGAGCACACCCACCCACCCCGGCCAACGCAGCCCCCACCCGGCAGCACCCACCCCAAAAGGCTCCCTCTTCAGAGGGGCTGCCCGCCCCCCCAAGGCTCCCTCTTCAGAGGGAGCTGTCGGCGAAGCCGACTGAGGGTGCCGCTCGCCACCCAACCCGGGCTCACCCCCCCAATCGAACTCCCCCCACCGGCCCCGCAACCCGCCCACCGCTCCTCCTTTGCAGCCATGCCCCACCCGTGCTATACTGCTCTCATCAGCCGCACCACACGGCTGCTGTCCCACCCGTCATCATCCCCCCGAAAAGGAGAAGATCCCCATGATCCGCGCGGTTTTCTTTGATATGTACGAGACCCTGTGCAGCCACTACCGCTGCCCGCTGTACTTCGGTGCGCAGATCGCCGAGGATTGGGGTGTGGATGCGCAGGCCTTCTTCCGCCTCTGGCGGAATGATGCCCTGGAGCACGCCCGCACCACCGGCAGGCTGACGCTGGAGGAGCTGCTCCTGCGCATCGCAGCGGATGTGGGCATCCACGACCCGGCGCAGCGGCAGCGGCTGATCCGGCTGGCTGCGGAGAAGCGGCGGGCGGTGAAGCGGCAGTGCCTGCACTGTCTGCACCCGGAGATCCTGCCCATGCTGTGGGGGCTGAAGGCCCGGGGCATCCGGCTGGGGCTGATCAGCAACTGTTACATTGAGGAAGCGGAGGTGATCCGCCGCTGGGCGGAGGTCAGCTGCTTTGATGATATGCAGCTCAGCTGCGAGCAGGGCATCGCCAAGCCGGATCCCCGCATCTTCCGGCAGGGCATGGCAGCGCTGGGCGTAACGCCCGGGGAATGCCTCTACATCGGCGATGGCGGCAGCATGGAGCTGGAGGCCGCCTCCGGGCTGGGCATGCACGCCATGCAGGCGGCCTGGTACCTGCGGGATACAGCACCCTCAGCCATCCGGCAGGAGTACCAGCCGCTGGATAGCCCCATGCAGGTGCTGGCAAAGGCGGAGGGAAGGTAGGGTCAGCCGCCTGCGGGTAACGCTCGCCCGCCACGGGTGGCAGCCAACTCCATAGCCCCCCTTGCCAAAGGGGGGTGGCGGCGTAGCTGCCGGGGGGATTCCGTGGGCAGCCAAACCAAGCAGGACAGCTCCGCCACAGCGGTGGGAGGCAACTGCAAGCGGGAGTTGAATCCCTCACCCGCCTACGGCGGGAGCTCCCTTTAGCAAGGGAGCCTGCGCAGGTGGCTGCTCCCGCAGCAATGCGATATACCCAAGCTGTGGAAGCAGACCCCTACCGGCAGCACCCACCCCCGCAGCCCCCCTTGCCAAAGGGGGGTGGCGGCGTAGCCGCCGGGGGGATTCCGACAACGCCCACCTCACAATGCGAGAGAGCTTTTTGGAGCTATGAGTGGCTTGGATCATTGAGCAAGGTACAATCCCTCACCCGCCTACGCCGCAGGCTGGCTCGCCGAAGGCGAGACGGAAGGATTGTACACTGCATAAACCCCCAACCCGCACATTCTCCTTTATCAATGCTTGCTCACACCTCACCAAATACAAACCCAGTACAAAAAACGCATCCCCACGCCTTGACACCTCCCCAAAACCCATATACAATACACCCATTCCCACAGAAGCCCGCAGGATCCCTCGAAACTGCGGACGGAGGGTTCTCCGGAGAATCTCACACCCAGTGAGTGCCGAAGGTGCAACACCGGCTCTGCCGGTGGAATCTCTCAGGCAAAAGGACGGAGCAGGCATTCCTGTCAAACGGCATCATACCTGCATCGATCCCCCCGGAGCTGTTCCCCAAAGCGGGAGCGGCTATTTTATTGATACGAAAGGGGACGCTCAAACCATGGAACAATTCTTCAAAGCCCTTGAGTCGGGCAACAATGTGGTCAACACCTTCATCTGGACCACGCTGGGTCTGGTGCTGCTGCTGGCCACCGGTCTGCTCACCACCATCATCACCAAGGTGTTTCAGGTGACCCATATCGGCCTGTGGTGGAAGAACACCATCGGCAGCATGTTCAAGAAAGAAGTCATCGCCCACGAGAAGGATGGCAAGGCCATTTCTCCCTTCCAGGCGCTGTGCACCGCTCTGGCTGCCACCATCGGCGTTGGCAACATCGCCGGTGTTGCTGCCGCCATCGTCATCGGCGGCCCCGGCGCTGTGTTCTGGATGTGGATCGCTGCCTTCCTGGGCATGATGACCAACTACTCCGAAAACGTGCTGGGCCTCTACTACCGCCGCCGTAACGAAAACGGCGAGTGGTCCGGCGGCGCTATGTACTACCTGCGCGACGGTCTGGGCGCCAAGAAGGGCTGCAAGCAGATCGGCAAGGTGCTGGCGGTGCTGTTCTCCATCTTCACGCTGCTGGCCTCCTTCGGCATCGGTGCCATGGGTCAGGTCAACAAGATCGTGGTCAACATCGAATCCGCCTTCAACATCCCCGCACTGGCCAACATCACCCTCTATGAAGGCGTCAGCCTCTACAGCCTCATCATCGGCCTGGTGCTGGTAGCGCTGGCTGCTGCCATCACCCTGGGCGGCCTCAAGCGCGTGGCTGCTTTCGCCGAGAAGGTCGTGCCCTTCATGGTGGTGCTGTTCATCGCCGGTAGTCTGGTCATCGTCGGCATCAACTACAAGAACATCTTCCCCGCCTTCGGCGCGATCTTCAAGACCGCCTTCAGCCCCATGGCTGCGGTGGGCGGCGCTACCGGTGCCGCCATCAAGACCTGCATGGTGCAGGGCTTCAAGCGCGGCGTGTTCTCCAACGAGGCCGGTCTGGGCTCTTCCGTGATGGTGCACTCCAACTCCAACGTGAAGGAGCCTGTCAAGCAGGGTATGTGGGGCATCTTTGAGGTGTTCGCCGATACCATGATCGTCTGCACCCTCACCGCCCTGGTGGTGCTCACCTCCGGCGTGTACGACCTCTCCACCGGCCTCACCGTTGGCGGCATGAGCGATGCCACCCTGGTGGCCGCCGCCTTCGACTCCGTGTTCAGCTTCGGCGGCATCGGCAGCAAGTTCGTGGCCATCGCCATCCTGCTGTTTGCCTTTACCACCGTGCTGGGCTGGAACCACTACGGCACCAAGGCCTGGGAGTACCTCTTCGGCGTAAAGAGCGTCAACGTGTACAAGGTCATCCATCTGGTGATGATCCTCTTCGGCGCTCTGCTCACCAGCTCCCTGGCCTGGGATATCTCCGACACCTTCAACGGCCTGATGATGATCCCCAACCTGATCGGCGTCATCGTGCTCAGCGGCCTGGTGGCGAAGATCACCAAGAACTATCTGGATCGGCAGAAGGGGCTGGATGTAAAGCCCATGCTGAACATCTTCGAGGACGACAAGTAATTCTCCCGATCAAAAAAACGACCCGCCGCAGCCGGAAATACCGGTCGCGGCGGGTCGTTTCAGGTTGTCAAAAAAGGGGAAGGTGCAGGAAACTCAGTTTCCTGCCGGGTGTGGGCAGAGCCCACAAACCTTGCGCCGCAGCGCTTTCTTGAGAGCACAGCGAGCACCGAAGGTGCAAGATGTGCGGCTCGTGTTGGTACGTATGGGTTTTTCGACAGTCTGCAACGACCCGCCGCAGCCGGAAATACCGGTGGCGGCGGGTCGTTTGCGTGTGGGGCGTGGGTGCGCAGGCTGTGGCTGCATCCGGCTCCTGCCCAAGCTCCTGCGGCGGGTCGTTTGCGTGTGTGTGGAGATGCAGCGGCCCTTATTCCTTGCCCATCAGGTGGCGGATGCCGATCACCATGAGCCATCCGGCGGCGATGAGGGCGGGCAGGGAGACGATCACCAGTACCCATTTGGGGATGCCCAGCGAAAAGATGTTGTTCACCGAGGTGACCAGCCCGCAGAGGCCGCAGACGATGGTACAGAGGGAAAACTGCTTCAGGCGGCGTTCTTTCATGGGGGTAGACCTTCTTTCTGTGGTTCCTTGCAGACTCATGGTAGCACAGGGGGCAGGGCCGGTCAAGGCAGAGGGGCGGAGCTGTCGCCGGGGGCGTTTCAAAACCTCTTGCCCTTGCCCGCAGCGTATGTTATAGTGTCTGCATTCCATCCCGGAAAAAGGAGGCTGATCCCCGTGACCCTGAGACTGATCCCCGCAGACGATGCGATCCACTACCGCGCAGAGATCACCGCCATGATGGACGAATGGCTGGCCACCGGCGAGAAGATCGTGCCCTATGCCATCCGCCGGATGGATGTGCATGATTTTGAGGAGTACTGTGCCCATCTGGAGCAGAAGACCCCGCCGCCCGGGTATGTGTGCGATTCCACCTTCTTCTGTCTGGAGGAGGAAAGCGGACAGGTGGTGGGTGCGGCCAACATCCGTCATCAGCTGAACGAGTCGCTGCTGCTGAACGGCGGCCACATCGGCGACGGTGTGCGCCCCAGCCGCCGCCGGGAGGGCATTGGCACCCGCCTGGTGGCCATGGCGCTGGAGGAAGCCCGCAAGCTGGGCATCCATCGTGTGCTGATGGTCTGCGACAAAGAGAACTACCCCTCCCGCCGTACCATCGAAAAGAACGGCGGTGTGCTGGAAAACGAGATCGTTGTGGATGGCGTTACCGAGCAGCGCTTCTGGATCGATCTGTGAGGATAGGAAAACGCCACGCCCTGACCCGTGCGGGTCAGGGCGTTTGTGTTGGGCAGCAGGCACCTACCGGGAGTTGGGCAGCGGTCGGCACCCTCAGTCACCCTTCGGGTGACAGCCTCCGGCCCGGTCGTTCAATCGTCGCAGAGTGCACTGCCGTGCCCTCTGCTCGTTTCACTCCA
>SVGN01000094.1 GCA_015056315.1 Clostridiales bacterium
CGCGCCCCACACCTGCGGTTCCTCTTTTGACGCAAAAGAGGAACCAGAAAACAGCGACACGCTCTCTTTGGTCAAATCCCCAATAATTGCCCTTTTTCGTGGCGGCGGTCGCAATCAGGGTCACTCCGCAGAAACAAGTCAGCTTACTCGCTGCTTGTACAGCACACTGCTCCCTTTACCCGCCCCGAAAAACGGCAGGGGGATTTGACGTCGTTCGCTACCGTCGCGTGCGGGGAGCCGCTTGGCTGTGCTCCGTTTTTGCTGCAACCCGAGCCCCGAGTTGGCGGGGCGGGTCGGCGGGGGAAAGCAAGCTCTTTCCCGTAGTCTATCCCGCGTTACACCCCAGCCAAGAAAACGACCCTTTGCCATAAGCATCCCATGTTACTTGGCTGTAACTCTGTCACTTGTCCACGATCGGCACCCTCAGTCTGCCCTTTGGGCAGCCAGCTCCCTCTGAAGAGGGAGCCGTCACGGTTGCCCACCATTCGCAGCAATGCGCAATACCCAAGCCGGAGCAGCTGACCCTAAACGGCGGCACCCGCCTCCACAGCCCGCCCTTGCCAAAGGGGGGTGGCTCGCCGAAGGCGAGACGGGGGGATTCCGGCAACAGCCAAGCGGCGAGCAGCCGCCCTCCCGCCCCCACACAAGGCTCCCTCTTCAGAGGGGCTGTCCGTTCACCCCCCCAGGCTCCCTCTTCAGAGGGAGCTCCCGCGCAGCGGGTGAGGGTGCCGACAAAGCCCACTTGACAAGGCGAAAGTGTTTTTTGGGAACATGAGCGGCTTGGAGCATTGAGCAAGATACAATCCCTCAGTCGGCTACGCTGACAGCTCCCTTTACACAAGGGAGCCTGCGCAGTTGGCAGCCAACCGCAGCAATGCGCTATACCCAAGTTGGGGTAGCAGACCCCCAGCGGCAAGCGCCCCGCAAAAAGGCTCCCTCTTCAGAAGCAACTCCCGCGCAGCGGCTGAGGGTGCCGACAACACCCATCCCTCCCCCCATGTAAAAAACCCCAACCTTTTTGCCTCAAAACATTGACTTTTCTGCATTATTCACGATACAATATCGTATAACCGCAACAGAAAACCTACAGGAAGGGACCGATCTGTCCATGTCTTTTGCATCCGACTGCAAAAAGGAGCTTTGCAGTCTTGCGCTGGAGAAGCCCTGCTGCCAGCTCAGCGAGCTGAGTGCGCTGTTTATGGCCATCGGCAGCCTGAATCTGCTGGGCCGGGGCCGGGTGGCCATCCAGTTTGCCTGCGAAAACATGGCGGTGGCCCGCCGCATCTATACCCTGATGGACAGCGCCCTGGGCGTTACCCCACAGATCCATTATGTGAGCAACACCCACTTCGGCGGGCGGCGCAAAGCGGTGCTCACCCTGGGCCCTATGCACAGCCCCGCCTTCCTCTACGGCATGAACATGCTTACCGAGAAGGATGGCGTGGAGAGCCTCCGCTCCATGACCCCCAACCTGCCCCTGACCCGCAGCTGCTGCATGCGCGCCTTCCTGCGCGGGGCCATGCTGGGCAACGGCACCATCACCAACCCGGAGCTGGGGTACCATATGGAGCTGCCCTTCCACGATGAGATCATGCGCCTCAACCTGGCCAAATGCCTGCTCAAGCAGGAGCTGCCGGTCAAGCAGAGCCACCGCAAGGAGCAGGGGTACCTGTACTACAAGCAATGCGAGCAGATCATCACCTTTCTGACCGCCGTGGGCGCGCACAAAGCGGTGATGCAGATCGAGGAGCTGCGGGTAAAGCGTCAGGTCTTTGGCGATGTGACCCGCGCCGTCAACTGCGATAATGCCAACATGAACAAATCCATGGATGCCAGCGATGCACAGATCGCCGCCATCGAAAAACTGCTGCGGCTGGGGCAGCTCAATGCCCTGCCCCCCGGCCTGCAGGAGATCGCCGTGGCGCGGCTCAACATGCCCGCTGCCACCCTTACCGAGCTCGGCCAGAGCCTGAAAAAGCCCATCGGCAAAAGCGGTGTCAACCACCGGCTTCGGCGGCTGATGGCCCTGGCAGACGAGCTGGAATAAGCAAAATCTACACCCGAAGGGAGTTTAACGATCATGATCCGCGAATCCATCAACCTGCTTCCCATCCTGCCCATGAAGCGCCAGAGCGCTGCCAGCATTGCCTCGCTGGCTTCCCGTTTCGATTGCACCTTCACCCTGGAGGCCCAGAACGTGATCCTCAACGCCAAGAGCATGCTGGGTCTGCTCAGCATGGCCCTGCCCGAAAGCGGAGACGTGGTGCTCTGCGCCGATGGCGACGACGAGGCCGAGGCCATCCGTGCCATGACCGACCTGGTACGCAGGCTGACCGAAGAGGCCTGATCGCCCGCCCGCTGCCCCCAAAAAAGTGGATAAGCTGTGGCCGGGATGTGGACAGGCTCTCCGAAGGCCTCAGCCCCAAAGGGTTTCATTTTCAAAACCGGGTTTTTCCACATGCTGTGGAAACCGTGGAAAACTGTTTTGGCCCTGCTTTTGCCCCTCTGCGAAATAAGCCGGAAAGGGGCGAAGGGTTTTTGTATCCAAATGCAGGAAAACCCTTGCCTGATGGCGAAAAGATAATAGATGGCAGCTTTGTACGGCAGCCCTGCTGCCATCCGCTGCGGCGGCCCCCTTTACAGGAGATCCGCCACAGGCAGGCACAGCTCCGGCGGCTGTACCGGCCATCCGTCCCCCATCCCCCCGGGAGCATGTGGAGAAACCACGGGTTTATCATGGCAGAATCCACCGGTCGGGGCACAGGTTTCCTCACCCGGAAATGAAGCGCCCACAAGCCAAAACCAACTTTTCCACGTTTTCCACATGCCCTACTACTACTACTGACTATTATATACTACTACTACAGAATGTATTTGTTGGAGGTTCACCATGAAGTTTGAATGTGCTGCCCAGGACCTGGTCTACGGCCTGGTCAACGCCACCCGTGCCCTTTCCGCCCGGCCTGCCATGCAGATCCTGGAGGGCGTGCTCATCCGCACCGAAGAGGAAGGCATCTCCATCCTCTGCTCCGATGGCAGCCTGTCCATCAAGGCGGATGTGAAGGCTTCCGTCTCCGTGCCCGGCGAAGTGGTGCTGCCCGGCCGCCTGCTCACCGAGATCGTGCGCAAGCTGCCCGAGGGCACCGTCTCCTTTGATATGAATGAGAAAATGGCCGTTACCCTGCGCTGCGGCCAGAGCCGTTCCACCATCACCGGCATGGCAGCGGGCGAGTTCCCCCAGATGAAGGATCTCATCAACACCCACGCCATGCACTTCCCCCAGAAGAAGCTCAGGGATATGATCAGCAAGGTCACCTTCGCCATCGCGCTGCAGGAGAGCCGCCAGGCCCTCACCGGCTGCCTGATGGAGATGACCCCCACCGAGCTGCGTCTGGTGGGTCTGGACGGCTTCCGTCTGGCGCTGCAGGTCTACCATGAGGACTTTGTTCTGCCCGATGGCAAGACCGAGCTGAAGGCCATCGTGCCCGGCCGGGTGATGACCGAGCTGAGCCACATCATGACCGATGACAACGGCATGGCCACCTTCCATTTCGATACCACCCACATGATGGCCGTGGTGGGCAACATCACGCTGGTCACCAGCCTGCTGGCGGGCGAGTACATCAACTACCGCCAGATCCTGCCCTCCAACTGGCTCACCCGGGTCTCTGTCAAACGCAAGGAGCTGCAGGAGGCCATCGAACGCGCCAGCCTGATGGCCAAGGAAGGCAAGAACAACCTGATCCGCATGAAAGCCACCGACGGCAACCTGAAGATCACCTCCAACAGCGAGCTGGGCGATGTGCTGGAGAACCTGGACGCACATCTGGAGGGCGAGGAGATCGAGATCGCCTTCAACAGCCGCTACATCAGCGATGTGATCAAGAATGTGGATGAGGAATGCTGCACTTTGAGCATGAACACCAGCGTCAGCCCCTGCGTGATCTCTCCCCTGGAGGGCGAGAGCTATCTGTATCTGGTGCTGCCGGTGCGAGTCTACAACTAACGCACGTCCGCCCCGTCTGTGGGGGCCGGGTGGTATTGCGCTTCGCGCTCTCCCACCTGCCCCCACAGACGGGGCGTTCGCGCTCGGGGCAGGTCAGCAGTTCCGCGGCTTAAAGGGGAAGGGTCCCTTCCCTTCCCCACGCCGCTTGCGTGAGGGCCCGTACTCACAGGTGGCTGCTCGCTTCGCCCGCCCGCTTTGCGGTCGGTCGGCTCGCTGCCCCCTGCTCCGTGCGGGCCCCGTGCGGTTGGGGTCGGCTGTGGGCCTGCTGCAATGCGCTGCTGGCAAGCAGCCCCCTCCCGGCAACACCCACCTCTGCAGGCTCCCTCTTTAGAGGGAGCTGGCTGCCCTTCAGGGCAGACTGAGGGTGCCGAGGGAGAATTGTTACGAATAGCAAAAAACACTGCTTACCCCATGCTGGGTGGGCAGTGCTGTTTTTTGCGGAAAAGGAGCTTGGCTGTGAACGGCACCCTCACCCGCTGACGGGGGGATTCCGGGGACAGCCAACCCCGGGCAGAGTACCCCGCCATGGCGGTGAAAGGTAACTGCGTTTGGGAGTTGAATCCCTCAGTCGGCTACGCCGACAGCTCCCTTTAGCAAGGGAGCCTGCGCAGGTAGCAGCCAACCGCAGCAATGCGCCATACCCAACCTGGGTAACGCAGACCCCACCCGGCAGCACCCACCTCTGCAGCCCGCCCTTGCCAAAGGGGGGTGGCACGGCGAAGCCGTGACGGGGGGATTCCGGGGACAGCCAAACCCCGGGCAGAGTACCCCGCCA
>SVGN01000034.1 GCA_015056315.1 Clostridiales bacterium
CCGGTAGCCTCGGTAGTGGCTTCGGTGGCAGGTGCGGCGGTAGCATCACCGGTGGTAGCGGCGGCCTCGCCGGTTGCGGCTCCGGTAGCCTCGGTAGTGGCTTCGGTGGCAGGTGCGGCGGTAGCATCACCGGTGGTAGCGGCGGCCTCGCCGGTTGCGGCTCCGGTAGCCTCGGAGGTGCCTTCGGCAGATACGGTCTGGATGATCGCAATAGGCTTGGCCTTCAGCGCATCAGCCTCAAGACCAAAGATCTGACCAGCCTGAGGCATCACGTTGGCAGCCATCAATACCGTCCAGGAGAGCATCA
This sequence comes from Clostridiales bacterium, assembly GCA_015056315.1. Taxonomy (GTDB): domain Bacteria; phylum Bacillota; class Clostridia; order Christensenellales; family Aristaeellaceae; genus Limiplasma. The sequence goes on from SVGN01000034.1 coordinate 308, forward strand.
GTACCGTTCTGGCGGCCAGTGCGGGGTTCATAAAGTTCTGGCCGATGCCGCCAAACATCTGCTTTACCAGCACGATGGCGACCACAGAACCGATCACGCCCATCCACCAGGGAGCGGAAGCAGGCATGTTGAAAGCGAGCAGCAGACCGGTAACGATGGCGCTGAGATCGCCAACAGTAACAGGCTGATGGGTGAGCTTCTGATAAGCCCACTCAGATACAATGCAGGAAAGCACACAGGTGACCATCACCGTAAGGGCAGGAGCGCCGAAATACCAGACAGCCGCCAAAGCGGTGGGCAGCATGGCTATGATCACATCCAGCATAATGCCGCGGGTAGAGACTTGGGTATTACGCAAAAACGGAGAAGGTGCAACGATCAGTTTCTTTTGCATCTTACTTCTCTCCTTTCTTTGCAGCTTCGATCTTGCGGCGCTGGGTAATGATCCGCTTGGCCACACGGCAGCTCTGGGTCAGGTTGCGCTTTGCGGGGCAGCTGTAGGAGCAGATGCCGCATTCGATGCAGTTCATAGCACCGGCAGCTTCGGCCTGCTCGAACATATCACGGCGGGAATAGCGGTCGATGGTGGCGGGAGACAGCTTCATGGGGCAAGCCTCCACGCAGCGGCCGCAACGGATGCAGGCGGATTCCTTAACCACCGCATTCACATTGTTCAGTGCAACGATGCCGCTGCAGCCCTTGGTGATCGGGATATCCTCGCGGCTGATGGCCATACCCATCATGGGGCCGCCATAGATGAGCATACGGGTATCGGGCAGCACACCCTCGGAGGTATCCAGCAGCCACTCCACAGGAGCACCGATGCGTACCAAATAATTGGCGGGCTTCTTTACGTTGCCCCCAACGGTGACCACGCGATCCACCACAGGCCGGCCTTCGTATACGGCGCGGTACAGGGCATAGCAGGTGCCAACATTCATAACGATGGCACCCACATCCAGCGGCAGCTTGCCAACAGGCACCTTTCTGCCGGTAAGGGCATAGACCAGCTGCTTTTCGCCGCCCTGAGGGTACTTTACCTTCAGGCTGACAGCCTTTGCATTCTTGCATACAGCGCAAGCCTTGCCGATCTCTTCAACCGCATCGGGCTTGTTGTTTTCGATACCGACCAGCACCTTGTCGATGCCAAGGGCCTTCTCTACAAGCGCAGCACCCTTCATGATCTCTTCTGCATGCTCCACCATCAAACGATGGTCAGCAGACAGATAGGGCTCGCACTCGGCACCGTTGAGCACAAGGGTATCTACCTTTTTATCGGCAGGAACAGATACCTTTACCGCCGTCGGGAAGGTAGCGCCGCCCATGCCAACGATGCCCATTTCGCGGGCCAGCTGAGAAAGCTCCTGCACAGAAAGGGCTTCGGGGTTCTGGGTGGGGGTAAGCTCTACCCAGGTATCGGTAAAATCGTTATCGATGATCACGCTCATCTGCTGGGTACCGTTTGCGGTAATGCAAGGGATGCAATCCACCACCGTACCGGAAACAGATGCATGAACAGCGGCGCTCACAAAGCCGCCGGGCTCACCGATCTTCTGACCTACCAGCACCTTGTCGCCCTTCTGTACGAGCGGTTTGCAGGGAGCGCCGATGTGCTGCTGCAGCGGAATGGCTACACGGGAAGGCAAGGGCGCTTCCATGATGGCAAGACCGGCAGTGGCCACCTTTCCCCCATTCCCTTCATGCGGATGGATACCGCCGGGAAAGTTGAATACAGAACTCATAGGTGATCGTCCTTCCTGTTGTAATTGGGCAAAATAAACCTTTGATAAATTATATCACAGTTTGCGTTATACGAAAAGCATTGATAAATTTTCGTCATTCAACGCACTGCGATCATTTGGGGAGCTTCCGTTTCCAATCCCAGGCAGCGTTCAATATGGCTCTTGCATGAGCAAAACCGCTTTCCTGCTGCTCGTTGCTCACACCGATCAAACGCGCCACCTCGCGGATCCTGTCTTCTTTTTCCAGCTGCGTGATCGAGGTAAAGGTTCTGTCGTTTACCACGTTCTTCATAACCAGAAATTGTGTATCGGCCATGGCAGCGATCTGTGCCAGATGCGTTACGCACAACACCTGATGATACCTTGCGATGCTGGCCATCTTTTCGGCCACCACCTGGGCAATGTGCCCGCTGATGCCGGTATCGATCTCGTCAAAGATCATGCAGGGTATGCCGCCATGAGCTGCGCCCGCTGCCTTCATGGCAAGCATCAGGCGGGAAAGCTCACCGCCGGAAGCGGTCTTATCAAGCGGCTTGAGCGGTTCGCCGGGGTTGGGCGCAATGTAGAAAGCTACATGATCGTCGCCTTCTGCAGTGGGTACCTTCTTCTGGTCGGGGCCCGGCTGCTCGAATACGCAGGCAAAGCGGGTATTCTGCATGCCCAGATCCGAAAGCTCCTTTTCCATGGTACTCTCCAGCTGTTCAGCCAGCTTCTTGCGCATCTCCGTAAGGGCAGCGGCCTCCTGCCGGTACAGGAGCAGCTTCTGCTTGTAATCGGCTTCGGCACGCTTGAGCCTGTCCTCCATGCTGCCAAGACGATTCAGCTCATCGCGGATCTCTTCGTGGTGCGCGACGAGCTCATCAGCAGTCATACCATAGCGACGCTCCAGCTTACGGATCAGATCCAGACGCTCCAGCACCTGCTCGTTTCGTTCCGGATCGAAGCTCTCCTTCTCCAGTATGTCCCGAAGTTCCAATCCGATTTCTTCAAGCTCATAATAAGCAGCATTCATTCTTGCCGCAAGCGCCTCAAAGCGGGGATCCAGATGCTCGATCACACGCATGCCTTCGGCGGCTGTACGCAGCTTGTTCATGGCGCTCTGTTCACGGCCGCCCGCATAGGTCTCGGTATAGGCAGAGCGCACAGCGGTATCGATCTTCTCGGCACCGGCGAAGCGATCCCTTTCGGCGGTCAGCTTGTCCGCTTCTCCCAGGGACAATTGAGCCGCATCCAATTCCCGTACCCGGTTGGAAAGGTATTCCGTTCTCTCCGCACGCTGCGCATTTTCTTTGCGCAGCGCGGCAAATTTACTGCTGCTTTCTCGCCAGGTGCGGTAGGCAGCGGCGGTCTTCTGCTTCTGCTCAAAAAAGGCTGCATCGCCAAAAGAATCCAGAAAAGACATATGCTTTTTACTGTCCAGCAAGCTCTGGTGTTCGTGCTGGCCATGCACATCCACCAGCAGTTCCGAAAGAGAGCGCAGCAGGGTAAGCGGCACGATGGTACCGCAAACACGGCAGATGTTCCTCTCCCCATGGGTGATCTCCCGGTAGATGCTCAACAGATCGCCGTCAGCCTCCAGCGCCTGCTCGCTGAGCAGTTCCTTTACCTTATCCAGCCCGGATATATCGATCAGGGCTTCCACCGAAGCTTTGTCGCACCCGGAGCGGATCAGCCCCCGATCCGCACGCTCGCCCAGCACCAGATTGATGCTGTCGATCAAAATGGACTTGCCGGCACCGGTTTCACCGCTGAGCACTTGCATGCCGGGCGTGAACTCAATATGCAGATTTTCGATCAGCGCAATATTGCGCACGGTCATAGACACCAGCATGGTATCGTACTTTCCTTTCTTTCGGCTCAGCGGTGCATCATAGCGCTGAGACGTTCCTGTACCTCCGGCACCTCTTCGATGGTGCGAACAATCAGCAGTATGGTGTTGTCACCGGCGATAGTGCCGAGGATCTCGGGCCAACGCATGCTGTCGATGGCCTCGGCGGCGATGTTGGCACTTGCAGAAATGGTCTTGAGGATGATCTGGTTATAGGCGCTGGTCATGCTCAGCACCGTATCGCTGAACATGCGGATCAGCCGCTCGCTAATGCTGCTGTCTGCATTATCGGCAAGCGCATAACGGTAGCTGCCGCCTGCAGCCTGCACCTTGATGAGCTTCATCTCTTTGATATCGCGCGAAACGGTAGCCTGGGTGACCCGAAAACCGCGCTTGCCAAGCTCCTCGGCAAGCTCTTCCTGGGTTTCTACGGTCTGGTTGTTGATGATCTCGAGGATCGCAACCTGTCTGGAACTCTTCATATTCCCTCCTGCTTAGTGGCTCCACTCAGCCAGTTTGATGCGAATGGTCGAAAAGAAATCGTGGGTCTTGATATGGATGAGCCGTGCATTTACTTCTGCACGGGAGATCAACAATTTTTCGCCGGCGGTCAGGTACAGTGCCTGTCTGCCGTCCACATCCACCTGAGCGGTATGGTTGTAATTGGCATCCAGCTCGATGGTAATGGTCTGGTTGGAGGCCGTTACCACAGGCCTGTGCTGCAGAGAATGGCAGCAGATAGGCGTTACGATCATACATTCCAGCTTGGGGTGTACGATGGGGCCTCCCGCAGAGAGCGAATAGCCTGTGGAGCCCGTTGGCGTGGAGATGATGAGACCATCGCCGATGTAGGGATCCAAGTGTTCGCCCTCCATGGTAACATTCATGCCGATCAACCGTGCATAACCGCCTCTGTTGAGCACGATGTCGTTAAGGGCGTAGAAACGTTCCTCCCCCACACGGGCCTCCAGCAGCATACGGTCTTCAATGGTATAAGCGCCTGTGGCCAACGCCTGGCATGCCGGCCCGATCTGCTCCCATTCCACCTCGGAAAGAAAACCCACCGTGCCCAAATTGATACCCAGCAAGGGCAGCCCATGGGTCAAAGCCATGCTGTTGGCACGCAAAAAAGTACCGTCGCCGCCGATAGCGAACACCGCCTCGCAGCCGGAGGGATTGTTGCTATAGCAAAGCTCGGGGCAATGCTGCTCCATAACAGAAGCAAGCCAGGGCTCCGCGAACGGCTGGAGCCCTGCACTTTTCATCTCTGCACAAAGCTGGCAGAGGATGGCTACGGTATCGCGCTTGCGCTGATGCATGACGAGATAGATCTTTTTCATGATCTCGACCGCCTTTCCCCAGCAGTATAGCACAAAACGTATAAATATACAACTGTGTATAATCAAAAATAAGAATAATCGTTCGCCTATCGGATCATTTTGCCAATGTTTTATGGGCTAACTCTACCACCTGCGCAATGGTCTCGCCAGAAACAGACGGTGAACCCTCTTCTGCGGGCAGGAGCTCAGTGATGTATTCGATATTACCTTCCGGGCCCGTGATGGGCGAGAAATCCAGCTGAGCCATACGATACCCTATCTCGGGAACAAACGCAGCGATGCTTTCCACTACCTGCCGGTGCACGGCAGGATCCCGCACAACGCCCTTTTTACCAACGTGCTCGCGCCCGGCTTCAAATTGTGGCTTGATGAGGATGTAGAACCTGCCCTTGCGGTCCATCAGCTCGGCTGCCGTGGGCAGGATCAGCTTGACAGAAATGAAGGATACATCCATCACCGTAACATCCGGCACACAGGGGATCTCTTCATGGGTCAGATAGCGTGCGTTGGTGCGCTCCATCACCGTAACGCGTTCATCGTTGCGGATCTTCCAATCCAGCTGGCCATAGCCAACATCGATGGCATAAACATGGGTTGCACCGTTCTGCAAAAGCACATCGGTAAAGCCGCCGGTAGCGGCACCGATATCCATGCATACGGTGTTCGTCACATCTGCGCCAAAAACACGCAAAGCTTTATCCAGCTTCAGCGCGCCACGGCCCACAAAGGGGTGGCTGTGCCCGCGCACATTCAGCTCGGCACCTTCTTCGATTTTTTCAGACGCCTTCAGGATCTTCTGCTCCTTCAGGTATACCTGCCCAGCCATGATCAGCGCCTGTGCCTTTTCACGGCTGGGCGCCAGACCCAGGCGAACCAGCGCCAGATCTGCGCGCAGCTTTTCAGCCATCGTTCCGCTTCTCCTTTGTTATACATGCTTTGATCTTCGTTTCAATGCTGCTGTCATCCAGCCCAACATCCACCAACAGATGCTGGTGATCGCCATGCTGAACAAACTGCTCAGCCACGCCGATGGGAACGATGCGTACCTCTGCTCCCACCCCGGCAGCGTGCTCCAGTACAGCGCTGCCAAAGCCACCGGCCAGCATATGCTCCTCCAGCGTGAAGATGACTTGATGCTTCCTGTATAATTCATGCAACAGTTCTTCATCCAGCGGCTTAACGGTGGATGCGTTGATTACACGCACACCGATACCTTCCTCGGCCAGCCTCTGCGCCACACGGACAGCTGCAGCCACCATGCTGCCTACTGCCAGCAGAGCAGCATCCTCACCTGTGGTAAGGCTCTGCCAACTGCCGATGGCGAACTCATCCACCTGCGCATCGCCCGGAAGCGTAACAGCCGTCTTCGGGTAACGGATCGCGCAGGGAGCGTTCATTTCATATGCGGCCTGTATAGCCAGGCGAAGCTCGTTTTCATCCGCAGGGGCCAGCACCGACATGCCGGGAATGTGGCGGAGGAAGGCAATATCAAACAAGCCCTGGTGAGATTGGCCGTCTTCGTTGGAGATGCCAGCCCGGTCGATCATAAACACCACAGGCAGGTTCTGGATGCACACATCGTGCAGCACCTGATCGTAGCCTCGCTGCAGGAAGGTGGAATACACAAAGAAGAACGGTTTCAGACCGCCTGCCGCCATACCGGCGCAAAGGGTGACCGCATGCTCCTCTGCAATGCCCACATCGTCGAAACGATCGGGAAACTCTGCCGCAAACGCAGCCGTACCGGTACCCAGCGGCATCGCCGCAGTGACCACACGGATCCTGGGATCCTCCTTCGCCAGACGGATCAACTCTTCGTTGGCGACCGCACCGTTGCTGACAGCGGAAGGGTTAGCCGCCTTACCGCTTTCCAGCAGGAAGGGCGGCGTACCATGAAAGACCTCCGGCATCTTTTCGGCGCTCTTGTACCCATAGCCCTTTTTGGTGTGGCAATGAATGAGAACAGGCTCATCCATGTCCTTGGCAAGGGTCAGCATACGTTCCACTTCGCTGAGGTTGTTACCGTTGATGGGCCCCAGGTAATGAAAACCAAGCGCAGAAAAGAACCCCTCATCCACCACAAGGCTTTTGATCATTTCTTTGGCACCGTGGATCAAACGGTAAAGGGGCTTGCCGATCAGCGGCAGGTTCTGCAGACGATTCTTTACTTTTTTCTTGGTAACGATCCACCCGGAGGAGGAGCGCAGTTTGGAAAGATACCGGCTCAATGCGCCTACATTCTCCGCAATGGACATTTCATTATCGTTGAGTACAACGATCATTTTGGTTTTGGTGTTTCCGCAATCGTTCAAGGCTTCGTAGCACATACCGCCGGTGAGGGCACCGTCGCCCACCACAGCCACCACATGGTTGCTGCCGCCAAGGGCATCCCGTGCACGGGCATAGCCCAGCGCAGCCGAAAGCGAAGTGGAGGCATGGCCTGCTTCAAAACAATCATATTCGCTTTCGCTGTGGCGGGGAAAACCGGAAATGCCGCCATAGGTGCGCAGCGTATCAAAGACCTCATAGCGCCCGGTCAGGAGCTTATGCACATAAGTCTGGTGCCCCACATCGAAGATGATCTTATCCTCCGGGGCATGAAACACCCTGTGCAGCGCCATAGTGATCTCTACCACACCAAGGTTTGAGGCCAGATGACCGCCGTTTTGCGATACCGTCTGAATGATCTTCGCCCGGATATCGTCTGCAAGGGCTTCGCATTCTTCCGGAGACAGACCACGGATATCCTCCGGCGACTTGATTTTTGACAGATCGATCATGTGATCCTCTCGCTTCAGTGCAACTTGGCTCCGTTCTTGGGGCCAGCTTTTCCGCCAAGAGAAATACCGGCCAGAATATCGGAGGTATATGCATAGTTGCTGTCGTCCTTGTCCTGCTGGGCTTCCATAGCGCAGCGCACCATTTCATCGATCAGCTGGCTGTAGGGAATGCCGCAGGGCTCCCAGAGATAGAAGGCCAGGGAGCCGGGAATGGTATTGATCTCGGTAATGTAGAGCTGCTGGCTTTCGGAATCGAACATAAAGTCGATGCGTACAACGCCCTTGCAATCCAGCGCAACGAACATATCCATGCTCAGCTGCTGGATCTGCTTATACAGCTCGGGCTCGATAGGAGCAGGCAACACACGCTTGAGAGAGGCCATGCCCTTGGTGGAGTTGCCGCCGGCACCGTACTTATCCATAAAGGAAAGCAGATCGCCGCCGGAGATGGGCATTTCGATCTCGCTGGCGCGCACATTGCCGTTGTAGCCCAGCACGGAGCAATTCAGCTCCAACGGCTCGTTAAGGCCCTTTTCGGCCAGCACCTTGCGGTCGAACTCAAAGCCAAGCTCAAGGGCAGCCTTCAGCTCTTCGCGGTCAGTGGCCTTGCTTACGCCGATAGAGGAGCCCAGCAGCGCGGGCTTGATGAATACAGGGTAGCCCACTTCGGTCTCGATGGTATCCATCAGCTTTTCAGTATCCTGCTGCCACTGAGCACGAAGACAGCCGATGCCGGGCAGCACAGGGAAGCCGCAGCCACGGAAGAACTGCTTCATATACACCTTATCCATACCGATGGCAGACGCGCCGATCCCGGCAGAGGAATAAGGAATATTGCACATCTCCAGCAGACCCTGAACAGAACCGTCCTCGCCGTGCATGCCGTGGAAAACGGGGATCACGCAATCCAAACGGGCAACGATCACCTGCTTATCCTTGGCAAAGAGGCCCTTGCCCTGCTCCATGCGGGTAAGAGCGCCGGAACCGGCGGTCACATCCAGCTGTACCCGCTGGATACCTTTGCGGTTCTCATCGAAAGGGGTATAGGTAGAAATATCCAGCAGAGGCTCGCCGGTGAACCATTCCCCTCTCTTGCTGATGTAAACGGGGATTACATCGTACTTTTCGCGATCTACAGAACGCATCAGCTGCACTGCGCTGATGATGGATACCTCATGCTCGCAGGTGCGGCTGCCAAACATAACACCAAGTTGGATCTTACTCATATCTGTACCCTCCGAAATGCTTACGCTTCCTGATAGTGATCCGGCAGGTCGTTCTCATAGAGGACCGTATCGCCGGGGCGGACGATGGTATGCAGAAGACGGGTGGAATCATCCAGGCTGTCTACACGGTAGATGTTCGCCGGTTCGAAGCCGCTTTCCTTCAAGCCATCCAGAATAGGGGTGGCGCGGTTCTTGCCGATCACGATGGCGATATCTGCACATCCTATCATCTGGGTGCCGAAGATGCGGTTGTATTCGGCTTCCTTCTCACCAAGCTCCACCATACCGGGGGTGATGATGATGCGTCTGCCGGGGAACTGACGGAGCACCTCCAGTGCCGCCTTTGCGCCTACCGGGTTGGAGTTGAATGCATCGTTGATGATGGTGAAGCCGCCGGGGTTCTGCATCAGCTCAAGGCGGTTCTTGACCGGCTGCAGCTTTTCGATGCCGTGGGCGATCTGCTTCAGGGTAAGGCGCAGATCGCTGGCAACGGCAGCGGCCAGCAAGATATTCTGCACGCTATGGTCGCCCAGCAGACGGGTCTGGCACTCGATCTCTCCTTTTCCCTTGATGTGCAGCACGAATTTGGTACCTTCGGGAGAGACCGTTACGCCATCGCACCAAACATCGCATGTCTCGGGATCCCTGCCGCAAAGCGTTTTGGTCTTGGTAGTCTTTTGGTACATTTCCAGGCAGTAGCTGCCATCGTTGTAGAAATAGCTGCGGCTGTCTTTCTCGGGCAGGGCATCGATCAGCTCATACTTGGTCTTTGCCACCCGCTCGATGGTCTTGAAAGTCTCCAGATGCTGAGGCCCAACAGAGGTGATGATGCCGATGGTGGGGTGCACCAAACGGCACATTTCCTTGATGTCGCCTACGTGGCGCGCACCCATCTCGCCAACAAAGATCTGGTAGGTGGGAGTCAGCTTTTCACGGATGGCACGGGTAACACCCATGGGGGTATTAAAACTGGCAGGGGTGATCAGCGTCGGGTATTTCTCGCTGAGGATGGTGCCCAGAATATGCTTCACGCTGGTCTTGCCATAGCTGCCGGTAAGACCGATACGGATCAGGCTGGGGTTGGAAAGCAGCTTACGGCGTGCATCCCGGAAATACATCTCGCTGATGAGCTTTTCGATGGGCCAGGCAAGCAGACCGGCCAAGGCGACCACCGCAGGCAGCAGCACCGGCCAGAGCATGCTGAGGAGCTTCCACCGAGGGGAGGCACAGACCAAAGCAGCAATGGCCAAAAGCACAAGGGCGTAGACTGCATACAGCCTCTTGATGCGCCCGGTGAATACAAAGGGTTTCTTGGCTTTTTTCACCGTAAGCAGCTTGCCGATCAGCATACCCAGCAGAGCAGCCAGCACTGCACAGGAAAGCGCCAGCACCCAATAGTACACGGGGGCACTGTTGCTCTGCAGCTTGGCAGCATCAGGCAGAAGCAGGATCAGCAAAGCAGAGACGATCGCTACACAAGCGCCGGGCAAATAGCTATGCGCAGGGTTACGGTTCAGTGTATGGTAATACCCGGGAAACTGGTAGCTCTCCAGCTGGAAATAGTGAATGATGCCGCGGGCGGCAAAAAAGCAGCCCAGCGCAGGGATCAGCACGGTGATCAAGCGCTGAAGGGTCTCGTAACTCATCAGTTTACACCACCAAAAAAGAACTGTTTCACAATGATCACAAATCGATTCCATTCTTCCGCAAAGGCGAAGTGCCCGCGCCCGTCAAAGGTGATGAGCGCCGCATCGGGGATCGTCGCCTCCATCGTTTGGCCCATCCAAAGGGGCGTTTCGGTATCGGCGCTGCCCCAGATGAGCAGCGTGGAGGCCTTGATGCGCTCCAGCAAATGCGCCTGATCGTAGTTGATCACCTTTACAAAGGTCTTGCGCATATTCTCGTTGAGCTTGATGTAATCGGCAGAGCCGTACTTATTGCGCAGTTTGGTTTGCAGCGTTTCGGCCAGCTTGCCCAGCAAAGGCAGCTTCTTAAGCTTCTCCAGCAGACCGTTCATGCGCTTGTACTGTGCCTGCCGCTTCTTCTGTTCTTCCGTGGGCTGCTTGCGCAGACCGGCTCCACCGGTAATGATCAGTTTATCGATCAGCTCCGGCCGGGAAGAAGCCAATTCGATGGCAACGCGCCCGCCAAAGGAGTGGGCCACCACATTCACTCTGGCAAAACCAAGCTCCTCCAGCAAAGCAGAAAGCTGTGCCGTATATTCAGGTACGCCCCATGGGTCGGGCGGCTCATCGCTCTGCCCGTGACCGGGAAAATCTACCGCCAAAACGGTGCTTTGTTTCGATATCTCCCTCGTAAGGAAGGAAAAAATATTACCATCGCAGCCCCAGCCGTGCAGCAGCACGATCACCGGTGCAGCGGGATCCTCGTTACGGTCAAGCGCGTAGTGGATCTTGCAGCCGTTCAGAGTCGCTTCCAAAGAAGCACCACCTTTCCCTAACATACCATGCTATTTTACCCCATTTTATGCAAAAAGAAAAGCAGAAAACGCTCCGGAGGAGCATAATCTGCTTTTTCTGTTACAGGTATACGTTTTATTCAGTACACCGTCCAGATATATCTGCGCTTTCTTGCGCTGATCTCGTATTCCTTCTGTATGTGTCTTGGTACATCCACCGTACACTCCAATTCGCAGCCCAGCTTCTCGCAGGTGCGTATACTGGGGGTATTGTCATCGTCGGTGGTAATGACCAAGGTACGCAAGCCCATATCCTTCAAAAGAGGCATAGCCAGCTTGCAGGCCTGGTAAGCACCGCTCCTGCCCCGATATGGCGGGTCGATGTGGTAACCGATATGCCCAAGGTAAAACATGCAGGCGCTTTCTCCTATGCGCAGGGCAAGCTCCCCTGCCTCCCGACGGGTTTTTCGGTCTATGACCTTGAAGATCATAGATTTTGCATTGTCTATGCAAGCGACAGCCCGGTCGTATGCATACGGCAGAAGGGCAAAATCGTCGTTCAGGAACATAGGTGCACCGGCACGACCGTAACGGATGAACTTTCTCTCCAGTGCGGTCTTCATACCTCCTGCACCGTTACCTTAGGCACAAGGGCGTAGAAATCATCCGGGCGGAGCAGTTGGGTACCGTCGGTCATAACGCTGGCAGCACCGGCAGCAATGCCGTAGCGGAAGGCTTCTTCCATAGGCGCACCCTTATCCAGCCCCATCAGCACACCGCCGATCATGGCATCACCGGCACCGACGGTGGAACGTGCCTCCACCTGCAGCGCAGGCGCAAAGAGAGTCTTCTGACCGTTGGTATACATGGCACCGTACTTGCCCATAGAGATGATCACATTCTGTGCGCCGTACTCCATCAGGAACAGCGCTGCGTCCCGCAGAGAGCGAAGGGTGCGCAGTTCGCGGTTCATGATGGACTCCATCTCCGGCAGATTGGGCTTAACGAAGTAAGGCTTTTCCTTGATGCCGTACAGAAGGGATTTGCCAGCGGAGTCCAGCACGCACTTCTTGCCCTGCAGCGCATGCAGGCATTTCTGGTAGGTCTGCTCCTCGCAGCCCATGGGAAGACGACCGCTGAAAACAACGCAGGAAGAATCCTTGGTTTTTTCCCTCAGCAGATCGATGAAGGCATCCAGATGCTCGGGAGAAAGCGTGGGGCCCGGCTCGTTGAATTCCGTTACGCTGTGGCTCTCATCATCCAGCAGCTTCAGATTGGTGCGCACCTGACCGGGTACGAGGATGTAGCTGAGCGGCACATTCTCTTTCTCCAGCAGCTTCAAAAAGCCTTCCTCGTCAGCTTCGCCCAGGCAGCCGATGCAATCTGCATTTGCACCGAGTCTTTTGAGCACGATGGCCACATTGATAGCTTTGCCGCCGATATCTACACGTACATCCCGCAGACGGTTCACTTCGCCAATGTTCAGGCGGCTGAGGGTAGCGGTCTTGTCGTAGCAGGGATTCATACAAACCGTTGTGATCATAGCTATACTCCTCTTCTCTGCCTCTACAGAGGAACGGGACCGACGAATTGTCGGTCCCGCTGAATTGTGGTTGGAAGAATTACTCTTCTTCGTCGTCGTCCTTCTTGGCGCTCTCGATGATCTTCTGCGCAACGTTGGCAGGAACCTCTTCGTAACGCTCAAAGGAGGTGGTGAAGGAACCACGGGCCTGAGTCATGGAGCGCAGGTCGGTGGCATACTTGAACAGCTCGGACATGGGAGCCTCGGCGACCAGCTGCTGGCCATCCTCGACCTTGTTCATACCCATGATGCGGCCGCGGCGCTTGTTCATATCGCCCATAACATCGCCCATGTACTCATCGGGCACGACGATCTCAACATGCATCACAGGCTCCAGCAGGGTGGGGCCGGCTTCCATGCAGCCCTTCTTGTAAGCAATGCGGGCAGCGGTCTTAAAAGCCATTTCGGAAGAGTCTACGGGGTGGTAGCTGCCATCGTACAGCTTGGCGTGGAGACCCACCATGGGGTAACCGGCCAGAACACCCTTCACGATGTTTTCGCGCAGGCCCTTCTCAACAGAGGGGATGAAGTTGCGGGGCACAACGCCGCCAACAACGGCATCTTCGAACTCGAAGTCCACGCTGGGGTCAACGGTGGGAGAGAACTCGATCCACACATCGCCGAACTGGCCGTGGCCACCGGACTGCTTCTTATGGCGGCCCTGAGCCTTGACGGTCTTCTTGATGGTCTCGCGATAAGGAATGCGGGGATCCTGCAGGTTGGCGTTGGCACCGAACTTGGTGGCCAGCTTGCTGCGGATCACGTCCAGGTGCAGGTCGCCCTGACCGGAGAGCAGGGTTTCGGTGGTCTCAACGTTCTTCTCGATCTTGATGGAGGGATCTTCTTCCATCAGGCGGGCCAGACCGGAGAATACCTTATCTTCCTCGCCCTGCTTGGCAGCGAAAACAGCCTTGCTCATGCAGGGAACAGGATACTCGATGCCAGGGTACTGGATGGGGTTGGCGGGATCGCACAGGGTATCGCCGGTGTTGGTGTACTGCAGCTTGCTCAGAGCGCCCAGGTCGCCGGCATTCAGGTTCTGGGTGTTGATCTGCTTCTTGCCGCGGAGCACGAACATACCGGAGCTCTTCTCCTGCTTGTCGGCGTTGATGTTGTACAGGTTAGCGCCGGCAGCCAGCTTACCGCTCATCACCTTGAACAGGGACAGCTTACCAACGAACGGGTCGGCGATGGTCTTGTAGATGAAAGCGCTGAAGGGCTCGTCCGCATTGCACTTGCGGGAGACTTCTTCACCGGTCTTGGGGTTGACACCGGTGTACTCAGCACGCTTGGGGGAAGGCAGGAAGTCGGCCATCACATCCAGCATCTTGGAAACGCCAACGCCGGTAAGCGCGGAGCAGGGAACGACGGGGCAGATCTCGCCGGAGAACATACCGGCCTTGAAGCCCTCGAGGATCTCCTCGTGGGTCAACTCGCCCTCTTCCAGATACTTCATCATCAGTTCTTCGTCGGCACCGGCAGCGGCTTCGGTCAGTTCTTCCAGCGCAACGGCGATATCATCGGCCATATCGGCAGGCACGGGGATCTCCTTGGGAGCGCCCTTGGCCACACGCTCGTAGGCCTTGTTTTCGAGGATGTTAACGACACCACGGTAGTTGGCACCGGCACCAATGGGCAGCAGAACGGGAACAACGCTGTTGCCGAACTGCTCACGCAGCTTGGCTTCGACGGCCATAAAATCGGCATGGTCACGGTCCATCTGGTTGACGATGAACATCTTGGCAACGCCATTCTTGGTGGCGTACTTCCAAGCCTTCTCGGCACCGACGGAGATATCGCCCACAGAGCTTACCACGATGGCAGCGGTCTCGACTACGCGCAGGGGACCCATCATTTCGCCGATGAAGTCGAAGTAACCGGGAACGTCGATGATGTTGATCATTTTGCCGTTCCACTCGATAGGAGCCACGGCAGCGCTGATGGAATACTTACGCTTGATTTCTTCGGGATCGTAGTCGATCACGGTGTTGCCGTCTTCTACGCGGCCCTGACGATCGATTGCACCGGCAGCAAAGAGCAAAGACTCCACCAGCGTGGTCTTACCCTCGCTGCCATGCCCCATGAGGGCGACATTTCTGATGTTTTTGGTTTCGTAGTTAGCCATATGAATCCCCCTAAACAGATATTATTTGTGCATCAAAAGCATTGATTTTTACATCCGAACACGCCTGATGCGGAAAAACGATCTAACAATGTCAACATCTATTTTAGCAGATATAATCCGAAAAGGAAAGACCTTTGCGAAAACTTTCTTACTTTTGTTTCGTAAACAACTGGCTGATTTCACAAATTTGTATTGTCTAAATAATGTTTTTTCAGGTATCCTTCCAAATTTCCGTGCTCGCTTACGATCATTTCGGAAAGGTCGAGCTCCTGCATGCACCCAGCCAGGATGCACAGGCCATGCACGATGATATCGGCCCTCTGGGGCTGCAGGAAGGGCAGCTTTACCCTGTCCTCCAGCGGCATGGGGGCAAGCATATCGATGGCAGCCAGCACATCGTTCAGTGAAAGGCGGAAGCCGTGGGTATTGGTGCGGTCGTCCCAGGGCTTGCGCTGAACAAAGGCAGCAGAGGTGGTAAAGGTGCCGCCCACGCCGATCCATTCTTTGGCGGGGTAGGCCAGATATTTCTCTTTATGGGGAGCAAGTAGGGAGCGAGCGTAGTCGATCACCTGCTGCGCAGAGACGCTATCTGCGACCGGGAACATGCGGAACAGGCGTACAGCGCCCATTTGCAGGCTCATACCGGTATTGATGGCGTTGGCATCGCCGATGACGATCTCGGTAGAACCGCCGCCGATATCGATCATACCCGAAGGGCAGCCACGGGTCGCGCCCAGAAAAGAAAGTTCGGCCTCCGTATCACCGGAGCAGATCGTGAGCACCAGTCCGGTCTCGTCGAAGATCGCCTGAGCAAATTCGTCTGCATTGCTGGCATCCCGCACAGCGCTGGTGGCAAACAGGTGGATCTCCTCTGCCCCATGCTTTACCGCTTCATTGGCGAATTGCCCGATGCTGGCAGCTGCCATCCGGAGCATATCTGCAGAAATACGGCGCTGCTCATCCAGCGCCGCAAACACACGCAGCCCTTCCCGGTAACGGGAAAGCCTGTTGAGGCTGTTATTCTCGATATCCGCCAGAAGCATTCTGAGTGAGTTGGAACCGATCCCGATCGCCGCCGTTCGCAATTCGATCACCCCATCTGTATATTATTGAGCCACCACAGAGGCTCATTTTTACAATGAAATTGAATAAAACAGACAAAAGAACCCTCTCTGATGTAGTATTACAGAGAGGGTTCTTCAGCCTCCTCGGGGAAGCTGATCACAAAACGGAGCTCATCGGGCATCATATAGTCGTACTGATCCCGTGCCTGGCGCTCGACAAAAGCATCCGTGCCTACGGTGTCCAGTTCCTCCTGAAGCTCCTGTTTTTCGTTTTTCAGGTCGGTGAGGGTCTTGTTCACGCTGCGGTATTCCTGCTGCAACGCCTCCGTGTTGGACACAATGCCCGCATTGACCACCCCGAAAGCAATGACCATCACTACCATGCAGGCAACGAAGAGCCAAACGTTCACGGTCCTTTTCACAGACGGTCATCCTTTCCATAAGTATCTGCTTTCTTATTCGACTTAACTGTCGCCGACTCCTGCCTGTTTTCCCTTCTTTTTCGCAAAAATACAGCCACTGTACACAGGATCGCTTTTCGGATCCCGAGCAGGTAAAGCATTGCACCCACCAACAGTGCAAGAAAATGATAAAGCCTGGCCCCATCCTCACGAAGAAGAATAACGCCTGCGCCATATGCGCTTGCAGCCAATAACACTGTAAGTACATCCCAAACCGGCCTGAATCTGCCCCCGAGGGCTGACAGGTCTGCAAACACAGCAAGAAGCATACCCACCGGGAGCATGATCAGAAACATCTGAGCCTGTGCGGCCGCCTCAAAGAACAGCTTCATCCTCTGTTTCCAAGCCAGCTAAAGAGCCTGCCAGCCGTTTTCTTCGGCGTTTCATAAACGATGCTGTCGATCTGGCCGTCCACATCCAATCTGTTCTCGTCCGGCAGTAATTTACCAATGTGCAGCCCTTGCCCTGTGAGGAATACATGCCCATTTTCCAACCGGAGAACGATCTCCGTATCGTGAAAGCTGCAAACATCCGTCACGCCTGTTACCACTGTTTTGTTTCGCCTGTCCGTATGGATGCTGTGAGGTGCCTTTGCGATGTTTCCCGTTTCCGGCATATTGCCAGCCATGCTGTCACTCCCCCTTCCTGAGCAGCTTATGCTGTCCAGAGGGCGAGCAGAACTATTGACAGTGCTCCGTTTCCTGTTTATGATGCTGGTGACCTGTTACCATAAAAGGAGCTGAAAGCATGAGAGGACGTACGATGAGGATCTGCTACTGTGCGCTGTTCTGCGCGCTGATCATCCTCTCCACGCTGCTGTTTCGCTTTACCATTCCCGGTACGGATGTGATGGTCACCCTGCAGGTCTTTTTTGTGCTGCTCTGCGGCCAGCTGATGCCGGTGCGCTATTGTCTCTATACAACGCTTTGCTATCTGCTGGCAGGGCTCATCGGCTTGCCTGTGTTCTCTGCCGTGAACGGCCCGGCTGTACTGGCGACCCCTTCCTTTGGGTATCTGCTCGCCTTTCCTGCTGCTGCCGGCCTTTGTTCCCTCATACGGCAGCACACCAAAAAAGGAAGCCGCTATCTGGCTTCCTTTTCGGGCGTTGCGGTCATGTACGTGATCGCTTCCGCATATGTGGTGCTGCTTTCAAAGGTCTATCTGCAAAATGCATTCAGCCTTGGCAGCATTCTCATCAGTTATGTAGGGGTGTTTCTGCCATTGGATATCGTAAAAGGAATCTGCGCCGCATGGCTTGGTGAGCGCCTGAACCGATCAGGCTTCGGGCAGCTGTAGGGGCAGATCGGAATGGGTCAGAGAGATGGTACCGTTATTCAGTTCGGTAAGGGTCTGACCGCTGCCATAGAGGCGGTACTTGTAGGTGCACAGCCCCTCCATGCCCATAGGGCCTCTGGCGTGGATCTTGCCGGTGGCAATGCCCACCTCTGCGCCAAAGCCGAACAGGAAGCCATCGGAGAAACGGGTGGAGCAGTTCCAGAAAACATCGGCGCTGTCCACCAGGGTCATGAAGCGATCCGCCTTGGCTGCATCGGTGCTGAGGATGCTGTCGGTATGGTGGGAGCCGTAGGCATTGATGTGCTCGATGGCCTCCTCCATGCTATCAACGACCTTGATAGAAATGATCGAATCAAGGTACTCGGTATGCCAGTCCTCCTCGGTGGCGGGCAGACAATCGATCAAAGCCTGTGTACGGGCATCGCCGCGAAGCTCCGTGCCTTTTTCTTTGAGCTGCTCTGCCACAAGGGGCAGGAATTCTCCCGCCACGGCACGGTGTACCAGCATGGTCTCTGCAGCGTTGCACACAGACAGGTTCTGGGTCTTGCTGTCCACAGCCACCTTCACTGCCTGCTGCAGGTCGATGTTCTCATCCACATACACATGGCACAAGCCCTCTGCGTGGCCCAGCACAGGGATCTGACTGTTCTGCATGATGTACTCCACAAAAGCGTTGCTGCCTCTGGGAATGATCAAGTCGATGAGCTTATGCAGCTTCAGCATCTCGGAAACATCCTCGCGGCTCTGGAGCAAATCGCACCACCCGGCGGGGATACCGGCCTTCTCCGTTGCCTCCCGAATGATGCGGGTGAGCACGATATTGGTGCGCAACGCCTCTTTGCCACCCTTGAGCAGCACAGCATTACCGCTTTTCAAGCACAGAGAAGAGATCTGCACCAACGCATCGGGACGGCTTTCAAAAATAACGCCGATCACACCGATGGGGCAAGCCACACGGTACAGCTCCAACCCCGGAGTAAGCTCTTTGGCGTACTGTACGCGGCCAAGAGGATCGGGCAGCTTGGCAAGAGCACGGAGACCTTCGATCATACGATCGCACTTCTGGTCGGTCACCTTCAGGCGGCTCAGGAGCGGTGCGCTCAGCTTCTCTTCGGTAGCCTGCGCCACATCCAGCGCATTGGCCTCCATGATCTCTGCTTTATTGGCGGCAATGCCGTCTGCAATGGCAAGCAGCGCTGCATTGCGGCTCTCTGCCGATACGGCTGCCAGCTGACGGGCCGCTTTGCGGGCGTATTCTGCCATGGTCTGTACATTGTGTTCCATGTTGCACTCCCCTTTCTCATTCAAAATAAATTATAGGGTACCGAAAAAAACTTGGCAATAGCTTGCACAAAGCAAGAACAATATGCTATAATTTCGTTTGCCTTAGGGATAGACCGGCAGAAAGGAGGTTTCCCAGTGGCCAAGCAGAAAGGCATCAAGATCGTTGCCCAAAACAAAAAGGCTTACCACGATTACTTCGTGGAGGAAACCTTCGAATGCGGCCTCAGCCTGATGGGCACCGAAGTAAAGAGCATGCGGCAAGGCCGTGTCAACCTCAAAGAGAGCTTCTGCATCATCCGCAGCGGCGAGATCTTCGCCGAGGGGATGCACATCAGCCCCTATGAGTTTGGCAACATCCACAACACCGACCCTCTTCGTCCCAAAAAGCTGCTGATGCACAAAAACGAGATCCGCAAGCTGGCAGGCGAAGTGAGCCGACAGGGCTACACCATCATTCCCCTGAAGGTGTACCTGAAGGATAGCCGCATGAAGCTGGAGATCGGCCTTTGCAAAGGTAAGCATCTGCACGACAAGCGCGATGCCGCCGCCGCAAGGGATGCGCAGCGCGAAGTGGAGCGCGCACTCAGCCGCAGACGGGATGACTGATCATCCCAGCCTGTGCATTCATGGGGGTGCACTGGTTTCGACGGGAGTTTTCGAGGATACGGTAAGCGAGCCGCGGCCCCTGTACCGCGTAAAAACGGGGACAAAAAATAACTGACAATACCGAATTGTCTTTCGCGGCCTAAGGCCGTGCGTCGGCCCTCATTGCCCACAGGTGAGGATCCCGGCGTCAGCTATGTGGGGAACGAGCACACCAAAGCTTTGAGGCGTTGCCCGTAACATGAAGCTACCGTAGTCGTAAGCCTGCTGCGAGGCGTGCGGCGAGGGGAATCCCAAAATCGTAGATGCGCTCGGAGAAAACTGTATAAGCGTGCTTTCGGACGGGGGTTCGATTCCCCCCACCTCCACCACATTAGCACGATGGTTTTGATACGAAACCATCGTGTTTTTTCTATCTTATCGTACAAGGCTTTTCGCCCCACGAAAGATATGCAGGTTTTATTGCGTAGCAAAAGATCTCGTCGTGGCTTAATAGTCTCACTCTGCTGAAAAACCCGACATTTAGTGGTATAATAAATTGAATGAATTGAGGTGATTGCCATATGTTTCCGGTCTCTATTCTTGAGAATCCATTACTTTTAGAAATTAGGGATTTCGTTTGTGGAAATGTCGACATTACAGAATTTATAGCACAGTACAATCACAATGATGAATTGGTAACTTTCTTGGATTCTGTTATTGAACATATAGCAACACATAACATTCCAATCAAGCGTCAAACTGTTTTTATGAAGAATGTTAACCAAAACAGACCTTTTGAGCTGCGCTCATATGTAGAGCGGTTTATCAAAGAATATGCACAGGATTTTCGAGACCTTTCGGATACGTGGAAGAACGACCCACCCAAAGTTGGGGCGTATATCAAAACGCAATCTCATTTGACAGCACAAGGTGCTTTCGTGATACACGCCATCGTTGCGGATCTTTACTATCAGATCGATCCTACATTGGCTAGAACCGAAAAATATCACGAGGAGTTTGTATTTTCTTTAGATGTCTTGCCCGGATATCTTGCTGGCGGTGTTTTGGCTGAAAATTTTGTGAGTGAATATATTCTTTCGAAATATCCCTCTACTATGAAAAAGAGCGAACGGAAACGCCTTGTTAAAGAAGAGATCAAACAATCTTTTCAAAGAGAATGTAAAGGTTTTCCTCGTTGGATCCAAATGCCGGAATGGCCGATCGGCTCTAACGAAAGACCAATGATTTATATTGGCCAAAAGGCTTTTGAACATTTCTCTGAATATTACTTCAAAGATGCTATTACAAGCGAAAAACACACCATTACGCAGTGGTGGTGATTTCTTTTCGCTATGGTTTCATTTTCGAGCGATGCTAAATGTTGAAAGGTTCACAGTTTTCCAGTATACTTTTATTATCCATTATGCAGGAGGCTATCTGCAATGAAACGCTTGTCTTTCTTGCTTCTGATCGGGATCGTTTTGATCTCACTGTCGGCCTGTCAAGTATGCACCAGCGATTCAGGCCAAATCAACAACCATGACGATTACATAACAACACCATGTACCAAGGATTCTGTAGATGAATTGATGTCTATGATAGGCGAAGTGGAATTGGGCGGTTTGTCTGCAGGAATGAAGCTCGATACAGAGCATTGCTACAATGTAACACCTATTTCGGTTGCCGCACAGACAGATATCAAAATATTCAAGTTTAGTGATTCTTGTGTCTCACTTGCGCTGATAGATGGTCAAGTATATCCCATTTGCGATTTTTTCGGCGGCTATGGCTTTGTAAATGCGGTACCCTGGGATTATGATGAAGACGGAAATCTCGATCTGTTGATCGCATCTTCGTGGGGTTCGGGCTTACACCGCTCCATCGTTTCGGTTTTTAATACAGTTACCAAGGAATCCATTGTTGTCCTTGACACATCAGACACTGATAAGCCTACCGCAGACCTGTTTGTTGCAACCGTTTCTTCAAAAGCTTCCCAAAACCAACCGGTATGCTATCAAGTCTATACCGCAAATGTGAAAGTGAACAACCGGAATTATGCGGATCTGTCTTATGCAGCAACAGGTTTTATTGGCTCAGTGGCTGTCGAGAATGGTGTTCCGGTTTTTCAGCCGATGGATGATCAAGTGCGGTTGCATCCCAAAAACCCGCTTTGAGCCCTACTGAAAAGGTGTTCATTTGAATCAAAATGAAGTTCGGTCTTCACAAGACTGTGCAGATGCTGTGCCTGTTCTTTTGCAGTCCTTTTTGCAGGAAAAACGCAAGAACAGGAAGAAATGATACGTCAAAATTGAAACAATGTTCCATAGGAGTGATACGATGAAACGAGCTTTGATGATCCTCCTGTTGCTTCTGTTGAGTGTGTCAACCATTGCTTATTCAGAGGAAGCGCTGTTCCCCGCCTGCGATAAAAATGGCAAATGGGGCTATATCAACACGCAGGGCGCTTTTGTGATTCCTGCGCAATACGATTCCGCTCTCGCCTTTCGGGGCAGCTATGCGGTCGTGAGCGTCGCTTCCGGCAGCGCTGATCAGCAAGGCATCATTGATCGTGATGGTAGATTTGTTTTGGAACCCACCTATACCATCAGTGCAGGGTACAACGATCGGCTCTATGGAGGGAATGATACAGGTGTCTGGCTCGTGACCCGCTATAGCGACGAGATATGGGACGAAACCGAAGAGACGCTTTTGCAAGCAAGGCGAGAAGGCTTTTTCGATATTCCAACAGGTACATTTTCCGGTTTACATTGGAGCCGGATCTGGCCCTGGTGCTCTGCCGGCAGATTGATCCCTGTGGTGAATGATCAGGGTGAAGCAGGCTACGCCGATCGTACCACCGGGAAAATGGTTATCCCCTGCCGTTATTTTGCATCGGATCCATCCAATTTCTTCGGAGGGGTCGCTTCGGTTGCTTTTCGCGACGAAGCTGGGAATGCGACCGAATTTTTCCTGATCGGAGAAAACGGCGAAACCATTCCTCTGCCCAATAGCATTCACGGCGTTATCTACCAGGGTGCCTTTCACGATCGTGTCATGGTCGAAAACGATGAGGGCCTCTTTGGATATGCAGACCCTTCCGGACGCGTGATCATTACACCGCAATACCCCAAAGCATATGCTTTTGAACAGTCCCCGTATGGTATAGCGGCTATGGTGCAGTTTTTGGAAGAAGATTGGGGCTTTATCGACCAGGAAGGCAACGTACTCCGCCGGGAGATTCGTCCCTTTGATCAAGCCGAACCAAACTACGCAAACGGCTATTGCTCTGTAAAAACCGGTGAGAACACCTTTACACTGTTTGATCCTATGGGAAATGCCATACCCATTACCATTGATGGCCTTACCTCCTATGCTCCACCCATGGATAACGGTCTTTGCCGCATTGAGGCATACACTGCCGGAGAAGCCGCTTCTCAAAGCACACGGCGATGGGGTTTTGTAGACCTGCATGGAAACATTGTTGCAGAGCCGCTCTGGATCCTTCCCGATTTCGCTGTCTTTTCGCAAGACAGGATCACAGTTGTACAACTCACAGACGGCGTGCGCAAAATCGGATACTTGAACAGTTCGGGGGAGGTGACCATCCCTTGTATCTACGACAAGGCCGAAAGCTTTTCCGACGGGCTTGCTTATGTAGAGCTTGAAAACCGTTGTGGCTACATAGATCTATACGGAAACGAAGTGTTCTTTTGGGAGAGATCAGGAGAATGAGTGCAGATATCTTACTATTGGGCAGCGCAAACGAGAGAAGAACCAAAAGACTATTCCACGTAAGCGAAGACCCGAACATAGCCACGTTTCACCCCCGTCTGCCCATACGCTCCGATCTTGACCCAACCATCGCTCTCGTCTGGGCCATAGACGAAGCCCGGCTCCCCAATTTCCTGACCCCCAGAAACTGTCCTCGTGTAGCTTACAACGCAACCGATAAGACCACCGACGCGGATCGGAAGCGTTTCTTTACTTCTTCCCGCACAGAGCATGCGGTGATCCTTGAAAGCAAATGGCTGCCTGCTATGCTGAGCACCACCCTGTACCTCTACGAATTCGATCCGGCAGGCTTCATTTTGCAGGATGATGTAGCAGGCTACTATGTTGCAACCGAAACACAATTTCCCATTCTAAAACACGTGATCCCCGATCCGCTGTCAGAGCTTCTGCGGCGCAGCGTGGAGGTGCGTTTCGTTAATAGCCTGTGGGATGCGGCAGATGCCGTTCAAGCATCCACGCTCAATTGGTCGCTGTGCAGAATGGCTTATGCACAGCCACGGGAATGAAAAGAACCGTCCTTTGCCGATCGGGCAGGGCGGTTCTTCCGTTTTTGCTTGTTCTTATCGGTCATTCTTCTGTCTGTGCCACAGACATTTCATTCTGAGCGGCCTTCAGATGCGATCTTCGCCGTTCCTTCCTGATGCTGAAAAAGCCAAGGGCAGAAACCAGAAACGCCGCTGCTGCATCCACCACGATATCCTTCATGGTATCCCGGAGGGCAACATACCCGACCAACGGCTCTCCATGCTCCGTCAGGTATTTTTGCATATTCAGCCCAAAAAGGCTGTCTCCGGTAAACTCGTAGATCTCCCAGACCGCTCCGGCTGCCAATGCAAAGCAAAAGGCGAACACCGCCACAAACAGCGGGCTCAGGTCGACCCTTACATGCTCATTCCGGTTCAGGATATCCACCAGCGTAAAGCCAAGGGCGGCCAGCATGGCACCCGAGAAGAAATGCAGAATGGTATCCCAGTGAGGGATCAGGTAATAGAACTCGAACACCTCTCCCAAGAATACCGCGCAATACAGAAAAATATAGTACAGCACCTGTATTGCATTGCTGATGCCCAGCCGCCACTTCCGCTCGATGAGACTCGGCAGGAGCATAACAGCCAAGCCAAGCAGGCATTGCATGAGCATGAGCAGATAATCGCTCTTTACTTTGATATGCTCCATTCCTTCCGGGGCAGTTTCCGGTGCCTGCAAAAGCCGGACGGCAGAAAAAACGATCGACAACAACAACGATACAAACAGGAGCCTGCCGATCACTTCTTTTGTTCTTGCGTGCTTCATTTCAGGCTTCCTCCGGTGCAGCAATGGCGGGAACAGTTTTGTATCCCGCAGCGTCCGCCATGGTCACCATCTGCTCGTAGAGGAGATCCGATACCCGCTGCGCCTCACGCTTCATATTGCCCGGCGTGTACTCCACCAGCTCACCAAAGCGCATTCTGCGGCCCGCCTTATCTATGTGGATGGGACAAAAGCAGATCGGTTTCTCCAGCTTGCGGCTGGCAAATTCCCCAACCATGGCAAAGCCCGGATAGAACGGAGATACACCACCCAACGCATAATGAGGCTCGCCCTTCTCCGGAAAAATGACGATGCTCTCCCCCGCCTTCATTGCTTCGGCGGTTTTTCGCATCGTGCCAAGTAGCTTCGTGCTCTCCGTGCGGGAGACGGGAATCGCTTGTAGACGCTCGAATACCCACTCCACCAACGGCGAGATATGATGGAGCAGCTTCTCCATTGAACGCTTGGAGAACACGGGAGCCATGACCAGTGCACCATCCAAAAGGTCGTCCACCTGTTCTTCTGCGGCCAACAGCTTCTCGTTGCTCCACACCCGGAAGCGTGCACGCAGCGAGGTCATCAGGGCCAAGGGGCCGAAGAGCTCATAGTGGTTGCAAACAAAAACGATGGGCTCCCGGTGCTCGCGGATCGCCTCCGGCACCTCGCTGCGGCAGTGAAAAAACGGATAAAACAGGCCGTAGAGTACTCTCATGCCCAGCTTGTCGAAACCGATCCGTTTTTTTAGTGCAACATTGGTATCCATATGCCTTGCTCCTTTACATTCACCGAGTTGGTACGATAACAGTGTACGCAGCCAAACGCAACCGTGTGACAACCGAATTTCAATAATCGTTGATTTTCAGTTGTTGAAGGAACGCAGTTCCAATGTTAGAATAATTTGAACACATTTCAACATTCGAAAGGAGCGGTTTGCCATGTTCCGTATTCTGGTCGTGGAGGATCACCAGGAGCTTCGGCAGCTGTTTGTAAAGGTACTGGAGAAAAACGGCTATACAGCCCTTTCTGCCGGAAACGGTCAGGAAGCGCTGGATCTGATGGAGGGCAGCTACATCGATCTCATCATCTGCGATATCATGATGCCCGTAATGGATGGCTATGAGCTGGTACGCACCCTCCGGGAAAGCGGCATGAACATGCCGGTGCTGATGATCACCGCCAAAGGCAACTTCGATGATATGCGGGAGGGCTTCCTTTCCGGCACGGATGACTATATGGTGAAGCCTGTAAACGTAAATGAGATGGTGCTGCGGGTGGGTGCGCTGCTCAGGCGGGCGCAGATGATCAGCGAGCGCAAGCAGCGCATCGGAGATACCCTGCTGGAATGCGACAGCATGACCGTTACCTGCGGCAGCAAGAGCATGATCCTGCCCCAAAAGGAGTTTATGCTGCTCTATAAGATGGCAGCCTATCCCGGCAAGATCTTTACCCGCCAGCAGCTGATGGACGAGATCTGGGGCTATGAAGCTTGCTCCGATTCCCATACGGTGGATGTACACATCGGCCGCCTCCGGGAACGTTTCCGGGATAATACCGATTTCAAGATCGTTACCATGCGCGGCGTTGGCTACAAGGTGGTTCGGCTATGAAGAAACGCCGCATACACTTCGGCCTTTGGCTCTTCTTTGCCCTCGTCAGCTTTGTGGAGCTGCTCATCAGCCTGTTGCTGGGTCTGGGTGCCACCTATGCCCTCAGCTATATTTTTGGCATCCCCATCGACCTGTCGGTCTCTACGCTGATCCTGATCTTTACCAGTGTGGCGGCGTGCATCATTACGCTGTTCATCAACCGGCGTGTGCTGCAGCCGGTTCGCGAGCTGAGCAAAGCCATGAACAAGGTCGCCTCCGGAGATTTCAAGGTTCGTCTGGAGCCCACCAGCACCATCGTAGATATCAAAGATATCTATGAGCATTTCAATACCATGACCGCCGCTCTGGATAAGACAGAGATGCTTCAATCCGATTTTGTCTCCAATGTATCCCACGAGTTCAAGACCCCGATCAACGCCATCGAAGGCTATGCCATGCTCCTGCAGGATACTTCACAGACCGCTGCGGAGCATAACGACTACATCGATAACATCCTGCTCAACACCAGGCGTCTTTCCGACCTGACCGGCAACATCCTTCTGCTCTCCCGACTGGATAATCAGGTGCTGCCGGAAAGCAAAACACTTTTCCGGCTGGATGAGCAGTTGCGTCAATCCATCCTGCTGCTGGAGAACCAGTGGGAGCCGAAAGAGATCGAGTTCGATGTGGAACTGGACGAGATCAGTTACCTGTCCAACGACAGCATGATGCTTCAGGTATGGAACAACCTGATCGGCAACGCCATCAAGTTTTCTCCTTACAACGGTTTGATCCGCATCACGCTCAAAGCGGAAGGCGAAGATATCCTTTGCGCTATCGAGGATGAAGGCCCCGGCATCAACGAGGCCGATATGCCTCACATCTTTGATAAGTTCTACCAGAGCGACAGCTCCCACAAGCAGGAGGGCAACGGCCTGGGGCTGGCGCTGGTGAAACGGATCGTGGAAGCGTGCAACGGGCACGTAACGGTAGAGAACCTGCCAACCGCCGGTTGCCGTTTTACCGTTCACCTGCCAAAGCAGGAAGGCCCCTCTGCTCCGGCAGCCAAGTAAACGAATCAACCTCAAACGCGCCCGCCGCATTTCGGCAGGCGCGTTCTCTTTGCAATGGAGCAGAATGCAAGAACCCCGCTGCTTTCGCAGCGGGGCTTTGCGTAGGATTCCATTGTCGCTTATGAGCCACAGCAGCTCATGCAGCATAGGAAAACTTACTTGTTGAAGGGGTTCTCGGTGGGATAGGGCAGGTTGGCAGGCTGGTTGTAAGCGATGTCTTCCACGCCCAGGTACTTGAACACCTCAAAGAGAGCCTTGCCGTAGTGGCCGAAGGCAACCGCACCGTGGTGGGGGTAGCGCTTCTGCACCAGCACGTGACGGTAGAAGCGGGCCATATCCTTGATGGCGAATACGCCGATGCCGCCAAAGGAGCGGGTAGCAACGTCCAGAACCTCGCCCTCGGCGATGTAGGAACGGAGCTTGCCTTCGCTGTCGCACTGGAGGCGATAGAAGGTGATGGGGCTGGCGGCGATGTCGCCTTCCAGGGTGCCGCGGCTGATGTCGGGCTCGCTGCCTTCGGGCTCGAGCACACGGTGCTGGATCA
>SVGN01000004.1 GCA_015056315.1 Clostridiales bacterium
TCGTAGGTGATCTCTTCGTAGTCCACATTGCCCAGCTCGCCGGAAGCCTTCATGATGGAACGCTTGATGTTATCGTTGGGCATGTTGTTGCTCTTGGCCTTGGCGATGATGTCGCGCAGCTTGGAGTTGCTTTCGGGGTTGCTGCCGCCTTCGCGTACAGCGATGGCGATCTCACGGCCGATCTTGGTAAAGATCTTGCCGCGGGCCGCGTCGGTCTTGCCCTTCTTGGCCTGAATGTTATGCCATTTGCTATGTCCGGACATGGTATCAGCCTTTCTTTATGTGTATCTTCAGGTTGGTCTGTGCCAATCATGCCTGTTTCAACAAAGAATTATAGCACATTCCTGCCTGTGGGTCAAATCTTTGGGGGCTTTTCTTATCTATCAGTGGGCGAACTGGCTGTTGTACAGGTTGGCGTAGAAGCCGCCCTGCCGGAGCAGCTCCTCGTGGCTGCCCTGCTCGATCACGTTGCCGTCCTTCATCACGAGGATGGTGTTGGCGTTCTGGATGGTGGAGAGACGGTGGGCGACGATGAAGCTGGTGCGCCCTGTCATCAGAGTCTCAAAGGCACGCTGGATGTGCTGCTCCGTGCGGGTATCGATCGAGGAGGTGGCCTCGTCCAGAATCAGCATGGGGGGCAGGCACAGCATAACGCGGGTGATGCACAGCAGCTGCTTCTCGCCCTGAGAGAGGCTGCCGCCATCCTCAGTGATCACGGTATCGTAGCCCTTGGGCAGACGGCGGATGAAGCTGTGGGCATGGGTGGCCTTGGCAGCGGCGATGATCTCCTCTTCGGTGGCATCCGGTTTGCCCATGGTGATGTTCTCCCGGATGGTGCCGCTTTTGAGCCAGGTCTCCTGCAGCACCATGCCGTAGCCCTCCCGCAAGCTGTGGCGGGTAATATCCACGATGCTGTGTCCATCCAGCGTGATAGTGCCTTCGTTTACATCGTAGAAGCGCATCAGCAGATTGATCAGCGTGGTCTTGCCGCAGCCGGTGGGGCCAACGATGGCCACGCGCTGGCCGGGCTCCACCTGCAGGCTCAGGTTCTGGATCAGCTTGCGCTCGGGAACATAGGAGAAGCACACGTTCTTCAGCTCCACAGCACCGGTGGGCTCCTCCAGAGCCAGCAGGGGCTCCCGGTCTGCCGGCTCCGCAGGCTGACGGATCAGCTCGAATACCCTCTCGGCACAGGCAAGGGCTGCCTGAAGCTCGGTGACCACGCCGGAGATCTCGTTAAAGGGCTTGGTGTACTGGTTGGCATAGCTGAGGAATGCGGAAAGCTGACCCACCGTCAGCATGGCGGGGCCGCCGAGGATACACACCAGCGCACCGGCAACGCCCACACAGGCATATACCAGCGAATTGACGAAGCGGGTAGCCGGGTTGGTAAGGGAGGAGAAGAAGATGGCACGGCGGCTTGCGTTCTCCAGCCTGCCGTTGATCTCGTCGAAGCGCTCCTGCACCTCGTCCTCCATACCGAAGGCGCGAACCACCTTCTGGCCGGTGAGCATCTCATCGATCAGGGCGGTCTGTTCGCCGCGGGTCTTGGATTGCAGGGTGAACATATCGAAGGTGCGCTTGGCAATGAAGGAGGCCACTACCAGCGAAAGAGGTGTGATGACAACCACTGCGGTGGCGATCATCCAATTGACGGAGTACATAAAGCCCAGCGTACCGATAATGGTCAGCACGCCGCTGAACAGCTGGGTAAAGCCCATCAGCAGGCCATCGGCAAACTGGTCCACATCGGTAATGATGCGGCTGACCACATCACCGGTGGGGTGGCTGTCCAGATAGGAAAGGGGCAGGTGCTGCAAATGGGCAAAGGCATCCCGGCGGATGTCCCTTACGGTGGCATAGGTGAGGCGGTTGTTGCAAAGCCCCATCAGCCACTGGGCCAGGGCCGTAAAGCCGATCATCAGTGCCATTTGCAAAAGCAGGGGCAGAATACCGTCGAACTGTACCTGCAGGGCAGCGGGGATCATATCGATCACACGCCCGGTAAGGATGGGCACATACAGGGTGGCCGCCACCGTCAGTATGCAAAGCAGAAGAGAAAGCACCAGATAGCCGGCATTACGCTTCACATAGCCAAGCACCGTAAGAAGGGTCTGTGTTTTGTTGGTCTTCTTGCTCATCAGACTGCCTCCTTCGGGTACTGAGAATAGTAGATCTCCTGGTAGACCGGGCAGTCTGCCAGCAGCTGGTCGTGGGTGCCGATGCCCGCCAGCTCGCCATCCTCCAGCACCAGGATCTGGTCTGCAAAACGGATGGAGCTGGCACGCTGAGAAACGATGAAAACCGTTGCGGGGGTCTCCATCTCCCGCAGGGCTTTGCGCAGCGCAGCATCGGTGGCGTAGTCCAGTGCGGAGGCACTGTCGTCCAGGATCAGGATCTCCGGGTTCCTCACCAGCGCCCGGGCGATGGTCAGGCGCTGCCGCTGGCCGCCGGAAAGGTTCCGGCCGCCCTGCTCGATCATCTCATCCAGCCGGCCGGGCTTGCCGCGTACCACCTCTGCGCCCTGGGCGGTCTCCAGCGCCTGCCAGAGCTCCTCGTCGGTGGCATCCTGCTTGCCCCACTTCAGATTATCGCGGATGGTGCCCTTAAAAAGCATGGCCTTCTGGGGCACAACGGCCACCTTGTCGCGGAGGGCTTCAACAGCCTGCTCACGCACATCCACGCCATCCACCAGCACGGAGCCGCTGCTTACATCGTAAAAGCGGGGGATCAGGTTGATCAGCGTGCTCTTGCCCGAGCCGGTGCCGCCGATCACGCCGATGGTCTGGCCCCGCAGCGCTGTAAAGCTGATGCCGGTCAAGCTCTCCTCGCCTGCGCCGTGGTAGCGGGCGCACACGTTATCGAATCGAACGCATTCTCTATGGGCGGCGGAGGCTGCTACGGGGTGAGCGCTCTCCTTCATGGAGCTTTCCTGCTTCAGCACGGTCTCGATACGGCTTGCGCTGGCCAGCGCCTTGGTGATGGTAATGATCAGGTTGGCCAGCTTGATCAGCTCCACAAGGATCTGGGAAAGGTAGTTGACCAGAGCCACCACAGCACCCTGGGTAAGGATGCCGCCCTCCACCTGCCATGCGCCGCTCCAGAGCAGCACGATCAAAGCGCCGTTCACCAGCACATAGGTAAGGGGATTCATCAGGGAGGAAAGACGGCCTACGCCCTGCTGCAGAGCGAACAGCACGCCGCTTTCCTCGCCGTAGGCGGCTTCTTCGCTCACCTGCTTGTTAAAGGCACGGATCACGCGCACACCGGTCAGGTTCTCGCGGGTGCGCAGCAGCACCTTATCCAGCTGGCTCTGCACCTGCTTGTGGCGGGGCAGCGTAAGGGCCATGATGCCTGCCACCACCAGCGTGAGCAAAGGCAGCAGGGCAAGAAAGATGAGCGCGGTCTTTGCATCCACCGTAAAGGCCATGATGGTAGCGCCCAGCACCACAAAGGGAGACCGCAGCAGAAGGCGCAGCGTCATGTTAACGCCGGTCTGCACCTGGTTCATATCGGTGGTCATGCGGTTGATGAGCGTGGGGGTGCCGATGTCATCCAGCTCGGTATGGGAAAGGCTCTGGATGTGGCCAAACAGCACAGACTTCACCCGTGCGGTAAAGCCAACGGCAGCCTTTGCGGCAAAGAACTGGGCGGTGATGGAGCATACAAAGCCCAACAGGCCCAGACCTACAAGCGCAAGGCCCATACGCAGGGCGTAGCCGGTATCGCCTGCGCCGCCGTTGCCAAGGATGCCCTTGTCGATGATGGCGGCCATGATCAGCGGTACAAACAGTTCCAGAAGCGCCTCCAGCAGCTTGAACAGCGGGCTGATGATGCATTCCTTGCGGAAGGGCTTCAGGTAGGGGAGCAGGGTACGCATAGGTCACTCTCCTTTGGTCGTTTCTTGGGGCAGGGAGACAGAAAAATGCCCCGGTGCGTTCTCCACCGGGGTTTGGGGGAAAATCAGTACCAGAGAGCGCTTACCACTACAGAAAAGATCATCAGAGCGGCAAGGGCAATGCATACGATGCGTACGACCATGGTCTTGGTGTTCTTTTGCTTCTTGCTGTGGGCTGCCATGGAACAAAACCTCCTGAAAAAATACAGTGTGCAAATGTAAGTATACCATCATTTGGATGGGAAAACAATGCTGCTTTTTCAATGTTTGCAGAAGGGAAGAAGGCGGTCTGTGTCAAATATTGTAGAATGACTCTCGGAGGTGAAAACATTTGAAACGGATCGTTGCCTTCCTTCTCGTATGCATGCTCCTGTTCGGCTCCGCCAATGCGCTGGTGGTGGCTCCCGATGAATACAACATCAACTTTGCCAACAAAACAGGTATCTATGCCTACGATGCCTATGTGCTTTGCGACAGCCTCACTCTTCGTGCAAAGCCGGATATCAGCTCCCGCTCCCTGCGGCAGCTCGGCTACGGGCAGAAGCTGCTGGTAAGCATGCGGGAAGGGGAGTGGTACCATGTGTATGTAAGCGAGCATGTGGAGGGCTGGGTAAAGTCTGAATATGTGCTCATCAACCCCCAGCTGTATGTGACCGAGGCCGAGACCCCTGCCTATGCCTACGGCAGCCGGTATGCTCCCCGTGTGGCGCTGATCTCCGAAGGCGAGACCCTGCCCATCATCCACTCTACGGTGGCGTATTATGTGGTCAGCCTGCGGGGCGCCTCCGCATGGATCGAGCGCCCCCAGGCCCGGGAGACCGAGGAGTTCAGCCTTGGCAGGCTGCTGAACATTACCCATGCGGTGCTCTGCTATACCGATACCAGCACCGGCCTCACCCTCTACCAGGGCGAGGTGACCGACCCTGCTGCCCTGGCTGAGATGGGTACCCTTCTGGCCGATGCTGAGGATCGGGGCGGTGCGGTATCCGGCTGCCCCTTTGGTGCTGCGCTGCTCACCCTCACCTTTGCAGACGGCAGCACAGCTCTGCTGGATATGGCGCTGGATACCTGCTGCATCTTCCGGGTGGATGGCAGAGACTACGCCTATGCCCGCTCTCTTGTATCCGATCAGGGCAACCCGATCAACGACACGTTCTTTGCCTACTTCAGCGGTATGCTGGAGGCTCTTGGGCGCAAGTAAGATCTGCGCCCGGCGGCGGTGTGCGTATGCATGCCGCCTTTCTTGCGGCTTCGGGCATGATGTATAACAGCCCCGAGCTATGGACATTTTTGTTACACAATGGTATAATACTGCAAAATGTGTAGTTTCTCATCTGTCGCAGCACACAGCTGAACGAACGCTGTTTGGCGCTGTTGAGTCAACTGCTGGAAGGTGGCATTTGATATGGTAAATGGTTTGGTGCGTCATACGCTCAGTATGGCGCTTGCATTGGTTGCGGCGCTGCTTATGCTGGTCTCTCCGGCGCTGGCGGAGGGGCAGATCGTGCCTCTGCCCATCGATGATACCCCCGGCCCCGTTGTAAACGAGGCTTTTTATATCGATGAGGCCCATTACGAGGACCCCAGCATTCAGGTATCCATCGAAAAGCATCATTGGGTAAAGAGCGATTGCTATGTGGCCCGCATCAAGATCGCCGATCCCAGCCAACTCCGAACTGCCTCCGCCTACGGCTTCGACCGTAAGCAGGTGGCTGCTGTGCTGGATATGGCAAACCGGATGAATGCGGTGGTCGCTGTCAATGGCGATTACTGCTACTACCAGCTTACCACCTCAACCTGCTATCTGGTGCGCCAGGGCGTGCTCTATGCCGACCTGATGGCCAAGGGCAGAGATATGCTCATCATCGATGACAAGGGCGATTTCCATATCCTGCAAGCCTGCACCCAGGAGAAGTTTGCCGAGTTTACGCAGGGCATGAACATCGTTAACACCTTCAGCTTCGGCCCCGGTCTGGTGGTGAACGGCGAGCAGCTTGCCCCCGATTATTACGCACAGTTCAACGGCTCCGACGGCCGCCACCAGCGCACCGCCATTGCGCAGGTGGGTAAGGGCAAGCTGGAGTATGTGATCGCCGTGAGCGAGGGCAACCATGAATCCTACGGCGGCGGCCTCACCCTGCCGGAGTGGTCGGAGTTTTTGATGACCCTTGGCGTTGAGAACGCCTACAATCTGGATGGCGGCAATTCCTCCGCGCTCATCTTCCATAACGAAAAGATCAATGCGGTCAGCAATCAGCGTCACCGCAAGCTGAGCGATATCATCTATTTTGCCAGCGCCTATCAGGAGTGAGTTTATGATGTTCCCCCCAAGCTACGAGACTGCGGTAGTACTGGTGTGCATTGCCCTCTGCGCCGTGGTGATCGCAGTTTCCTTGCGGCATAAGCTGGGCCTTGTCACCGGTGTGGTGATGGCTGCGCTTTCCTGCGTGCTGTGCATGGTGTGCGCCCGTGGCTATTATCTGCTGGTAGCAGGCCCGGGCTTCCGCTTCCGCCTGTTTCCCGATACACCGTACGACTACGGCTTCGGCGGCGGTGTGCTGGGTTTTGTGGCAGCCCTGTACCTGACGGCGCTCATTACCCGCAAACCCTTTGCAAGGGTTTCGGATGCCTTTGCGCCGGTGGGTCTGCTGGGCATCGCCGGTCTGCGCATGGCGGAAGCTCTTTCCGATTTCGGCTGGGGCGATATGCTGGATACTCCCTGGCTGCAGCGATACCCCTTTGCCATTCCCAACATGTATGACGAGTGGTGCTCAGCGGTCTTCAATCTGGAAGCGCTCTGTGCGCTGGTTATCCTTGCGGTGCTGCTGATCGGCGGCGAGAAGCTGAAGGGCCGGCGTCTGGCCACCGGGCTGGTCTGGTGGGCTGTCTCTCAGGTTTTTTGCGAGAGCCTGCGGGTGGAATCCATCACCTGGGGCTTTATCCGTGTACAGCAGCTGCTCAGCGCGGTGATCGTGATGGTCGTCATGCTCGTGGGCACGCTGCGTCTTGCTCACGGCAAACGTAAACAGACCCTGCCTTTGTGGGGTGGGTATGTGTTCAGCTGCGGCATGGTCATCTTTTTGGAGTTCGCCATCGATAAGATGCCCTGGCCCACTTGGGTCAACTACGTGGTCATGGCGCTGGTGCTCATCCTGTTGGGTACCTGCGCCCAAAAGCTCATACACAAGCCTTCTTGTGGGAAGGAATGACGAACATGAAGCAAAAGCTCGTGCTGGCTTTATTGTGCCTGGCTGTCTGCCTGTGCGGCGTTTCTGTGGCAGAGGAGATCTCGGTCTGCGGCCTGACCGTACCGCCCGATGCCACCCTCATCGACTTTGATGCCGCAGGCATCCATGTGACAGATGAAAAAGCACTGGGCAAAGCCATCGAACAGCTGCCCCTGCTCACTGAGGTTCGCATGTACAACAGCGAGCTGCCAAAGGCAAGCAAGGAATGGCTGTTCGATACCTACCCGGATGTGTTTTTCGGTTTTACACTGCGTTTTGCCAAGCATGAGGTGCGTACCGATGCAGAGGCCTTCTCCACTCTGCATACCAGCGATCTGGATTTTCAGACAGACGATTATGACCATAACCAGAAGGAGCTTTGCCTGCTGCGGATGTGCACCCGCCTCAAAGCGCTGGATATCGGCCACAACAGTGCCACCGACCTGAGCTTTCTTTCCGGGCTCACGGAGCTGCGGGTGCTGATCCTCGGCCCCAACTACTACATAGAAGATATCTCACCGCTGGCATCGCTTACCAAGCTGGAATATCTGGAGCTGTTCAGCACCAAAGTGAGGGATATTTCCGCACTCTCCGGCATGGAGAACCTGAGGGATCTGAACCTTGCCAACAGCAAAAGGCTGAAGGATCTTTCCCCAATCTACGACCTGCCTTCGCTGGAGCGTTTCTGGGGCGGCATGTGCAAGTTTACAAGCGCCCAGGAAAAGGAGATGGAGAAGCTCCATCCCGGCTGCGAATTTGATTGGTACAACGGCCCCACCGGCGGCACCTGGCGGCTGCACCCCCGGTACCTGATCATCAACCGGATGTTTACCACAGGCGTGTATATTCCTTTTGAGGAGTAACGCAAAGCATAACAAAATGTATTCCCAAAGAGCGCGCTTGCACCATCTTTGTGTGGTGACAGGCGCGCTCTTTTGATGCTGTGCGATCCGGCCTATTGAGGTTTTTATTCGTTTTCGTTATCAATGCGGGCATAGTGGGCAGCCCGTTCGCTGACCAGCTCTGCCATGCCCCTGCGCACCTCCGGCGGCGAAATGATCTCGGCTCCCGAGCCAAAACCCAGCAGCCAGCCATAGAAGCGCGGGCTTACCGCAACGGGTACCGTAAAGCGGAAGTGATCTTCTCCCTGCCGGGCAATAGCGATGTTATGCCCGAACCGGTCCATGGCGGCATTCAAAAGGCTGTTTTCGAATTGAAGGGTCACTTGCTGTACATCGCCTGCGTACATGGAGAAGGTGACCCTGGTGTAGGCGGCAGCATCCACTCCGGCGTAGACCTCATGGCCTTCCCGTGCATCCTCCAGCAGGGTGACGCCTTCCAGCTTATCCACCCGGTAGGTGCGCAGAGCCGCTTCTTCTTCGGGTACAGCCAGCAGATAGTATTTGTCGTTGTTGTAGACCATGGCAAAGGGGCTTACCCGGTAGTGCTTGCCATCGTGCCGGTAGACCCGTTTCTTGCTCATGTTATAATCGAAATAGCGGAAGGTGACCTTCCGATCCTGTGCAATGGCGGCGTGCAGCGCATCTACCTGGTAGTAGAGGCTGTTGTTCATGCTTTTTACCCTGTCGGAGACGATCACCTGCCGGTGCAGGGTGGCGGCCTGGCGGCGGCTGACCAGTTTTTCCAGCTTTGCGGTCAGCTTGCCCGCTTTGGCCGACGAAAGAAAGCGGGAGGCCTGTATGGCATCGATCAAAAGCTTTATCTCGGATAGCTCCAGCTCATCCTGCGAGCGCAGCAGGCGATAGTCCTTACGCTTGCCGGAGGGGCGCTGGATCTCCATGCCGAAGCTCTCCAGAGCATCCATGCAGGCATAGATGCTTTTTCGATCAGGGTCAAACCCGCTTTGGGTAAGCCGGAGCCGGATCTGTTCCATCGTCAGCCCGTTATCTGCATCGGTCTCTTCAAGCAGCAGGCTTCGCAGATGGAGAAGCAGCAGCTTACTGTTTGCATATTTCATGGAGGCTTCACCTGTATCTCTTCGTTGGCTGTAAATGCGCAGCGTTAGCATAATGGTACTGGATATGAGCGCATTCTGCAAGCATTTTTATCGTCTTACCTCTGCGATGCCCTCCAGCCGCGTGACCAGCTTGCCGGAAAGATATTCACGGAAGTGGATGCATCCGCTGCCCCTGACCAGCAACTGGTCGGAGTTGCTGTTGCTATCGGGCGCAGTGTCCTCCACGGGCTGGTTGCAGCAGCGCTCGATGCGCCCCGTGATGCGGTACGCCATTACACCATTCAGGTAAACCGTCTCGCAATACTGCCCGTCGTCGGTCTCGTATTGGTGCGAGAAAGCAGCTTTGGGATATCTGGCCGCGAGCAGTGCGGCGGCTCCGCTCATCTCGTCCGGTTCACAAACGAGATAATAGTCTCCGGTGTTACAGCGGCACTCGCCATCTCCGGCAGTTTTGAGCAGATCTGTGCGGAGGCGGCGGTCGATCCGGGTAAGTGTATCGGGGTCGGCATCAATGGTCAGGCGGTTTTCACATGCGGTCATCGTGGGTAGTTCCTTTCTGCTGTGCGTTAGGTTTGTTGCCCTTTGGCAATAACAGCATAGCAGATAGGCTGTCCGAAAATACGGCTTCACAAATTTGCGTGCCGGTGTGATGGGGGTGCGGCAAAATGCCCCGGCGGGCTTGACCGCCGGGGCAGGGAAACGAATGTGGGGTTGGCTTTGTCAATGAAATTGGATCCGCTGCTTCAACTGCGCTTAACGGACGGCCCATTCATCCACCCGGCGTACCACGCTGTGGGTGTATGCCTGAAAATGCTTGCTCCAGAAGCCAAGCGCCGTTGGGTTGATGCTTTCGCAGTCCACGCCCAGCCGGAGTACGCCTTCAGCTTTGAAGGTATGGAGCATATAGGCCAGCAATGCCTGTGCTGCCCCGCAGCCGCGGTATTCCGGCAGTGCGTAAGCGCCGCAGATGTTCAAGGTGCCGGGGGTGCATACTGCATAGTTCTCGCCCTCGCTGTCGACCTCCATAAAGGCGACCACCTGCCCGTTCTTCTCTGCCACGAACACACGGGGCCCTTCCTGCTCCTTGCGGGCGATCCATACTTCTACCCATGCAGGGTCGTGCTTCATAAAGCAAGGGCTATCTCCAAGGTGTTCTGTCAGTGCTCTGCGCAGAGGAGCCAAACGGCTGTGCTGGGCAGCCGGCAGTTCACGGCATTGCCAACCGGATGCGGCCTCCATCTCTTCCACCGGGCGGATCAGATCCATGCAGCGTACACCAAAGCCGTACAGATACAGCGCTTCTTTGGCCACGGCATCGTGAACGTGCAGCGTGATGGCATGACTGGCTGCACCTGCCTCCACCCAGCGCTCGGCAGCGGCCTGGTACAGCCTCTGCCAGATGCGGAATCGGTTCTCCTGCTGCACCCCATGGGCATGCAGCGGAGAGAATACACCGGCTGTGTCTCTGGTATGGAAGACGGGCTTCCACGGCCCGTAGGCACCAAGAAAGCCCAGCAGCCTGCCATCCTCTACAGCAGCCACGGAAAGCCCGCTGCCTGCCAGATCCTCCAGAGCAGGCGGCAGGATGTCTTTGGGCAGCGCCTGCACATGCCCGCATTCTTCAAGATAATTGCTGTGTACCAGTGCCCGTGCGTCGGGGATCATCTCTTTCGTAAAAGCAGTAATGTTCATCGTTCTTTTCCTTTCTTTTTCGGCAAAACAAAAATGCGCCCCCAAAAGGAAATGGGGAACGCATGATCTTTGCTGGAACACTGCCTGGGCACGGGGGCTGTATCAGCTTACTTGCAGGCGGTGAACGGCAGAACTTCCCGATTCCTTAAGCGAATACCCTTCATAAAGCCATTCACCTTCCTTTCATTATGCAGGTACAGTATAGCAGATACTGCCCGGTATCGTCAACCGTCGGGGCATTATTTGCGATTCCGCATATCCTCTTCGATGCGCTCCTGCCACCCGGTGGGGATCTCTGCACTTGCCCTCATACAGGTGACCGCATCGCTGATCACACGGTAATTGAGCTGGGTGCCCTCGCTGTCGCTGCGGTAGGTAACGGCACGATCCTTGGCAATGCCGAAGGTGGCAGCTGTGGCAGCCGCATCAATGTTAGCACCGAGGAACATGAACTCCCAGCCATACTTGTTTTTCTGCCGCTCGATCATCTGCTTTACCTTTTCGGCGGTGTAGTGCTTGC
Source organism: Clostridiales bacterium (assembly GCA_015056315.1). Taxonomy (GTDB): domain Bacteria; phylum Bacillota; class Clostridia; order Christensenellales; family Aristaeellaceae; genus Limiplasma. The sequence continues at coordinate 11,316 of SVGN01000004.1, forward strand.
TGGCGTTCTCCATACCATCGGTGGTGATGACGAACAGGGTGTGCTCGGGCCTGTCCTCTTCGCGGGCATACTTGTGTACATTGCCAATGTGATGGATCGCCTTGCCCACCGCATCCAGCAGTGCGGTGCAGCCGCGGGGCCAGTATTCCTTCCCGGTCATTGGCTGCACCTGGGTGATGGGTACCCGGTCGTGGACCACGATGCTCTCGTCGTCGAAAAGTACGGTGGAAACATACGCTTCGCCCGGTTCCTGCTTCTGCTTATCGATCATGCTGTCAAAGCCACCGATGGTATCCTTCTCCAGCCCACTCATGGAACCGCTCCGATCCAGAATGAAAACCAGCTCTGTCAAACCCTTCTTCATAAAAGTGACCTCCTTACAGAATGTTTTGCCTGGGTCGATGGTCACAGTATAAAGGAACTGCATGAGAAAAAGGTCGCCCTGCAAGCGACCTTTTCGATTTGTGTAAGCAACGGTTACAGCACCGCACCGCCAAGGAGCATCTGATCAAAATCGTACAGTGCTTCGTTGATGCGGAAGATGTCGTAGATGCCCTTGCTGATAAAGAACTCCACGATGATATCGAACTTATCGCTGTGGCTGAGGGCAAGGCCTGCTTTCATGAGCAGCTCCCGGGTCTCCTCAAGAGACAGCTCCAGCGCAATGGCCAGGGCAAGGGCGGTCGGCTTCTTGGGCTTGTAGCCTGGGTTGTTTACGATCTTGGAGAACAGCTTTTTATCGATGTTGGCCTTCTTATAGCAATCCGCATTCTTCATACCTTTTTCTTTGATCTTGCGCAGCACCATTCCGGCAAAGCCCTCATCCATCATGCTCAGTGCATCCTCGATGGTCTTTGGGTTCCAGGTATCCTCGGCCATGTTTGCGCAGGGAGGTGCAAGGAGGTCGGGGGCGGAGAACTTGGCGGAGTACATCAGCCGGGCCTGCTCCCTACGGGTGTCTGTATGCAGTTGTACGTAGTTGTCGTCGATGTATTGCCGGATATCTGCATACAGCTTGCTGCCTGCCAACAGGCTCTCTTTTGAGAACAGCACCAGGTATACCATCAGGTCGTTATCCGGCACATGCTCCAACAGAAATGCGCCGATGCTGTCTGTTGCGGTTCGCAGCGCCAGCTCCTTTGGGTAAGCGTGGGCCCCGGAGGCGATCAGCGGAAAAGCGATGCTTTTGCAGCCATGCTCCTTTGCCAGCATAAGGGATTGGTGGTAGCAGCTGCGCAGAAGCCCGGTCTCGCCGTTGCTGCCGCCCTGCCATACCGGGCTCACCGTATGGATTACATACCGGGCCGGGAGACGGTAGCCCAGTGTCAGCTTTGCCTCACCGATCTCACAGCTGCCCAGCCTCCGGCAGGCCTCAGCCAGCTCCGGCCCGGCAGCGCGGTGTACGGCTGCGCTTACGCCGCCGGAGCCGTTCATGCTGCTGTTGGTGGTATGCACGATGGCATCCACCTGCATTTTGGTAATGTCGTTTCGTACGATATCTATCGGCATAGGTGCCTCCTGTGGATGCGGTGGTTTTGTTGAGTTGGTAATGCCAGTATAGCACCCGGGAGGGGGATGGTTCAAGTGTGTAGAGAGGGCAGGGAGAGAGGAAGATGCAAACAATAGCGTCAACAATAAGCTGACTCATAAAGAATGATGGAAAGGTCGAGAGATGCACGAAACCCTTGCAGCGTTGTACTGCAAGGGTTTCGTTTGGTGCGGCAGGCGGGACTTGAACCCGCAATCCCATAGGGCGCTTGATTTTAAGTCAAGTCTGTATGCCAATTCCAGCACTACCGCAAACATGCATATTATACCCGCTTGCCAAGCAATGTGCAAGGCAAAACTTTTTGCGCTCGTTTGCACCAAAAGGAAGGCTCGCCGTACTGTAAAGAAAAAAGGTACCGCTGTACCGGAGGGGGCTTTATGAGGAAGCATTTTCCGCTTTCGCAGGCAAAGGAAAACCAGAAGGTGTCTGTCGTAAAGGTGAACTGCTCACCGGTGCTGCGCAGCAGACTCGCTGAGCTTGGACTTCTGGAGGGGTGCGGCATCACCCGTCTGTATAGCTCTGCATTTGGCGACCCCTGTGCATATGTTGTAAAAGATACGGTACTGGCAATACGCAAAGGGGAGGCGGAGAAGATCCTGTGCGGCTGTGAATAAAGGGGAATGAGCGCCCGTGTGCCTGCTGTCCGTTGCCAGTGCTGCCATGCATCTGCGCTTGTACTTTCTTTTTCGACATGGTATCATCACAATGCGATCAAGGTTGATCATAAAGAAATGTATTCGCTTCATACCATCGAAACGGAGAGGGGAAAGTGTATGGATAAGCGCATCAAGCAACTGTTGGTGATCGTTCTCTCGGTGGTGCTGCTGGCTACGGCTGCCCTTGGCACCTCTTTTGCGGAGGACGGGATCCCCATGGCGGCCACGGCAGTAGACCCTGTTATCCAGGTATACCTGAGCCGTCTTGCCCTGACGGATCGTCTCGATATCACCCTTACAACGCCCTATGGCCTTACCTTCGGTTCCGAGGGTGCAGAGCTGTATGCGGAGAGCGGCAGCAAGCTGGCCTTCATCCTTTGGAACGATGCCATCTATCTGTATATGGACGGTCTTTCTCTGCGGCTTGGCAAGGCTGTGGAGCTTCGCCGCTGCGAGGGCGGAGGGGATGAGAAACGCCCCGGCTTCTACCGCACCGGCTTTGAGCCCCTGTACCTTGGCGACCTGAAGCTGACCATCAACGAGGGCAAGCTCTACCCTGTACTGAGCATCCATGTGGAGGACTATCTGCTGGGCGTTGTGCCTTACGAGATGAGCGATTCCTTCCCTTTGGAAGCGCTGAAGGCGCAGACCATCGCCGCCCGCACCTATGTGCTTCGCAAGGCAGCTGCCAATAAAGCATACGATGTGGTGGATACCACCAACGATCAGGTCTTCCGCGGCTATGTGCCCGGCTTTGCCAATGCGGAGCGGGCGGTTTCGGAGACCCGGGGCGTGTGCGGCTTCTATAAGGGCAAGCTGGCTCAATGCTACTATGCTGCCAGCAACGGCGGCCAGACCGAGTTGGTGCAGACCGTATGGCCCACCGATGAAGACTTCGGTTACTATGCAGCTGTACGCGACCCCTACGATGTAGAGAACCCTGCCAGCACCGTACGGAGCCTTGCGGTCAAGAAAGCGTACGAGGCGGGGGAGACAGCTCCCTACGCACTCCGGAAGCTGCTTGCCCAGCTGCTTGCGGATAAGCTGACGGAGATGGGCTACGATCCCGCACCGGAAAGCATCCTTGTGCATCGTGTATCCGACGTGGCGGTAGATACGCCTTCTTTTGAGGGCTCGCTGCTGATGAAACGCCTGCTGCTCACGGTGGAGGTGAGCGGTCGTACCCGCACGGAGTGGGTGCCCCAACCTCTGCTTACCGACCCGGATACCGAAGAAGTATTCCTGTTCGAAACCCCCTCGCCCACTGTGGCGGAGGAACAGCCCACCGCAACGCCGGAACCCACTCCCGCTCCTCCCACACCGACCCCTGCCCCCGTATACGGTGAGTTCGAACGGATCGAAGAACCCTTCGTACTGTCCGCACCCATCTTCAAGACCGTCGAAAATGCTTTCGGCATGAACATCAGCGGCAATTTCGACAACGAGATCTGGTCGGTGGCAGAGACCGAGACCGGTTACGAGGTACAGGCCCGCCGCTACGGGCACGGCGTTGGTATGAGCCAGCGCGGTGCGGAGCAGATGGCCGGAAGCTACGAAAAGGATTTCCGGGAGATCCTGGCATTCTACTATCCCGGTATGGAGCTTATGCGCTACGATGTGGGCGAAGCCGTTTTGATGAAGGCGGAGCCGGCCCTCTCAGCCACAGCAGGCCCTGCGCCCACCGTTACTCCCAGACCCACGCTCATGCCCGTTACCACAGAGCTGCAGCCCGGCCAATGGTATGCAGCCGTTACCGAGATCGATGACGACAGCTCGTTGAACCTTCGCTCCCGACCGGATCTGGGCGGCGAGATCCTGATGCGGCTGTACAAGCATCAGCGCCTGCTGGTGCTGGAACGCTGCCCCGAAGAGGGCTGGGTGCATGTGAAGACCGACAGCATCGAGGGCTATGTGATGGAGAGCTACCTCACCAACGAATAAAACGAAAAGAACGAAAAAAATACGAAAATTTTGCCGTATATCCATTTTATCCGGCGAAATTTTCGTGTATAATGGGATTTGAAGCAATCTGCATCGTTTTCGTTGTATGAAAGAAATGAGGGGCAAGTATGGCTGTTACCATCCGGGACGTATCCGAGAGATGCGGTCTTTCCATTTCTACCGTCAGCAAAGCACTGAACCATTATAGCGATATCAGCGAGGAGACCCGCAAACGGGTGCTGGAGACCGCCAAGGAGATCGGTTATCACCCCAATGCGCTGGCCCGTGCGCTGAAGACCAACCACTCCTATAATCTGGGTGTGCTTTTTGCCGACGAATTCGGCAGCGGCCTCACACACCCCTTCTTTTCCGCTGTGCTGGACAGCTTCAAGCGCACCGCAGAGCAGAAGGGCTACGACATCACCTTTATCAACCACAACATTAACCAGCGAAGCATGACCTTCCTGGAGCATTGCCACTACCGCAATGTGGATGGTGTCTGCGTTGCCTGTATCGATTTTTATTCCTCCGAGATCGTACAGCTTATGCAGAGCGACCTTCCCGCCGTTACCATCGACCATAGCTTCGATAACCGCTCCTGCGTTCTCAGCGACAACGTAGCCGGTATGGAGCTGCTGGTGTACCGTGCTGCCCAGCTGGGTCACACCCGCATCGCCTATGTACATGGCAAGAAGAGCGCCGTTACCAAAAGCCGCCTGACCGGCTTCCACCGGGCCATGATTGCCAACGGTATTCCCGTGCGCAACGAATACCTGGAGGAATCCGATTATCAGGATTCTCACAAGTGCTACTCCGTGGTGCAGAAGCTGCTCAAGCTGCCTCAGCCGCCCACCTGCATCTTCGTCACCGACGACTTTGCTGCCATCGGCGGTCTGGACGCTATCCGTGACAGCGGCCTCCGCATCGGCGAGGATATCTCCATCGCCGGTTACGACGGCCATCCTCTTTCCCAGCTGATGCGTCCCATGCTCACCACCGTAAAGCAGAACACGGCGCTGATGGGGCAGAGGGCCGCCGAGATGCTCATCCGCAGTGCGGAAGAGCCTCTTACCACAGGCGTGCAGAATGTTACCATCATCGGCGAGTTGGTCAAGGGCGATACCCTGCGCCCGGTAAACCCGGCTATGCTTTGATGCTTATTTGCATTTTAGGCAATTTGATGTATAATATTGTCGTTCGATTTGTTACTCTTCTGTTAAGGAGGGAATATTGATGCAGAATCCTATGCCTAACGGCCAGCATATGCAGCCGCCTGTGCAGCAGGCACTCCAGTGCCCCCAGCCCGCAGGCCAGCTCCACGGCCCCGAAGTGCCCCAGCACCATCACAAGCCCAAGCCCAAGCGCCGGTTCTTCCGCCGCTTTATGACCGGCTACCTGATGATCACCGGTGCACTGGTCAACATCTATGTGCTTTCCCAGCTGCTGATCCTTCTTCTGGAGTGGCTCAACGACCATATCTCTCTGGTATAACATTGGAGGGTAATGCGTAGTGAAGAAATTCTTTTTGATCCTTTTTACTTTGGTTCTGGTAGCCGCTGTGGTGCTGGTGGCCATCTTCTTTGGCCCCAGCGAGAGCAAAGCCCGCTGGCTCAGCGCCTCCTTCAGCGAGACCCTGAAGGAAAAGAATGAGTTGATCGTTTACAGTGGTGAGCGTACCGGCCGCGATACCTACCAGCGCAATGCGCTGCTCATCGGCACTGTGCAGGAGGTAGAGATCCCGTACACCTTCAACTTTGATTATACGGTGGATCTGAGCCAGGCAACGGTAGAAGCCAGCGGCACCACCATTTATGTGCGTGTACCTGCTCCCGTGCTTTCCAACCACAAGCTCACCGTGGTAGATAAGGATGTGGAGCGTACCGGCGCACTGGTATACATCTCTCCCGAAAAGTACACCGAGATCAAACAATCTTTGGAAAACAAGCTGCTGGAGGATACCCTCGCCAACGAGGAGTACACCGCCAATGCCTGGGAGATCACCGTTCGCAACCTGACGAACCTGCTCACCTCCGTGGCCCGTGCCAATGCAGCTTTCGGCGGCTTTACCATCGAAGTGGTCCAGACCGATGCTGTCCTCCCGCTGATCGATACCCAGGCGGATTGACCCGGCAGGGCAAGCCTAAAACAAAACGCAATTGTTAACAAGCCACGGCAGCGTATTCGCTGTGGCTTGTTTCTATGCAGCGGAACAGCAGCAAAGAAAAACAGAAGTTTATTGTAACGAATCATTCCATTTGCATTTACAAATTGTGAAACAAATGTTAAGATATATGAGCATTCTTATTTCATCATTCACGGAGGTGTTTCCATGCCGACCAAAGAACTCATCAGCAATTTGACGGCTGGTCTGTCTGAATGGCTGGTTTATTGTGCGATCGCCGTCGTTACCCTGATCGGTATCTGCAAGTGCATCTATCCCATGCTGCGCAATGCCTCCCTTTTGAACCGGGCTGTTGTGAAGCTGGAGAAGACCACTGCAGCAGGCGAACGGCCCGCATGGCGTGAGCCCCGCTTTCTTGGCCGTGCTCTGCGCTCCCAGTGGCAGCAGTTTCTTTTGAATGCCGGTCAGCTGGATATCCGCGGCATGGCATGCGATACCCGCGATTACATCAACGAAGAAACGGCCATCGACCAGCCCGGCCATGCGCAGCTTGCCGAGCTGATTCCCAGCCTGCTCACCTCTCTGGGTATTCTGGGCACCTTCCTTGGTCTGATGGAGGGCCTTACCAGCGTTGATTTCTCCAACGCCGAGGGCACCCTCACCAGCATTCCCACTCTGCTGGGCGGTATGCGTTTTGCGTTTGCCACCTCCGTAGCCGGTATTGCCTGCTCGCTTGCCTTTAATATGGGCAACCGCATCGCCTCCGGGCATGCGCTCCGAGCCCTTAACAACTTTGAAGAAGCCTTCTACGAGCTTGCCATGCCCCGGCCTCTGGATGCGGATGTGCAGCTCCTGTGCAGCAAACAGGACGAAGAAGAACGTATGAACCGTATGGCCCAGACCATCGGCAGCCAGGTTGCTTCCGCACTTGAGGTCTCCCTCAGCCAGACCTTTACCCCCATGACCCGCACCATGGATTCGTTCATGCGCGGAGCTACCGTAGAGCAGGCAGAAGCCATGCGCAGCGTGGTCAACCAATTCTTCCAGCAGATGAATGCTTCGCTGAACGGCCAGCTTACAGCCATTTCCGATGCCATGAGCATCGTAAATCAGGGGCAGCTGCAGACCCAGAAAAACCTGCAGAGCACCCTGAATATGACCCAGAACATGAACGAGAACGCCCGCACCATGCAGCTGGTCTCCGGAGAGATCTCCACCAACCTCAAGGAGATCTGCCAGCGGCTCGATCAGCAGGTGGCCGACCAGCAGAACCGTCTCGAAAACGCCGAGCAGGCCACGCAGGATCTGCACCAGCAGCTCATCTCTCTCTCTGCATCCCTTTCCAGAATGCAGAGCGCGGTCGATAAGCTGACCGGCGATCTGGAAGGCCCCGAACAGGAATAACACAGGAGGAACGCTATGGCCAGGAGAGTAATCAAACGCAGCTCCGGCGGCGACCGGGGCGCAGCATGGATCAGCTACTCCGATATGATGGCTGCGCTGCTGCTCCTGTTCGTTCTGGTGCTGTGCTACAGCGTATACCAATACTTTGCCATGCTGGAGACCAAGAGCGCAGAGCTTTTGGAGAAGGAATCCCTGCTGATCATCCAGCAGGGAACGCTGGATGATCAGGCCATCATCCTTGCGGATAAGCAAGCCGAGCTTGACCTGAAACAGAGCGAGCTGGATGCCATGCTCATTCTGCTGGGCGACCAGCAATCCACGCTGGATTCCCAAAGCGCTACTCTTGCCGAGCAGCAGATCATCATCATTGCCACGCAAGCGCTGCTTTCCGAGCGGGAAACAGAGCTTGCAGCCGCCAACCTTGCCCTTGACGCCAAGCAGCTGGCGCTGGATGATGCCACCTTGCTCCTTCAGCAACAGCAGCTGGCCCTCACCACCCAGCAAAAGCGTCTGGACGACCTTGTGGGTGTAAAGAGCCAGATCATTCAGGAGCTCAGCACCGCTTTGACCGGTGCAGGTCTTACCGCTACCGTTGACCGCAACACCGGCGATATCGTGCTGGAATCCACTGTTTTCTTCGATGTTGGTAAGAACGGCATCAAGGAGAGTGGTAAGAAGCTGCTGGATCGTTTCATCCCTGTGTATCTGGGCGTGCTTTTGCAGCCGGAGTATGCCGACTTCCTTGGCGAGATCATCATCGAGGGCCACACCGATACCCAGGGCACCTACCTGCGCAACCTGGAGCTTTCTCAGGAGCGCGCGCTCAGCGTGGCCAGCTACTGCTTGCAAATGCCCGGTGTGACCGGTGAAAAACGGGAGCTTCTGCGCAGCATCCTTACGGCAAAGGGCCGCAGCTACTCCAACCCTGTCTATAATGCCGACGGCACCATCAACATGGATGCATCCCGCCGCGTGGAATTCAAGTTCCGCTTGAAGGATACCGAAATGATCGATGAGATCCGCAACATTCTGACCCCGCAGGCAACGCCGCAAGGAGGGCAATAACCGTGAAAGCACTCAAAACCGTAGCGATCATTTTCGTGGCCTTGGTCGTCGTCATGGCCATGATGCTGGTTTACCTGTTCATGTCTGCCGAGGTGACCATGGAGGTGACCTCCTCCAACACCATCTCCGCTGCCACCGTTCCTGCCTTTAATACCCTCAAGGATACTGTGGATGAAGAGACCTTTATCGGCACTATCTACAACAAGCCTGCCCAGTGGCGGGATGCCAGCGAATATGCCTATGTTACCTACACCATCAAGGTGAACAACGGCTGTCTGGTGCCCATTGAAATGCTGGAAGTGCAGATCGTGCCTCTGCCGGAGGATGTGGTACAGCTTGGCAATATGCAGGAATACAACCTGCCCGCCAAGACAACCGGCGAGCTGAGCGCATCACTGCTGACCCATGCGGGCGGCTCTCCTGCCCGCGAGATGATCGTTACCTACTATGTGTGGGGCATCAGCTTCCAGGAGCGCATCATTGCCGGTAAATAACAGAAAACGCCCGTAGCTATGTGCTGCGGGCATTTTTCGTGGGGATAAGAAAACCGCCTCCGGATTCATCTACGGAGGCGGTTTCAGTATGGTCACTGGAGCTTGAAGGCGGTGTAGATCTCGGTGTAGAGGGTGGCAGCATCGCCAATATTGAGGATGAACTCAGCATCCTTCAACAGCTCGGCAGGCACATTCATCACAGGGTCGTTCACAAACTGCTCGCTCAGGTAGTCGTGAGCGGCAGCGTTTACGCACATGTAGTAGTTGTACTCGGCGTTGTGGGCGGCAACCTCGGGCTGCATCATGTAGTTGAGCAGGGCGTGTGCGTTCTCAACGTTCTGTGCGTTGGCGGGGATCACATACCCATCAATGCCGTAGCCGAGACCCTCGGTGGGGTAAACCACCTCATAGTCGGGATGGCTGGCCTTTACCATGTACACAAAAGGCGTAAACATGAAGCCAACGCTGGCCTCACCGGTCTCCAGAGCGGTGTAGGATTCATTGTCGCCAAAGCAGCGGATGTTGCTGTACAGGCTCATCATCTTTTCTTTGGCTGCGTTCAGGATCTGGGGATCGGTCTCATTCATGCTGTAGCCCAGCGCTTTCAGGGTGATGCCGATCATCACGCGGTCGTTATCCAGGGTGGCAACGCTGTCAGCCAGCTCCGGGTTCCACAGGTCGGCATAGCTGGTGATGGGCATGGTGACCACAGAAGGATCGTAGATGATCAGGGGGCAACCGGCAATGTGGGGAATCACATACTCGTTGTCAGGGTCGTAATACTGGTTCAGGAATACGGGATCCAGGTTTTCGTAGTTGGGCAGCAGGCTCTTATCCAGCTTCTGGATCAGCCCGGCCTGGCGAAGAATGTCCAGCGTGTAGTCGCTGCTGATGATCAGGTCGTAGCCGGTGGCACCCTGATCCATCTTGTTGAGCATATCTTCCATCGATTCCATGGGGGACCAGATCACCTTGATGCCGGTCTCGGCTTCAAAGGCGGCCAGGGTGGCTTCGTCGATGTATCCGGCCCAGCTGAATACGTTGACGACCTTTTCTTCCTCGCCAAGGCCCAACACGGGCAGGGAGGCAAGGCAGAGAGCCAGGAGAAGCGCGAAAAGTTTTTTCATAGGGAAAGACTCCTTTCTGTTTGGAACATCCTATCATTTCGCCACGTTGGCGATGTAAACAGTCATGCTGCCTTGTGCTTTTGCTTACGCACAGAAGAAATGTATCGGCTCAGGGCCACCAGCAGGAAGGCTGCGGCAATGAGCAGGGAGCAGAGCGCATTCACCTGCGGGCTGACGCCTACCTTTACACTGGAATAGATCAGGATGGGCAGCGTGCCTTGACCGGCGCCATATACGAAGAAGCTGATCACAAAATCGTCCAGGCTCATGGCGGCGGCCAGAAAAGCACCGCTGATGATGGCCGGCCTGCAAAGGGGCAGGGTCACATCCAGCATTACACGTACGGGAGAAGCGCCCAGATCTCTTGCTGCATCGAAGAGGGCTTCATCCATGCCCACCAGCCTGCTTTTTACCGTCAGGAAGATGTAGGGGATGCAGAAGGTGGTGTGGGCCAGGATCAGTCGTACCTCGTTGCCCTCCAGCCCCGCAGCGTTGAACAGCACCAGAAAGGCAAGACCGAGAATGATCTCCGGGATCATGATGGGCAGCGTTGCAACAGATTCCATGGCTGTATCCAGCCACTTGCTGCTTTTCTTCAGCGTGCGCTGCGCCATGCCGATGGCTCCAAGGGTACCGATCACGCAGGAGATGAGCACAGACCAGAAGGCCACATTCAGGCTGAGCAGAAGCGCGTCACCGTAGTTGTTGCGCCCGTTGAACAGCTGGTCGTACCAGCGGGTAGTAAAGCCGGTAAAAGCAAGTGGGATACGCGCCGGGTTATCGTTGAAGGAATACAGCACCACCACCACAATGGGCAGGTAGAGCACGATGAGCACCAGCGAGAGAAAGATCAGGGAGCCGACGGAACGTTTTTTCATCAGCTCACCCCCTCAGAACAGGCTCAGGTCGCCGTTGCTGCCGCCCAGACGACGGTATAGGGCGATCACTGCGCCGGTGACGGACAACAGCAGCACGCTGAGAGCTGCTGCCATTGGCAGGTTGCGGCTTTTGTATAGGCTCTGGATCAGGCCGCCTGCCAATACGGTCTTGCTGCCGCCCAGCAGATCGCTCAGGAAGAACAGCCCCATCGACGGGATGAATACCAGCACACAACCCGCCATAAGTCCAGACAGCGTAAGCGGGATGGTCACCGTGAAGAAAGCTGCGATGGGGCTTGCTCCCAGATCTCTGGCCGCCTCCACAACAGAGAAATCCATCTTTTCGGCGGCTGTGTAGGAGGGCAGGATCATAAAGGGGATCAGCGCGTAGACCATGCCCAGCAGCACCGCACCCTCGGTGTTGAGCAACTTCAGCGGCTTGGAGATCAAACCTATGCTTTGCAGAAAGCTGTTGATGGGGCCGTTGCCCATCAGCAGGATACGCCAGCCGTAGATACGGATGAGCGCATTGGTCCAGAAGGGCACAATGATCAGCAGCATGATCACTGAGCGGGTGGCGGGCTTCAGCCGGGCCATCAGGTAGCCGAAGGGATAACCGATCACCGTGCAGATGAGGGTGGTCAGAGCCGCAAGGCGCAGGCTCTGCCAAAGCACCCGCAGATACTGGGGGTCTGCCATGCGGGTGTAGTTGCTGAGGGTAACCTGATTCGTTACACCGATCAGCTCATCCCGCTGCAAAAAACTGAGGCCGATAATGTACAACAGGCTGACGAACACGAACATGATCGTCCATAGATACATGGGCAGCTTCAGCCAGAAGCCGAAGCGGCGGTCGGCATGGTGTTTGTTCACTGCCGTTCACCTTCGCTTTCCGTATCCGGCACAGCGGGGGTATGGGCAGCACTCCAGCCTACATAGACCTTGCTGCCCACAGGGAATGCATCTATCTCGGAGGAGCTGGATACCGCACTGATGGTGAGCGTATCGCTGAGAGCGATCTGTGTATGCTGCATACCGCCGGAATAGGTCTTGGAAAGAATGGTGCCCTGAAGCTCCATACCGTGCTGCGGTGCAGAGCCGTACCGAACCCGCTGGGGGCGCAGACAGACCACGGCTTTATCGCCGGGTGCGGACCGGTGATCCGGGCGGCAGGTGGCGGGAAGCAGAACGTCGTTATGCCGAAGGGCGATCCTGCCATCTTCCGTGCAGCTCTCAACTGTGCCGTGGATCAGGTTGCTCTGCCCGATAAAACCAGCTACGAAAAGGGTGGCAGGGTGCTCATACACCTCCTCCGGGGTGCCGATCTGCTCCACACGTCCATCCCGCATCACAACGATCCGGCTGGACATGTTCAGCGCTTCCTCCTGGTCGTGAGTGATGTAGATAAACGTGATGCCCAGCTGCTGCTGCAGCCGCTTCAGCTCGAACTGCATCTCCTGGCGCAGCTTCAGATCCAGCGCCCCGAGAGGCTCATCCAAAAGCAGTACCCGGGGCTTGAGCACAACAGCCCGGGCAATGGCCACGCGCTGCCGCTGGCCGCCGCTGAGCTGTGCGGGGGAGCGCTTTTCATAGCCGCTCAAACGTACCAGTTCCAGCGCTTCTGCCACCCGCTGCTTCTGCTCTGCCTTGGGCACACCCTTCAGCTTGAGACCGTAGGCGATGTTCTGCTGAACATTCATGTGGGGGAACAGCGCATAGCTCTGAAAGACCGTGTTCACAGGCCGCTTTTCCGGGGGCAGCTCGCTTACGTCCTTGCCCTCCAGCCAAACGGTACCGGCAGTAGCCTCCTCAAGCCCGGCGATGATGCGCAGGGTGGTGGTCTTGCCGCAGCCGGAGGGGCCCAGAAGGGTCAGGAACTCACCGGCATCCACCGAAAGATCCAGATCGTGCAGAACCATACCGCTGCCGTAATCCTTGCAGAGGCCCTTTACCTCCAGAATGGGTGTTTTATTCATGCTGATCCTCCTTCGTTGCTTCGGTGCGGGTGCACAGCACGTCCAAAAGCTGTTCTACGCTGGGCCAAAGCTCGGTATTCAGCGAATACTGAGCTGCGCAGCCCTCGCGTCTGCACAGCACCAGCCCGGAATCTACCAGCAGCTTCATATGGTAGCTGATGGTCGGCTGGGTGCAGCAAAAGGCACGGTGGATCTCGCAGCCGTTCTTTTCACCGCCGGATAAAAGCCTGAGGATGCAAAGCCGTGTTTCATCGCACAGGGCTTTCAGCACCGGAAGGGTGGCATTGTAGCTGTTCATAGCTGCCTCCTGGATATACATAGAGAGATGTTAATATCGAAAACATTCTATTATACATAACAATGCTTGTCAATCCATTTTGACACAGATACAGCGTAGTGGTATAATGCAGCCGTATTTGAGATGAAATGGGGGAATGCTGCCCATGAGTACCTCGCTGGAACACAGAGCCGAAACGCTCGCAGGCAATACAGACACATCGTTGCTCAAGGTGCTGGCCCTTGTGTTTATGCTCATCGACCACATTGGTGCCCGCATACTGACCGGCGTTACCGAGATGCGCATCATTGGCCGCATGGCACTGCCCCTGTATGCCTGGTGCCTGGTGGTGGGCTGCGTAAAGACCCGCGATATGAAGCGCTACATCCTTCGTATGCTGCTGATGGCGGTTCTTTCCCAGCCTTTGTATATGATGGGGCTTCAGCATACCTATCAGGAACTGAACATACTCTTTACGCTTACCGTCGGTTTGGTCGCCATCTACGGCATCCGGCAGAAATTTGTTCTTTTCCGCATCCTGGTGCCGGTGCTTTGCTATGTGCTGCTGGGCTATATACAGGTGGATTACGGCTGGAAGGGTCTCACCTTTATTATTCTGTTGTATTTGGCAAGAGAATCCCGTGGCGGCTTGATCGCCACCTATCTGGCTTTTGCTCTCTTCTGGGGCACGGGCAGCTCTTCTGTGCAATCCATCTTCGGCCTTAAGCTGAATCTGATCACGCTGCCCGGCATCGGCAGCCTGCTGCAGCCCTTCTTCCGGCTGCAGGCCATGGTATGGCTCTCTCTGCCCCTGATCGCTATCCCCATGCACAGTGGGCTCAAGCTGCCCAAATGGCTGGGCTATGCGCTGTACCCCATGCATTTGGTGGTGTTGATCGTTCTGCGGCTGCTGTTCTCAAGCGCCACCCTTGCCACCATGACCTCTATGTTCTGATTTATTTCTCTGAGGAGGAACAAAGCCATGCTCAAATATTGTGTTTATGCCGATGCTACTGCCGATATTCCGAAAGATGTGCAAAAACGCTTCAAGATTGGCATGCTGCCCATTCCCGTTACCATTGGCGACCGCTCCTTTATGAGCGGCGAGGAACTGGAAAACGAAGAATTCTACACCATGCTGGAGGAATCCGATACGCTGCCGGTAACCTCCCAGATCACGCCCTATGTGTTTGAAGAGCTCTTTCAAAAGGAATACGATGCGGGCACCGAAGAGCTGTTCCTCTTTTTGATCAACGCCAAGGGCTCTGCCACCTACAACAATGCCATTGCCATGAAGGAGACCTTTTTCGAGGAGCATCCCGGCGCAAAGATGCAGATCCGTCTGTTTGACGGTGCCAGCTACTCTGCGGGGTACGGCTACCCTGCCATCATCACCTCCCAAATGCTGGAGATGGGCATGAGCGCAGACGAAGCCGAAGCCTACGCCCGGCAGCTGATCGCCAGCCAGTGCATCTACTTTGGTCTGTACACGCTGAAGTATGCAGGCAAGTCCGGCCGCATTCCCGGTGCGGCAGTGTTTGTGGGCGAGGCGCTGGGCATCAAACCCATCATGAAGATCCGCGACCACGCCATTACCACCGAGAGCAAGGCCAGGGGCGAGAAAAAGCTGGTCAAGGAGATCGTGAAGATGGTCGCCTCCGATATGAAGCCCAAAACGCCCTATCAGGTGATCTACGGCAGCGATGAAAATGCACTGGCAGAGATGCTTGCAGAGATGGAAAAGAAGGTGGGCTATCCGCCCCAGTATGTGTTCCGCATCGGCCCCGCCATTGCCATCAATGCCGGCCCCAAAGTGATCGGTGTTACCTTCTGCATGAATCCCAAAAAGGAAAAAACAAAAAACTGAACAGCAAACGCCCGGCAGATACCAAACTGCCGGGCGTTATGCTTATGCGTTTATGATCTTTTCTGCCAACTGAGCCATGCTTGAGGCTTTGATCTGCACTTCCGGGCCAAAATACGCCCCTTCGGGATCGAAGACAGCACCATCCATACCGGCATTTCTGGCGCTTTCGATATCGATGCTTCTGTCGCCGATCATGATGCATTCGCCGGGTTCCAGCCGAAAACGCTTCGCCAGTGAAAGTAACGCATCCGGTGCAGGCTTGTGGGGAAAACCGTCATCGGAGGTAACGGCTCCGGCAAAGAGGTGCCATAGCCCATCTCTTTTCAGCAGGTCGATGGCCAACCGATCCCGATGAGTATAGAGATAGTGGCTGCAGCCTGCGTCTGCCAATACCTTCAAGCAATCTCCAAGGCCTTCATAGGGCGGAAAATCTGTTTCCATGGCGTGCTGCCTACGGAAGCACTGCATCAATGTATCGGTATCCATTCCGAACAGATTGGCAAAATGACTTACCGAGTAGAAAACAGAGTGCTTCAAAAGAGGCAGCGCCTCAGCTGCCGAGGGGATGGGCAAACCATTTTCCGCCATCGTACGCTGAAGCGCTTGAATGATCTGGGGATAACTGTTGTACAGAGTACCGTCGAAATCCCAGAACAGGTGTTTATACTTCATGAGCATTATTCCTGCGCGGAAGTAGCTTCGCCTGCGTCTTCGGCAACGGCTTTGCCGCTGTCAGGGTTGAGCTTGCTGACCAGCGCTTTCTCGATACGGTGGTCGCAGATCTCTTCGACCTTTACCTTCAGCCCGGCCACTTCTACCTCGGGCGTGCTGCCGTCTTCGGGAATGCAGGAGAAGGTAGAGAACACCAGACCGCCAAGGGTATCGTATTCCTCTTCCAGGGGCAGAGCCATGTCGATGGCCTCGCTGAGGGTCTCCAGATCCACCGTGCCGCTGACGCGCCAGAGGTTATCCTCCAGCTTTTCGATATCGTTATCCTCGCTGGGATCGAATTCGTCGTAGATGTTGCCGACGATCTCCTCCAGCAGGTCTTCCATGGTAACGATACCGCTCATACCGCCGTATTCGTCTACCACAACCGCCAGATGGATCTTCTGCTTCTGCATGTTGCTGAAGAGCGTATCGGCAGCCACGGTCTCGGGTACCAGATAGGCACTGCGCAGCAGCTCGCGGACGGGCTTTTTGCTCTCGCTTGCAGCGTTGAGCAGGAAATCGCGGGTGTTGAGCACACCAACGATATCATCGATGTCTTCATCATAGACCGGGAATCGGCTCAGGCCGGTCTCCCGGATGGTGGAGAGGATGTCCTCGTCGCTGTCGCCAATGTGCAGGGTTACTACATCAATGCGGTGCACCATCACATCGGCGGCAGTCATATTGTTGAACTCGAAGATGTTTTCGATCATGTTGCGCTCTTCTTCTTCGATAGCGCCCTTTTCACTGCCGATATCCACCAGCATGCGGATCTCTTCTTCGGTCACCTCTTCGCTGGTCTCGTTGGGGTTGATGCGGCAGAGGCGGAGAATGCCGTTGGTGCTAACAGTGAGCAGCCAGACAATGGGCTTGAAGAGCTTGCTGACAAAGTTGATAACGCCGCAGCTCATGCGGGCCACCTTTTCGGGGTTCTGCATGGCGATGCGCTTGGGGGCAAGCTCGCCCAGCACGATCATGAAGAAGCTCAGGATCAGCGTGATGATGATGAGGCAGATGGTATCCAGCAGGCCGCGGTATGCCTCGGGGAATCCAAGACCCATAATGGCGTTTGCCAGCATGGTGGAGAAGCCATCTGCTGCAAAAGCACTGGCAAGGAAGCCGCTCAGCGTGATGCACACCTGAATGGTGGAGAGGAAGTTAGAGGGAGACTCGATCAGCCGAAGCATGATCTTGGCTTTGGCATCTCCATCCTCTGCCTGGCGGCGCACCTTGTTATCGTTAACGGAAACAAGTGCTGTTTCGGTAGAAGCAAAAAAAGCGTTGATCGCAATAAGAAGGATCTGTACCAACAATTGACTGCCTATAGGGTCCAAGGAAATAACCTCCCTTAAAATGTACTGCGGCGAAAGCCGCATGATTTTTCATTATACCATATATCTGGCAAAAATGCATCTGTTCTCTATTGAAAACAGAAAAATGTTTACAGAGAAAGCCCGCCGCAGCCGGTGTGCTGGGCGGGCGAATTACAGATGGGGGAGAAGCCTTACTTGGCGGCAAAGTTGAAGTACTTCTTGGCGTTTTCGTAGCTTACGCCGCGAACGATCTCCTTCAGGGTCTCCATGTCATCGGGGAACATACCCTCTTCCACCCACTGGCCAAGCAGGCGGCACAGGATGCGGCGGAAGTACTCATGACGGGGGTAGCTGAGGAAGCTGCGGCTGTCGGTGAGCATGCCCACGAAACCGGCCAGATAGCCAAGGCTGGCCAGACTGGTCAGCTGATCGGTCATGCCGGTAAAGTGATCGTTGAACCACCAGGCGGAGCCGTGCTGGATCTTGCTTACAGCCTCGGAAGACTGGAAGCAACCGCACAGGGTATCGATGGCCTGGTTGTCGTTGGGGTTCAGGCTGTAGAGGATGGTTTTGGGCAGCTCGCCGGTTGCCTCCAGAGCACCGAGGAAAGCGGCGGTTTGCGCAGCGGGGGCGTAGTTGTCGATGGTGTCGTAGCCGGTATCCGGGCCCAGCTTGGCATACATCACCGGGTTATTGTCGCGGCGGCAGCCGTAGTGCAGCTGCATGATCCAGCCCAGCTGGCGGTACTTGCGGGCAACGTACAGCATGCAGGCGGTCTTGAACTTGTCCTGCTCCTCGGTGGTAACGGCTTCGCCGCTGAGGCGCTTCTGGAAGATGGCTTCCACTTCGGCATCGGTAGCGGGGGCGTAGGCAACAAAGTTGAGGCCGTGGTCGCTGAGCACACACTTGCGGGCGGCGAAGTAATCCATACGCACAGCCAGAGCCTGCTTCAGGTCTTCGAAGGTCTTGATCTCGATGCCGCTCACCTGAGCCAGCTTGGCAAGGTAATCGGTGTAATCGGGCTTCTCCAGGTTCATGGCCTTGTCGGGGCGCCAGGCGGGCAGCACTGCGGTCTTGATGGAGGCATCGGCAGCCAGCTTCTCGTGCCACTCGAGAGAATCGATGGGGTCGTCGGTGGTGCAGATGGTCTCAACATTGCTGCGGGCGATGAGGCCGCGAACGCCGAACTCGGGCTTCTTGAGCTGCTCATTGCAAAGATTCCATACTTCCTCGGCGGTATCCTTGTTGAGGATACCCTCATAGCCGAAGAAACGGCGCAGCTCCAGGTGGCTCCAGTGGTACAGGGGGTTGCCGATGGCCTTGCCCAGCACCTCAGCCCACTTGATGAATTTATCGTGAGCGCTGGCATCGCCGGTGATGTACTTTTCTTCAACGCCTGCGCAGCGCATCAAACGCCACTTGTAATGGTCGCCGCCCAGCCATACCTGGGTGATGCTTTCGTAGTGCAGATCCTCGTAGATCTCCCGGGGGCTGATGTGGCAGTGATAGTCAATGATGGGGCAATCGGCAGAAGCTTCGTGGTACAGCTTTACCGCAGTGGGGGTATTGAGAAGGAAATCCTTGTCCATAAAAGCTCTCATTGCAGTTCTCTCCTTTTCGGTATTCTGTCTATCTTACAGCGTACTGTCGCGTTTGACCAGTTCGCCTGTAAAAACGATCTTCTGGGGCATCTCGCGGCCTTCCAGTACGCCCATCATGGTGGAAACGCACTGCTCGCTCACGGCCTGCAGCTTGTTGTCTACACTGGTGATCTCCGGCTCACTGCACAGGCAGAAGCTGGAGTTGTTGTAACCTACGATGCTCAGCTGCTTGGGAACGGAAAGCTTGGCAGCCTTTGCGTACTTGACGGCACCGATGGCAAGAATGTCTTCGGAGGTCTGTACCGCATCGAATACAAGACCGCTTTCACGCAGGGCCAGCAGCTGATCCCGTACGGTAGGCACGTTGTTTTTCTCGTCGGAGAAGAAGCGGATCAGCTGCTCGTTCACCGGCATACCGCGGCTTTCCAGCGCCGCACGGTAGCCCGCCAGCTTCTTCTGGCCGTTGTAGTTCTTGCTGTGGTACAGGTAAAGAATGTTCTTGCGGCCCGTATCCAGCAGGTATTGGGTGGCTTCGGTGGTGGCGCGCTGCTCATCGCACATAACGCAGTAAACGTTTTCACAGGAATAGGAACCGTTCAGCAGCACGATGGGTACCTGCTTGGCAGCATTGCGGATGTAGGCATTGTCCCGCTCCCGGCTCTCCACAAAGGTGGAGCCCATCAGCACGATGCCGTCCACATGGCGGCTGGTCAGCATTTCGATGCCCTGCTGGCGTGCTTCCAGAGAGCGCTCGGTGCAGCACAGCAGGCAATCGTAATGGTACTTCCGGAAGGACTTTTCCAAAATAGCCAGTGCATGGGAAAGGTAGGTATCCGATGCGTCGGGGCAGAGCAGGCCGATGGTTTTCATGGTATTGAGACCAAGCCCGCGCGCAAAGGCGTTGGGCACATAGTCGCAATCGTTGATCACCGCCAGCACCTTCTCGCGGGTCTTCTGGCTTACATGCGGGCTGTTGTTCAGCACGCGGGATACCGTGGCGATGGAGACGCCTGCTTTTTCGGAAATGTCGTAAATATTCATGGTAGCGTACTTCTTCCTTTCGGAATGTAAATGCTTACGAGACAACTATCAATTCGGATTATACAACTTTCATTCTTTCTTTGCAATCCTTTTCCGCTACTTTTTTAACGATTTTCGCAGATGGACAATTACGTGCAAAAACGATTCAATTCCGCAAAACGCATTGACGTATGTATTGTTTGGGTATAGAATACAGAGGAATTTGATGTAATTGTTTACATCGTTGCTCTGTACGCTTTTGGAATATGAATACAGCCGGAGGGATGAAACATGGATCGTCTGAATGCCAAAGGTCAGGAAATTCGCCAGCTCCCCGTAAAGGTGCTGCAATTTGGTGAAGGCAACTTTCTGCGCGCTTTTGTGGACTACATGATCGACATCGCCAATGAAAACACCGATTTCAACGGAGGCGTGGTGCTTGTAAAGCCCATTCCCTTCGGCACGCTGGATAGCTTCCATGAGCAGGACTTCCGCTACACCGTTATGCTGCGCGGTCTGGTGGATGGTGTGCCCACAGAGCAGACCCGCCTTATCACCTCTGTTACCGATGCGGTGGATGCGTACGGCGAATACGAAAAGTACGCCGCTTATGCCAAAGAAGAAAGCCTGCGCTTTATTGTAAGCAACACTACCGAGGCCGGTATCGTGCTGGACGAGAGCGACCGCTTCGAGCTCTGCCCGCCCAACACCTATCCCGGCAAGCTGTGCAAGCTGCTCTTTGAACGCGCCGAAGCCTTCGACTATGCCAATGACAAGGGTCTAGTCATTCTGCCTGTAGAACTGATCGACGATAATGGCATTGAGCTCAAGCGCTGCGTAAAGGCGCTGGCCAAGCTGTGGAACCTTGGTGATCGCTTTGAAAGTTGGCTGGATGAAGCCTGCGTTTTCACCTCCACGCTGGTAGACCGCATCGTTACCGGCTATCCCCGCGACGAGGTAGAGGCCATCTGGCAGAAGCTGGGCTACGAGGACCGTCTGCTGGTGACCGGTGAGCCCTTTGCCCTGTGGGTCATCGAATCCCCCCGCGATCTTTCCGACGAGCTGCCCCTGCCCGCCTGCGGCCTGCCTGTGATCTATACCGATAACCAGAAGCCCTACAAGCAGCGCAAGGTACGCATCCTCAACGGTGCACATACCTCCTTTGTGCCCATGGCCTTCCAGTGCGGCTACGACTATGTGCTGGATGCCATGCACGACCCCATGATCAAGAACTTCATGCAGAAGACCCTCTACGATGAGGTGATCCCCACGCTGTCTCTGCCCCGGGAAGACCTGATGGCTTTTGCCGAGGCTGTAACCGGTCGCTTTGAGAATCCCTATATCAAGCATGCACTGCTTTCCATCTGCCTCAACAGCGTAAGCAAGTGGCGTGCCCGCTGCATGCCCAGCCTGCTGGGTTATGTAGAGAAGACCGGTGAGCTGCCCGCTCGTCTCACCTTCTCTCTGGCCTCCCTGATGGCCCTGTACCACGGTGGCGAGATCGTAGAAGGCAAGCTGGTCTGCAAGCGCAACGGCGAAGCCTACACCCTGCAGGATGATGCCGCCGTGCTGACCTTCTTTGCCGGGCACAACGATGCTGCACCTGCCGACACGGTACGGGCATTCCTCTCCAACACCACCTTCTTTGGTCAGGATCTCACGCTGATCCCCGGCCTTGCCGACAGCGTTACCGAAAGCTATGAGGCCATTCTGACCCGTGGCATGAACGCTGTGATGACCGAACGTTTCGGAGGCTGAACCATGCGAACGATGCTGAAGATCACCCCGCGGGATAATGTAGCGGTCGCCTTGAAGGCTTTGGAAGCGGGGGAGTGCGTAGAGGTGGAGGGCGCTTCCTACACCGCCGCCACCCCCGTGCCCGCCGGGCACAAAATGGCACTGAAGCCCATCGCCAAGGGCGAGACCATCATCAAGTACGGTTACCCCATCGGTGAGGCCAAGTGCGATATCGCCGTGGGCGAGCATGTGCATGTGCAGAACCTGCACACCCTCCTTTCCGGCGAGCTTACATACGAGTGGAACCCCAGCGGCAAGCCTCTCGCAGCTGCCGAGGCCAAAACCTTCCCCGGCTACGCACGCGAAAACGGTAGTGTAGGCGTTCGCAACGAGCTCTGGATCCTGCCCACGGTGGGCTGTGTTTCCGGCATCGCAAAAGCGCTGGAGCGTCAGGCTCAGGTGCTGGTGGGCGGCGGCGTGGAAGCGGTTCACGCATTTACCCATCCCTACGGCTGCTCCCAGATGGGCGATGACCAGGAGCACACCCGCGATGTGCTGGCCGATCTGGCTCAGCACCCCAATGCCGGCGGTGTGCTGGTGCTTGGTCTTGGCTGCGAAAACAGCGGTGTGGAGGAGATCCGCAAGCGCATGTCGAATATCAATGACAAGCGTGTGCGTTTCCTCGTCTGCCAGCAGGTAGAGGATGAATTGGAAGCGGGTATGGAACTGCTTACCGCCATCGCCGATGAAATGCGCGGCGATGTGCGCACCCCCTGCTCCGCCTCCAAGCTGGTGGTAGGCCTCAAGTGCGGCGGCTCCGATGGCTTCAGCGGCATTACGGCCAACCCGGTCATCGGCGGCTTTTCAGATCTGCTCATCGCACAGGGCGGCAGCACCATCCTTACCGAGGTGCCCGAAATGTTCGGTGCCGAGACCATCCTGATGGATCGCTGCGAGACCGAAGAGACCTTCCATAAGACGGTTTCTCTCATCAACGATTTCAAGCGCTACTTCGAGGAGAACCACCAGACTATCTACGAAAACCCCTCTCCCGGCAACAAGGCCGGCGGCATCAGCTCTCTGGAGGATAAGGCGCTGGGCTGCACCCAGAAGAGCGGTTTTGCCCCTGTGAAGGACGTACTTGCCTACGGTGAGCGCATTCGCACCCAGGGCCTCAACCTGCTTTCCGCTCCCGGCAACGATCTGGTTGCCGCAACGGCACTGGCTGCCTCCGGCGCACAGATCGTGCTGTTCTCCACAGGCCGTGGTACTCCCTTCGCCTCTCCCGTGCCCACGGTGAAGATCTCCTCCAACACGCCTCTTGCCGAGAAGAAGCGTAACTGGATCGATTTCAACACCGGCACCCTGCTCACGGGCCAGGAGCTGCCTCAGCTCGCTCAAGCCCTGATGGACAAGGTACTTGCCATCGCAGGCGGCGAAAAAGTGCTCAGCGAAGTGAACGGCTACCACGATATGGCTATCTTTAAGACCGGCGTTACCCTGTAGTGCCCGGCAACCAATAACCCTTTACATACCTACGCAAACGAAAGGACGGAAGAACCATGGACATGATCGAAAAACTCTCTCTGGCTGGCATCGTTCCCGTTATCAAGGTAGAAGACGCTGCGGATGCTGTACCTCTTTGCAAAGCGCTTTGCGACGGCGGTCTGCCGGTTGCGGAGATCACCTTCCGCTCCGATGCTGCTGAGGAAGCCATTCGCCGTGTGCACGAAGAGCTCCCTGAGGTCATTCTGGGCGCAGGCACCGTGCTCACCCGCGATCAGGTGGACCGTGCCGTTGCTGCCGGTGCTACCTACATTGTTTCTCCCGGCCTGAACCGCGATATCGTTCGCTACTGCCGCGAAAAGGGCGTTGCCATCGTGCCCGGCTGCGCCAACCCCAGCGATGTGGAAGTTGCCCTGGAAGAAGGCCTCAAGACCGTTAAGTTCTTCCCTGCCGAAGCACTGGGCGGCCTGCCCCTCATCAAGGCCATGGCTGCTCCCTATGGCGCTGTTACCTTCCTGCCCACCGGCGGCATTACCGAGAAGAACCTGAACGATTACCTGTCCTTCCCCAAGATCGTGGCCTGCGGCGGCAGCTGGATGGTTCCTGCCGATGCCGTTGCCAACAAGGATTGGGCCCGCATCGAGAGCCTGACCCGCACCGCCGTTAACACCATGCTGGGCCTTGAGCTGCGCCATGTGGGCATCAACAGCGGCGATCCCGAGACCGCCCAGAAGGATGCCGAAATGATCGCCAAGCTGCTGGGCTGGCCCCTGGATGATCACAAGAATGCTATCTTTGTCGATAAGGCCTTCGAAGTGATGAAGGTGCCCTTCCGCGGCAAGAACGGCCACTTTGCCATCGCCTGCAACAACATCAAGCGTGCCCGCTGGCATCTGGAACGCCGCGGCTTCGTCTTCGACGATGACAGCGCCATCATGAAGGATGGCAAGCTCCGCGCCATCTACCTCAAGGACGATATCGCCGGCTTCGCTTTCCACCTGCTGCAGAAGTAAGTTACGCTCATCCAAACCCCTTCAATATAAATCGCAAAGGAGAACCCCCGCCATGAGCAAGAAAGTTGTTACCTTCGGTGAAATCATGCTGCGCCTCAAGAGCCCTGCTTACGAGCGCTTCTTCCAGTCTCCCACCCTCGAAGCCACCTTCGGCGGCGGCGAAGCCAACGTAAGCGTTTCTCTGGCCAACTACGGCATGGAGACCGCCTTTGTTACCGTTCTGCCCAGCAACGACATCGGTACCGCCTGCCTGCGTGAGCTGCGCGGCTTCGGCGTAGATGTGAGCAACATCGTGCGCAAGGATGGCCGCATGGGTATCTACTATCTGGAGACCGGCGCTGTGCAGCGCCCCAGCAAGGTCATCTACGACCGTGCCGGTTCTGCCATCTGCGAAGCCAAGCCCGGCGACATCGATTGGAAGAAGGCTTTCGAGGGCGCTACCTGGTTCCACCTCACCGGCATCACCCCCGCCATCAGCGAAGGCGCTGCCGAGCTGAGCCTTGAGGCTGCCAAGACCGCCAAGGAAATGGGCCTGCATGTGAGCTGCGACCTGAACTACCGCAAGAACCTGTGGAAGTACGGCAAGACCGCCGATCAGGTAATGACCGAGCTGGTCAAGTATGTAGATACCGTTATCGCCAACGAAGAGGACTTCCAGAAGTCCCTGCTGCTGAAGGCCGAGAGCGCCGGTGCCGTGGAAGAGGGCGAGCTGAACATCGAGCAGTACAAGGCCATCGCCAAGCTGGCTATGGATACCTACCCCAATATCAAGCGCGTTGCCATCACTCTGCGTGAGAGCAAGAGCGCCAACCACAACGATTGGAGCGCCTGCCTCTTCAACGGCAAGGATTTCTTCCTCTCCCGCAAGTACCGCATCACCGATATCGTGGACCGCGTCGGCGGCGGCGACAGCTTCGGCGCCGGCCTGATCTACGGCCTCAACAACTACGATGATGAGAAGACCGCTCTGGAGTACGCCGTAGCTGCCAGCTGCCTCAAGCATACCATCCCCGGCGACTACAACCGTGTAAGCGTTGCCGAGGTGGAGAGCCTCATGAAGGGCAGCGGTAGCGGCCGTGTTCAGCGCTGATCCGTCCAAACGATCAAGACAGGAGGATACCATCCATGAATATGTTCTCTCTGGAGGGCAAGATCGCCCTCGTTACCGGCGCCAGCTACGGTATCGGCTTCGCCATTGCCGAGGGTATGGCTCAGGCAGGTGCCACCATCGTTTTCAACGATATCAATCAGGAGCTGGTCAATAAAGGTCTGGCTGCTTACGAAGAAAAGGGTATCAAGGCTCACGGCTATGTTTGCGACGTGACCGACGAGCCCGCTGTGCAGAACCTGATCGCCACCATCGAAAAGGAAGTGGGCATCGTTGATATTCTTGTTAACAATGCCGGTATCATCAAACGCATTCCCATGTGCGAGATGAGCGCCGAAGACTTCCGTAAGGTGATCGATGTTGACCTGAACGCCCCCTTCATCATGTCCAAGGCTTGCATTCCTTCCATGATCAAGAAGGGCCACGGCAAGATCATCAACATCTGCTCCATGATGTCCGAGCTGGGCCGTGAGACCGTGAGCGCTTATGCCGCTGCCAAGGGCGGCCTCAAGATGCTCACCCGTAACATCTGCTCCGAGTACGGCGAGCAGAACATCCAGTGCAACGGCATTGGCCCCGGCTATATCGAAACGCCTCAGACTGCTCCGCTGCGCGAGCGTCAGGCTGATGGCAGCCGTCATCCTTTCGATTCCTTCATCGTTGCCAAGACTCCTGCGGGTCGTTGGGGCAAGCCGGAGGAACTGGTGGGCCCCGCCGTGTTCCTGGCCTCCGATGCTTCCAATTTCGTCAACGGTCACATCCTGTATGTGGATGGCGGTATCCTTGCCTACATCGGCAAGCAGCCGTAAACAACCGTACACAAAACGCCCATCGCACATGTGCGATGGGCATTTTGCATATTGTCATCAGTATGTTTCGGTGCTATCATGAGAACACATTCCCAAAGGAGGCGTTTACGATGGAGAATATACTGCCCCGTCAGCAGGCTTATGAGCTGCTGCGCAAGTACAACAAGGAAGCTTTTCATATCCAGCATGCCCTTACGGTAGAGGGCACTATGCGGTGGTATGCCAACGAGCTTGGCTATGGCGATGATGCCGATTTCTGGGCTACCGTCGGTCTTCTGCACGATATCGACTTTGAAAACTGGCCCGAGGAGCATTGCAAGAAGGCTCCCCAGCTGCTCCAAGAAGCGGGCGTGGGGGAAGAAATGATCCACGCTATCTGTGCCCACGGCTATGGTCTCTGCTGCGATGTAGAGCCTGTGCACCAAATGGAGAAGGTGCTCTTTGCTGCCGATGAGCTTACCGGCCTGATCGGTGCCGCTGCTCTGATGCGCCCCAGCAAGAGCGTGATGGATATGGAGGTTTCCAGCATCAAAAAGAAATTCAAAGATAAGAAGTTTGCCGCAGGCTGCTCCCGGGATGTGATCGCCCAGGGAGCGGAAATGCTTGGCTGGGAGCTTACCGAGCTGTTCGAGAAGACCATTCTTGCCATGCGCTCCTGTGAGGAGAGCGTACAGCAGCAGATGGCAGCTCTCTGACCCTCCTGCGGCAGCAGGAAAGGGATGAGGTTTTTGAAGCATCGTTTGTTTATGATCGAGGGCTTGCCCTGCTCCGGGAAAAGCACGCTCTCTGCCTATACGGCAAGACATTTGGAGGCATACGGCAGCGTATGCTTTGTAGATGAGGGCACCGGCGACCACCCGGCAGATTACGAGTTCCATGCGCTGGCCCCGGCGGCACCGGCGGGGGAGAAAAGGCGCATTGTTTCGCTTGCACAGTACAGCGGCGAGGCCCTGGAGGCGCTGCTGCCCTATAAGATCTACGATGGCTTGCCCTGGCTCACCGAACAGCCGCTGATGCTGGAAAAGTGGCAGCGGTTTGTAGAGTCTGCCAATACCGATACCCGATATGTATTCAACTGCGTGCTCCTGCAAAACCCCATGTGCGAGACCATGATGCGCTTTGGCTTCCCCGAGCGTGCTTCCGCAGAACATATCGCTGCCATTGCCGAGATCATCAAACCGCTGGAGCCGGTGGTGATCTATCTGCGGAACAACGATATTGCAGCTTCCGTGCGCAAGGCTTCGGCAGAACGCCCGGGCTGGCTTGATGCAGTGATCCCGTATCACACCGAAGGCGCATATGGCAAAAGCATCGGTGCCGAGGGGTTCGAAGGCTACATCCGATGCCTGCGGGAGAGGCAGGAGCGGGAACTGCGCATACTGGCAGAGCTGCCTGTGCGCAGCTGCATCCTCGAAGACCCGCAAAAGGATTGGGATGCGGCCAGGATGTATATTGACCGGCTTTTGCAGCAGCTCATTCCCTGAGAAACAAAAGAGCATCGCAGACCATGCGATGCTCTTTGTCGTATACGCCGTTTCAGTTCATCAGCAATGCTTCGAAGCTGTTGCTGTAAACCAGGGTACCATCGTGCAGTACCCACATGGCTTCGGTGCCGGGGTAGCTCTCCAGCAGCTTCTTGCCTTCCTCCACAGGCATATTGAACAGTGCCGTGGAAAGTGCATCGGCCAGACCGCTGTCTTCTGTTACAACAGAGACCGCCCATACGTGCTCTGCGGGCATCAGCGTATCCGGATCGATGATGTGGTGGTACTGTTTACCGTCTACGGTATAGTACCGCTGATAGCTGCCGCTGGTGACAAGGGATGCGTTATCCAGCCCAAGCACGGCAATGTGCTGCTTTGCGGCTGTTAAGTCCGGGTTCTGCACGCCCACAGGGAAGGCGGTACCATCCGGGCGGTTGCCCACAGACCTTACATTGCCGCCGATGGAGAGCAGAACACCACTGATCCCTTGCTCCTCCAAAAGGTCGGCTACCTTCTCTACCGCATACCCTTTGGCCACTGCGCCAAGATCCAGCTTCAGCAGAGGGTCGGTGAAGAAAACGGTCTGTTTCTCCGCATCCAGTACGATGCTCTGTGGGTCGGTATGCTGAGCGGCTTCGGTAAGGGCTGCCATATCCGGCAGATAGGCAGCAGAGGGATTCGAAACACCGTATTCCCGTGCCTCGTGCCACAGGCCCAGTACACTGCCCATGGCAATATTCACCTTGCCGCCCGTCTTGTAATACATACTTTTGCCGAGGCTCAGCAGCTGGAACAGGGGAGCATCCACCTGAATGGGTCTCTCGGATGCGTGGTGATTCAGTTCGTATACTCCGTTTACACCGGAAGCGGCATTGTACTGGTCAAAGAGGCGGTGGTAGTACACCAGCTCATCATACACCAGCTGGGCAATGCGGTTGGCTTCTGCTGGGTCGTCGGAGTAGATGACCAGCTGGGAGGCGGTATCGAATACATCCAGAAAGGATGCGGTATAGCGTTCGGCAGATGCAGCGCAGCCTGCAAGCAGCAGGGTGCACAGCAGCATTGCAATGATCCGTTTCATAAGCCGCTCCTTTCGGTTTCAGTATGCCGCCCGTGGTAAAAGTTATTCGATGGGGATCTCCGCAGCCTGTGCAATGCTCTGTAAGTGCTTGCGGAAAGATACCGAGAAGCCCTTCGTGATCTGCCCCACGAAGGCCCCGGAATCACCGTAAAGCTCTTTATTGATGGCCTCCCGCAGCTTCTGCCGGGTGGCTTCGCTGCCAAGACGCTTTTCGCTGTTCATGCGGCGCACCATCATGGGCAATTTGGTCTTCATCAGCTGATCGGAGAGCTTGTTCCAGCCAAACAGGCTCACGATGGCACCGATGGCTACACCGGCAATGAAGCCCAGCGGGCCCGTAGCGATAAGGGCAAGGCCACCGCCGCCGCATAAGAGCCCCACGACCACGCTGACGATCAGGCCCAGCATGGTGCCCACGAATGAGAAATTGAGCATCTCTTTTGCGGAGAAGTCCACACGGCTGCCGCCGTTGGCTACCAGATCCAGCGCCATTTCCTTGCGGGGCACCTCGTAGCGGTCGCAGATGGGGTCTACCATCTCCTGCAGGGTGGGGGTGAGCCTTCGCACCCACCGGTGGATGCTGGGGGCCAGTGCATCCTCGGTCATGCGGGAGTGGAGCACCTCAGCCATGCGTTTCTCCATGGCACCGTTCATATCGTTGAGGGTCTCCAGATCGCCCCGCTGCCAATCCCGGAAGATGGGCAACACGGCTTCATCCATCAAAAGATCCACAAGGGCATCCAGCACACCGGGCATAAGCTCGGGCAGCGTTTGCCGAACCACTACATTGATGCGCTCTTCGGTGATCTCCTTGCTGATGGCCTCCCGGAAGGCGCGCAGATTCTCGTCGATCCAGCCCGCATAAGCAAGGCCCTTGGCAATGGAGAACTCAGGCTCCGGGCAGCACACCACCACCGCATCGGGGAAGGCGTTCTTACAGCTTTCACGGAAAAACGGCATACGGGATGCGCCGCCTGTCAGCAGCAGAAGGCGGGGAGGCTTTTCGGCGGTCAGCTTGGCGGCATTGCCAAGCGCTTCACGAATGGCCTGGGCGAAGGAACGCCCACCCAATACGGCCAGAGGACGGTTGGTGATGGTCTGCTCTACATCGCCGTCCATATGCAGGGCGAGCCTCTGTATGCCATCGTAGCAGATGCGAAGCTGCTTCTTGATACTGCAGGTACCATCCTTGCTGAGACGGGTGTAGTATGCCTCTTTCATGCGCCGGGCTTCCAGCTCGCAATAGCTGTACCAGCTCTTGCTCTCTGCAAACACCTGCTCAATGGCTTTCTTATCCCGGCTCTGCTCCACACAGAACCGCAACAGCTCTGCATCCAGAATACCGCCGCCAAGAGCGATCTCGCCAAAGGTACCGACGCCGGTCTCACGACCATCCACAATGTAAGCAAAATCCAGGGTCGAGGAGCCGATGTCCACGACAAGTGCGCTTTCGTTGAGGATGTCTACATCCAGCGCAACGGTCTTGGCATACTTGGCATACAGGAATGCGGCACGGGATTCGGAAATGATCTGTGGTTTGGAAATCCCGGCCCGCCGCATCAGCTCCAGATAGCGCTGCCGGGTGGCCTGGCTCCAGCCTGCCGGGCAGCCGATCACGAATTGATCATCTCCCAGCAGCTGACCGCTCTGCTGCAGATCCTTCATCACACCGGCAGCAAAAGCCATGATATCTTCGTTTACGGATTGGTCATAGGTAAAGCGGCTCTTGAAGCGAACGCTCAGGCCATCGGCCAGCTCGTCTGTATAGGCACGGTCGCCGATCACCACTTCGCCGCCGATGCGGCCTACGGCGCTCAGTACGCTGCCGCAGCCGGTGACCGGCAGAATGATCGGCTCGATGCCGGAGCCCTGTTCAAAAGAGGCGACAGCGCTTTCGCCGTCGCCGATATCAAAACCGATATAACGCATGGTAACTCCTTCAGGCTGCTTTGGTGCTTACAACTGCAGTGCCCCTGCGCAGCAGACGGTGATCCTCTGCAGACAGCAGCGCGGGGCAGAGGGTCTTGGTAACGCTCTTGGAGGGTAATTGGGTAAAGAGCTTTTCGCTACCAAGGCTGTATTCCACTGCTTCCAGGCCCATTTCCAGCAAAAGCTGCTGCATGGCTTCTTCTGCTTGCTGGCGAAGATCGTCGTCATAGGCGTAGATGGTCTCCAACAGCTCCGATACTGCATCCAGGTTTCGCCAGCCGGTGCCGCCCACGGGGGTGCGAAGGGTCTTATTCAGGTAGGCGAAATCGGTAGCGCAACGGTCGATCATGATGATCTGTGCCTCAATGGCGCATACCAGCTGCTCCGCATCCACGCTCTGTACGGTTCGAAGCTCCGGTGCGGGCTTGTTCTTCTCCTTGCGCTGCGCTTGGCCGTTTACCAACAGACCGCCCGCTCCTGCGAGCAGTGCGGCAAGGGGCAGGAGCCAGCCAAGCAGATCGTGCTTCATATAGCTCCAGGCAAAAGCAGCAGCCAGCAGCACAGCAGCTGCGATCAGCAGCGGCAGACCGGGCAAATTGCGCTTTTCTGCCCTGCGGGAGACCGCTGCCCATGCGGTGGAAGTAATGGGCACATTGAGCAGGGAAACGCTGTTTTTGAGCATCGCAAACAGAACGCCCATTTGCTGGCGCAGAACATCGTCACTCTGGGCCGCCAGTGTGTTCTGCTCCGTTTGCAGAATGGCATGGCGGGCGGTGTAGATCACATCGCTGAGCTCGGTCTGCTCCGCCAATTCCTTAATAAGTGCAGGCTTTTCTTCCTGCCAGTATTCAAGCGCTGTCATATCAGCGGCCACTCTTGGCTTTGGCGCGGGCCTTGGCGGCGGTAGCCTTGGCCTTTACAGAGGTACCGGTGCTCTTGCCGGTGCTGCGTGTGGCCTTTGCGCTGGCAGAGGTCTTGGCCTTTTCGCGGGCGCGCTCCTTGGCAGAGGAGGCTTTTTCCTTTACAGAAGAGCCGGTGGTCTTATCCTTGGCCTTCTCGCGGGCTTCCTTCGCCTTCTCCTTTACAGAGCTGGTCTTGGCAGCTGCACGGGGCTTGCGCACCTTCTTGGCAGAGGTGGAGGACTTTTCGATGCTCTTGATCTGAGCTGTCTCGGAAGCCTCGGTGTTTACAGCGCCGATGCCGGTCAGGTCGGAAACGGTATCGCCCAGATTATCGATCAGGTCGCCCAGTGGGCTGTCGGCAGAGTTGCCGCCGGCGAGATCGCCTACCAGGTCCTCCAGCACCTCGCTGATGTCGTCGTTAGAGGAAGAACTACCGGAAGAACCACCCAGAAAGCTGCCCAGCAAAGATTCGAGAAAACCGCCCTTCTTAGCCATGAAGAAACCCTCCTGTAAATATGTATTTTCGGTTGAAATGTACGGTGCGGGGGAATGAAGCCTCAGAGCTCGCGAAGCTGCTGAAGCTCTGCTTCGGTCAGCGGCCGCCACATACCGCGGGGCAGCTCGCCCAACTTAAGCGGGCCGAAACGGATGCGCCTCAGCAGCACCACCTGGTGCCCGATCTGCTCCACCATCTTACGAACCTGACGGTTGCGCCCTTCATGGATGGTAATGAGCATATCGGTAAACAGGTTTTGCTGGCTCAGGATCTTGGCCTTGGCATGAGAGGTCATGCGGCCGTCTACCATAACGCCTCTTTCCAGCCTGCGGGCTTCTGCGGGAGTGACCACATTGCTCACACGGGCAAGGTAGACCTTCTCCACCTCACGGGAGGGGTGGAGCATTCGCTCGGTAAGGTCGCCGTCGTTGGTGAGCAGGAGCAGGCCTTCGCTGTCGTAATCCAGACGGCCGACGGGATAGAGCCGAACCGGATAATCCTTGAAGCGATCCAGTACGGTAGCACGGCCCTCCGGGTCGTGTACGGTGGTCACTTCGCCGGCGGGCTTATGGTACATCAGGTAGTGCTTCTGCGCTTCGGGGGTAACGGGCTTACCGTCCACGCATACCCTTTGGCCTTCCTCCACCTGCGTACCCATTTCGGTGATCACAACGCCATCCACGCTGACGCGGCCTTCGGCGATCATCTTTTCGGATGCACGCCGCGAGGCCACACCGCAGGTGGCAAGATATTTTTGCAGTCGCATAGTTCCTCCTTGTGCAGCCACAGCTGCAATGATAAGCATAACAGAAAAGGCACGAAAACACAAGAAAGAACACACTTTTCCGCTGTAAACAAACCGTTAATCCAACAGGATGGTCTCACCGGCATCCACCTTGTAGGTTTTACCGTCTGCCCAGAGCCAGAGGGTGCAGCAGCCGGGGTTGTAGACCCGATTGCCGTCGGCGCTGGTGATCATGCGCCTCCATGCGTTCACATAATCGCAGATCTCGATGTTGGTGGCGTACCAGGTATCGGCCTTACCGCCAACGAGAGCGGCAAAATCTTCGATCACATGCCAGTTGTTGTCGGCTTCGAATTCGTAGCTGTGGCCCCACAGATAGAACAGCTTGGGGCGGGACCAGTGCCGGTTGGGCTCGGCAAGAAACTCCTTGGCCAGCTCCATCAGGCGGGGGTGGTTATGGTGGCAGGTACTGGGCATGCGAAGCCAATCGGTGGGAATGTCGAAGCGGCAGGTGGCTTCCACGGTGCGGCAGTAAGCAACGCCGCAGTGGCGCAGCAGGTCTGCGGTATCGGCGCTGTTTGTGCCATAGGGGTAAGCCATGCCGCGCACGATGCGGCCGAACATCTCTTCCAGCGTTTCCCGATCCTTTACGATCTGGTAGGCAGCCGTACCGGGGGAGAGCAGGGTGAGATCCGGGTGAGTATAGGCATGGAGGGCCACCTCATGACCGCTGTTGGCGTACAGGTCGTAAGCGGCGCTCTTCGTCATTCTGCGGTGGATCTGCCCCTCGGGGTATACGGTGCCTTCGGGAGCAAAGAGACCGCCGCTCAGGTTGAAGGTACCCTTCAGTCCGTATTTGTTCATGATGCCGATCAGGCGGGCATCCTGCTCAACGCCGTCGTCGTAGCTGAGGGTAAGGGCCTTGCTCAGCCCGCCGGGAAAAAGCAAACTCATCTCGCGCATATGTCATTCCTCCGGATCGCTTTTGTTTGTGTGGCCCGGCTTTCTTG
The DNA here is from genome assembly GCA_015056315.1 of Clostridiales bacterium. Lineage (GTDB taxonomy): Bacteria > Bacillota > Clostridia > Christensenellales > Aristaeellaceae > Limiplasma. The sequence continues at coordinate 45,137 of SVGN01000004.1, forward strand.
CGGGCCGGTAACTACCCATATTATACCTCCCCGCCGTGGGCTTTTGCAACTGTAAACCTTTACATTCATTCTCTTGCACACAGAACAGAGGTATAGTATACTAATGCTGACGTAATAGGCATATTTCGTCATCTATTCTTGAAAGGAATGAACTTTTGCAATGCGTAAATGCGCCTTTCCTGTGCTTTTGATCCTGGTTCTGATCATGACCCTTTCTCTTGTTTTTCTGATCCCCTCCGGTGCTGTTACCGAAGAAGCCGAATATCTCTATGACGAATGGCTCATGGAGAGCGAAGACGACGAAGAAGCCTACGGTGCCAAATACAAGCCCGTTGCGGTGATCGCCAGCGCCGTTTTCAGCGACATCCTGCCTTCCTCCGGTATCGACCCGCTGCCTGTGGAGCTTGGTGTGCCCGGCAATACCCCTGTGGCAGAGAACTACACCGAGAACGGCTACCGGGATGACAGCATCATCGTGGAAATGGAGCAGCGCCGCATGTACGACAGCGATGTGTACATCGCCTACATCAAGGTGGCCACGCCTTCTCAGCTGCGCACCGCCATTGCGGGCAACAAGCTCAGCTCCGAGCGCAGCAATACCGCCCGCGCCATCGCCGGTAACTACAACGCCATCGTTGCCATAAACGGCGACTATTACGGCAAGCTGGCCACCGGCTACATCAACCGCATGGGTGCGGAAGGCCGCCAGAAGCCCAGCAAGACCATGGATCTGCTCTGGATCGACGAACTTGGCGATTTCCATATCATCCAGAACGGCCAAGCCGGGCAGAAGGAGGCTTACAAGGAGTTCACCGCCGAGCATGAGCTGGTGAATGGCTTCGCCTTCGGCCCCGGCCTCGTGGTGGATGGCGAGAAGGTAGAAGTGCGTGAGGATACCTGGGACCATGCCATCTACAAGGAGCCCCGTGCCGGTATCGGTCAGCTGGACACCCTTACCTATGTGCTGGTGGTGGTGAACGGCCGCGAGGAGACCACTGCCGGTGCTACCATCGAGGAGTTTGCCGATATCATGTATCAGCTTGGCTGCAAGCAAGCCTATAACCTGGATGGCGGCAACAGCGCCACCCTGGTATTCAACGGTCAGGTGTTCAACCAGAAGGCCGCCGACGAGCGCGATGTGCAGGATATCATCTACTTTGCAACTGCTGTGGACGGTGAATAAGCCATGGAAACTTCCTTCGAGATCTTCGGCCTGACGGGCTACCGCCTGGGCCTCTTTGCTGCTATTGGTGTTTTGCTGCTGCTGGCGGCGATGCTTCTGCTTGCCCGCAAGCGCAAGGTACAGCCCGCCTCCGTATGCGTGCTCGCCATCTGTGGCATGGTATGCGGCATCGTGTTTGCCCGTCTTTTCTATTGCCTGATCAATCTCTCCGAGTTTGTGGAGGCTTATGAAAATCCCCTGCTGATGCTCCGCTTCTTCGATGGCGGTCTTTCGGTCGCCGGTCTCCTCTGCGGTCTGCTGGTGGCCGTGCCGTTGGCGGCTGCGGTCTGCAAAGAAAAGTGTGCCGAGCTGGCGGATCTTCTCTTTGTGCCCATGGGCCTCTTGTTTGCGTTTGTGTATCTGGGTCAGCAGGATACCGGCCTGGGCATTGGCAAGATCGTTGAAGAAGGCAGCCTGACCGCAGCCATGCCCTGGCTGTTCCTTTCGGAGCGCATGGGCATCAATGTGGAGTACCGCATGCTGGTATACCTGTATCAGGCGGCGCTCTGCCTGCTGATGGCGCTCGTTATGCTGCCCCTTTACCTCGTCTGGCAGAAAAAAGACGGCTTCCGCGCGGGTGAGACCGCAATGGTTTCCCTCGGCCTCTACGGCGCTGCCATGGTGGTGCTGGAGAGCCTCCGGGATGATGGCCATATGCTCATCATCTTCCTGCGCATCGGTCAGGTGGTGGCTGCCCTTCTGCCGATGGTGTCGCTGATCGTGCTCAGCATCCGCTGCCGCCGCTTGATTGGGAAGGCCAACGCTTCTTACGTGCTTGCATGGGTCTGTGTTATTCTGTATATCGCAGGCATTGCCATTTTGGAGTTTGCACTGGACGGACGTTTGGCCATGGTGGAAGCCACAGCCGGGCAATACTATGCTGTGATGGCTGCTCTCTCTGCACTCATGGCAGTGCTGGTGTTCCTGATGCACGGCAGGGTGATGCGCCTTCGTGCTGCCGGGGAAGCCGCCTGATGCAGATCGTTTGCCGCAGCATTGCCACACCCATCGGAATACTTGCGCTCATCCAGCAGGATGAGTGCCTTACAGAACTCAGATTTGAGCCTTCAGCCCCACGAGACCTCCAACAGAGCAACACGCTGCTGCTCAAGGAAGCGGAGGCGCAGCTTACTGCCTATTTCGGCGGCAGGCTTACAGCTTTCGATCTGCCGCTCAGGCCTGAGGGCACACCGTTCCGGCAGGAGTGCTGGGCAGCCCTCCGAAGGATCCCCTACGGGGAGGTGCGAACCTACGCCCAGCAGGCGCAGATGATCTCAAGACCCGGTGCCGCAAGAGCCGTGGGCATGGCGAACCACCACAATCCGCTGCCCATTTTCATTCCCTGCCACCGCATCATCGGTGCGAACGGTGCGTTGACCGGCTATGCAGGGGGTCTGTGGCGCAAGCAGTGGCTGCTGGAGCTTGAAAAACGAACCATCCGGGCAAAGTATGCCCTTACAGATCCATTATCAACGAAGGAGTGATCCCACCATGACCCTCCGGAAAACCAAGATCGTATGCACGCTTGGCCCGTCTACCGAAAAAGACGAGGTACTCAGGGAGCTGATCCTCTCCGGCATGAATGTAGCCCGTCTCAACTTCTCCCACGGCTCTCATGCGTATCATCTGGAGAATATCAAGCGCATCCGCCGTATGAGCCAGGAGCTGAACAAGCCCATCGCCATCATGCTGGATACCAAGGGCCCGGAGATCCGTCTGGAGACCTTCGAAAACGGCAAGGTAGAGCTCAAGAAGGGGCAGACCTTCACGCTGGTCACCAAGAGCATCGTGGGCAACGAGGAGCGTGCCTCCATCACCTATCCGGAGCTGCCCCGGGATCTCCGCATCGGCAACACCATCCTGATGGATGACGGCCTCGTGGGCATGACGGTGCGCAACGTTACCGCCACGGAGATCACCTGTATCGTAGAGAACGATGGCGTTATCTCCAACCGCAAGAGCGTCAACGTGCCCGATGTGGCCCTGAGTATGCCCTTTATCAGCCCGGAGGATCGCGCAGACATCCTCTTCGGCGTGGAGCATGGGGTGGACTTTATCGCCGCCTCCTTCACCCGTACCGCCGATGATATTCTGGATGTGCGCAAGCTGTTTTCTCAGGCGGGCCGCACCAATGTGAACATCATTGCCAAGATCGAGAATATGCAGGGCGTTGAGAACATCGATGATATCATCCGTGTGGCGGATGGCATCATGGTGGCCCGCGGCGATCTGGGCGTGGAGATCCCCCTGGAGCGGGTGCCTCCCATCCAGAAGGCACTGATCCACAAGGCGTATTCCAGCGGTAAACAGGTCATTACCGCTACCCAGATGCTGGACAGTATGATGAAGAACCCCCGGCCTACCCGTGCCGAGGCTACCGACGTTGCCAACGCTATTTACGACGGTACCAGCGCCATCATGCTCTCCGGTGAGACCGCCGCGGGCATGTATCCCGTTGAGGCTGTACGCACCATGGCCCGCATCGCCATGAGTGCCGAGTCGGATATCAACTATGAAAAGCGCTTCAAGGAGCGGGAGGCAGACCTGATCCCCGATGTGACCAACGCCATTTCGCACGCTACCGTCACCTCTGCGCAGGATCTGGGTGCAGCCGCCATCCTGACTGTTACCAAGGGCGGCCGCACCGCCCGTATGATCTCCAAGTATCGGCCCAACTGTCCCATCATCTGCTGCACCACCGATGAGACCGTCTGCCGCCAGCTGTGCCTCAGCTGGGGCGTGACCCCTCTGGTGATCGAAGAAGCCAGCAACACGGACGATCTCTTCGAGCTGGCTGTACAGGCCGGTGAGAATGCCGGTCTGCTCCACGATGGCGAGCTGGTGGTCATGACCGCCGGTGTACCGCTGGGCATCAGCGGTACCACCAACCTGATGAAAGTGCATGTGGTGGGTCACATCCTGGTGACGGGCACCGGCGTTACCGAGCAGAGCTGCTGCGGCAGCCTTTGCGTGTGCCAGACCGCCAGCGAAGCCTTCAAGACCTTCAAGGATGGCGACATCCTGGTGGTGAAGCAGACAGATAACAGCATGCTGCCTCTGGTACGAAAGGCCAGCGGTCTCATCCTTGAGGATAACGACCCCAACGGTCACGGTGCCATTGCGGGCATGAGCCTGAATCTGCCTGTGATCATCGGTGCAGAGAATGCAACCCACATCCTCAAGAGCGGTGCGGTGGTCAAGCTGGATGCCGAACGCGGCATGGTCGCCAGCAACGAAGGCCATTTGGGCAACTGACCCGACACATAAGCAGAACCGCCTCCGGAGCCAAGCCGGGGCGGTTCTGTTGCGTATGCTGTTGTGTTTATGCTATGATGTTGAAAGCCTCGGGGGGCGTTTCTTCAGCCGCCCAGGAAGCCGCTGCCGGGCTCCTGTTCCTCGGCCTCTTCGTCGTTGAGGGGGCGGTCAAAGACAGGGGTGAACCATTCCACATCCTTCAGGGCAGCCAGCTGCTCTCTGGTAATGATGGAGTTCGTGCCCAGACAGGCGTTGCAGCGATAGCCGCATTCAGGGCATACACATGCCTGTCCTTCCGTTTCCGATTGGATCATATATGCTTCGCAATGGGGACAACCGCAGCGCATTCTGCTATACCTCCTTTGGTGGCAGAGAAAGGAATGATCGTTCTTGTCTATGAAAAAGAGCTTGTTGACGGTGCTGCTCGCAGCGCTGTGTCTGCTTCTGTGTGCCTGCGGGGCAGAGCGGAGCGAAGAGGAGCTTTACAGCAAGCTGCTTGCTCGCTTTAGCGAAGCTGGCTATATGCCGGTGGTATCTGCGCTGAACGACGACAGCCAGGTACCTTTTGCAGGGGCAGCCTACTGGCGGCAGATCGATCTTGGCGAAGAAAAGGTGCTGGTCTACTTTGACGAGAGCAACCGGGCCGATTACCTCAAGAGCTTTGCCGATGCCGAGCGATTCGGCACCGTCGTCCGCTTCGGGCAGCGGTTTGTGCTCGCCTATCAGGGCAATGATGCAGTACTGACCGCCTTTTTGCAGGCGCTGGATCAGCAGATGCCCTGAGAAAGCCGCTTTTCGAAACAGAACCAGTCCTCCTCGAACATCCGCGCGCTGCCTGCCTGTTGGTAAGCGCAGCTGCGGTAAGCGCGGAGGGCTTTTTCATTGCCGGGAGAGACCAGCATACGTGCAGCATCATGCCCCTGCATGCGCATCTCATCCTCCAGATAATGCACCAATTTTTTGGCAATGCCTTGCCCCTGCCTGTTTGCTTTTACGCCGATCCGGGTCAGCATACAAGGCTTTTCCGAAGGTACTTGCCAGCATTCGAGCCTGTTCAGTTCCTCATCGGGCATGGCTGCACCTGCTGCAATAAGCCCACTGTCATCAAATACGCCGTACAGACGACCGGCTGCAATGTCGGCATCAATCATGGCGCGGTCGGGGTAGCCTTCATCCCAAGTGCAGCCGGGTGTGCCCTTGAGACTTTCATAGAGCTGCATGGCGGCATCTCCGTGGGCAGGGGTAAGCTGCATGAAGCGGTAGGGGAGCACCTGCATTTCCAGAAAGTGCCGGTAGGTTTTCATGCCCACCGCTTGGTAGAATGCCTGGGCATCGTTGTTGAATGCCCATACATCCAGTTCTACTCTGGGGTATCCGTTTTCCCGGGCAGCCTGATAGATAAACTCCATCAGCGCCTTGCCGGCGCCGCAGTGGCGATGGGCTTCGTCCACACAGATCTCTTCAACGTGCAGAAAGCGCCGTGGAAGGGTGTATGGGCCGCCGGGGCGGCTTATGAAGGCGACCACCGCATAGCCCAGCACCGTGCCTTCCCGAACAGCCACCAGCACACGGCGGTTGGGCTGCTGGGCATGCCAGTTCATGAGCCCGGTGGAGTCTTCGCAGGCGGGTACAAAGATGTCGGGTCGACCGCTTACGTGCAGCGCATGGATCTGGTCGTGCAGCGCAGCAACACGATCAAGCTCTTCGGGAATCATATCCCGGATGGTGATGTTGCTTGCCATTTAGAACTCCTTATTCGGCATCCTGTGGTGCCTCGATCCAGGGGGAGTAGCTTTCTTCTTCCAAAAGGCCTTCGATGCGCCCGTCTGTCACCCGGGTCAGCTCAGCCTGTACGGTTTCGCTGTCATCGGCCTTTACGGAGATCTCGAAAGCCACGGCAGTTGTGAATTCGGTGCTTTCCAGCCGAACAGGCAGCGCCTTCAGGGTGTGCTGTACCTTATCCCACAGAGGATAAGCCACCTCGAACATCCACTTCTCGGTGGGGTGCATCTCACATACCTGTGCGGCGTTGAGGGCAATGACACAGCCTTGGGTGTAAGCACGCACAAGCCCGCCTGCGCCCAGCAGGATGCCGCCGAAATAGCGCGTAACCACAACAGCGCAATCCACCACGCCACGCGCTTTCATCACCTCGATGATGGGCATACCGGCGGTGCCGCCGGGCTCGCCATCGTCGCTGTAGCGCATGATGCCGGCATTCTGCCCGATGATGTAGGCATAGCAATTATGGGTGGCATCCTTGTGCTTGGTACGGATACGGTCGAGGAAGCTGAGTGCTTCCTCGACCGTTTTCACAGGTGCTGCGTAGCCAATAAAGCGGCTCTTGTTGATGATGACCTCATCATTGGCTTCCTTCAGCAGGGTTTTGTATGCTTTCATCATGCCTTCAGCATCAGGCGGCAGTAGCCCTTCTTGCCCTTGCGCAGCAGAAGGCCTTCATGCCCGATCATTTCGGCGGTGATCGCCAGGTTGATGTCGGTCACCTTTTCTTCGTTGGCGGCCACAGCGCCGGATTCTACCATCTTGCGGGCTTCGCCGCGGCTCTTGCACAGGCCGCAGGAGGCCAGCAGGGTGGTGATGCGGTTATCCTCGCCAAGCTCGGCAGCAGAGATCTCGAAGGTGGGCACATTCTGGCTGGCACCGCCGCCTGCGAACAGAGCGGCAGCGGCCTCGGCGGCCTTGGTGGCTTCCTCTTCGCCGTGAATCATCTTGGTGATCTCGAAAGCAAGCACCTTCTTTGCCTCGTTGATCTCGGCACCCTCCAGTGCACCCAGACGGCGTACTTCGTCCATGGGCAGGAAGGTGAGCAGCGCCAGGAAGCGCTCCACATCCTGGTCGGCCACGTTGCGCCAGTACTGGTAGAACTCGTAGGGAGTCGTGCGGTTGGGATCCAGCCACAGAGCGCCCTTTTCGGTCTTGCCCATCTTCTTGCCGTCGTGGGTCATGATCAGCTTGCAGGTAAGGGCGAAGGCATCCTCCTGCTCCTTGCGGCGGATCAGGTCAGCGCCGCCCAGCATGTTGCTCCACTGGTCATCGCCGCCGATCTGCAGGCGGCAGCCGTGGGTCTTGAACAGCTGCAGGAAGTCGTAGCTCTGCATGATCATGTAGTTGAACTCCAGGAAGGTGAGGCCGGTCTCCATGCGGCGCTTGTAGCACTCGGCGGTCAGCATGCGGTTTACGCTGAAGTGAGCGCCGATCTCGCGCAGGAAGTCTACATAGTTCAGATTCAGCAGCCAGTCGCCGTTGTTGACCATGGTGGCCTTGCCCTCGCCAAACTCCATAAAGCGGCTCAGCTGCTTCTGGATGGCGGCTACGTTATCGGCGATGGTCTCTTTGGTGAGCATCTTACGCATATCGGTCTTGCCGCTGGGATCGCCGATCATGGCAGTGCCGCCGCCGCAGAGGATGATGGGGCGGTGACCGGCCTTCTGCAGATGGCTGGCCATGATGATGGGCATAAAGTGGCCCACGTGCAGGCTGTCTGCGGTGGGGTCAATGCCCAGGTAGAAGGTGACGGGGCCTTTTTCCATGGCCTTGTAGAGGTCTTCTTCGAAGGTGACCTGAGCAATAAAGCCGCGTTCTTTGAGCATATCAAGTACGTGCATGGGTTGTTCTTCCTTTCGTTATGGATGTTTATGGGTTCAGATGTTCTCAGCAAACAGCTTGCGCAGCTTCGCCATGCCCTCGCGGATCTGCTCCGGCGTGGAGTTGGAGAAGTTGAGGCGCAGCGTGTTGTGATGGCCGCCGTAGGGGTAGAAGTGGGTGCCGGGCACATAGGCCACACCGGCATCTACTGCCTTGGAGAACAGCTCGGTGGCATTGAAGCTTTCGGGCATCTCTACCCAGATGAACAGGCCGCCTTCAGGCACGAAGGTACGGGTGCCCTCGGGGAAGCTCTTCAGCTCCTCCAGCATCAGCTCCATCTTCTCTTTATAGGGAGGAATGATGCTGCTGATATGAGGCTCCAGCATGCCGCGGCGCAGGAACTGATCCACAATGGCCTGGTTCAGGTTGGGGGTGTGCAGATCGGTGCCCTGCTTGCCGATGGTGCACTTGCGAAGGATGTCCTTCTCAGCAACAAGGAAACCAACGCGCAGACCGGGGCTGATGATCTTGGAGAAGCTGCCCATGTACACCACGTGGCCGGTGGTATCGTAGCTCTTGATGGTGGGCAGATGCTCGCCGGTATAGCGCAGGTCTCGGTAGGGGTCATCTTCCAGAATGATGAAGCCGTACTTTACCGCAAGATCATAGATAGCTTTGCGGCGGTCGGCAGCCAACGTGCGCCCGGAGGGGTTCTGGAAGGAGGGAATGATATAGAACAGCTTGGGGTGGGTCTCCTGAACAGCCTTCTCCAGATCATCCAGCTTTACGCCGCCTTCATCGCTTTCTACAGGCACGAGCTTTGCTTGATACAGGTTCAGCGTTTGCATATTGCCGAGGAAGGTGGGGCTCTCTACCAGCACCGCATCGCCGGGGTTGATGAAGGCCTTCAGCATCAGGTCCATGCAGCTGGTGGAGCCGGTGGTGGGCAGTACGCCGTTGAGCTCCAGATCGAAGCCGTACTGCTTGGTGATGTAGTCGCTCAGGCTCTCAACGAAGGGGGGATAGCCCTCCGTGGCACCGTACTGGAGAATGCGCTTGCCATCCAGGCGCAGCACATCCTCTGCGATGGTGGAGCAGGCAGCATCGGGCAGAGCAGCCAGAGAGGGGTTGCCGCCTGCGAAAGAGATCATGCCGGGCTTGCCCAGCACCTTGAAGATCTCACGGATCGCGCTGCCGCTTACACCGTCAAAGCGCTCCGCAAAACGGATTCCTTCGGGGATCATAGGGATTACCTCCTTTTGTGCTTCGGGGAATAAAGAAAACCGCCTTCCCCGCTTGTAAATTGGGGGAAGGCGGCAGATAAACTGACGCGGTACCACTTCCGTTTGGTAAATGCCTCACAGCATATACCCTCTGTGCGATGCCAACACATCGCTTGCGCTGTAAACGGCGCACCGTCGGTCTGCTACTGCTGTTTCACAGCCGGGCTCAGGGATGTATTCGCCGACTCACCGCCGCTTTCTTGCACCGACCGAAAGCTCTCTAAAGGCGCGTGGTTGCCGGTTACTCCTTCCCATCATCGCTTGTAGGGCTTATTATAGGGGAAGGAAGGGCAGAAAGTCAAGCATGGCATGCAAATTTTCTTTGGATACAATTGCCGCTCCGCCAAGGGTCACTTCCAGGCATATTTGGAGGCTTTGTTTACGGCATTCTGGTGCTCACTGTCCACCTTGCTGGTTCCGTGGGTCTTGCTATCCTTGAAGTGGATGCAGAAATGACCCGCGAAGTTGTTGCTGGAGATGGTGGAGGTGCCGTGGGGCATGCCGTTCATGGAGGCGGCATATACATGGCCTCTGTAAAGGATCAAAATGGGGCGTCTGCGCCAGCTCCAGGAGCCGCCGTAGATGCTCTTCATGGCTTTGGTGTCGCTGGCGGTACGGGGTTCGGCATCGATGTGGTTATACCCGGCCCAGCGGACGGCTTCAAAAGTCCTGCCGGTGGCAACATCCTTGATGGTAAACCGGGCGCCCTTGGGGATCACGTGCGTTACATCATCCTTAAACCAGCTGAGGGTCTCGGTCTTGTACTTCTTCGTTTCGGAAGAAGAGGAGGAAGAAGAGGAGGAAGAACTGCTGCCGGAGGACGTACCGAACAGAATGCCGATGGTCACTTTACCGGCAATACCATCCGCTTTCAGGCCGCGTTTCTGCTGAAACCGCTTCACGGCGGCTACCGTACCGGAGCCGTAATCACCGTCGATCTCGCCGTTGTAGTAGCCAAGGCACTCCAGCGCCTGCTGGAGCTTGATCACATTTTTGCCGGTGCTGCCCTTGCGGGTAGGGGAAGGCGCAGAGCCGATCTCTGAAATGCTGTCCACCGTGTTCTTTTTGGAGCCTGAAGAAGAACTGCTGCCGGAAGAGGACGAAGAAGAGGAACTGCCGTTCAGCGCGGGGTTCTTGGAAAGCTTGGCACAGCTGCCGAAAATGCTCTTTACCGTTGCGCGGCCTGCCACACCATCCGCACTCAGACGGTGATCCTTCTGGTAGGCCTTTACGGCAGCGGTGGTACCCTTTCCGTAGTCGCTATCGATCTTACCGTTGTAGTAGCCAAGAATATCAAGCGCTTTTTGCAGCTTCTTCACATCGCTGTTCTTATCGCCTATGCGCATGGGGCCGGGCGGGTCCCCAAGGGCACGGATCTTTTCGGCATTGCTGGAGGAGCTGCCGGAGGAAGAAGAACTGCCCGAAGAAGAACTGCTGCTGGCTTTTACGTACTTCTTCATCATAAATCCGGTAAAGTTGCCGTATCGTACCTTATACCAGCTGCCGCTGGTGCTGAGGATGCTTACGGTCTCGCCCTTGGGGACAGATTGCAGCACCGTTGCACTTGTGCTGGCACTTTTGCGAAGAACCACCTTATCGGTGGTAACGCCTTTGCTTGCGGCCAATGCCGCAGCAGGCAGCAAGAGCTGAATCAAAAGGAGCGCGCACATGAAAACGGCGGTTATACGCATACCTTTCTTGCAGTACGAAAGCTCGTTATGACAGTTCATATAGAGGTTTCCTCCTTTGCGTGGGTGTTCATTGCTCCGGATCATCATATGCAGAGCATAGTGAGCTTAACGCCTATCATAATATATTACAAATTTATTAAATGGTCAACACAAATCAGAAATAATTTACAAATCAAACGAAATAGGCGTTGTTTTTGTGATAATCTTGTCGGAATATATCCCAGAGTATTGACGAAAACCGATTTCAAAGTTAAACTGTAACGGTGTTCACGGTTCATTCACATTTTAGCTGTGGGCACGCTACGAACAATATTAAGGGGTTTGCATAGATATGAAGGAAATGAACGGCACCGTTACGCTGGCCTATGTAGAAGAAGATAACAAACAACGCGTTATTTTTCGCGTTTTTCCGCTTTGCACCCGCGAAGGCGAAATGATGCTGGGCAGTAAAGAGCTTTTCCCCGATGACGGTTCCCTCCGCATCGTGCCCGACAAGCGCGAGCAGAGCACCTTCAAGGAGCGTATGCGCGAGATCGGCGGTCTTTGTGCCATCAATCTGGTCTCCGATGGCCGCGAGCTGATCAAGGTTCGTCAAAACCGAAACTATGCCCCCGACCAGGGCGAGCGCAACCAGCAGGCCATCTACTCCGATGTGATCTGCGAATTTGCACCCGATGCCTGCTTCGAGGTAGTTAAGGCCGGTGCGGATGCCACCGGTGCCCTCACCGCTCAGGTGCTGATCCAGAACGGCAAGCTGCTGGTAGGCCCCGTGGCCCGCGAAGAAGCTGCCGCCGCTTCTCTGGCCGACCTGAAGCCCTTTGGCGATGATACCTTCCTTCTGCACCAGCTCAATACCGAGCTTTTGGGCGAACGCAGCATTTGCTGGAATCCCGATGCGCTGCTCAACTGGCGGCAGCGCCGCAATGCCCTGCGTCGCAAGGAACGCGGCCATAACGATGATGAAAAGCGCCCCGTGCAGGAAACGGAAAAGCCGGTAGAAAAAGCTGCCGAAAAGCCTGCCGAAAAGCCTGCCGAAAAGCCTGTACAGGAGGCCGCCAAGCCTGTACAGGAGGCCGCCAAGCCTGTCCGTAAGTCCGAGAATGCAAAGCCCGAGGGCGACAGAGAGCAGCCCAAGCCCAAGGCGGAGCGTGCCCGCAAGGAGCGCAAGCCCCACGATGAGGCAGCTGCAAAGCCCGCTGCCGAAAAAACACCCGAAGCCGCTCCCGCTGCCCCCATGCAGGAGGAGGAAGCCGCTCTGCCCATTGGCGCGCATTTGGAGATCCTGGATCAGGAGCTGAGCTTCGATCAGCATCTCTCCCGTCTGGCACAGCCCCTCAGCAGCAGCGCTAACCGCCTCAGCACCGAAGAGACGGTCGAGGAGGAAGAGGAGAACGTCGAGAATGCCGCTCATTTCAACGGCACGCCTCTTAACCGCAATGCCAGGCAGATCACTCACAGTATGCGTAAGCCTCAGACCGTTCCCCATGTGGTGGAGCGCAGCCTGGTAAAGGCCAATGTGCTGCAGGATGCCCAGTCCCCCTACCAATATGTGGAGAACCCTGTAGAGCGCCTGCTGATGGATCTGGAATACGTCTGGCAGAGCCATGACCTGCGTCGCCGTGTGCTCAGCGAGCTGCTGGAAAACGACGCCTTTATGCAGGATATGTTCGCTGCCTTCCGCAGCCGTGGCTACAGCACCAAGACCATCGTGGCTGCCCGTGAGCAGATGATGGAGATCGAAGCCGAACGGCTGGATCTGCTCATGCAGCTGGATGCCGCCAAGGAAAACGAAAAGAAGTACCGGGAGAATGCCCTGGCTTCCCTTTCCAACAAGCTGCGCAGCGAATCCGAACGGCTGAAGCGGGAGGTCTCCAATCTGGAAAAGACCCGCGATGCACTCCGCAGCGCTGCCCAGGCACTGAGCGGCGAAGTAGATGCCAAGACCCGCGATTACATGGCCAAGAACATCACATGCGTTGCCGGAGTGGGTGTAAACAGCGTTACGCTTGCCCCCGTAGTGGGCAAAAAGTATGCTGCCAACGAGCTGGCCGAGAACCTTCGCCTGCATATGAACAACAACGGCTTTGCCATCAGCGAGGATGAGGCCATGAGCCTGCTGGTGCTGTTCTCCATCAGCGACAGTCTCTGCCTCAGCGCCGATACCCAGCAGGATGCAGCACGTTTCGCCACCCTGATGATGGAAAGCTTCGGTTTGCAGAGTGTATCTGCCACCATCAACCCGGATTGCAACGTGGAGCTGATCAGCCTGCTGCCCGAAAACGAGCAGCGAACGCCCACCGTCACCATTCAGCCGGTGGGTACCGAGACCGTGAATGTCTACGGGCACAAGACCATTTATCTTGCCGGGAAGGAAGCGGGCATCCCGCTGTTCATGCCGGTATTCCGGGTGCCAAGACATTTGCGCAGCACCTACGGCAGCTCCGACGAATGGCAGAGCATTGCGCCAGCCGCCATCGATACCTTTGCCAAGATCCGTGCCGATGTACACCCCCTGCTCTCCGAGGCCGAAAGCTGGTTCTCCGACCTGAAGAACGCCATGAAAGAGCAGCAGATGAGCATACCCGAAGTTACCCTTGAGGATATGCGCCGTTTCATGGAAGCCGGTATGCGCCGTGTGCGTGGCGGTTTCGTAGCGGCAGCGGATATCGCCGTATGCCAGTGGATCGCCCCGGTGCTGGGCAAGACCATTTGCAACGACAATATGCGTCAGGTTCTCAACGGCCTGCCCAGAACGCTGGAACTTCTTAATATCGAATAAACAGCCGATGGCTGTAGCAAACCCCTCCGCAGAATGTATTGCGGAGGGGGTTTCTGTGTTATGGAAAGCCCCCAGGACGCAAGAGCGCGGCATGGGGGCAAGAGATCAATATCCGGCCATGGCCTGGGTAAGGGCTGCCATGGCGGTCGCTACATCCGAAGTGGTAGCGGAGGGATTACTGATGACGGAATTCAGATTGTTGATCGCCGACTGGATGGCTGCATAGGCAGCGGAGGAGGAATCCATCGTGCCCATCTGGTCGTATGCGTTGTCGATCAAGCGTCTTGCATCGGGGATCAGCACATTCTGTACGGTGGGGTCGCTGTTCTGGTAGCCGCCGTTGTTGTTGCCGCCCTGGTGGTAGGTGCATACGCCGTAAGCACTGCCGATACCGAGGAACTCCGTAAGTACACGGCCGTACTCCTTATCGTTCACAAAAGCGCTGAGGGGATGCCCGTTGGGAATGACGACCATACCCCTGGTCACCAGTCTGCGGCAGTTTTCACTGGGCAGCATATGGGTATCGGCACAAACCTGAACAGATTGGTGCATCTGGCAGTATACCGTGGGCACCGTGGGCTCGTACCAGTAATCGGTCACAACGCCGTAGCCCATGGAATCGTTGCGGCAGGAACTGGAGGCCAGCTGTCCGCTTACGGCGCAGGTGGTCACCTTTACCAGACCCAGCTCGGAAGGATCCGCTTCGATGATATCCCGGTTGGAAAGCCCCTTCGCTTTGTGGATCTTGCTCATATAGCTCTGCCACAGGGGGGCTGCCGCATTACCGCCGGTGGTCTTGGAGGAAAGCGGCTTGTAGTTATCGTGGCCGATCCAGATGGCAGAGGAATACCAGCCCGTGATGCCGCAGAAGGTAACGCCGCGCGAGTCTGAATTGGTACCGGTCTTGCCGGCTACCGTCTGGCCGCTGATCTTGGCGTTGGTAGCGGTACCGCCGGAGACTACATCCTTCATCATATCCACGATGAGCCATGCGGTAGAGGGCCGGAATACCTGCACCCTCTGCTGCTGGGCGTGGCTGTCGTAGACCACGTGACCGTTGCTGTCGGATATACCGAGGAAGGAGATGGGCTTCTGGTATACACCGCCGTTGGCAAGCACACCGAAGGCGACTGTCTCCTGCAGGGGCGTTACGCCGCTGGAGCCAAGGGACAAGCCGTAGGGTGTGGCATCAATGTTGTTGCGGTCTACGCCCATACGCATCAGGTATTCAACGGAGGTCTCCACGCCCACATAATAGACCAGTGCCTGGGCCGCAGAAACATTGTGGCTCTTCTTCATGGCCTGGCGGAAGGTCTGGGGGCCCGCATAGCTGCCGCCGCCGTAGTTGCGGGGCCAGGTATCCTTACCGTCGGAGCCGGTCCAGCCCTTGATGGGCACGGGCATATTGTAAACGATGCTGGCAGGGGAGGCACCCAGCTCGATGGCGGGTGCATATACAGCGATGGGTTTGATGGAGGAGCCGACGGGCATACGCATATCCGTGGCACGGTTCAGGGTCTTGCGCTGGGTAGGAGCGGTTCGGCTGCCCACCATCGCCTTGATCTCGCCGGTGCGATAATCCATCACCACGGCAGCCACCTGGGGCTGGATGATCTCCTGATAGGTACCGTCAGCGTTGCGGGCACGGTAGATCTTATCGCTGGGGTCGCGCAGGGAGGGATACTTCTTCCAGTTGGCGACCGTATCCTCCAGGATCTCCTGGATCTCCGTATCGATGGCAAGGGTGACGTGATAGCCGCCGGTGCGCAGCTCGTTTTCCATCTTGTAACGGTTTTCGCTGGTGTTCTCCAGATCGCGCATCTCGAGGAAGCAATCTACGATGTCGCTTACAGCATATTCTACATAATGGGCATACTTGTACATGCCCTCACCCTCTGTGGTGGAGGTCTCCAGCACGTGGGCGGTAGAGGTATCCAAAGCCGCCTGGTACTGCGCCTGTGTGATGAATTCGTTTTCATACATACAGCGAAGCACGTAGTCTGTGCGGTCGTTGGTGATCTTTTTGTAATCGGTGGTCTCGGATTGGCGGGTATAGAAGTTGCGGCGGGGGTTGTAATAGTAGGGGCTGTTGGTCATACCGGCCAGCATGGCGCATTCGCGCAGCGTAAGCTCCGAAAGAGACTTGCCGAAATACCCCTGTGCAGCCACCTCCACGCCGTAATAATTCTCGCCAAGGTAGATGGTATTGAGGTAGCACTCCAGGATCTGAGCCTTGGTATAGCGGGTCTCAAGCTGCATGGCCAGATAGGCTTCCTGGATCTTGCGCTTATAGCTCTGCTCTGCGGAGAGCACCGTGTTCTTGATCAGCTGCTGGGTTATGGTGGAGCCGCCTTGATTGGTGCCGGATACAAAGTTGCTGATAAACGAACCCACGATGCGCTTCAGGTCGATGCCGTTATGGGTGTAGAAACGGGCGTCTTCTACGGCAACAAAGGCATTGCAGAGGTTTTGCGGCATCATGGAAATGTTGACCATCACACGGTTTTCCGTGCCCTTATAGTCGGTGATCACATTACCGTCGGCGTCGTAGAGGAAGGAGGTCTTGTCCTGGTCGCTGAGCATGGCAAGATCCAGCGTAGGAGCGGTCTCCATGTAGCCTTTGGCAATGCCGAACACGATACCCGCCAGTGCAAGGCCTGCCAGCACCACAACCAGTGCCGTGATGCGGACGGCGCACACCAATGTGGATACGATAAAATTTGGTTTGGAGAGACGGGGCTTGAAAATGGTGTGCCGTTTCGGCTCAACATACTCCTGGGCGGGTTCAGGCTCCGCGTAAATGGGAGAATCACTGTACCATTGCTCCTGGTATTGGTTGGGATCGTTCTTATACAAAGGTTATTCCTCCCGCAAAAATGAGAGTGGTCGGCTTGCGCCGGTAAACATAAAAATACATATACATTATACCATAGACCAACCGCCTGCGCCATACCACAGTGTAACAAACTCTTTGACCAAGCATGGCGGAGCGCTGTATGGCATACGCTTCGGGAGGGGGTGGTCTTGTGAAGGGTTCAAAGCGCTCAGGCTTATGGCGGAGTATCCTGCTGGTATTGCTGTTATCAGCGGCGCTGCTGCTGTTTCTTGAGAAAAATCTGAGTAAAACGCTGCTGGATATGGCCTATGCCACCGCTCATTCCATCGCGCTGGAAACCGTGAACAGAGCAGCGCAGAAGGTGGTTGGCGAGGGCATCGCCTATGCAGAACTGATGGAGGTGGAGACCGACAGCGAAGGAAGAGTGACCATGCTTCGGGCCAACACCATGCGGATGAATCAGCTGGCTACCGAGACCGCCATCCTTGCACAGCAGGAGTTGAACAGCATCGACAACCAAGTGATCAGGGTACCGCTTGGCGCAGCGCTGGGCATCCGGTTTCTGGGCGGATTCGGGCCCAGGATCGGTGTGCAGATCGTGCCGATCGGTGCTGTCAATACACATTATGAGACCGAATTCGAAACGGCGGGCATCAACCAGACCAGGCACAAGATCTTTTTGACGCTGGAGACCTCCGTCAGTCTGATCGTACCGGCGGACTCGAGGATGGTCTCTGTTACAGGTACCGTTCCCATTGCAGAAAGTATCATCGTCGGCCAGGTACCCGACAGTTTTGTGGATGTGAATGACACTGAGGATATGCTCAACTTGATCCCATAGTGCAATATTGTAACAGTTTGGAAAACAATTCCCTTCCTGAAGCGGCTTTTCTTGACATGGAAACAATTTTGAAATAAAATAAGATAGAATGCATATGCTTGCATTTCCTATATAGGAATGAAGAATATGCACTGTGGCAAGAATACCCATCACCGCTGCGGATGTTCGCTGCCGGTGGTCGAAGGGAGGTTGGGCTGCTCCTGCAGCCCGGACGAAGCATGAAAAAACGCGGATTGCTGATGCTCTTTGCATGTGTTCTGGCATTGGTCACTGTTACATCCTTCGCATATGCCGATGAGGAACCGGTCGCCTGTACGATCGAGCTTTCTCCTGAATTCTTGGTAGGCCCCGGCGATGTAACGGTCACCATCACCATTTCCAACACCACAGATAAGGATCTGCAGGATCCTGTGGTGCTGTTCAGCCCCCAGGCAGAAGTTATCTCCGATTTTGGCGATAACGGCTCCGTCACGCTCAAAGCGGGCGAATCCAAGACCTGGACAGGTACTTACTCCGTAAACGAACGGGAGCTGGATCAGGGTTACATCCAGTACTTTGCCAAGTACACCACCTACCAGGAAAGCGGCCAGGCTACGCCCCGCAGCCAGTCGATCCGTGCTACGGTCTCCCGAACCGAGGCCGAGGTAGCCATCGATGTGGACCGTACCATCACGCCGCCCTCTGCCCACGAAGGGCAGGAGGTACAGGTGAAGTATACCATCACCAATGCCGGTACCGTACCGCTGACCGATGTTACCATTACCGAACATAAAGATATCAACAGCAAATCCCAGACCATCCCGCAGCTGGATCCCGGTGCAAAGGTAGATATCACCTACAAAGCCACCATGGGCAAGAAAGATCTTACCAGCAGCGCCGAGATCACCTACAAGGCGCAGGGCAGCACCAAAAAAGAGACCCACAGTGTTGAAGAAAAGACCATTCCTTACGCTGAGGCCGATCTTACCGCTACGCTCAGCAGCAATGTAAAGGGCGTTGTTTCCGGCGGCACCATCAACCTGAAGCTGGAGCTGAAGAACAAGGGCAGCGTCGATTTGAGCGATCTCCGCGTGACCGATCCCCTTTTGGGCGATGTGTTCACAAACCAGAAGATCGAGGCTGGGAAGACCCTCACCCTCGAAAAGGAGCTTACCCTTACCGAGACCAGCCAGTACCAGTTTACCATTACCGCTATCGATTCCACCGGTACCGAGATCACCGCTGCCAGCAATGCGCTGAGTGTAACGGCGATGGATCCCGATGAAGCCCTTAACCTGACGCTTACCGCCACGCCCGACCGTACCGAAGTGTACGACGAGCCTGCCGGTGTGCGCTTTACCCTCACCGTTACCAACAACAGCCGTGTGGATGCTACCGATGTGAAGATCTCTCACGGCACTGTGGAGCTGTATACCTTCAAGAGCATCCCGGCAGGGGAGAGCCGCACTATGAGCCGCGATACGGTGCTTTCCACCTCCGGTAAGTTCCAGTTCACCGCCGTTGCCAAGGATCCTCTCGAGAATGAGAACACCTTCCTCAGCAACGAAATGCAGATCGCGGTGTACCAGCCAACGCCCGTACCCGCCACCCCCACGCCCGCGCCGGAGCCCACCCCCGAACCGGTCTTTGTGCCCGTTACGGTGGTGCCCATCCATCACGATTCCATCGGCACGCTGCCCAAGGCCATCCAGAAGGTACTGCTGCCCGTGCTGATCGTTGCCGGTGTGCTGCTGCTGGCCGGTGCCGCTCTGCTGCTCGTGGCCGCCAAGAAGCGCCACGATGCCAAGAAAGCCTCCGCTGCCGCCTACGATCATCTGGAACGCGCACGCCGCCGTGATTATGTAACTGCCAACCCGGATGAGCTTGCCGCTACCTCTAAGGAGACGCTGGCACGCAATTCCCAGCTGCAGGAGGAGCCGGAACCCGAGGTGGTGCTCAACACCGGCGATGATTGGGATCTGCCTCCCTTCGAAGCCGAACCGCTCCAGCAGACCGACGTGCAGGATACCGAAGGCTATTCTTCCTTTGGCCAGGGCTTCTACGGCGAAGTGGATGCCTCGGGCTTTGAGCCTGCCGAAGCACCTGCCGATCAGAACGCTTTCTATGCCTACGACGATCTTGACGCAGATGCAGCAGCCTATCAGCCCCAGCCCGGCTACGAGCAGCAGGATGTCGCCGAGCAGCCCAGCTACGGCTATGAGCAGCCGGACGCCCAGCTGCAGGCCGAATACCCCCAGTGGGAGCCCCAGGGTTTTGAAGACCCCCAGGGCTTTGAATACCCCCAGGATAACGGCGAATACATGCCCACCTACGATGAGTTCGGCTCCGACAGTGCGGCACCTGCCCAGCAGCAGGAGGCAGCCCAGCCCAAAACCAAGGGAAAGGGGCTTTTCCGCCGCGACCGCTGATTCTTACAGACAAGGATGACACGCATGTTTCAAGGGTTTACGGAAGAAACCATCCGCTTCTTCCTTGATATCCGTTTCCACAACGAGGTCTCCTTCTATCGTGCCCACGAGGATGAGTACCGCAAGCACGTCAAGGAACCATTCTATCAGTTCATCGATAGCCTGGCGGAGACCATGCTTTCCATCTCGCCGGATATCGAGACCCGCCCCTCCAAATGCCTCGCCCGTCTCAGGCGGGATACCCGCTTTACCAAAGATAAATCACCCTTCCGCGATCATCTTTGGCTGCTGTTCCGCAGAGGGGGCGAGATGCGTGAGGGGTCGGTCATGTACTGGTTTGAGCTTGGCCCTGACCGGCTGGTTTGGGGGCTTGGCTTCTGGGGCCAGAACCGCCCCGCCATGGATGCGCTTCGCAAGCGCATGGAAGAAAAGCCGCAGGAGGTTCGCAAGGTGCTTCGCCAATGCGGCATCCCCGATGATACGCTGCATCTCTTTGGCGACAGTTACCAACGCATGAAGCCGCCTGCGGGCATGCCGCTGGAGCTGGCAATGCTATACCCCCTCAAGGAGATCTATGTACAGAGGGTCAATATCCCATTCGAAGCCTGTTATCAAAGCAGCTTGAGCGAGATAGTCGCCAAAGACTTTCTACGCCTTAAGCCCCTGTATCTGCTGCTGAGAAGCGCAGCCGATGAGGGAAGAGCACAACTGGATGCATAACAAAGGGAGGACAGTATGGATTATCGTAAGTTGAAGAGCGGTTCTGATGTTCGTGGCGCAGCAGTTGGTGAAAACGCTGTCTTGACCCCCGAAGTGGTCAAGACCCTTGGCGCAGCCTTCGCCCATTGGACGGCACAGCAGCGCGGCAAGGATGTTTCCGAAGTAAGCATTGCTCTGGGACGCGACAGCCGCGTTTCCGGCCCCGAGCTGATCAAGGCCGCTGCCGAAGGCATCATCTCTACCGGCGCTACCGCTTATGACTATGGCATGTGCACCACTCCTGCCATGTACATGGCGATTCTGACCGAAGGCTTCCAGCCCGACGGTTCTGTCATGATCACCGCCAGCCACCACCCCTGGATCATGAACGGCATGAAGTTTTTTGCCCAGGGCGGCGGTATCGGCTTCCACGATCTGGACGATATTCTTGCGCTGGCTGAGAATGTTCCCGCTGCTGCCGAAAAGGCCGGTCAGATCATCGAGACGCCCTTCCTGCCCACCTATCAGCGCCACCTGATGGATCTGATCATCAACAGCATCGATCCCGAGGTGCAGAAGCCCCTACTGGGTCTTCATGTAGTTGTGGATGCCGGTAACGGCGCAGGCGGCTTCTATGCCAATATGCTGGAAGAACTGGGTGCCTGGATCGAGGGCAGCCAGTTCCTGGAGCCTGATGGCCGCTTCCCCAACCACATCCCCAACCCGGAAAACAAAGAGGCCATGGCTTCTATCTCCGCTGCCGTTAAGAATGTGGGTGCCGATCTGGGCATCATCTTCGATGCCGATTGCGACCGTGCAGCCATCGTGGATCACACCGGCAAGGAGATCAACCGTAACCGCCTGATCGCCCTTATCAGCGCCATTCTGCTGGATGAGCAGCCCGGCGCTACCATCGTTACCGACTCTGTTACCTCTGCCGGTCTGGCAGATTTCATCAAGGAGTGGGGCGGCGAGCACTACCGCTACAAGAGGGGCTACCGCAACGTGATCGATGAGGCTGTGCGCCTCAACGAGGCCGGTGTCAACTGCCCCCTGGCCATCGAGACCAGCGGTCACGCCGCACTCAAGGATAACCACTTCCTGGATGACGGTATGTATCTGGTCACGGTGCTGCTCATCAAGGCCATGCAGATGAAACAGCAGGGCGATACCCTCAGCAAGCTGCTGGAGGGCCTTCGCGAGCCTGTAGAGAGCGCCGAGATCCGTCTTTCCGTTACCGCCGAAGATTTCGGCACCGCAGCCCGCAATGCCATCGAATATGTGCTGGAGTATGCTACCGACCACGAAGAATGGCACATTGCTCCCGATAACCGCGAGGGCGTGCGTATCTCCTTCGATGTGGAGAACGAGCTGAATGCAGCATGGTTCCTGCTGCGCCTGAGCGTGCACGACCCGGTGATGCCCCTCAACGCCGAGAGCGATGTTCCCGGCGGCGTGAAATACGTGCTGGGCAAGCTGTATGAAGCCATCAGCCAGTGCGAAGGCATCGACCTGAGCCTGCTCAAGAATGCACTGGATGCGTAAGCGCATCCGTGCCGCATAACACAAAGAAGCCACGGCATTTGGGCCGTGGCTTTCTTGTGTTATAGAGCGTGTAGTGGCCGCATGCTGCGAAACTTAGCCGTGCATAGCCCTGAGCAGCTCGCCGTCGTGATCCTCGCCGTATTCCCAGTACATCAGCCCCATAAGGCCGTTCGTATGCGCATATGCCCGTTTGCAGGCGATGGAGGCGGGGGAATCGTATGTCAGGTAACGTTTACCGTCGTAAGCGTAAGCTGCACAGGCTGCTTCATCGAACGCATGGGTAAGCGCCTCATCGGTCACGATGCGGTCATAGGGCATCGTGTCGCCGCCGTTGCTGGGCGAGGGGGCGTTCACCGGGGGTATCATGCTGCCGTTATGCGCATAGACTCTGGCATAGAAGGCACAACCCAGCATGATCTTTTCAGCTGGGATGCCTGCGGCAACATGATCCTGCACTGCCTGATGGGCAGAATATGCCTCCGCATCGGCTCCGGCAAACAGCGCGGTGTGGTGGCAGCACTTCCTGCTCCTGTACATATCGTAGGTCATCAGGTTGACCTGATCCAGCAGCTGACCTACCTTTTCGCACTCGATGTGCCCTACCAGCTGCGACGAGGCTCCGAGCGCAGCAGCCAGCAGGCGATGCTTGCCATCCTTGGCAGTGAGGGCATCAATGCCGCTGCGGAGCGCCTCCAAAAGCAGGGTGAAGTTTTCCCGATCGTCGGGAGAGGCAGCAATGCCCGCCGCATCGGAGCCGGGATATTCCCAATCTATATCCAGACCAAGGAAACCATGCTCCTCCATCAGTGCCAAAGCGCTGCGTACAAAGAGCCGTCTGCCTTCTTCGGTAGAGGCAGCCTCAGAAAAGCCTCCTGCGCCCCAGCCGCCCACAGAGACTACGGGCAGGATGTGCGGGTGCCTTGCAATAAAGGCTTTGTATGCATCAATATGCTGCCAGTGGTCGCCGGATACGCGACCATCCTTCACCAATGCAAAGGCGTAGTTCAGCTGATCCAGCATGGGTGCATCCTCATCCCGGAAGCAAAGACCCTTTCGCCCCATCACGTATGCGGCGGTATGGTGGCGTTCTAAAGGGTGGGTGTCTGTGGTCGGCCAGGCTTTTTTCAGCAGATGAGGCTGGATATCCGGGTATGTCCAGTTCTCCGGCAGCTCGCCAAGGAGCCTGACTTCAGCGATCTCGCTGCCCTCAGGCAATTTGCCAAGCGTTGACACCTCTGCACGGTACAACATACCGCAGGAGCTACCGCCACCGAAGCGGGTCACCCGGTATACACCGATCTGCTGAAGAGTATATTCGGTCGCACCGGTTTCTTCGTACAGCTCGCGCCGGGCAGTCTCTTCGGGTGTTTCGCCGGGTTCCCGGTGCCCGCCGGGGCACTCAAGGGTGGTTCGTTCACTGTGTCTGCAAAAGAGCCATCGATCGCCCTTCTTTGCAACGATCACAGAAAACCTGATCTCTCCATCCTTCACACAGACAGGAAAAGTTACTCGGATCATGCTTACCACTCCTTTCCTTCAAATGCGTTGGGAATGTGCAGGATGCCGCCTGCGGTCACCAGTACCGCATCAAAGCGTACGGCAGCAGGTTGGTCGTATTCTGCCAGAAAGTATCTGGCCGTCATACACAGGCGCTGCTGCTTTTTGGGTGAGATGGCGTATGCACAGGTTTCCGGGGTACCCTTTTCGCGGGTCTTTACCTCCACCATGGCCAGCACATCGCCATCCCGCATCACCAGGTCGATCTCTCCATATGGAGAATGGTACCGCTGTTTTAGCAGTACCATTCCCTTTGCTTCCAGATATTTTCGAGCCGCATCCTCACCAAGGATGCCCTTGGCGTAAGCGGTCAGCTTGTCAGTCATTGGGGTAGCTCTCGTAGAGGGGGAAGTTCTTCATCATCTCGACAACTTCGGCCTTTACGGCAGCACAGGCTTCCTCGCCGCCATCGATGACTTTGCGGAAGAAACCGGCGATCTTTTCCATGTCGCTTTCCTTCATGCCGCGGGTGGTAACAGCGGGGGTACCCACGCGAACGCCGCTGGTAACGAAGGGGCTCAGGGTCTCACCGGGGATGGTATTCTTGTTGACGGTAATGTTGCACAGGCCCAGCAGCGCCTCCAGCTCCTTGCCGGTGCGGCCGGTCTTGGTCAGATCCAGCAGGATGAGGTGGTTATCGGTACCGTCGGAGACCATTTCGATGTTCTGGGCACGGAAGGCGTTCTCCAGAGCCTTGGCATTCTTCACGATCTGCTCCTGATAGCTCTTGAACTCGGGGCTGAGAGCCTCCTTGAAGCAGACTGCCTTTGCAGCGATTACGTGCATCAGCGGGCCGCCCTGAGTGCCGGGGAAGATGGCCTTATCGATGGCCTTGGCATATTGCTCCTTGCACAGGATCATGCCGCCGCGGGGGCCGCGAAGGGTCTTATGGGTGGTGGTGGTAACAAAATCGGCATAGGGCACGGGGCTCTGGTGGCAGCCGGCAGCGACGAGACCGGCAATGTGAGCCATATCCACCATCAGCATTGCGCCAACACTGTCTGCGATCTCGCGCAGCTTGGCAAAATCGATGGCGCGGGGGTAAGCGGAGGCACCGGCTACGATCAGCTTGGGCTGGTGTTCCTTGGCAAGGTTGGCCACTACATCGTAATCGATGGTGCCGGTCTTCTCATCCACGCCATAGGGCACAAAGTTGAAGTACTTACCGCTGATGTTGACGGGGCTGCCGTGGGTCAGATGGCCGCCGTGGGAAAGATTCATACCAAGAACGGTGTCGCCGGGGTTCAGCATGGCGAAATAAACAGCGGTGTTGGCCTGTGCGCCGCTGTGGGGCTGAACGTTGGCATGCTCGGCACCGAAGAGCTGCTTTGCACGCTCGCGGGCCAGATCCTCAACCACGTCCACATACTGGCAGCCGCCGTAGTAACGCTTGCCCGGATAACCTTCGGCATACTTGTTGGTAAGCGGAGAACCCATGGCCTCCATAACAGCGGGGGTGACAAAGTTCTCGGAAGCGATCAGCTCGATGTGCTGCCGCTGACGCTCGACCTCGTTGGTCATTGCCTGGAAAAGCTCCGGATCCTGCTCCAGTACGTGGCGGTAATTCATGCGACATCCTCCTTAAGGTATTGGGGTAGTTTTGGAAAAACCGTGTACGTTCAGGCTGAGCGACCCCGCAGCACATCCCAAGAACGCTTACTGCTGCTTCCTTCCGGACCTGACAGGGTTCACGCATTGAAATCGCACAGGACTCAACCGTCATCACGCACACGGCTTTCTTATTGTACAGGATGAGCGATAAAAACGCAAGCAAAAAAGCAAACACGAACAAAAAAAGCAGAAAAAAACCCGTTATTCTTGCTTTTCAACTGCATATACCGTCAAAATACGGTCTTTTACCCGGAAACGAATCTCCAGCTCGGCGTATGTGAAGCCATAAACACGCTCCGGGTCGTGTTGGTATGCAGGGCGCGGATCCTGCCGAAGCACGCCCAACAGCCCTTGACGCAGCTCCTCCGGCACCGTTTGCAGCAGCTCCTCCGGGAAACACACCTCCACATGGTCATCCTCATGCTGCGCAGCAAAGCCGCCGCGAGCATCGGGTATACTGTCCACATAGGGCAGATAGGGCTTGATGTCGTAAATGGGCGTGCCATCCATCATATCTGCACCGCTTACATGGATCACATGCCCAAACTCCTTTGTGTGCTCGATGCTCTCCAGCTTTACGCAGCTCAGGCCGATCGGGTTGGGCCGGAAGGGGGAGCGAGTGGCAAACACCCCCATGCGCACATTACCTCCCAGCTTTGGAGGCCGCACCGTAGGAGACCAGCTTTCCTTCTCCGCTTTGTGGAATTGCCACAAAAGCCACAGATGCGAATAACCGTCCAGCCCTCGGAGCGCATCAGGGTTACGGTATGCAGGCTCAAAAACGATGGTGCTCCTCAGCTCCTTTACCAGCCCGCTCTGTCTGGGCAGACCGAACTTGGTGGGAAAAGCATTGCGGATATAGGCGATGATCTCCATACAGGGTGCATCCTTTCGGAAAACAGATTTCGGTCTCATCATACCTTATTCAAAGACGGCTTGCAAGCAAACTGTGAACAAACGCTGTTTTCCTTGCAAACAAAGAAAAAAACGGGTATAATGTGTTGTGGTCAAACCAAAAGGTAACGTTTGGAAAGGGTGGGTTTACATGGCTGCCAAAACGATCCCACTGCCAACGTTCGAGATCCTTTTCGAAAACCGCTTTGTCATTAAAGGAGAGCTGTATCCGGGGCTGGCACCCAACACCGTGGGCAGCTTTATCCATTTGGCCAACTCCGGTTTTTACGATGGGGCGGTCATCACCTCCGCTTCCAGCGATTCTGTATTGCAGATCGATCATCCCACTGAAAAAGCACCGTACTGTATCAACGGGGAAATGCCGCTGAACGATTGCGAATACAACACCGGCAAGCTCAGCTACGGCGGTATGTGCATGTATCACCCGAACGGTTGTTACTCGGTGAGAAGTGCCTTCATGCTCGTTCTGCATTCCAACACAAGATCGCTGCGCATGATGGGAGCGGATTACGCTTTCTTCGGGCAGGTGCTGGAAGGTATGCGCTTTGCACATCTGCTTTCCCGCAACAGCTGGGATCGGATCAAGCACGAGCATGTTGCTCATAAGATCGAAACGATCCGTGTAAACACCTACGGCAAGGAATACCCGTTCGAGACCATTCCCGTACCGGACGGCTATCCATAATCCATTCCGGGAGCAAAGCCTCCAACGAGGCCTACCATAACAGAAAGAAGGTTTATAACAATGGCAAATCCTGTTTTTACGATCACTATGGAAAACGGCGCGGTCATGCAGGGCGAACTCTACCCCGAGATCGCTCCCCAGAGCGTTGGTAATTTTATCTCTCTGGCCAACAGCGGCTTCTACGACGGTCTCATCTTCCACCGCTGCATTCCCGGCTTCATGATCCAGGGCGGCTGCCCGGACGGCACCGGTATGGGTGGCCCCGGCTACCGCATCAAGGGTGAGTTTGCCAGCAACGGCTTTGCCAACGACCTCAAGCATACCCCCGGTGTGCTCAGCATGGCCCGCAGCATGGCCCGCGACAGCGCCGGCTCCCAGTTCTTTATCATGACCAGCACCAGCCCCCATCTGGACGGCGAATACGCCGCCTTTGGCAAAGTACTCACCGGCTACGATGCCGCCCAGACCATCGTTGCCCAGCGCACGGTGCGCGACCGCCCCATCGTGCCCCAGGTGATCGCCTCCATCCGTGTGGAGACCAACGGCGTAGAGTATCCCTTCAACAAGCTGTAAGCGGCATTGCCGTTTTGCGGCGGTTACCGGTAAACGATTGCAGCAAAGCGGAGGTGTGGGGGTTGGCCCTGCGCCCCGCTTTTTTGGAAAGTGAGCGAGTTTTACATGGTTTCTTTGCCTGAGCTTCTTTGCCCCGCCGGAGATATGCAGGCCCTGAAGGCTGCCATCGATTGCGGTGCCGATGCGGTATATCTCGGCTACAAAGCCTTTGGTGCCAGAGCCACTGCCGTGAATTTTGATGCAGAGACCCTTGCCCAGGCAGTAGCCTATGCGCATCTGTACCATGCCCGTGTGCATGTGACCGTAAACACCCTCATCAAACAGGGTGAGCTGGGCGCAGTTACAGAAGCACTCGACACCATCCGTGCTTGCGGAGCCGACGCTGTGATCGTGCAGGATCTTGGCGTTGCATCGATCGTTCGTGAGCGTTTCCCGGACCTGGCGCTGCATGCCAGCACACAGATGGGTCTCTCCAACGCTTCGGATGCTGCCTTCGCAAAGGGATTTGGCTTCTCCCGCGTGGTGCTGGCCAGAGAATGCAGCCTTGAGGATATCCGTAAGGTGGTTGCAACCGGCATCGAAACAGAAGTCTTTGCCCATGGCGCTCTTTGCTCCGGCGTAAGCGGCCGTTGCCTGATGAGCTCGATGGCAGGCGGCCGAAGCGGCAACAGAGGCCGCTGCGCCCAGCCCTGCAGGCTTCAGCTGAAAATGGAAAGCCGGAAGGGTGCGCTCCTGTCGCTGAAGGATCTGTGTACGCTCCCGAACCTGCCCGCCTTTGTGGAGGCAGGTGTTCGCTCCCTGAAGGTAGAGGGCCGTCTGAAAAGCCCGGAATATGTGGCTGTTGTAGCCTCGGCCTACCGCAAGGCTCTGGATGCCATCGCAGCCGGTACCTTTGATCCCTGCGACCCCGCACCCATGCAGGCACTGCTGCAGATCTTCAACCGCGGCGGCTTTACCCGCGGGCATGCCTTCGGAGCCGAGGACGCAGATCTGTGCGCCACCCAGCGTGTGAGCCATGAGGGCATCCCCCTTGGCAAGATCACACGGGTGAAAGGTCAAATGGCTTCCCTGAGGCTGGAACTGCCTCTGAACGATGGCGACAGCTTGCAGATCCGGGGACGGATAGACAACGATATGCGCTATTCGGGCCACGACATGGCTGCCGGAAGCGAAGCGACCCTCCGCCTGCGCCCGGGGCTTACGATAGAAGCCGGTGCAGAGGTGGCAAGACTTTCCGATGCCCGACAGCTGGAAGAGGCGAGAGCCCATGCGCCCAAGCCCATTCCTATTCGGATGGAAGCCGTATTTGCTGCGGGTAAGCCCATGCAGCTCACTCTCTCGGATGGCATATCCGCCGTAACTGCCTTTGGCGATGCGGTACAGCCCGCCCAGAAGCGCGTCGCGACTCCGGAGGATGTCCGTAAGCAGCTGGAAAAGCTGGGGGAGACCCCTTTTATGGTTTCCAATGCAGAGAATGTGTCCATCACCCTTGAGGATGGTGTGTTTCTTCCCGTCAGCGCACTCAATGAGCTGCGCCGAAATGCGGCAGACCTGCTGATCAACGCACGTATCGCTGCCTTCGACAGTATGGGCAGGCAAGAGACCATGCGTTTGAAAGACATAAACGTTGGTTCTGCACCCTGTGCCGTTAAGAACACGACCAACATTTCTTCCCATTCCCTGGCGGTGGTTTTCTCCGACCCTGCCAATGCTGCTCTCCTTCGGGAGAACGGTGCGGATGTGCTTATTTTTGAACCCCTCCTATTGGCCGGGGATAAGCTGTCCGCACAACTGGCCCAGCTCCCGCAGGGCTGCCTTGTTCAGCTGCCTCCGCAGATGACCCAGACCGCCCTGGACGATGTCCTTGCCTGTATCCATGCACACAAAGAAAAGATCTCCGGTGTTGTGGCCGGGTGCATCGGTCAGGTGGAGCAGATCCGCGACCTGCCTGTATGGGCGGGGCCGGGCATTCCCGTCAGTAACTGCCACGCCCTGAAGGCGGTGATGGAGCTTGGGGTAGAAGGCTACCACCTGTGGCCCGAATGGAGCCGGGATGAACAGAAGCAGCTCATGCCCCTTCCCGGACAAGCCTTTTTGAAGGTTTATGGCCGTGAGATCCTGATGCTGTTGAACCATTGCCCGGAGAGGGTCGGCAGAGGACTCAGGACCGGCAGGAGCAAGTGTGCGCTCTGTAAGGGCAGCAGCATGGCTTACGGCCTCGAGAACCCCGCTCTGGTGGATCAGAAAGGGTATCGCTTTCCGCTGCAGCGGGTAGTGCATCCGGATGGATGCGTGCTGCGTGTGTTGGGCACGTTGCCGACAGACCTGCGTATCTACGAACAGGATCGCAAGCTGCTGGGTACTGCCATGCTCCTGCATTTCACCACGGAGAGCGCTGCCGAACAAGCGGCGATCACCCGTGCCTTTGCGGCCATCCGTGATGGCCAATCCCCCGAAAAGCCAGTCGGCACCACTGCCGGCCACTGGCATCGTGGTATCGAATAGTTTTTCTTCCGAAAGGAGGTTCCTCGATGGAACTGAACCGTACGCTCCGTGTATTGGAGTTTAACAAGATCCTGGAGCGGCTCGCGCAGTTTGCCATGACCGATGCTGGCAAAGAACGCTGCAGTCAGCTGGTTCCCTCGCCGGAGGAGGCACAGGTTCGCCGTTCTCTGGATGAGACCGAAGAAGCGGTGGTATTGCTCACCTATCTTGGCTCCAATCCGCTGATCGGCTTTAACGATGTTACCGAATACATCACCATTGCGCAAAAGGGCGCATGTCTGAGCCCCCGCGCGCTTCTGGATATTGCAGGCCTGATGCGCGCCGCACGCTCCGCACGGGCCAGCCTGTGCAAGGAGCGGGAGAATACCCCCATCCTGATCGCTCTTGCCTCCCGGCTCACGGTGCTGGAAAGTATCGAAAACGACATCAACGATGCCATCATTGCCGAAGACGAGATCGCAGACCGGGCATCCTCCGAGCTGTACCAGATCCGTCGGCAGATCCGTTCTGCCAACGAGCGCATGCGCGAGAAGTTGAACCAGATGATCCGATCCACCAGCTTTGCAAAGAATCTGCAGGATGCGATCATCACCATGCGCGGAGATCGTTACTGCATCCCTGTTAAGGCTGAGTGCAGACAGAACGTGCCCGGCCTGGTGCATGACCAGAGTGCCAGCGGTGCCACCCTGTTTATCGAGCCCATCGCTCTTGTGGAGCTGGGCAACGACCTGAAGCAGTACCACGCCAAGGAGCAGCAGGAGATCGCCCGCATTTTGCAGGCGCTTACCGACCGCATTACTCCCCATACAGAGGCGTTGCTCACCAATCTGGATGTGCTCGCTCATCTGGACTTCGTATTTGCCAAAGGGCAGCTTGCCAGAGAACTGCACTGCTCGCTGCCAAAGATCAATCATCAGGGACGTATCAAGATCGTACGTGGCCGTCACCCGCTGATCGACCCCGAGAAGGTAGTTCCCAGCGATCTGTGGCTGGGCGAAGACTTTACCTCGCTGATCATTACCGGCCCCAATACCGGCGGTAAGACCGTCACGCTGAAGACCGTGGGTCTCTTTACCCTGATGGCACAGGCAGGTTTGCATCTGCCTGCTTCTCTGGGCACGGAGATGGCTGTGTTCGATCATGTTTATGCCGACATCGGCGATGAGCAGTCCATCGAACAATCCCTTTCCACCTTCTCTGCCCATATGACCAACATCGTCCGCATCGTAGAAACGGTATCGGATAACGACCTGGTGCTCTTCGACGAGCTGGGTGCAGGTACCGACCCCACCGAGGGCGCAGCGCTGGCACGAAGCATTCTGAACGAGCTGCTGAAGCGCAAGATCCGCACCATGGCCACCACCCATTACAGTGAGCTGAAGGCCTTTGCCCTTGGCACTGAAGGCGTGGAGAATGCCAGTGTTGAGTTTGATGTGGAGTCTCTCAGGCCCACCTACCGCCTCTCCATCGGCATTCCCGGCAAGAGCAACGCTTTTGAGATCAGCCGCAAACTGGGTCTGCCGGAGCGCCTGATCGATGATGCCCGTGAGCTGCTCAGCCAGGAGGATATCCGCTTCGAAGACGTGATCGCCAATGCGGAGTATCACCGCCAGATCGCAGAGCGGGAGCGGGAGATGGCTGAGGAGACCCGTAAGGAAACCGTCAAGCTCCGCGATGAGGCCGAAAAGCTGCGCAAGGAGCTTGAGCAGAGCCGCCAGAAGAGCATGCAGAAGGCCAAGGAGGAGGCACGCCGCATCCTGGAGGGTGCCCGCCGTGAAGCAGACAGCATCATCGGCGAGCTGAAGGCCCTCAAGAAGCAGGCGCAGACCCCCGAGCACGAGGTGCAGAAGCTGCGCAAACGCATGGAGGATGGTATCGATGCTCTGGCAGAGGGGCTTGGTCAGGCCAGCCAGACCAACTTTACGCCCCCCAAGAGTGTTCGCATCGGCGACGCGGTAGAGATCGTTCACCTTGGCACCAAGGGCACCGTACTCTCCTTGCCCGATCGCAACGGTGAGGTGCAGATCCAGGCAGGTATTCTCAAGATGAAGGCCCACCTTTCCCAGCTGAAGCTGGTGGAAGCGCCCAAGCCCAAGCAAAGCAAGGTGATGACCAAGACCGGCGCAGCCTCCCGCATCGTGCCTATGGAGATCGATGTGCGCGGGCAGACTTTGGAGGAAGCCCTCGGCGCTGTAGATATCTATCTGGCTGATGCAACGCTTGCCGGGCTCAACGAGGTGAGCATCATCCATGGTAAGGGTACCGGCGTATTGCGTACCGGCATCCAGCGTCATCTGCGTAAACATCTCAATGTAAAGACCTTCAGAGACGGTATGTACGGCGAAGGCGAGCAGGGCGTAACTGTGGTAACGCTTAAGTAATGCCAATGTATTTCTTCTGCGAAGGAGGGAAAACTCATGTCTGAACAACAGATCCTGTTGGTGGATGATGACCCGAATATCAGTAAGCTGGTAAAGCTGTATCTTGAAAAAGAAGGCTTTGGTGTGATCGAAGCCGCCCGGGGCGATACAGCCCTTGAGGCCTTCGAGAACACTTCGCCCGCTCTTGTGCTGTTGGATGTGATGCTGCCCGGCATCGACGGTCTGCAGGTGCTCAGAGAGATCCGCAAGACCAGCCGAATCCCGGTGATCATGCTCACCGCCAAGGATGAGACCTTCGACAAGGTGCTGGGTCTTGAACTGGGCGCGGACGACTATATTACCAAGCCCTTTGAGACCAAAGAACTGGTCGCCCGTGTTAAGGCTGTTCTGCGCCGCGCACCGGAAGCCGAAAGCAAACCCGAGGAAAAGGATGATACCATCCGCTTCCCCAAGCTGACGGTAAGCTTGGCCCGTTACGAGGTCACCTATGAGGGCCATGAGGTAGAGATGCCGCCCAAAGAGCTTGAGGTGCTGTACTATTTGGCCTCCAGCCCCAACAAGGTGTTTACCCGTGCGCAGCTTCTGGCTAAGGTATGGGGCTTCGATTTCTTCGGCGACAGCCGCACCGTGGATGTACACATCAAACGCTTGCGGGAAAAACTGCCCGATTGCGAGAAGTACGGTTGGAAGATCCATACCGTTTACCGGGTAGGCTACAAATTTGAGTATAAAGCAACGCCGTAAAGGCAAAGGCGGTGAGACCGGATGTTTCAAAACATGTTCAGCCGTCTGCTGGCCTTGTTTCTTGTGGTCATTCTGCTGATGGCCTTTGTAAGTGCAGCTTATTCTGTAGCATCCATCCGTCATACCATGACAGAGAGCCGCATGGCCAACCTGCTTTTACAGGCGCGTGATATCGCTTATCTGGCAGCCAACAGCGGCATGCGGGATTACGGAGGCCTGTTTTTTGGCCAGAGCATGGATATGAAATACCTGCAGAGAAAGGCTAAAATGGTCTACGATGATTACCATGCTTACATTATGATCGTGGACAGCACAGGCCGTGTGCTGGATAATATGGCCTTTCTGACCAAGAACAGCGATAATGCGCTGGAAACGCTGGATCATGAAGACATCAGTCATCTGCTGATGGACGTGATGAAGGGTCAGGAGCTGCGTACCAAGGTAGTCAACTCCGCAGGCGGTGTTATTATGACGGTGGCCGTTCCCTACATGAAAAACAATCGCGTACAGGGGGCAGTGCTGATCCATACCAGCGCACAGGTGGTAGAGGCGGAGTATCACGGCCTGCTGATGCAGATCGTGGTTGGCTTTTCGCTGGCTACCCTTGTGGCTATGCTGGGCACGGCGCTGTATACCAGCGGTATCGTTAAACCGCTTACAGTGATCACCGGAGCGGCAGAGACCATGAGCCGCGGCAAGCTGAATGTACGCGCCGAGGTAACGGGGGTAAACGAGGTACGCCAGCTGGCGGGTGCCTTCAACGTAATGGCCGAAAAGCTGGAGACTGTTGAGAAGGGGCGAAAGGAGTTCGTCTCCAACGTGAGCCATGAGCTTCGCTCGCCTATTACCAGCATCCACGGTTTTGTAGAGGGTATGCTGGATGGTACCATTCCGCATGAGGACCAGACCCAGTACCTGCAGATCGTTTTTGATGAGACAAACCGCTTGAAGAGGCTCATCAGCGACCTGTTGCAGCTGAGCCGAATGGATAACGGCGTGGAGCAGCTTCAGTGGTCGGATTTCGATATCAACGAGCTGCTGGGCAATGTGCTCATTGCCCGTATGAATGATATTGAACAGAAGGAACTGAATGTACAGCTGGATTTCGAGCGCGAACCCTGTATGGTGCATGCCGACCAGGACCGCATCTCTCAGGTGGCGGTAAACATCATCGATAATGCGCTGAAATTCGTTGGTCACAATGGACGCTTGACAATATGCACCTCTTTGTTGCATGATAATACCGTTGCGGTGGATATTTCCAACGACGGTCCTCTCATTCCTGAGGAGGATCGGCTGCACATCTTCGACCGCTTCTACAAAGTGGATAAAGCGCACACCGCAGGGCAGGGCACAGGCCTGGGACTGAGCATCAGCCAACAGATCATGCAGATGCACGGCCAGAGCATATCGCTCCTGCCGGAGGAGCATGAGACCGGCTTCCGCTTTACCCTTGCCACAAGCAGCCAGAACGCCAAAAGCCTCGAAAGCTGAACCCGTACAAAGGAGGAAACATCGGTATGGATCGGCATATCTTTCTTATCGGAATGCCCGGCAGCGGTAAAAGCGCACTTGGCCGTCGCGTAGCCAGCAAGCTGCAGCTTCCCTATCTGGATATGGACGTTTACCTTACCGAGGTTACCGGTATGGATACGGCACAGCTGTACCAGCGCTTTGGCGATAAGCCCTTCCGCGATGCAGAGACCAGGCTTTTGCAGGAGCTTGTTGGCGCAACGCCCGGTATCATCTCTACCGGCGGAGGCGCTTGCCTCCGAGAAGAGAACCGTGTGCTGATGAAGAACCACGGCGTGATCGTGTTTATCGACCGCCCGGTGGATGATATCATGTCCAACTTCCGTGCAGAGAAGCGCCCTCTTCTGGCTCAAAAGAGCAAGGAGGAGGTAGAGGAGCTATACAACCAGCGCCTGCCCATCTATCAGGGGCTGGCGGATATCACCATGAACAACGGCAACGGCTTTCAAAACGGTCTTGCTGCACTGGAAGAGGTCGTGAGCCGGTTCTGCTGATGCGGAGACAACTTTCAAAAGGCGATGGAAACACCGCCTTTTTTCTTTGCTTTTTATTGACAAGAACATTTGTTCGTGTTATCATTCACACAAACAAATGTTCGAAAGGGTGTTCGTATGATACAACGTTTTTGCAACCATTACGGCGATGATACCTGTTCCTCCTGCGTAGTTGCTGGAGATTACATCTTCCTGGCCCATCATGGCGGAGGGCAGGAGGTGAACGATCTGGCCTATCAGACCCGTGCCACGCTGGTAGCAGTGGCAGATACCCTGGCCAAAGCTGGCGCTTCGCTCAGCGATGTGGTACAGCTTACCTATTACATCCGCAGCACAGAGGATTTTCGAAAAGGAGCCGATGTATTTCGAGAATTCTTCGGCACGGATGCGCCTGCACGTATGACGGTCGTTACAGAATTCGTGGGCAAGAATTGCCTGTGTCAGATCGATGGTATTGCCTATAAGCCCGCGACAAAAGCTGAGTAAGGCCTGCGATGATCATTATGCGGTAAATGAAAAGGAGAATGAGATCATGAGAGTAATGCTTACCTCCTGCGGCATCGAAACGGATGCGATCAAAGAACGGTTTTTACAGATGCTCGGTAAAGAGCCAGCCAATGCAACAGCCTTGTTTATCCCCACAGCTGCCATCGATGCCGACGCCATCGCTGTTCTGCCGGAATGCATGAACGACCTTTTGAAGTGCGGTATTCTTAACGAGAACATCCGTGTGTTCGACCTGCATTGCAATATGCCCCTTACAGAGCTGCTCACCTACGATGTGGTTTATCTGTGCGGAGGCAGAACGGCATATCTGCTGGAAAGGATCAACGATTCGGGTTTCAGGGCTTCCCTTCTTGCTTATATTGCAAATAATGGGCTGGTGCTGGGTGTAAGCGCGGGCAGCGTGATCTTTGCGGGCAACCTGCCGGGCAATCTGGGCCTTTTGGATGCTGAGTTGAGTGTTCATTGCAAAGAGACCAGCTTGCTCGGGAAGGTGTCCTTGCCACTGCAAGGGAAGGTGGAGCTGTCCAATACCGCAGCCATGCTTATCACTGCTCTGCCGGACGGGATCGAGGTCATCGACGAAGAAAACCTCTGACAGCAAGCTCCTAAATTCTGCACCCCGGGAAGACATCGGCATACCGTGTCATTGAGCGGCAGGGGAGAGAGCCACAGTGCAACCCCCAGCCGACCATCAAGAAGGAGGCTTGTCAATGTCTTTCTACAGCTACAAGAATGCCAATCCCTGTTCCTGCCCCGGCATCATCTCCGGCAGCGCGCTGGATGGTCTCCAGGAAAAGGTGTGCGTACAGGTAAAGCGCGTCTACGACAGCTGCCTGCAGCAGGAGCAGCTGGATAACAAGGAAGTAGTCATTACCAGCTACGCCATGGTGGCGGGCAATAACTGCGGCTGCTCCTGCAACTGCGGCGGTGTAAACGATACCGAGACCGTAGCGCCCACCTCGGCCCCTGTGCCGCCCATCACCTTTGAGAGCTGCCGCTCCACCACCACCGAAGGCACCATCCGCAACCTGACGGTGGAGCGCCTGTGCGATCGTCCCTGCTTTGCCCGTGTACGCTGTAAGGTGGATGTGCCCATCGACATTCTCTTCGTAGACAGCCGCTGCGTGGAATACATCGGCAAGGGCGTTATCACCATCGATCGTGATGTACTGCTCTCTGTGCCCGATGAATCCATCGTGCCCTACTGCCTGGAGAGCATGGTGAGCGCCATCTGCGTAGCAGGTACCTACGAGGGCAACAATACCTTCAACCTGACGGTGTGCGTTACCGTTATTCTCAAGGTGCTGGCAACCGTGGAGATCCTGGTGCCCTCTTACGGCTTCTGCTCCATCCCGCCCTGCGAGGAATTCGCCGAGAACGTATGCGACGAATTTTTCTCCCTGCCCTTGTTCCCTCCTGCATCGCTGTGCAACAACGATGAGGTGAGCATCAGCAACGCAGCCTGTAACACCGGCTCCTGCGGCTGTGGTTGCCGCAGGTAAGAGAATACCGTGCATACCTCTGAGTAAGCGCTATACGACCGGCGGCTCTGCTGTTGCAGAGCCGCTATTCTGCATTCGGGTATTTTTGAATATCTATCCACTCGCACTTTTTGCGAAAAAGTACGAAATTTACATGCCATCTGCCCTTTTGGGTATGCAACAGAGCAGGAATATGGTATACTTTATATTGTATGTGCACTTCTGTGCTGTACCGATCCAAAACAACGAAAGGAGGTTCATGTATGCAGTATCAAGTGCCTCAGCAGCCGCAGGCCAGACCGCGCCCCACCGAGAGCTACAAGCCCAAAAAGCGCCGCAATCGTGCATTGTCTGTTATCCCACTGCTGTTGCTGTTTCTTGCACTGCTCGTGATCATGTACCTGATCTTCCCCAAGGAGGCAGGTCGCCACATTGGTTCCTCCAAATATACGGGTCTGGTCATCAGTGAGGCCATGAGCGCCAACGCTACCGCTGTGCCCGACGAGAACGGCGAGTTTTACGACTGGCTGGAGATCTACAACGGTACCGGCGAAGATCTGGATATGGATGGCGTTATGCTCACCAACCGCAACGACCGCATCACCTTCTATTTCCCCAGCTACCTGCTCAAGGCGGGGGAGCGGGTGATCGTCTACGCATCCGACAGCTATCAGCTGGATCCAACCCGCCCGTTCCACGGCAAGTTCAAGCTGTCCTCTGCCGGATCGCATGTGTACATGTACGACCCCGACATGTACCTGATCGACGAGATGATCATCCCCACCATGACGGCCGATAACAGCTACATCCTCACCGGCGTCGATTCCAACGGTCAGCATGTGTACGACACCACCTCTTACTACAGCCCCGGGTATGCCAATACCCACGAGGGCTTCTTGGCATACCGCTCCGCTAACGTTACCGAGGGCGGTACCCTGGTCATCAATGAGGTGTGCCCCGACCCCAGGATCGGCATCCCCGATCAGGATGGCGAGATCGTAGACTGGCTGGAGCTTCGCAACAACAGCGACCGGGATATCTATCTTGGCAACTACTACCTGAGCGATAAGGAGAACAAGCCCCTCAAGTGGCGTTTCCCCGAAAGCGCCTATATTCCCGCAGGCGGCTATTATCTTGTCTATTGCAGCGGCAAGGATCTGATGCAGCAGAACGGCATTCCTCACACCAACTTCTCCATCAGCGCCGAAATGGAAACGCTTGTGCTCAGCGATACCTATGGCCGCATGGTAGACCGTTTCACCATCGAGAACGTGCCGGAGGATTTCTCTGTAGGCCGTACCGATTCCGGTGAAATGGTGCTTTTCCAGCTCACCACCCCCGGCAACAGCAACAACAGCCTTGGCCAGGCCAGGGCCGATGAGCTGTTCCGTGCCTACAACTACACCGGCGTTATCATTACCGAAGTGCTGGCCTCCAACGATGTGATCGCCATCGGCGAGGCTGCTGCACTTACCGATTATGTAGAGCTTTACAACTCCGGGAGCCAGACCGTAGACCTGAGCGGCTACGGTCTGAGCGACTCCCTCAAGCGCCCCCGCCGCTGGCAGTTTCCCGAGGGCGCTACCATCGAGCCCGGCCAGTTTCTTGTCGTGCATCTGGATGCCCAGGCCGAGCTGACCACCACCACCGAGTTCCATACCAATTTCAGCCTGAGCCGCAACGGCGGCGAGACCATGTCCTTCTGCGACCCCACAGGCCGTGTGCTGGATCGTTTGCCCCTTTCCATGATCCCCACCGACCACAGCTTTGGCCGTACCCTCGGCTATAATGAGTTTTACTACTACAACGCTCCTACCCCCGGTGCGCCCAACGGCACCGGCTACTATGGCTATGTAAGCACTCCGTCGTTTTCCATTCCCGGCGGCGAATATAAAGGCTCTGTACAGGTAACCATCAACGTTCCCGATTACATGCAGGTCTACTACACCACAGACGGCTCCACACCCACTCAGGAGAACGGAGCCCTCTACACGCCCGGCTCCGTTTTCAACCTTTCTCATGTTACCGTGCTCAGGGCACGGGCGTACGATCCCTCCGGTCGCTTGCAGCCCAGCGAAGTGATCACCCAATCGTACATGATGAATCTGTACCACTCCTTCCCGGTGGTCAGCCTGGTGGCAGATCCGGACAAGCTCTGGAACCCGGTGACCGGTATGCTGGTGACCGGCGGCGAACTGATCAAAGAAAAGATCCCCTTTGTAAAGCTGGATGGCTCCGACCCCAACTACCGCACCATCGGTAAAGAACCAAGCGAGGGCCATGTGGAGATCTACGAGAAGGATGGCACCCAGCTGGTGAGCCAGGCGGTGGATTTCAGCCTACAGGGCCAGTACAGCCTGGATATGCCGCAGAAATCTTTCAAGATCCGCGCCAAAGCAAAGTATGGCAACAAATACTTCGAAGCAGCCCTCTTTGAGGACAGGCCCTTTACCCAGTACAAGAGCTTCGTGCTCCGTATCTCCGGTAACGACAGTGCATGGACGCGCCTGATCGACGGCTTCCAGAGCCACCTGATCGATTGCTTCAACGAAGCAACCGATACGCCCTCCACGCTCATTTATCAGGCATGGAAGCCTGTGGCGGTATATCTCAACGGCGTGTACTGGGGCCACTACAACATGCGCGAACGCGTGGACCGATATTTCGTGGCTCAGCACGAGGGCCTGTCTCTGGAAGAAGCCGACAATATGGATATCCTTGAGGCCAGTGGCCGCACCGTGGTGTGGGGTTCCAGCAAGGAATACCGCAAGATGATCGAGAAGATCGAAGACTCTTCGCCCGGCACCAACGAAGAAGACCTGCAGTACATCCTGGATAATATCGATGTAGACAACTACTTCGACTATATGGCCTTTGAAATGTTCTTCGGCAACTCCGACCCCGGTAACATTCGCTTTTACAAGCTCAAGGAGCCCGGCTCCAAATGGCGCTGGATCATCTACGACCTGGACTACGGCCTCTTCAGCAGCGGTTTCGACAGCGTTACCAGCTACCTGAAGCCCACCGGCGCCGGCCAGCAGAAGATCAACAACACGCTGATCCGCAAGCTGCTGGAGAACGATGAGATGAAGGTCAAGTTCCTTACCCGCCTGGGCGAGATCTACCAGTTCCTTACCACCGAGACCATGACCACCGAGCTGAATAAAATGGTGGCTATCCTGGAGCCGGAAATGCCTCTTCACTTTGCCCGCTGGGCAGAGGAGACCGATAAGGCCATTACCTACGATAACCCCTCTACTCCCGAAGGCGCTCTCCGGTACTGGAACACCCGTCTCAACCGTCTGCGCAACACCCTCAAGAAACGTCCCACCTATTTCTACGAAATGGTGCAGGAGCGCCTTGAACTGAGCAACGACCAGATGCTGCTCTTCTTCGGGCCCAAGCCCGAGCTGCCCGAGGATGCCGAGTACACCGAGGGCAAGAAGTGGAGCTAAGGTTGACAAAACCATTCTCATCAATTACTATGCAAAAAGCAACACCACAAAGGAGGAGCTGACCATATGCTTACCACCTCTCTGCTCACCACCACCGCCATTACCAGCACGGCGCTCAATACCACCGGTCTGGCTGCCCAGTTCAAGTCCATCGTGCCTTCCGACCTGTTCATGGCCCTTGGCCTCGGCTTTCTGATCGGTATCATTATTGCCATCGTTTACCGCAAGACCTACCGCGGTGTGCTCTACAGCCCCTCCTTTACCATGACGTTGATCATGCTCACCCTCATCACTACCCCTGTGGTCATGTGCATCAAGAATGATATCGCGCTGTCCATGGGTATGGTGGGTGCGCTGTCCATCGTTCGTTTCCGTACCGCCGTTAAGGATCCTCTGGATACCGCCT
This sequence comes from Clostridiales bacterium, assembly GCA_015056315.1. GTDB lineage: Bacteria > Bacillota > Clostridia > Christensenellales > Aristaeellaceae > Limiplasma. Next base: position 86,149 of record SVGN01000004.1, read on the forward strand.
ACATGTTCTGGGCGCTGACCATGGGCATCCTGCTGGGTGCCGGTCTGTACCTGATCGCCGTGATCGTGGTGCTGTGCATCTCTGTGCTGCTGTTTGTGCTCACCTTTGCTAAGCTGACCGCTCCCAACGCCTACCTGCTGGTGCTGCACTACGATGAGTACTGCGAGGGCGCTATCATGACCGAGCTGCAGCGCTGCGTCAAGAGCCACAAGCTGCGCTCCAAGACCCTCACCCGCGCCGGTGCCGAGATGACCTACGAAGTGCGCCTCAACGAACGCCATGAGGTGGTCACCCGCATGCTGGATATCGAAGGCGTGCACGATGCCACCCTGGTAGCCTGCCAGAGCGAAGTAGGCGCCTGATCAATCGAGAGAAGGACGAACGCATGAGCATTTCTGTACCGCTTCGGCATGAGCTCAAGTATTTCATCTCGCCGATGGAGTACCAGGTGCTGTCCCGTGTGCTGGATAAGACCCTGCAGCGCGACCCCAACGGCGATGAGAACAACGAGTATCACATCCGCTCCCTGTACTTTGATACCTTCTTTAACGATGCCCTGATCGATAAGCTGGACGGCGTTAAGAACCGCGATAAGTACCGCATCCGTATCTACAACTATTCGGATCGCTTCATTCGCATGGAGTGCAAGACCAAGGTAGGCTCCATGATCTCCAAGCGTTCCACCGCCATACCCCGACTCCTGGCAGAACAGCTGATCGCGGGCGACCCTACCGGCCTGGAGCGCACCCGCAGCGGTCTTTTGCGGATGTATACCGGGAAATGAAGCTGCACCTGCTGCACCCTGTGGTGATCGTGGACTATGTACGCGAGGCGTATTTGCACCCGGCTGAAGAGGTTCGCATCACCTTCGATAAGCAGCTGCACACCGGCCTTGGCTCTGTAGATATGTTCAACCCCTATGTGCCCACCATTTCGCCCTTTGACCACAATGAGATGATCCTTGAAGTCAAATTCAACCGCTGTTTGCCGCCCTACATCCGTGATCTGCTGTGTACCCATGTGCACAGTGCGCAAAACAGCGCTATTTCGAAATATGTGTGGTGCAGGCGCTTTGAAAACTTTGAATGATGCCTGTATGCAGCCGGTCCAAGCGACCGGCTGTTGCCTTATCCGGTCTGCGTGGTATGTGGGTCTTGTTGCCGCATAATAACAGAGCCGTAAACGAAGGGTGTGAGAAGCAATGAATAAAGATCTGGAAATGGCCAAATGCCTTGCAGAAGCCGTTGCGGAAGCAGGCGGCAAAGCATATTTTGTGGGCGGATATGTGCGGGATCTGCTCATGGGTACTCAGGGTAAGGATATCGATATAGAGGTACACGGCATTGCCCCCGCAGCTTTGGAAGCCATACTGGATACGCTGGGTGAACGAACCATGATGGGCGTCAGCTTTGGCGTATACGGCCTCAAGCATTATCAGCTGGATATTGCCATGCCAAGAAGCGAGACCAAGACCGGCCGCGGCCATAAAGACTTCACCGTGGATGTGGATCCCTTCCTTGGCACGCTGAAGGCTGCTCAGCGGCGGGATTTTACTGTGAATGCCCTCATGCAGGATGTGCTCACCGGTGAAGTGATCGATCATTTTGGCGGCATGGAGGATATGAAAAAGAAGGTCATCCGTCATGTGAACGATGCGACCTTCGCAGAAGACCCCCTTCGTGTGCTCCGGGGCGCACAGTTCGCTGCCCGATTCAGGTTCTCCATTGCCCCCGAGACGGTAGACCTCTGTCGTGAAATGGATCTTTCCACCCTCGCAGGGGAGCGGATCATGGAGGAATTAAACAAGGCGCTGCTGAAAGCCGATGCTCCCTCTGTATTCTTTCACAGCCTGAGAGAGATGGAGCAGCTCAGCTGCTGGTTCCCGGAGGTGAAAGCGCTGATCGGCGTTGAGCAGGAGCCCCGCTACCACCCGGAGGGAGATGTATACACCCACACCATGCTTGTACTGGATGAGGCCGCTCAACTGAGAGCGCAGGCAGCCAATCCCCGCGGGCTGATGCTGTCTGCGCTCTGTCACGACTTTGGCAAGCCTGCCACCACCAAGGAGATCGATGGGCGCATCCGTTCTTTCGGGCACGAAGAGGTGGGAGCCCAGCTGTGTACCGCATTCATTGGGCGCATGAACAACGAAGTACGGCTGATGAAGTACGTAGAAAACATGGTGCGACTCCACATGCGCCCCAATTCGCTGGTGGCGATGGGCTCCGGCAAAAAGGCCTATATGCGCCTGATGGATGAAGCCCTTGAGCCATCCGATCTGCTTCTTCTTTCCAAGGCAGACCATCTGGGCAGCGGCAACAGCGGCGACTATACTACCATAGAAGAGCGGCTCAGGAGCATGCTGGAGGCCTATCGGGCGCTGATGGCTCAGCCTCAGGTACGGGGCGACGATCTTGTGAAGGCCGGTATGAAGCCGGGCAAAATGATGGGCGCAGCCGTTGCTTATGCCCATAAGCTGCACCTGAGCGGTGTTGAGCACCATACCGCACTGCTCCAGACCCTTGCCTGGGTAAAGGAGCAGGAGAGAAAAGCATAACAGACACAGCCAAATACATCACAATGAACCGGACTTGCACTGCTGCTGCAAGTCTTTTTTGACCGGTATATATGCCAGTGAAAACGGGGCGTTCGATCGTCTGCTGTAAAAAGATCATATCCGAATGCCATATGGTCGAAAACTGCAAGACAGCTCCTGTTCGTATCCGTTATGATGTCTGTAGAGCCCCGCGATACAGCAAAAGCATAAAGAGGTGCGAGCATATGCATGATCTGAGAGAGTTCATTGCCGAAGTTCGGCGCATCGTAGACCGGCACTTCCTTGGTAAAACCGGCGAATACAGCCGTTGGATCACCCAGGATGCCAAGAGCAGCCGGGATCTTGGCTGCACGCCCTACGGCAGTGCCAATGCAGTCAATATTCTCTATACCATCGGGCAGCTGCCGGATTCTTTTGAGGAGAAGGAAGCCTTTGCGAAGGTGCTGCAGGGCTTTCAGGACCCAACGACAGGGCTTTTTGCAAACCCCGGCAACTATGAGACCCACACAACAGCATTTGTGGCGGGTGCGCTGTATTTGCTGGGTGCAAAGCCGCTGTACCGTGCAGAGGTCTTTCGCAAATACGAGAGCAAAGAAGCCCTGTTCCGCCTGCTGGACGAGATCGATTGGGCCAAGGAGCCTTGGCTCGGCTCTCACATCGGCGCAGGCATCTATGCCTCCATGCTCCTGACAGATACCGCCGGAGATGAATGGGAGGATCTGTACTTCGAGTGGCTTGCTGACAACGCAGACCCCGCAACCGGCCTGTGGTGCAAGGGAGCTTTGGAGGGCGCGCCCCGTTTCCACTACCTTGCGGCCACCTTTCACTATGTGTTCAACCATGAGCATGCACGGCGTGCCCTGCCGTACCCCAAAGCCTTGCTGGATACCTGCATAGCGGCATATCGCAATGGCGATTGCATCGATTTCGCCAGAGAATTCGGCTGGCCGGATATTGATTTTGCTTATTTATTGGCAAGGGTGCAGCGCCGTGCCGGTGCAAGGTACGACGAGGTGCAGCAGATCCTCCGGGAGATCGCAGACGGGCTCATTGCACAGCTTTTGAAGCTGGATCCTGAAGCCGATGAACGCCTCAACGATCTGAACACCCTCTTTGCTGTGGTCTGTGCGTTGGCCGTACTGCAGGAAGCCTTGCCCGGATATATCAGAACCTCCAAGCCCCTGAAGCTGGTGCTGGATGTTCGCCCCTTCCTGTAAAGAAAACAGCCTGCAAGCGTGTAAAGGAACGCTTGCAGGCTGTTTCTGTATGCAGAGTTGTATGCTCACTTCTTGATCATCATATCCAGAATGACCCGATCGGTGATCGCCATGCCTTCGCAGCCAAGGTTGGCCAAGTTGCGGATGCTCTTTTCTGCATCCGAAGAGATGATGCCGTCATGCCTGGAGGCGGATACGCCGGCGCAGGCCAACTGGGCACACTGTATGGCGCTGGCCAGCGAACTGGCGATCTTCAACGCACAGCTGGACTTTGCACCATCGCAGATCATGCCGGAGATATCGGCGATCATATTCTGGATGGCGTAAACGATCTCCTTCAGGCCGCCACCCATCAGGAACACCAGACCGGCAGAAGAACCGATCGAGGAAGCGATGGCACAGCCGCAGAGGGGAGACAGCTTGCCAATGTGAGACTTGATATAGATAGTGATCAGCTGGCTGAGGGCCTGAGCACGAAGCATGGTTTCTTCTTCAATGCCCATCTTTCGTGCGGCGGCAGCAACAGGGAGACTTGCACAGATACCCTGGTTACCGCTGCCCGCCGTGCTCATAACGGGGTACGTGCTGCCCGCCATACGGGCGTCGGCCGCTGCGGAGGTATAAGCGCACACATACTCAGAGAGAGACATCTCTTCCATGCTGCGGCCGCCCATGAGCACTTTGCCCACCCGCATGCCGTAGTCGTTGGTCAGCCCCTCGCGAGCGATCTCATCATTCAGGGCGATGGCATCCTTCAGGAAATGCAGTTTTTCGATCTCAACAAAGCAGACAAAGTAATAGATGCCCGCCAGATCCAGATCGTGCTCGGTGGCGGCACCCGGGTGGTGTACCTGCTGCTCGGTATGCTCCAGCACCGTTTGATCCAGTTGTACGTGCGTGATGTCGGTATGGGCATCCTCGATGATACAGATGGCTTCGTGACCATTTGCGAATACATGCGCTTCGATATACAGCTTCTTTTCGGTATCCTTGGTTTGTACGGTGATGTTCCCTTTGGCAGCAAACTGCTTTGCGTTTTCGCAATCCTGTTTGGTGGCACCGGAGAGAACTTCAAGACCATATTCGGAGTGCCCTGCAATACAACTGAGCGCAGAGGCGATCTCAAGACCCACCATGCCTGTACCGGGAATGCCTACACCCATGGCGTTTTTCAGTATGTTGCAGCTTACCCAGAGCTCCACCCGCTGGGGCACGCAGCCCAGGGTCTCCTTGGCCTTGGCCACCGCCAGCGCAACGGCAATGGGTTCGGTGCAGCCCAAGGCGGGCTTTATTTCGCTGTACATTGCATTCAGGTACTTTTCCATGGGGATCCTCCTTGGTGGCAGTGCATGACTCGTTTTCGTTGGTTCTATTATACTATACAGTTTGAAAAAAGTGGAGTGTTGAAGTACACATTTCCCGAGCAAAAACGATCGCTTTGCTTCGAGACATTACTACGGGCTCTGCAGATACAGACGGAAGGAACTTGTGCTTCTGCTTAAGGACAATGGGTCTTTACTGCTATTCCTAAAAAGAAAGAGCCTTGCAGCTCTTTTTACAGAGCCGCAAGGCAATTTGTCTGCAATTGGCTGAATGGTTATTCATCAATAGAAGTTGATGGTGTTGTTGCTGCCATAGTCACCAACGATGCTGCTATCCAGAGGCATGGTGTTGGTGCCATCGTTCACAACGCAATTGGTGAAGTTGAGAGTCTTGTTGTTGCCACAGGCATCGACCCACTCATAATAGCAGGAACCGTCGAAGATAAAGGTGCAATCGATCACATCGCTGTTGCCCCACAGGTTTACGCCATTGTAGTCGGACTTGCCATTGGCAACGAAGGTGCAGCCGTCAAGGGTCAGCTTCGTAAGAGCACTGCCAAAGGTGTTGAAGCCGCTGAAAGTGCAATCTTTGAAGATTACGTCATTGGAACCGCCATCAAAGTGAGCGCCGTATAAGTCGCCATCGAATACGCAGTTTTCGAAGACGACGGTCTCACCGGCATAGCAATAGCGAAGTGCATTGTCACCGGTAAAGACACAATCTTTGAAGGTGCCGTTGATAGTGCCACCAACAGTATTGCCGTTTTCGTTGGAGAAGGTAGCGCCTTCCACAGTGGAACCCTTGATGTTCAAGCTGCTGTTGCCGTTAAACACAGTACCGGGAGCGCAGGTAATGGTAGTACCGGCGGGGATATCGCTGCTGGGGAAGGTGTATTCCCCGGCCTGCAGCTCAACATCCTTACCGGCCTGCAGGGCAGCCTTCAGGGTAGCCTGATCGTTGACCTCAACAACAGGCACTTCGCCCTCGCCAACAGCGTACCAATCGCCGATCTTTTCGGTGTTGTAACCGTCGGCGGGCTTGACCCACTTCTTATCATCGGCGCTTACATCGGTAGCGGGGTCGAAGTTCTTGAAGGAGCCGCCGTACAGGGTGATCTCACCTGCACCGTGGTTCTTCACGTTCAGAACGCTCTGCCCGGTAACGATGGCATTGCTGTAGGTGCCGCCGTAGACGTTGATGTGGGAATGAGGGGGAGTCGTGCCATCGCCGTAGTTGGTGGCATCGGCGTATAGCAGCACAGCGCATTCGGCAGAATCAGAGGGATCATGCTCGGCAACGAAGTTACCGCCGTAGATGTTCACCTCAACATCGGTGCCCTCATCGCCGCGAGCCCAAACCATGTAGCATTCGCAATCGGTGATGATGTCGCCTGCGCCAACGATGTCCAGCTTGCCATCGGTAGCGAAGAACACAGCATCGGTATCGCCTTCAACGTTGATGTTCTTGCCGTTCAGGTCCAGCGTAACGCTCTTGCCGGCTACGTTGAAAACGGTCGTCATACCGTCGTCGCGGCCAACGATCTCCTGCAGGTCTTCCTGGGTAACGGTGATGTCGTCGGTCAGCTTCACAGTGCCGCCCTTGGCCAGGGCTTCCTGCAGCTCGGAAATGTCGGAAACATAGCTGACGGGGGATACGCCGTCGAACCAGTCGGCTACGTTGTCTGCCACCTTACCAAAGGCAGCGTCCAGCGCCTCGGAGGGGTTTTCGGGCATATTCTCAGTCTGTACGGCCTGGCTCTGTACCAGCACGTCGTAGGTGTTGCCGTAGGCAGCCACATCGTCGTTACCGGCCTTCTTATCCATGTACAGGTTCATCAGGCTGTAGGGAGTGGTGTCGCCGGCGGCAAGAGCCTCGGGGTAGGTAGCCACCAGGATGGTATAATCAACGCCGCCGATGGTGATGGGGGTGTTGAGGGTCTCCCACTTCCACTCGGTCTCGTTCTTGATCAGGTGGATGATATCGCCGATCTCGGTGCCTTCAAAGGCAAAGACAGTGCGAACATAAGCATCGGATGCGCCCGTATTCTCTACAGACACGTACTTATCGATCTCACCGGTGATCTTGTCCAGATCGGTTTCGCCATCTTCGTAGTAGGCGGGGTAGAGGGGCTTGTCCTGGGTGAAGGGGGTGTTGACAACACCGGCATCGTCGCGTTCCTGCTCGATCTGCTCGATCTGGACGTTGCCGAGAGTCATCACGTTCACATCGCTGTCCGTATCGGTCAGGTAAGCGATGGTGCCGTTGATCGCCAAGGCAACAGCCATAACGATGCTAACGACCAGAAGTACCGTGCGTTTCATCTCGTTTTTCCTCCCTTGTTGATGGATGGAGCTGTAACTCCATACTTATCAAAATTTTATTCCAATATCAACCTATACGCAACAATATTTACCAATCCAATTGTTGCGGAAAGCTTACAAAATATGCCAAATGAAACAATTTGGTAATATGCAAAAGGAGAGTATTCGAAAAGAAATTTGTTCTCGTTCGTGTATTCGAACCGAGCATAAGAAGAAAAAAGGATATATGCAAAAGAACCAGTCTCTTTCGAAACCGGTTCTTTTGGCAGGGGCAGAAGGACTCGAACCCTCTGCGAAGGTTTTGGAGAGCGCACAAATGTCGTTCACGCACGCCAACGACGATAGCAAATGCTGCTCAAACGCGAATGACGTTGGTTCTTGACATGAAGAATGCCTGATACTCAATGATTGTAGTCTTCGGCACTTCGATCTGCTTCAGACTGTGACAACGGGCAAAGGCATGCGTGCCGATGCAGCGGAGATGCCCGGGTAAGTGAATGCATTCCAGATTGGTGCAACTTTGGAATGCATGCGCTCCGATCACCTCAACGCTTGCAGGCAGATAAACCTCGCGGATAAACTCAAATCCACATAATTCTTCGTGAGTTCCAACATTGGTCTCAGAGGTTTCCATGCCGCCCCAAGAACACATCGGCGGCGGACCGCCATAACCCAAAAAGGTAACAGGCTTGGTGAACGCTCCTTCACCAATGCGAACTACGCCATCCGGTACATGTATAACAGCTTGATCGCCATGGTATTTTACCAATTCACCGTTGATGATTTCAAAGAAGCTTTGATCCGAATTAGAAGACATAGTCTTATCCCTCCTCGTCAATTCCTCAATGTAAACTTTTCATCGTATACACCATATCAATCATTATATACTGTACGATCCTTTTTTCAAGAGTCCGCTTGCAAGAACTTCCGAAGGATAAAAAAGAACCAGTTTCTTTCGAAACCGGTTCTTTTGGCAGGGGCACTAGGATTCGAACCCAGAACAAAGGTTTTGGAGACCCACGTGTTACCATTACACCATGCCCCTAAGCACTTTTTAAATTATACACATGTATGGGTCAAATGTCAAGCATTATTTTTGAGAAAAGACGTTTTTTGTGTCTTCTTTCCAGAAATGCTATTAACAAGCATCTTTCAGCCTTTACAAACAATACCGTCCGCTGCGGTGCAGGTAAGAAGACAGCGCACATCAAGCTCATCAAAATACGCTTTGGCCCCCTCGGCAGCTGCCCGGTCGGCAAAAACACCATACACCACAGAGCCGCTGCCGGTCATCATGCCACGCAGGGCACCGGCGGCCTCCAGCTGTCTTCCGGCGGCTTCGATGGCAGGTCTTTTGGCGATGCTGATGCCCTCCAGCACGTTATCCATCGCAGCAGCCAGCGAGACCAGATCACCCGTGATGAGCGCCTGCTGTGCTGCATCGGTACGGGGGTGACGGATGAGCAGATCGGGAGCAGGGGAGTCGTATGCGGTAAAGATCTCTCCGGTGCTGAGACCATCACAGGGCTGGATCAACAATAGCCATACCTGCGGCGCAGGGCAAAGGGGAGCGATGCACTCGCCGATGCCGCCTACTCTGGCAAGCCCGCCGGTCAGCATAAAGGGCACGTCTGCGCCAAGGGTCAGCCCGATCTCCAACAGCTTTTCGTGGGTCAGCCCGAGCCCCCAGAGCTTGTTCAGCCCGTAAAGAACAGCAGCAGCATCGGCACTGCCGCCGCCCATACCGGCTCCGGAGGGGATGTTCTTCGTAAGGGAGATCGCTGCGCCCTTTTGGCAGCCGGTGCGGTGCTGCAATGCCAAAGCCGCCTTATAGGCGATATTGCGCTCGTCTGTGGGCACAGGCGCGGAGGAGGATTCGGTCTCCGAGGTTTGGGTGGTATAGCTGCCCTGCCGCACGGTAAGCGAAAGCGTATCCGCTTCGGTGAGGGTCACCTCATCCGCAAGGCAGACCGATTGCATCAGCATATCCATCAGGTGGTAGCCATCCTCCCGGCGGCCAAGGATATCCAGCGTCCAGTTGATTTTTGCCCGTGCCTCCAGCTGCAGCATTGCAAGCGCTCCTTTGAGTGTGGTATAGTATAGAGGCATTATACCATTATTTTGATGTCTCGTTAAGGGGGAAGGAACATAATGAAGGAGATTCCCGTGCTGGTTACCATCCAATCCTGTGCCAGAAGGGATGATGACAGCGAGGAACCCATTTCTTTGATGACCACCGGCACGCTCCGGCTGGAGGATGATGCTGCTGTGCTCACCTACCAGGAGATCCTGGATGAAAGCATCCCACCGCAGACCGTGTCTGTAACCGCCCGGGTGGATATGATCACCATGCAGCGTGAGGGTGATTACGCCACACAGATGGCATTCCAACGCGGGCAGCGCTACGAGGGCGTTTATCAAACGCCATACGGCTCCATGGATATGGCCATCTTCTGCACCCGCCTGCACTACGACCTGTCGGAAAACGGCGGCGAGATCTTCCTGGCATACCAAATGGATATGAACGGTCAGTTTGCAGGTATGCATCAGATGCATATGCAGGTGATGGTGCAAAATGGCTGATCTCTCCACCCGACAGCAGCAGCTGTGGCAGCTTCTGTGCGAAACTGCCTCCAAGCAGCCCATGCTGCGGCTCAGCCGCACGGACGATTGCTTCTGGATCTGCGACCTGCCCCGCCGCATAAGCGATACAGCGCAGATCAGGACCAGGCTGGAGGCAGCGGGCTATTCCGTAACCACCGGAGAAACGGATGGCCTCTGGCACATCGACCTTTCACCGAACGATGTGCTTTATACACCGCCCGCTGAGAGACCTTGCCTGCCCAAAAGGAGCGCCCTCCATACGCTGTATGCCCTGTGCCGCCTGCTGCTGGCACACCCCGCACCGCAGGAAGAGCAGCCTATGCCGCTTGTACGCGCGCTGATGAAGCTTTCTGTGCTTGAGGCAGGAGAGAGGAGCAGACAGGCCGTAAAGCTGTATTCTCTATGCGCCGAGCGCCTCAACCATCGGTTGGCTTTGCCGTTTGCTGCCTGCGGTTTATTGGTAAAAACCATTCAAGAGGAGGATGCAAAATGATCATTCGTTATCAGGGTCATGCGTTTTTTACCCTTACGCTGGAAAACGGTACTGTGATCGCAATGGATCCCTACGATGCGTTTTATCAGTACCCCCGCCGCAAGCTGACTGCGGATGTGGTCACCATGAGCCACCAGCACCACGATCATAACGGTACCGGAGCCATCGTCGGCGAGTATAAGGCTGTAGAAACGACCGGCGTGCACCGTCTGGGGTATTGCACTATTACCGGCATCGATACCTGGCATGACCATCATCAGGGCAGCCGCAGAGGCAAAAACATCTTTTTCGTTATCGAAGCAGAGGGCCTGCGCATTGGTCATGCAGGCGATCTGGGGCATTTGCTTTCCGAAGAGAAGGTAAAGGCCATCGGCAAGCTGGATATCCTGCTGCTGCCGGTAGGAGGCACCTACACGGTGGATAAGGATGAAGCCAAAGCTGTATGGCAGCAGCTGAAGCCAGCGGTGTGCATCCCCATGCATTACCGCACCGAATATGATCCGGAGATGCCCGTTACCACCCTGGAAGATTTCCTTGCCACCGTTAACAAGGAGCATATCTCCCTGCCTGTGATGCGCGCCACCGCAGGCGATATGAGCCAGCGCCCGCCCATCGTTGTGATGGAGATCGAAAAAGCATAACAACTGAACAAAAGAGACCGCCCAAAGCGCATGATGCGTAGTTGGGCGGTCTCGTTTGGTTTTGGCAGATCAGCTGTCCGTACCGGCGGGCAGGGATGGCGAAGCTTCGCTTTTGAGGGCTTCCACGTTCTTCAGCTGCTTTTCGATCTTTCTGGTACGAACGAAGGCGGTATCGATGCTGTCGGTAGCCTGCTGCAGCTTTTCCTGGGTCTTCATGAGCAGCTGTGCAAACACACCAAATTCGCTTTTGACCGTACCCAGCAGCTCCCATACCTCAGCGGAGCGTTGCTCGATGGCAAGGGTACGAAAGCCCATTTGCAGGCTGTTGAGCAGGGCCAGCAGTGTGCTGGGGCCCGCTACCAGTATGCGCTGCTGCCGCTGCAGGGTCTCCACCACATCGGTATTGCGCATCACCTCGGCATAGAGGCCCTCCAAAGGCAGGAACATGACCGCAAAATCGGTGGTGTGGGGCGGTGCGATGTATTTGCCGATGCGCTTTGCTTCGGTCTTTACGGCATTCATCAGGGCTTTGCGGGCAGCTTCTGCGGCTGCGCCATCGCCAAGGTCGGCGGCCTCGGTCAAGCGCGCATAATCCTCCTGGGGAAATTTGCTGTCGATCGGCAGGTACAGCCTTCCCTGGCCATCCTTACCCGGCAGACAGACAGCGTATTCGACTCTTTCGCCGCTGCCGGGCACTACCTCAACATTGCAGCAGTACTGGCTGCCGGTGAGTGCCTGCTCGAGCAATGCGCCCAGTTGCATCTCGCCCCACACGCCGCGGGTCTTTACATTGCCGAGCATGCGCTTCAGGTCGCCTACGCCGCTGGCCAATGTGTTCATCTCACCCAGGGAGCGATACACCTGCTCCAAACGTTGGCTCACCTGTTCAAAGCTGCCGCTGAGGCGTTTTTCCAGGGTATCATTCAGCTTTTCATCAACGGTCCTGCGCATTTCCTCCAGCTTCTGGGCGTTTTCGGTGCGCAGCTGGGTAAGCCCGGTTTCAACAGCCTGGCGCAGGGTTTCGATCCGCGCATCGTTCTGTGTGAGCAACGCGGCAGCCTGCGCATCGGTGTTCTGCATCTGCAGCTCCATGCGGCGCAGGCTGTCTTCGGTAATGCGCTGCATGTCCTGCTGCCGGTGGTCGAACACAGCGGTGGTATCCTGGCTTTGTTTGATGAGGGTATTCACCTGGTCGCTTTGCAGCTGCATAACGCCCGATAGCATGGTAAGCACCGAATCGTTGGAGCGCTGAATGCCGGAAAGCAGCTCATCCCGCTGCATGGAGGACTGGGCAGCCAGATCATCCCGGATACCGTCGATGCCTGCATTTTGCTGCTGCTGAAGGATCCTCAGCAGCTGAACGGTCTGGCTGCGCTGGGAACGAACCGAAGCCAGAACCATTGCCAGCAGAACGATGGCAATGCACAGCCCGGCGATCAGCAGCCATGGCCAAGCGGTCGAAAGATCAAAATAGGGCATAAGGGGAACCTCCGTTCGCCTGTAAGTGTCTGAAAAAGGCGGCTTTGCTCCATTCCCATGGAGGGAGGGGGCAAAAGCCGCCTTACATTTCTTTGGTTTACATTTCCCTTCGGCCTTCGATGGCCTTTGCCAGGGTGATCTCGTCGGCATACTCCAGATCGCTGCCCACCGGTACGCCGTGGGCAATGCGGGTCACCAGCAGCCCCATGGGTTTGATGAGCCGTGCGATATAGGAGGCCGTCGCTTCACCTTCGATATCAGGATTGGTGGCGATGATCACTTCGGTAATGCTGCCATCCGACAGGCGGGCGAGCAGCTCCTTGATGCGGATATCTTCGGGGCCGACGCCATCCATAGGCGAAAGGGTGCCATGCAGCACATGATAGGTGCCCTGAAAATCGCGCATACGCTCGATGGCTGCCACATCCCGGGGGTCGCGCACCACGCAGATCTGGCCGTTGTGGCGGCGCTCGTTTTCGCAGATGGAGCATTTTTCACCGGTGGCGTAATTGCCGCATACCTGGCAATACTGTATCGCCTTGCGCCCCTGATACACTGCCGATGCCAGTTCCTTTACATCCTCCAGCGGCATGCTGATGATGTGATATGCGAGCCGCTGAGCGCTCTTCTGGCCGATGCCCGGCAAGCGGGAAAGCTGAGCCACCATCTTTGCGATGGGCTCCAATTGCTGTGCCATGGCTTAAAACATACCGCCCATACCGGGGGCCAGACGGCTCAGCTCGGCGTTGCGGGTCTCTTCTGCGGTGCGCAGGGCTTCGTTCACGGCAGCCATGATCATATCCTGAAGCATATCCACATCTTCGGGGTCCACGCACTCGGGATCGATGGTCAGGCTCTTGAGCTCCTTCTTACCGGTAACGGTAACAGAGACCATGCCGCCGCCGGCCTGTGCGGTAAACTCGCGGGCATCGATATCGTCCTGTGCCTTGGTCATCTGCTCCTGCAGCTTCTGAGCCTGACGCATGAGCTGCTGCATATTGGCGCCGCCGCCAAAGCCGCCGAAGTGGTTATTTCTGGCCATAGTTCATTCCTCCATTGATGTTCATTCCCGCTGTGCAGGAAGATGATGCTTTTCTACGCAGCCGAAACTTTGTTCGGCGCTTCTACCATAATACAATGTTTCCGGCAAAAAAGCAATGTTACGGTAAAGTTTCTCCGGTTTCGAAAAGCTCTACCATAACAGGAGAGATGCCAAGGGCAGGCAGCACCTTGTGCCAGAACACATCCTGCGTAAAGATGACCGTGGCACGGTTATCGCAGGGGTGAAAGGCGATGCGGGGGGTATCCAGCACTGCTTTTTCGGCAACGAGGGTAATGGCGTGCTCCCTGTCGTAGAAAAGCCCCAATGGGCTCACGCTTCCGCTGGTCAGGTGCAAAAGGCGGGGGAGCGCTTCCTCGGGCGCAAAGCTGAGGCGGCTGGAGCCCAGCGCTTTGCTCACCGCCGAGGTGCGGAATGGGGTATGGGGCTTGAGCAGCAGGAGATAAAAGGCCGTCTGCTGCCGGTTGCACAAAAAGATATTTTTACATATGGTGATGCTCTCATCGATAAACGGCATCGCCAGACAATCGTCTATGGTATGCGCCTTATCGTGGGTATGGTACTCATGCTCGAACCCTTGCAAAAAGGCGAGCAGCTCCCGGTGTGCTTCGTTCATGGCTTTGCCTCCTTTGGTGCAGCTATTATCCTACCAAAGGCAGGCGCTTCCGTCAATGCATACGCCTGCTGGAAATCTTGCCCGAATCATGGTATAATCAGCCGTATCGTTTACACAGAAAGGATGAGAATGCTTGGATATCAAAGCAACGCTTTGTCAGGAGTTTCATCTTGCCGCCCAGCAGTGCGAGAACGTGCTCAAGCTGATCGACGACGGCAACACCATCCCCTTTATTGCCCGCTACCGCAAGGAGCTTACCGGCTCTCTGGATGACCAGGTGCTGCGCGAGATCTACGAGCGCCTGCAATATCTGCGCGGTCTGGAAAAGCGCCGCAGCGAGATCGAGAACACCCTCACCGAGCAGGGCAACCTGACGGAGGAGATCAGCGCCAAGCTGGCTGCCGCCACCACCCTTGCCGAGCTGGAGGATATTTACCGTCCCTTCCGCCCCAAGCGCCGCACCCGTGCCACCATCGCCAAGGAAAAAGGCCTGGAGCCGCTGGCCCTGCAGCTGCTGATGCAGAATGTAAAGACCGGAACCGCCGAGGATCTGGCTGCGCCCTTCATCAACGAAGAAAAGGGCGTGCTCACCGCAGAGGATGCCCTTCAGGGTGCCCGCGACATCCTTTCCGAGCAGATGAGCGATGATGCGGATGCCCGCAAAGCCCTGCGTGCCCTGCTCAACCGTACCGGCATCATAGAGACCCGCAACGCCAAGGAAGAGGACAGCGTATACAGCATGTACTACGAGTTCTCTCAGGAGGTGCGCACACTGCCCGGCCACCGCATCCTGGCCATCAACCGCGGCGAACGGGAGGAGTTCCTCAAGGTGACCGTCAAAATGGACGACGAAGCCTCCGTCGGCATTCTGGATAAGGCCTTCGTGCGCGAGGGCAGTGTTACCACCCAGCAGATCAGGCTGACCACCCAGGATGCCTGGGATCGGCTCATCAAGCCCAGCCTGGAGCGTGAGCTGCGCAGCGATCTGACTGACCGGGCAGGCACCGCCGCCATCCAGGTCTTTGGCAAAAACCTGCACCAGCTGCTCATGGCACCGCCCGTCAAAGGCCGCGTGACCCTGGGCGTTGACCCCGGCTTCCGTACCGGCTGCAAGCTGGCTGTGGTAGATGAGAACGGCAAGGTGCTGGCCACCGGCGTCGGGCATTTTACCCTGCCCGGTCAGGAAGCCGCCAAGGCCCGCGCACGGCAGGAGATCACTGCCATGTGCAAGAAATTCGGCGTTACTGCCATCGCCATCGGTAACGGTACGGCCTCCCGCGAGGCAGAGCAGTTTATCGCCTCTCTGCTGCCGGAGCTGAACCCCGGCACCGCCTACATGATCGTAAGCGAAGCAGGCGCCTCCGTATACTCCGCCAGCAAGCTGGCAGCCGAAGAGTTCCCCCAGTTCGATGTATCCCTGCGCAGCGCGGTCAGCATTGCCCGCCGTATGCAGGATCCCCTTGCGGAGCTGGTCAAGATCGACCCCAAGGCCATCGGTGTGGGGCAGTACCAGCACGACCTGAAGGAGAGCCAGCTGGAAGAAACGCTGGATGGCGTTGTGGAAAGCTGCGTGAACAACGTAGGCGTCGAGCTGAGCACCGCTTCGCCCTCGCTGCTGGCCCATGTGGCAGGCATCGGCCCGGCGCTGGCAAAGAACATTGTTGCTTACCGGGAAGAGAACGGCATCGAGACCCGTGCCCAGCTCAAAAAGGTGCCCAAGCTGGGGCCCAAGGCTTTTGAGCAGTGCGCAGGCTTCCTCCGTGTACGGGATAGCAAGAACGCACTGGATGCCACCGCCGTGCACCCGGAGAGCTACCCCGCTGCCAAAGCACTGCTGGAGACCCTGGGCTACAAGCTCACCGACATCAAAGAGGGCAAGCTGGGCGACCTGAACCAGCGTGTGGATGAGCATGGTCTCGGCAAACTGGCCGAGGAGCTGGCTGTTGGTGTACCTACGCTGAAGGACATCATCCGCGAGCTGCAGAAGCCTGGCCGTGACCCCCGCGATGATCTGCCCAAGCCCATTCTGCGCACCGACGTGCTGGATATCAAGGATCTGGCAGCCGGTATGGAGCTGATGGGCACCGTGCGCAACGTGATCGACTTCGGTGCCTTCGTGGATATCGGTGTGCATCAGGATGGTCTGGTACACATCAGCCGCATGTCCACCCGCTTCATCAAGCACCCCTCCGAGGTGGTCAAGGTAGGGGATGTGGTCAAGGTATGGGTGGTGGATGTGGATATCAAGAAGCACCGCATCGCACTGACCATGCTGCCGCCCAAGGCATAACGAATTTGCAAAAATCGCTTGCAATCAACGGCGATGTTTGCTATAATATCCTTCGCCGGTCGGGCAGACCGGCAAACCCGGGGTATTAGCGCAGTTGGTAGCGCGCTACATTCGCATTGTAGAGGCCAGGGGTTCGACTCCCCTATACTCCACCAAAAGCCAGCCTTCAACGGCTGGTTTTTTCTTATGCATACAAATAAACAGCCTCATAACGTATAAATGAAGCGCCCCCTGCCAAACAAACAGTAGAAAAAACAAAACGATCGCTTGAGAATTCCCATCCTGCGTTCACAGCAGGGCTTTCCGCGCTCTTTTGACGAACGATGGCCCATCATTAAGAAAGTGTTTCAAACCGACACGAATTCGTAAGAAACAAATGCCAAAAATGGGGTGGAACCACATTGAGAACAGGGTTTTTCCGTGTTATTATATTTAATGGTATAATTTGTATTTCCATACTCAGGTTTATTCTGTAAATACCGATATACAGTAACTTGTAGGAGGCGTACCACCCCATGCGTAAGTACCGTTCTTCGATCCTGCTCGCCATTCTGATGACCGCCCTCTGCGGCGCCATCATTCTTGGCTCCACCCTGGCTTACTTTACCTCCGAGGAGCAGACCGGCGAGAACATCATCGCGGCCAGCAACCTGGAAGTAGGGTTTGATTGGGCTTCTGCCCTGCCCGCCGACGAAAGCGGCTGGCAGAACGCTGCCGACAACACCCTTTTCAACGAAGCCCACTGGGAGCCCAACCACGCCGCCATGCGCTATATCCGCATCCGCAACGGCGGTAATCTGGCGTTCCAGTACGAGCTGAATGTGCTGCCCACCATGGTGGTGGAGGGCGGCCCCGAGCTGATGGACGTGATCGATGTTTACTTCGGCATCGTGGATGATACCACCCCCGCCATCACCCGCAGCAACTTTGCCCAGCAGCTTACCCGCATGGGCACCATGACCGAACTGCTGAGCAACGAGCACGGCGCTGCCTTCGGCATCCTTCTGCCCAAAGGCGCTACCGCTGACGGTATCAACGCCCAGGAAGGCTCCGTTACCGCCTGTATGGTGCTGCATATGCAGCAGGAGGCCGGCAACGAGTACATGGGTCTTTCTGCCGGTGAGGGCTTCAAGCTCCAGCTGGCCGCCACCCAGTACAACTATCTGCCCGATGCCTTCGGCCAGGTGCAGAACCCCACCCTGCCCGATGTAGGCGGCTACGGCACCGAAGTGATCCAGCCCGTGCAGCCCTCCGCAGGCGGCGTGCTGGCGGCTGATGTGAACTTTACCAGCAGCACCGGTGTTACCGCCACCGTGCCCGCAGGCGCTCAGCTGGAGGCGGGTGCTGCCCAGCTGAAGCTGATCGTTACCCCCAAGGCCCAGAGCGAGGCCAACGTGACCCTGGCCGAGAACGAGGTGCTGGATGCCTGGGAGGTGACCGTGGAGGGTCTCAGCAAGGAGAACACCACCCCCGTACGCATCGCCATGGGCAAGGTGCTGCCCAAGGCCCTGAACATTGGCAACTACAAGCTCTACCACGTAGAGAACGGCACCGCCAACCTGATGACTCTTGTACCCGAGGTGGATGCCGCCAGCGCACATAACAGCTACAGCTATGATCCCGCCACCGGCGAGGTGGTGGTGGCGATGGCTACCTTCAGCGAGGTTGATGTAGTTGCGGATACGGTGAATGCTTGGAAGGGCGTTCTTGATAATTCTTGGTATACTGATGAAAGCGCAACAAGCTACACGATTTACAACGCTGATCAGTTGGCTTATTTTGGCAAGAAAGTAGCCGAAGGAACAACATTTGAGAATAATTCCGTAACGCTGGCTTCCGATATCAATCTTGGTGCTGGTACTGAAACGTATGCAGACGGTTCTAAGGTAATCTTCTACTCTATTGGTACAAGCGTAGACTATAAGCAGGGTACCAGCCCCAAAGCTTTTGCCGGAACTTTCGATGGTGCCGGTCATATCATTACCGGTCTCTATCAGAACGGCTGGGAGATGGGCGGTAACTACGACAATGGTTATTTCAAAAACGCCATGGGTCTCTTTGGCCTTGTTGAAAATGGTACGGTTCAAAATCTCACGCTCGACAATTTCGAGATGGTAATGGAATTTGCCCCCATGGGTTGCGTTACTGCCTATGTTGATGGCAAATGTACTTTTAAGAATATTGCAGTGTTCAACAGCCATCCCCAAACATATAATACTGCTGTAGCCGGTATTGCCGGTTGGGATCGTGGAACCAGTAATCTCATCTTTGAAAACATCACAGTTGATAATTCGAATATGATCTCTGCTCTGTGGGGGACGTATGATTGCTGTGCTGGCGGTATTCTTGGGTATCTTGGTGAAGATAGCTATGCTCAGTTGACCAACTGCCATGTTGCTGCACAGTTGGATGTCTACAATGATGCTTGTGCAAATTACCAGTATTATTGGTACCGTTATTGCGGTATGTTGATCGGTACTGTTGATGGTACTGTGAAGGATGCAAACGGATATACGATCCCTGATATTTCACAGATCACCATCGAAGGCTGTTCTGTTGATTATGGCAATTGGAATAACTACAAATATTGCGAATTTGAAACTCTGGGCAAGGGGTCTTACAATGGCCCCGGCGAATGGAAATTCTGCCGAACCGACGATTCTAGATGCGCCGCAGGTCACACCCACGCTGATTATGAATCTCATGAGGTTCTTTTGCCGTTCAACCAGCTCTTTGGCGGCTATGGTTGGGGCGTTAAGGGGATTGAATCCCATGAAAAAGTTGTAGTAACAACCAATATGCAGTCCGTCAAGAAGTTTGAAGTCGGAATAGATAAGCTTACCGTTGGAAAAGAATATAGGCTTTCTGATTTGTTTGATGTAATTCCTGACAAAAATGTAGTAGATGCCGCCGTTCAACTTGGCATTACCGTATCTGAAGCAAACGGTGCGAAGTACGAATATGTTCAGATGGATAACCCTGTAAACTGGAGAGATAGCACGCTCAAATTTACAGAGGTTGGCGACGGTAAGGTACATCTGACGATTCAGGACTATTACTATTGTATTCCTACCAGTGTTGATATTGAGCTGATTGATAAGCAACCTGTAGAAAAGTTCGAAACCAAGTTTACCGGTGACTTCCTCTATCGTGTAGGCAACCAGAATGCGGTAAAGCTGGAATCTCTGTTCAAAGCGAAAGAGGGTGTCGAAATCGACACTGTTTCTGTAACCGTCGAAGCAGTGGAAGGAACTGTAGCTACCGGCACATATACTCGCAATGCTACTTGGACGAATGGTATCATTCAGTTTAGCGGCACTGGTGTTGTTAAGGTGACCATTGGTGATAATGATCCTTACTGCAAACCTACTGAATTGATTCTTGAAGTGGTGGACGCTGTGAATGCGACTGCTGCCACCAGTGCTACGTCAAACAATGTAGTGCTTCTGAATGATATCAATGGCGGGTTTACTGTATCCGGTCGTTATGCGGTTTATGG
Source organism: Clostridiales bacterium (assembly GCA_015056315.1). Classification (GTDB taxonomy): domain Bacteria; phylum Bacillota; class Clostridia; order Christensenellales; family Aristaeellaceae; genus Limiplasma. The sequence goes on from SVGN01000004.1 coordinate 106,249, forward strand.
AAATGGTTTCACCTTGAAGTATACAGGTAATGGTCAATACTTGAACAATGGTTTGAAACAGGGTATTGTTACTGTTACTGAGAATGGCATCTTGGATAATTTGAGGATCGAAGCGAGCATTTATCCCAATGCGTATCTATACTATTCAAGTGCAGCTATTGGTTCAGCGGTTAAGGATGGACCTTCAAGTGTTGAGGGCGATAAAACTAGATATCATTACCAACTTTCCGCAATTGCTGCCTCTGGTAATGCGACGATTACCAATTGCTACATCTACGGTGGTAGAAATAACATTTTTGTCAATACCGGCGATGTGATCATCAAGAATACTGTTCTTGAGTGTGGTACAGTTGCAAACGTGCAAATTCAGAGTAACGGTAGCCATACCATTACTTTTGAAGATGTTACCACAATCCAATACCAGATGCGTCCTACAATTGGCGATACTTCCAAAGTTATCCTTGGCGCAGGTGTGTTAGTTGGGCCTGAAACGACCGAGAATCCTGCTATTGTACTGAAAGGGGATTTCAAGCAGTACAATTGGGTGAATGCCGATGACAAGAATGCTGTATCCGATGAGGCAGCAAAAAAGATTATTGAAAGTGCTCTGAATGTAACTGAATATAATCATACAGTTAACGGGAAAACAGCATCCAATCTGGGTATCATTTTCATGAATGAGTATCCTGTTTCTGTTACCAACAAGACAGAGCTTCCTTATCAATTTGAAACTGTCTCTATCTCTGGTGTTGGCGGACAAGTATATTCGCCTAAGAATGCTTCCGATGGTCAGATTTACTCTGACGTTGAGAATACCGATCGTTCCACTGTGAATGATTTGTATCAACCTCAGTTCAAGTATTCCCCCGACCTTGGTGGTCAGTACATCGAAAAGAATGACGATGGCGATGAGCATTGCTATCGTGAGGGCGATACAATACATGTAATGTTCCCTGCTGGCGATACCAAAGAACTGGATCTGGCTTCACTGGTTTCTATTGACAAGTACACAGCACAGGATTTGAAACTAAATATTTCCTGTAATAGTGGTGATAACAGTAATGTTCCTGTGAATGATGGAAAGGTCGTCCTTTCGGCTGCGGATGTCTATAATGTTACATATACTGTAACTGATGCTCTGTTCTATGACAACAATGGCAATAGGATTGATCGAACTTCAATCGGCTACCAGTGGAAGGTAATGCTTGATGTAGCGTTGAAAGATAATGCTGTTCCGAATGCTCGCTTTGAATTTGATGCCACAAAGCAAAAAATGGGATATTATAAGCCTGGTTGGGGTGATGTAAAGCAATACTTGCCTTTCTTGGAGGGCTTGAAGATTTTTGACTACAATGGCCAGAATGAGTATTTGCGCTTTGAAGGATCTTCTGATTTCAAAAAGATTGCCAGCATAACCATTGAATATGTAGGCAAAAAGGCATCTGTTGAGATCAAGCTTACCGATGGCGGCGTGATCAATACACAATTCCTCGCCCGTGCAAACAGCAACGGTGGCTCAACCTACACTGGTAAGATCAAAACAAAGAATGAAACGGTTTACTTTGTAACCGATAGCGGAACCAAAAACCTAGAGGATACCACAACTGCTGCGTACTGGTATGTTGATTATTATAGGTTTACCGGTAATAATGGTGTGACTATTCAGTCGGCTCAGCAAACTTTTAATAGCACGGGCAGTTCTGCTTCAACACCTTCTGGTTCTTTCTCTACATCTATCAAGTATACAGTGTCCTATGATGCAAATGGTGGTAACTGTGGTCAGAGTGTTGGTTATGCTACCAGCGTAAGTGAAAATGTGTCGTTGCCTACTCCTAAGAGGAGCGGCTATATCTTCAACGGTTGGTATACAGCAGCTGCCGGAGGCAACCGTGTTGGTGGAGCAGAAGAGAAATACAAGCCTGAAACTGATATCACCCTGTATGCGCAATGGGGTAGACCGAGTACTGTAACCTACAATGCTAACGGCGGTAGTTGTAGCACAGCAACGGAAAAGTATACAGGTAATGCTCTTACATTGCCTGTAGCGTCGCGTGAAGGATATTGGTTTGTTGGTTGGTACGATGCAGCTTCCGATGGTAACAAAATTGGCGAAGCAGGTGCAAGCTACATTCCCCAAAATGACATTACGCTGTATGCACATTGGCAGGAGAAAATTGAGTATACAGTAACTTATAACGCTAATGGAGGTGAGTGTGGCACATCATCAGCAACTTATCAAGGAACTGCGCTAACCTTGCCCACACCCACCAGAACCGGTTACAAATTCCTTGGCTGGTACACAGCGGCATCTGGCGGTACAAATATAGGTGATGCCGGTGAAAGTTACACTCCTTCTGCTAATATCACACTGTATGCACAATGGGAACAGATGTCTTATACGATTACCATAAGCAAACAGGATAACGCAACGGTTACTGTTGATAAAACAACAGCGCATTATAATGATACGATTTCTGTAACTGTTTCTTTTTCAGAGAACAATAGTAAGACATTAACCGTGAAGGATATAGATGGTAATACAGTACTGTCCAAATCTGCAGCAGGTACTTATACTTTCAAAATGCCTGCAAGTAATGTGGATATTGAAGCGAGTAGCAGTGGCGGCTGCGTTACTCCCGATACTCTCGTAACTCTCGCTGATGGTAGTAAAAAAGAGATTCAGCATCTTACCTACAGCGATCAATTCATCGTCTGGAATTTCTATGATGGCTGCTTCGAATATGTTCCTGCATCAGCACTGGTCAATCATGGCTATGATCAGTACAGGATCCTTAGTCTTGTATTCTCAGATGGCACCGTTGTAAAGACGATTGAAGAGCATGGTTTCTATGACATTGATGATAATCGGTTCGTTTTCATCAATGAGGGAAATGCAGCTGAATATGTTGGAAGGAACTTTGCAAAGCTCAATCATAACAATAGCATAGTTCCTGTTGAATTGATCGACTATAACGTAGCAGAAGAGTATACAGGAAGCTATTCAATCTTGTCGGATTCCTATAACAACGTGTTTGTTGAAAACATGCTGTCACTTACTCCGTTGCCTGGTGTCAATAGTCAAGCTTTCTTCGATGCGCTGGTCATTGGCGATAATATGAAATACGATGCAGATCAGCTCGCCAGTGACATTGAACAGTACGGTTTGTACGAATACTCCGACTTTAGCGAATATGTTACTCCAGAGCAATTCAAAACCGTTAACGGTGCTTTCCTGAAGATCATTATCGGTAAAGGGGGTGCGACGTTCGAAGAGGTTCTGGACATGATCCGGACATATGTCCCATAGTTCATCAAAGCCCGTTTGCCGGTATGTTGATTCTGGCAAACGGGTTTTAATTGCTTTGATAGAATATTTAGTTTGAGTCTTCAAGATGCTTGGTGTAAATACTCACTAATAAGCTGAATTTCGAATATAGCTAAACTGTCGGATATTCGCCCCTATGTAAGGTGCAGCTTAGATTAATATCACGATGGTTTATTCCGCAACAAGAAAAGCTGCCGTATGCGTCATGCATACGGCAGCTTTGGGTTAACAAAGTTCAGTTACCAACTACACTATCAAAAGTATAGTTGAAACGACCAATGGTCTCAAAACGACCAGTTTCTACGTTCACAGAGTTACCATTCTCGGCAGAAGGAGCTTCGGTTTCGTAGATACGAAGTTCAACAGTCATGGTCTTGCCAACATTCACAGCAGCCTTGTTGTAGGCACCGCAATCAAACTTCTGAATACCGGCACAGAGTTCAGCGTAGTTTACGTAGATGGGATCGCCGCCATTGAAAGCCTTGCCGACTTCGCCCAGCAAACGGATCTCGTCACCCTTTACATAGTCCTTGCCAAGCCAAGAACTGTCAACATCAACCCACTTCTCGTCCCACATATCATACTGGCCGGCGAGATTGAAGGTACCAGCTTCCATGTCATCATCGAAGGAAACTACGAAATCAGCGTGCCAGTAGAAATAAGGGCTGCTCAGCAACTCAGGGTTATTGGCGGGATCGGGGGTGTCGGTGGTACGGAAGCGATAAGCGGCCTGTACGGGCACACCGGTTTCTGCCTTAACAGTTTCTACATCAAGAGGAATAACGACAGCAGAGGGGAGATTGGCAAATTCCGCATTGGTATCGTAAGTGTTGTCAAAGCTATCTTCTTCGTAGGTGTACTGAGTAGCCTGCAGCTGCACGGCGAAACCATCAGAAATGCTCAGGTTCTGGTACTCATTGCCAGCCTCTTCCTTCATATGCAGAGCGATACAGTATTCAACTTCACCAACATCCGCATTGGCAGGAGCGGTAGCAGGAACACGATTGGAGCCCTTGCCTTCAGCAGGCAGCAGAACGCCCTTCATAGCGCCTTCAGTTTCGATCATGTATGCAATGGTAATAGGTGCAGTTTCGGCAGCAGCCTTGATCTCATCAAAGCTGGCATACTCGGCAGCAGGAGCGAAGTATACCTCGATCATATCTTCCAGCTTATACTCAGGCTCGGGATAAGTAGGAGTGAAGGTGTAGTCTTCAGGATCCTTGCCATCGTTTTCGACAGTAACTTCGCCAAATACGGAAGCGGGCTTCACATTCATTTCGTACTTGAAGGCCAGATCGCCAACATTAGCAACCTTCACATAGCGAACCTGAGTGTAACCGGGCTCCCAGTACTTGTAATCGAAGATAGCAGCGCTGTCGGCATTCTTCCACTCGTCAGCAAGCTTCTCTTTGTACTCAAAAGTAAGATCCAACGTGCCGGACTTAACAACGTTGCTGGTGCTGGTAACCTCATCGGTAAACCAAGCAATGGTGCCGCCGACGATGCTGCCGAGCACGACCAGAACAAGAGCCAGCGTAACCAAAGTGCGGGCGTACTTCATGTTCTTCATGGGTTTTCATTCCTTTCCATTTATCAGGGATATCCACTTGAAATTATAACGCCGGTGACTAATATTTGTCAATCGTTTTCCAGTATTTCCAGCGTCAAATAACGCTGAAAATTCAACACTTTCCAACGAGAAACCCCGCCCGGGGAGCAAGGCCTCCCGGACGGGGTCGTTATTATTTTTGGTTCGGTCGCAGAGCATCAATACTCCGCACTGCCCACAGCGCGGGGGAGGGCAGCACATCGGGAACTGTTTTTTGCCGCAGCAGAGCCTTAATACTCCGCGCTGCCGGTGGTGCGGGGGAAGGGCAGCACGTCACGAATATTGGTCATGCCGGTCAGGTACATCACCAGACGCTCGAAGCCCAGACCAAAGCCCGCATGGGGGTTGGTGCCGAAGCGGCGGGTATCCAGATAGTAGCTGTAATCCTCTTCCTTCAGGCCCATTTCGTTGATGCGGCCAAGCAGCACATCCATGCGCTCCTCACGCTGGCTGCCGCCGATCAGTTCGCCAACGCCGGGCACCAGCAGGTCGGTGGCGGCAACGGTCTTGCCGTCGTCGTTCATGCGCATATAGAAGGCCTTGATATCCTTGGGATAGTTGTAGACGAACACGGGCTTGCCAAAGTGCTTCTCGCTCAGGTAGCGCTCATGCTCGGTCTGCAGGTCAACGCCCCATTCCACAGGGTAGTCGAACTTCTGGTCGGCAGCCTTCAGGATCTCGATGGCCTCGGTGTAGGAGCAGCGGGCGAAATCGCTGTTGACGATGGCGGTCAGGCGGTCGATGAGGCCCTTCTCCACAAAGCTGTTCAGGAAGGCCATCTCTTCGGGTGCTTCGGCCAGTACGTGGCTGATCACGTACTTCAGCATATCCTCAGCCAGCTCCATATCGTCGTAGAGGTCGGCGAAGGCGATCTCCGGCTCGATCATCCAGAACTCGGCGGCGTGGCGGGGGGTGTAGCTCTTTTCGGCACGGAAGGTGGGGCCGAAGGTGTATACGTTGCGGAAGGCCATGCAGAAGGTCTCCACGTTCAGCTGGCCGCTTACGGTCAGGCTGGTCTGCTTGCCGAAGAAGTCCTTGCTGTAGTCCACAGCGCCCTCTTCGGTGGTGGGCACATCTTCCAGAGGCAGGGTGGTCACCTGGAACATCTCACCTGCGCCTTCACAGTCGCTGGTGGTGATGAGGGGAGTGTGCACGTACACGAAGCCACGCTCCGCAAAGAAGGCGTGCAGCAGCTGCGCAGCCAGGGAGCGGATGCGGAACACGGCGTAGAAGGTGTTGGTGCGGGGGCGCAGGTGGGCGATGGTGCGCAGGTACTCAAAGGTGTGGCGCTTCTTCTGCAGGGGGAAGCTGGGGTCGCACAGGCCCAGTACCTCCACCTTGGTGGCCTTCAGCTCAAAGGGCTGCTTGCTGCCGGGGGTGAGCACCAGCTGGCCAGTGGCACGGATAGCGCTGCCCAGCGTGGTCTTGATGATGGTGGCAAAGTCTTCGGTCTGGCCATCCTCCAGAACGATCTGCAGGTTCTTGAAGTAGGTACCGTCGTTCAGTTCGATAAAGCCAAAAGCTTTGCTGTCGCGCACAGTGCGCACCCAGCCGGATACGGTGATCTCGCCTGCTTCCGGTTGGCTCTGGTAAAGAGAGCGGATGCTGATATCAGCCATGGGGAATTCCTCCTGTATCTTACGGCGCTTCTGCGTCGGTATTCGTTAGTTTCTGCCCAGCATCGCCGCGCCGATGATGCCCGCATCCGGGCCCAGACGGGCGATCTCGATCTCGGCATAGGGCAGGGTCTTAAAGATCAGGTAGCGGGGCAGGCGTTCCTTTACCGCATTCAGCAGGAAGGAACCGGCCTTGCTCACACCGCCGCCCAGTACGATCATCTCCGGATCGAGGAAAGCGATAATGGTGTAGATGGCCTGAGCCAGATTATCGGCATAGCGGTTGAACACCTTGGTGGCCACCGGGTCGCCTTCCTTGGCGGCATCAAAGACCATCTTGGCGTTCAGCTTGGTCAAGTCGCCGCCGCACAGGTCGTGCATCATGCTGTCCGGGTGCTGGAGCACCTGCTGCTTGGCCATGCGGATGATGGCGGTGGCGCTGGTGTAGCGCTCCAGGCAGCCGTAGTTGCCGCAGGTGCAGGGCTCGCCGTTCATATCCATGGGAATATGGCCGATCTCGCTGCCAATGCCGTGGAAGCCGCTCCAGGGGCGGCCGCCGATCACGATGCCGCCGCCAACGCCGGTGCCCAGGGTAATGAACACGCTGGAGTGGCGGCCTGCGCTCACGCCGCAAACGCTCTCGGCAAAGCCTGCCACGGTGGCGTCGTTATCGATGTATACGGGCTTGTTCAGGTACTTCTGCAGCTCGGTGCGAAGGGGCACGTTGGTCCAGCCCAGGTTGGTGCAGAAGATCACGTTGCCGGTCTGGTTATCGGCAATGCCGGGCACGCCTACGCCGATGGCAGCCACATCCGCAGTGGTAAAGCCGCCTTCCTTGATGGTATTCAGCATGCAATTGCCCATGTCGCGCACGATGTCCTCAAAGGGGCGGCCCACCAGGGTGGGGGTGTCGCCCTTGGCGAGGATCCGGCCGTTCTCGTCTACAACGCCGATCTGGATACCGGTTCCGCCTACGTCAATACCAATGTAAACCATGTTCATTCCTCCCAATGGTGTTATTTATCTGTTCGCATTCTGCATGTTCTGCATGAGCATTTCCGTCAGGCGGCGATCCAGCTCGTGCGCTGCGTTGTAACCCATGCGCTTCAGGCTCAGGTTGCGGGCCGCCACCTCAATGATGATGGCTACATTCCGGCCCGGCTTTACCGGCATTACCTGGTAGGGCACTTCCACATCCAGAATGTTGATGCTCTCATCCCTCAGGCCCAGGCGGTCGTATTCCTTGGTGGAATCCCACTTCTCCATATGAATGACCAAATCGATGGAGGTAGAAACGCTTACCGCACCAATGCCGTACATGGCACGAATATCGATGATGCCAATGCCGCGGATCTCCATAAAGTGGCGTACCCGCTCCGGCGATTCGCCCACCAACCGTACATCCGATACACGGCGGATGTCCACCACATCGTCTGCGCAGAGCTGGTGGCCGCGCTTGACCAGCTCCAGAGCGGCCTCGCTCTTGCCAACGCCGCTGTCTCCGGTCAGGAGCACGCCTACGCCGTATACATCCACCAGCACGCCGTGGCGGGTCACATGGGGGGCAAGCACACGGCTCAGGTAGCCGATCATCTTTACCACCAGCTTGGTGGTCTTGAGGGCGCTCACAAAGACCGGGATATCCCGTTCTTCGGCGATCTCCAGCAGCTCCTTGGGCGGGCGCATGCTCCACCCGATGATGATGCAGGGAATGGGGTAGCTCATGTATTTATCCAGCGATTGGCGGCGCACCTCCGGATCCAGCGATTCAAGGTACGTCATCTCCACCTTGCCGATCACCTGAGGGCGTTCGTAGGCAAAGTACTCATAAAAGCCCACCAGCTGCATGCCGGGGCGGTTTACGTCGGTCACGCTCACATCCATTTCCGTCTTGGAGGATTCTACCAGCACCTCAAGCTCGAGCTGCTCCTTCAGATCCTTCAATGAGATCATTGTGCGCCCTCCTCTTCGTTTGCATTCAAAACATGCTCTTCGATGAACCGTGCCACGCCATCCATGTGGTTGGGCTGGCAGATGTACTTTGCGGCAGCCTTCACCTCCGGGCGGCCATTCTCCATGGCCACGCTGTTGGGCGTCCAGTTGAGCATGCTCACATCGTTCAGGCTGTCGCCAAAGACCAGCGTGGTCTCCGGTTTGATGCCGATCAGCTGGCTGAGCTGCCTGAGGGCATTGCCCTTGGAGACCTCCGGCGGTTCTGCTTCCAGGAAGTACGGCTTGCTCACCGCAAAGGAAACACGGCCTTCGAAGCGTTTTTCGGCAACGGGCAGCACCCTTGCCACCTCCTCCGGGTGGCTGATGCCCAGCACCTTTGGCGTGGGGAAAGTAAGAAACCGGAGCAGGTCGCCCACGGCCTTGCCCTTCATGCCGGTGCTTTTTTTGTAGAGCTTGGCAGGGTCGCACTCGGTGGCGTAGTAGAAGTAGGCATCCTTATAGACCTGTACGTAGAAATCTTCCTCCTGCATAAAGGTGACGATCTCCCGTGCAAGCTCAGGTTCAAATTCCTGGCAGCTCAGCAGGGTTAGGTCCGGTGCGATCAGCTGGGCACCGTTGCAGCCGATGGCAGGGCAGCCGGTGTTCAGCTGGCGCAGATAGGGGAGCATGCTGTCCATAGCCCGGCCGCTGGCCGGGATCACCCTGATGCCGCGCTCTGTGCAGCGGCGGAGCACATCCAGGGTATAATCGCTCAGCTTCAGCTCATCGTTGAGCAGGGTATCATCCATATCGGAAACGATGGCGTTGATCCTCAAGTCTATTGCTCCTTTGATCGTTTGTTGCTGAAGAAATCCTCCATCAGCGCTGCGCAATCGTCCTCCAGCACACCGCCGATGCAGGGCGTTCTGTGGAAGAATGCAGGCTCCTGGGTCAGGGCAAATACGCTTTCCGCGCACCCCTGGCGGAGATCCTTCGCGCCGAAATAGCAGCTGCCTATACACGCCATAACGATGGCACCGGCGCACATGGGGCAGGGCTCCAGCGTAACATACAGGGTACAATCCTTCAGTCGGCGGTTCCCCAGTGCTTTCGCAGCCTCACGGATGGCCATCACCTCTGCATGGGCAGTAGGGTCGCCGGTCTGCTCCCGCTGGTTGTGGGCTTTGGCGATCACCGTTTCTCCGGCGGCGATCACCGCACCGACCGGCACTTCGCCTTCTTTGGCGGCTGCTTCCGCCTCGCAGATGGCAAGGCGCATCATGTCTTCGTGCAGGCTCATGCGCTCACCGTATTGCTGCTTTCTGCAGCCGTTTCGTTGATCTCCTCAGGCTCCCGGAAGGTGGGGACCAGGCTGTGCAGACAGGCGCGCATATCACCATTTCGCAGGATGCAATCGTTCAGCGTCTTCAGCATGGAATGCACTTCGTCAATGGTGAACACGTCGGGCTTGGCCACGAAGATCTTCTCGTTCTCGGTCTTGGCAATGCCTTCTCCGGCCAGAAGCAGTTCTTCATAGAGCTTTTCACCGGGTCTGAGGCCGGTGTAAACGATCTCTACATCTTTGCCGCCGCCGTAAAGCTGGATCATGCGCTGCGCAAGCTCACGGATCTTTACCGGCCTGCCCATATCCAGCACGAACAGTTCGCCGCCCTTGGCAATGGAGGCTGCCTGCAGCACAAGGCTGGCGGCCTCGGGAATGGTCATAAAGTAGCGGATGATCTCCGGGTGAGTCAGCGTGACAGGGCCGCCAGCCCGGATCTGCTGCTCAAACTTGGGTACCACGCTTCCGTGGCTGCCAAGCACATTACCGAAGCGAACCGCCGTAAATTCGGTATCCGATTCCTGGTTCAGCGCCTCGATGATGATCTCTGCCAGGCGCTTGGTGGTGCCCATGATGTTTGTGGGGTTAACAGCCTTGTCTGTAGAGATGAGTACGAACCGCTGTGCACCGCAGGCGATGGCGGCTTTGCCGGTCAAATAGGTACCGAAAACATTGTTTTTGACGGCCTGAGCGGGGCAATCCTCCATCAGGGGCACGTGCTTGTGGGCCGCAGCATGCAGCACAATTTCCGGGCGATAGTGGCTGAACACCTCCTCCAGCCGCTTTTCATCCCGAATGGAGCCGACGCAGAGCACCAGCTTTTCCCGTATGGCATCGCCATAGCGCAGGGAAAGCTCGGAGTACAGGTCATACATGTAATTCTCACTCACATCGTACAATACGATGCGCGCGGGCTCAAGCGGAAGGAGTCTGCGGCACAGTTCGCTGCCGATGGAGCCGCCGCCGCCGGTGATCAGTACGGTCTTGCCCTGGCAAAAGGCAGCCACCTGAGACATATCCAGCGTCTCTTCCGGTCTGCCCAGCAGATCGGAAAGGTTCAGATCCCGCACAACGCCGTGACCCTGTCTGCCGTTCAATTCCTCCATGCCGGAGATGCGCTTCACGCGGCAGCCAGTTGCCAGGCACTTCTCCACAAGGGTCTTCAGGTCTCCCTTGGGGGTGGAGATGGCGATAATGATCTCGTCCACACGATGGTCGCTGGCAAGGCGCAGAATATTGTTAGAGCCTTTCACTACGGGAACGCCGCTGAGCCATGAGCCTGCGCGGCTCTGGTCGTCGTCGATCACAACAACAGGAACAGACTTCCCGTAATTGCCGCGCTGCATTTCGTGCACGATATTGGCACCTGCCCAGCCTGCGCCGATGATCATCACCCTGCGTACGCCGTCTTTTTCTTTGCGCAGCAGAGGGAAGCGTTCTTTACGAACAGCCATCCGGTACAGAATACGGCTGAGACCGATCAGCACAGTGCTCATCAACCAATGGAGCAGATAGACCATTCTGTGCAGGCGGAACAAATTCTCCGGCTGCACGAAGCGGTTGGCGATCAGAGATGCGGCATAGGTCAGTATGGCCGCCGTAAGCGTAGCAATGGTCAGGCGGATCAGGTCTTCCGCTCCTGCATACTGCCACATGATGCGATAAATACCGAAGGCCCCAAACACCGCCAGCGAAAGCACTGTCATAATAGGGGCAAGACGCAGGTATACAGAAAAGAACTCCTGCGGGATGAGTGCGGTCGTGTGGCGGGTCACCTGTGCAAGGATCATTGCGGCATTCAAAAGCAGCGCATCCAGCGCCAGCATGAGCGCAGTGCGGAGCACTCTGTTCGCTCCGGGCTTCGAAGCTGCCATTATACCGCCTCCCTTACATGTTGATAAGTATACCAAATCATTATAACACAAAACCTATGGGCTAAACAATACCAACCTGTGTGTATGTGGGGTTTTCAAAGTGTAGGTTTGTCAAACATCTTGTACAGTGAAAGAAGCAAGGAACTCACGAGGAGAAAGCCAGTTGAGAGGACGAGACGGACGGTTGTTGGAACGACTTTGGTGGGCAGCGAGCTGCCCACCA
>SVGN01000095.1 GCA_015056315.1 Clostridiales bacterium
CATCATGCCGGGCATGGAAGCGCGGGCGCCGGAACGAACGGAGACCAGCAGGGGGTTCTCCTTGTCACCGAACTTCTTGCCGGTGATCTCTTCCAGCTTGGTAACATACTCCATGATCTCGGCCTGGATGTCGGCGTTGATCATGCGGCCATCTTCGTAATACTGAGTGCAGGCTTCGGTGGTAACGGTAAAGCCCTGGGGAACCGGCAGACCGATGTTGGTCATCTCGGCCAGGTTGGCGCCCTTGCCGCCCAGCAGTTCACGCATGGTGCCGTTGCCTTCAGTGAACAGATAGACAAACTTGTTCATGGGGGTGTGCCTCCTTTTTTGATTGAGGACGATCCACTGGCGGAAACTCGTCCCCAATGCTCATCCTATCCTAACTTGGCAATTATACCTTTTCCACAGAAAAATTTCAATATGTAAAATACTCGCTTTTCGGTCAAATATCTATGAAAATGAATGCGCTTACATTTTGGTTTTGTTGCGGTGCAAGCGTTTGTTCTGCCGCTTTTTGGCGATGGCTGCCACAAAACGTCCTATCTCTCAAAATACTTACATTTTGTGTGCGGGTGTTCCTGTACGCCCCCGCATGCTTGACGGCGGTTTTGGGGCAGCATATAATGAAAACGAACAGGAAAGGAGCGTTTGACGGATGTCGATCCCTTATTCGCGAACCGTTTTTGCAGGCATCCCCTGGTACAGTGTTTTGATCGTGCTGGGGGTGCTGCTGGCCGTTCTTCTTGCCGAAAAAGAGGAAAAACGGCTCTCCCTGCCGGTGGATACCACGCTGGATCTGGCGCTGGTGGTGGTGCCCTTCGGCATCGTCGGCGCGAGGCTCTATTATGTGCTTATGAGCTGGCACCAGTTTGCCCACGACCCCATCACTGTTCTGTATGTGTGGGAGGGCGGCATCGCTATCTATGGGGCGGTCATCGGCGGCATGCTGGGGGCCTGGCTGTTCGCAAGGCGCAGAAAGCTCAGCTTCCTTACCCTGACCGATATCATCGTGCCCGGGCTGCTGCTGGCGCAGGCCATAGGCCGCTGGGGCAACTATTTCAACATGGAGGCATATGGCCCGGAGATCACCGAGGCGGCGTACCGGTTTTTCCCCTTCGGGGTGCAGATCCCCACAGAGGCGGGCTGGACGTGGCATATGGCAACGTTTTTCTATGAGTCCCTGTGGAATCTTTGCGGCTTCATCGCTTTGTGGAGCATCCGCAAAAAGCAGACCAGGCAGGGCAATATGCTGTGCTGGTATATGCTCATATACGGCAGCGGGCGGTTCGTTATCGAACAGCTCCGGCAGGATAGCCTCTACATCGGCCCCTTGCGGGCCTCCCAGTACCTGAGCCTTGTGCTGTGCGCCCTGGCGGCGGCGGTGCTTTTATGGCGCACCTGCCGGGAGCAACGGCCCGGAGCGCTCCGGCGCTGCTTCCCGGTCTGCCTGGCAGCCATGGCGGCTGCCATTGCCAGGTGGTTCTTCTTGGGCAGGCCCCTTGCGTATCTGCTGTTGACAGCCGCTGCCCTTGTGTGCGCCCTGCTTGCGGTGCTGCCCGGCGGCGGAAAGCCCTCCAAAGCGGCTCTGCTCATGCCTGTGATCCTGTTGGATATGCTCTGCCTCCGGCTGGCCTGTCTGCGCCCCGGAGACTGCCTGCTGGCGCTGCTGCATTCGCTGGTGTGCAGCGCAGCGATCCCGCTGCTGGCAGGCTGGCTGATCGCCGCCCTTGCTGCCCGCCCGGCAGCCGATACCACCAAAGAGGAGAGAGAACCATGCCCGTCGGAAAGCTGAAAAACACCCTGTACGGTCTGGCCCTGCCCGTTCTGGGCCGCCCCTGCGGCTGGCGGCAGGTGCAGGGCGGCAACGAGGATACCGCCCGTGCCGTTGGCAAGGTGCTGAAAAACAACCATGTGGCGGGTGCCACCATCCAGCGCTTTGAGGCAGGCCGCCTCACCGAGTGTTATACCGCAGGCTTTGCCGCCTGGGAGGGGGAGAAGCGCCCCGCTGCTGCCGATACCGTCTACCGCACCGCCTCCATTGCCAAAATGGCCACGGCGCTGCTGGTGTTCCGCCTCCAGAGCATGGATAAGCTGGATGTGCGGGAGGATGTCTCCGATCTTCTGGGCGAGAAGGTGGAGAACCCCCATCACCCCGGTGCGCCCATCACGCTGGGCATGCTGCTGAACCATACCTCCTCCATCGTGGATTCGCCCGCCTATTATGAAGCCTTCGACCGGCCCTGCGACCTGTCCGAGCTGCTGAAGTACCCGGCCTCCTACAGCCAGGATCCGCCGGGCATGACCTTCCGCTACAGCAACCTGGCGGCGGGCATGGTGGGCAGCCTTCTGGAGAAACGCTTTGAGATGAGCTTTGAAAAGCTGATCCAAAAGGAGCTGTTTTCGCCGCTGGGCGTACAGGCCACCTTCGATATCACCACCCTGCCCGCAGACCGGCTGGCCGACAGCTGCCGGGTGCTGCCCCGTGAAAGCGGCTTCTCTGCCCGCAAGCGGCTGGAGACCGCCGCACCGCTCGCCGGGCCGGAGCCCCAGCGGCATTATCAGCTGGCCTCCGGCAACCTGTACCTGACGGCCCCCATGCTGGCAAGGCTGGCGCTGGTGATCTGCGGCAGCCACCCGGGCTTTATCGACGACAAGGGCCTGCGGCTCATGCGCACCCCCACCACTGACTGGCCGCAGAAGGAGATCCGTATGCGGCACGGCATGGGGCTTTTGCAGCTGGACGACCCGCAGGTGCACCCCGCCCCGCTGTGGGGGCACCAGGGCTTTGCCTACGGTGCGGTGAACGGTGTTTTCTTCGATGCACAGGGCAATGGCTTCGCCGCCCTCAACAGCGGCAGCGGCGAGCGGCGCTACGGTCATCTGGCAGCTGTGAACCGTGGGCTCATCGATGCCCTGCTGCCGAAGGGAGAGTGACCCGCCCATGAAGCAGGATGTGGTCACCGCGCTGGAGCGCAAGGGGCGCAGCATGTTGGTCACCTTCAATGAGGAGGTGCAGCTGCTCATTGCCAAGGATATCTGGGCCGAACGCCCCCTTGCCGAGGGCGAGGAGCTGGATCTGGAGGAGTACAGCGCCTGGCTGCTGCCCAGGCAGTACCCGGCGGCGCTGAACAAGGCCGTGGGGCTGCTGGCCCAGCGGGCCCATGCGGGCGGCGAGATCCGGCAGAAGCTGGAGCACGCCCATTACCTGGAGGATACCATCGACATGGTGCTCTACAAGCTGGAAAAAGAGCGCCTTTTGAACGATGAAGCCTTCGCCCGGGATTATGCCGCCTCCTGCGCCCGCAGGCAAATGGGGCGCACCCGCATCCGCATGGAGCTTTTGCGCAAGGGGCTGCCCCGCCAGCTGGTGGAGGATACCCTGGAGGCCATGCCCACCGAGGAGGGCGACGAAGCCGCCGTCCGGCTGGCACAGAAGCTGCTGCGCCGCCATAACGGCGAGGATGCCCGCAAGGAGATGCACAAGGTGCTGGCCGCCATGGCCCGCCGCGGGTACAGCTATGAGGACAGCCGGAACGCCATCGAGGCGGCGCTGCGGGCGGAGGAAGAGGAATAGGCAAAGGAAGCCCGTTTGGGGGAGGATTCTTAAGAAACAGTTTATCCAGCAACCAACAAATGAGCATCCGACGATCATATCGGATGCTCATTTGCTTTTGCAGCCCAATGAACGCAATGCACCGGAACGGTGCCTATCATTGCGCCCTCCCAACATGCTGGGTGAACGTACCTTTGGATTTTGTTTTGAAATCCGACTTTTCCAAGCATGTTATCTTCTAAGTAGTTCTTTCATTCTGTCCAAGAGTGAGCGTTTGTTTTTATCCTCTCTTTATCCATATCAAATCTGAATCAACCGGGGTTCCATTGTTTAGATAGGAGAAAAAAGCAAAGTCAAATCTTTCCCAAGAAATAATGCCCTGCTTAGCTAATTGATAATAATCATCAAGAATATCCATACTTGCCCATACAGGTAAACAATAAAGATCATTTTGATTACCGGCGTTGGCGACTATACGCTGCATGGCAGCAAGTATTTCTTCTTTGCTCAATTCTTTCGTATCATATGTTCTGCAGAAAAACCGTCTTATTCTGTCCCCGACAGCAGCCATATCATACTGTCCTTCTGCACAAAAATGATGAAGAACAGAAATCGTTTTGTTTGTATCCGAACCACAATAAGCAAGTTCCAGAACGATGTCGCTTAAAGGATCCTCAGCCACCAAATAACGATTCAGCCATTCATCATAGCCATCATCAAGGCAAGACATGATCAATAATTTATGGTATACGGCATCCTCGCGTTCCAATGAACTCACCTCAAATCAATATCATTATATTGATTCTATCACGGCAATACAAGAAACAGCAAGCCTTGGTGAACTGCACCCCATTTGTTAGACAGTATGATATACTGAATAACAAGTGGGGTGTTTAATATGCCAAAAGGAATGCCAAACAAGAGGTATACACCGGAATTTAAGGAACAAGTAATAAGGACAATGT
>SVGN01000035.1 GCA_015056315.1 Clostridiales bacterium
GGGAGTCAAAGTCCCGTGCCTTACCACTTGGCGATACCCCAAGGTAAGTGGGGTGGATAGTGGGGTTCGAACCCACGACTTCCAGAGCCACAATCTGGCGCTCTACCACTGAACTATATCCACCATGGAACTGGCGCGCCTGAAGGGATTCGAACCCCTGACCCACGGCTTAGAAGGCCGTTGCTCTATCCAACTGAGCTACAGGCGCATACCTTAGGGGGAACCTCTGCAAGGCCGCTAACAAGATGGTATTTTAGCATAACTCGTGCCATCTGTCAACTGCTTCTTGGAGAAAAAAATGAAGAAAAACTGCGCTGCCCTTTCGAGGGGGCAAAAGGGCGGCGCAGCGGCAGGGGAGGAAGGGTCAGCGTTTGCTGTGCTGCTTGCGGTACAGAAGCTTTTCGGCATACATGGCGTTGTCTGCCTCATCGGTCTGGGAAAGGGCATCCGTGTTGCCGCTGCGGTAGCTGTAGCCCACTGATACATTGGCCCGGTGTGCCTCCATCAGGGCATTCATGTCTGCGATCAGGCCCCTGAGGCCTTCCTCGTCGGTATCGGTGCGCATGGCTACGAACTCGTCGCCGCCGACGCGGAAGGTAAGCTCGCCAAACACCTGCCGTATGATGCGGGCAGCGGTGCGGATCAGCGAATCGCCCGCCTCGTGGCCGTAGGTATCGTTGGTATATTTCAGATTGTTCAAATCGGCAAAGACGATGCCCAGCTGCTGCGGCGGCTTCTTTTGCAGCTCCTCCACCGTGTGGTTGAAGCGGTGGCGGTTGTAAAGCCCGGTAAGGCCATCCTCGTAGCTGAGTTTTTCCAGTGTGGCGTGGTAGGCGCGCTTCTCCAGCGCGTTGAGGATGAATACCGAAATCGAGGAGAGCAGAGAGATATCCTCGTAGTTCTTGCGGGGGTTATCCACGCCGAAAAAGCCGATGATCTGCCCATCCTGCTCCAGCGGTACGGCGATCAGGCTGCGGATGCCCTGCATCTCGAGAATGCGGTAGGTCTCCGAGCTCCTGTCCACATTCTCGTCCAGATCGGAGATGTAGAAGCTGCCCACATGCCGGAAGGCATCGATCCAGGTCTGTATCACCTCAAGGGGCACATTCTGCAAAACGTCTATCTCTTTTTCCACGCCCGCTGCGGCCCATTCGAAGGTGTTGTTGGTCACCTGGTTTTCGTAATCGAACTCGAACAGGTAGGCCCGGTCGCCGTTGAAATACCGGGTAACGATCTCCAGCAGGCTGTCTACGGCCTCCTGGGTGCGCATCCTGCTCTCCAGCGTTTTGACGCAGGAAAGCAGGATGCGCTCCTTTTCCAGCTCCCGCTGGATCTTTCGTTCGTTTTCCAGCTGCTCGGTCATGTGTTCGGCCAGCTGCAGGTGGCAATCCTCGCCGTTGATGGTAATGATCTTGTCCTTTACCCAGTAATGCATGCCGTCCGCTTCGTGGTAAAAGCGCCAGCGGTAAAAATCCTGGTGGTTGATCATGCTTCGCTTGCAATGGGGGCATGGCTCGTCGTAGCCGTGCAGCAGCTTGTGGCAAAGCTGCCCTTCGTAGGAGGTATCATCCTCGGGCAGACCGCATTCCAGCTTCGCGGGGCCGTTGATGTAAATGAGCCTGTTATCGGCGATCCTGGTTACATAAAGAATGCGGTCGCTATCTTCCAATAGTGCTTCTGCGATGGGCTTCCACAGCATGGCGGTCACCTCGTATTTCATTCTTTCTCTGTAATCATCATACCATTTTTTGAATGCTGTGTCAAAGAAAAATGCAAACGTTTGCAGATACATAACGGAATATTTACAGACATGAAAAAACCGGCTGCACGCATTGCGTGTAACCGGTTTTGGAAATGCTGTTTTGTCAGCTGCGCAGGAAGGCATCGATCAGCCCGCAGGCCTCCGTTACGGGGTCGGCGGCCATATCCAGCCAGTGGATATCCTCGTTGCGGCGGAACCAGGTCATCTGCCGTTTGGCGAACTGCTTGATGGCAGTGCCCAGCAGGGTCTCCAGCTCCTGTTGGCTGTCGATGACGCCGGTCAGGTACTGGGTAATGATGCGGTATTCCAGCCCCAGCTTGAGCAGGAAGGTGGGGGAGACGCCTTCATCCAGCAGCGCCTGCACCTCTTCCAGCATGCCCTGGGCAAAGCGCCGGGTCATGCGCTCGTCGATGCGCTGGCAGAGGATCTCCCGGGGCCAGGTAACGCCCAGACGCAGCACCTCGTAGCGGGGCTCCTTGGAGGGCACGATGTCGTCGCCATCGTGGAGCTTCTCCAGAAGGCGCATCACGCGGTTGCGGTTGCGGCGCTCCACATCACAATCGGGGCGCTGCTCCATGAGCATACGGTAGAGGGCCTCGGTGCTCATTTCCTCCAGCTTGGCACGGTAGGCCAGATCCGGCATTTTGTTGCTGAGCACGTAGCCATCGGCTACCGCATCCACATACAGGCCGGTGCCGCCCACCAGGAAAGCGGGCCTGCTCCGGGAGAGGATGTCGTCGATGGCCTCGTAGGCCAGCCGCTGAAAGTCTGCCATAGAGAAGAACTCGCCGGGGTCGCAGATATCCAACAGGTGGTGGGGCACGCCGTTCATTTCCTCCGGGGTTATCTTGCCGCTGCCCAGATCCAGCTTGCGGAACACCTGACGGCTGTCTGCCGAGACGATCTCGCCGCCGTAGCGCTTGGCCAGTTTAACACCCAGATCGCTCTTGCCGGAGGCGTTGGTGCCCACGATGCAGATCAGCTTGGGCAGCTTTTTGCCCCCGGTCTTCTGAAAAGCGATGCGGGGGCTGCCATCCGCCACATGGATGATGCCGCAGCGCTCAAAACCGTTGCGCTCAAAGGCCTTCTGCATGGGCAGGTTCTTCTCGTGGGTATCGCCCTTCAGGTTGCCGTAGCGCCGGAAGGCCCAATCCACGATCATATCCATCATGCCCCGCTTCTCGCCGCTGGAGGCGATGCGGTGCAGGGTGCCGTAGGGCAGGGCGTTCTTCCATGCGCCCTCGATCACCTGATAGGTGGGCTCCTCGCCGCCCATCAGCACGAAGCTGGCGTAGATGTGCCCATCCTCCTCGCACACATAGCTGCGCCCGAGGGCGATATCCTCCTCCAGCATGCTTTGGGTGGGGTAGCCGCCCCACCACTGCCCGGCATTGCCGTTATCGGCCATAAAGCGGCGGGCATTGGCAAACAGCGGGAGCAGCTGCTCCAGGTCTGCCAATGTAGCGTTTCGAATGTTCATGAGGCTTCCTCACAATTCATGGTAATAGGGACAGATGTCCTCGTAGTGCCCGTCGGGCATCAGAAAACCGCCGGGAATGGTGCCCAGCTGCTGGAAGCCCAGCTGCTCGTACAGGCGGCGGGCAACGGTGTTGGTGGCCACCACTGCATTGAATTGCAGCACCCGGTAACCCAGCTCGCCTGCGCGCAGCAGGCAATCCGATACCAGCGCCTTGCCGATGCCGAGGCCCCGGCAGCTCCGCTCCACGGCGTAGCTTGCATTGCAGATGTGCCCGCAGCGCCCCACATTGTTGGGGTGCAGGATGTACAGCCCGCAGATGCGGCCATCTGCCTCCGCTACCGCCGTCAGATCCTGCTGGGCAAAGAAAGCCTCTGCCTCGTGGGTCGTAAGGGTGTTCATCTGGGGAAATGCGATGCCATCCTCCACCACCTGGTTCCAGATGGCGGCAGCGGCAGGCAGATCGTCTGCCCGAAGCGGGCGTACGGTCACCACAGGTTTTTTGGTTTGGCTCATAGGGCTGCACCTGCACTTTCCATAGAGATGCGGTAGAGGCGGCAGGTGTTCTCGTAAGCCTTCCGTGCCAGTTCCTCCGGCTCCATCCCCTTCAGCTCTGCCACCTTCTGGGCCACATGGCGCACATAGGTGGGCTCGTTACGCTGGCCGCGCAGGGGCACGGGCGCAAGGTAGGGGCTGTCGGTCTCCACCAGCAGCCGGTCGAGGGGGCAGTATTTGGCCACCTCCAGCAGCTTGGCGGCATTCTTGAAGGTAACAGGCCCCGCAAAGGAGAGGTAGAAGCCCAGATCCAGATACTGCCGTGCGCATTCCACACTGCCGCTGAAGCAGTGCAGCACGCCCTCCGGCAGGCGGTTTTTGCGGTGGCTCAGCAGCTCCAGCATATCGCCGTGAGCATCCCGGATGTGGAAGGCCACGGGCACGTTCTCCGCAAGGGCAAAATCCATCTGCCTCTCCAGCACGGTGCGCTGTACATCCCGGGGAGAGTGGTCGTAGTAGTAATCCAGACCGATCTCGCCAACGCCAACGATCTTGGGGTGCTTCAGCCACTGGGCCATCCGGGCAAGGTCCTCCTCCCGGAATTGGGAGGCTTCGTGGGGGTGAAAGCCCACCATGCCGTAGATCTGCGGGTGGGCATCCACCAGCGCAATGATCTTCTCGCCGGTGGGCATATCGCTGGAGGCCAGGATGCAGCGGGTAACGCCCGCCGCATCCATGCGCCCCAATACATCCTCTACCTCGCCGGAGAAGCGTTCGTCCTCCAGGTGGCAGTGGGAATCAAACAATTCCATCATCCGACGATGGCACCGTCCTCAACGCCCTCGCCAACAGAGACAAGGCGCAGGTTCTCGTTGCCGTCCACCGCAGAGAGGATCATGCCGTGGCTCTCGATGCCCATCATCATGCGGGGCTTCAGGTTGGTGATGGCCACGATCTGGCGGCCCACCAACTCTTCGGGGTTGGGGTAGTACTGAGCGATGCCGGAGAGAATCGTGCGCTCACCATCCTTGCCGAAGGAAAGGCGGAACTGCAGCAGCTTCTTGGACTTGGGCACATTGGTGCACTCCAGCACGCGGCCCACCTGGATCTTGGACTGGAAGAAGGTGTCGATGGCGATCTCGGCGGGGTATTCAGGCTCCTCGTGCTTCTTTTCCTGCTTCTTCTCCTGCTTCTTTTCGGGTTTGGCCTCGGCTTTGGGGGCATCCTCGGCAGGGCTGAGGATCTCCAGCTCCTTCTTTACATCGATGCGGGGGAAGAGGGCCTCACCCTTGCAGACCTTGATGCCCGCAGGCAGCTGACCGAAGGTCTTGAGGCTGTCCCAGGTCTTGAGGGCTTCATCGGCAACGCCCAGCTGCTCAAAGATGCGGCCGGGGGTGGTGGGCATGAAGGGGTAGATGAGCACGGCCACGTAGCGCACGCACTCGGCCAGGGTGAGCAGCACATTGGCCAGACGATCCTTCTTCTCGGGATCCTTGCCCAGGATCCAGGGCTGGGTCTGGTCGATGTACTTGTTGCACTCGCCGATCACCTTCCAGATCTCGGCCAGGGCCTGGCTGTACTGCAGCTTGTCCATCTGGGCTTCCACCAGAGCGGGCAGTGCGGCGCAATGCTCGTGCAGGGGCTTATCCAGCTCGTTATCCACAGCATCGGTCCAGGCGGGCAGGATGCCATCGAAGTACTTCTCCAGCATAGCCACCGTGCGGCTGACCAGGTTGCCCAGGTCGTTGGCCAGGTCGGCGTTCAGGCGGGTGAGGAAGGCTTCGTTGGTGTAGTTGCCGTCGGCGCCGAAGGGCATCTCACGCATCAGGTAGTAGCGCAGGGCATCGCAGCCGTAGCGGGCCACAACGGGCTGGGCGTACTGCACATTGCCCTTGCTCTTGGCCATCTTGTCGCCGCCGAAGAGCAGCCAGCCATGGCCGAATACCTGCTTGGGCAGGGGCAGACCCAGCGCATGCAGCATGATGGGCCAGTAAATGGTATGGAAGCGTACGATCTCCTTGCCTACCAGGTGAACATTGGCGGGCCAGTACTTCTGCATCAGCTCGTCGTTTTCGGTGCCGTAGCCCAGAGCGGTGATGTAGTTGCTCAGTGCGTCGATCCACACATACACAACATGCTTATCGTCGAAGTCTACGGGCACGCCCCACTTGAAGCTGGTGCGGCTCAC
Source organism: Clostridiales bacterium (assembly GCA_015056315.1). Taxonomy (GTDB): domain Bacteria; phylum Bacillota; class Clostridia; order Christensenellales; family Aristaeellaceae; genus Limiplasma. The sequence continues at coordinate 5,923 of SVGN01000035.1, forward strand.
GCAGAGATCCTGCAGGCCGGGGCGCAGGAAGTTGTTGAGCATCTCGTTGGCGCGGGCAGCGGGCTGGATGAAGTCCGGATGGGTCTCGATGTAGTCGATGAGCCAATCCTGGTACTTGCTCATACGGAAGAAGTAGCTTTCCTCCTTGGTGGGCTTGCAGGGGCGGCCGCAATCGGGGCAGACCTTCTCGCCGTTCTTTTCCACCAGCTGAGAGGGGGTCCAGAAGGATTCGCAGGGCGTGCAGTACATGCCCTCGTACTCGCTCTTGTAGATATCGCCCTGCTCGTAGAACTGGCGGAAGATCTTCTGCACGATCTTCTCGTGGCGTTCGTCCGTGGTGCGGATGAAGTCATCGTACTGGATGTTCATCAGTTCCCAGAGCTTCTTGGTCTCGGCAACGATCTTGTCTACGAACTCCTTGGGTGTTACGCCTGCTTCGGCAGCCTTTTCTTCGATCTTCTGGCCGTGCTCGTCCGTGCCGGTGAGGAAGTAGGTGTCGTAGCCGGTCATGCGCTTGAAGCGGGTCATGGTGTCGGCAGCCACGGTGGTGTAGGTGTGGCCGATGTGCATGTTGCCGCTGGGGTAGTAGATGGGGGTCGTGATGTAAAACTTTTCTGCCATTGGGGTGCCCTCCTTGCATCTGTTTTCATGGTGCGTATTGGCTGAGAATAAGAAAACCGCCCTTTTCCTCTTTGCATAAAGAAGAAAGGGGCGGAGAATTCTTCCGCGGTACCACCCTGGTTTGTTACTCTGTAGGCGGATATCGGCGCCTGACCCGTTTTGCCCTACCTATCGGGCAAAAGCGCTCCCGAGCCATGTTCGCCGCTGCTCCCGGGCTGCCTTTCACCTGCCGCAGCTCTCTTGTGCCGGAAACGGAACGGGTACTCTTTCGTTCATCGCGCAACTGTGTACCCGGTTATTATACCCGATTTTATCCAATTGTCAACGAAAGAAAAGTCCGCAGACCAAAAGACCGGCCAGCATTCCTGCCAGCGCACAGGGTATGGCGTAGCCGGTACGCTTATCGCCGGTGGTGCTCATGTACACGCACACCGTGTAAAAGATGGTCTCGCCGGAGCCCATGATGGTGCTGGCGGTAAGCCCGATGCGGCTGTCCGGCCCGTATTGCTCAAGAAGGGTCTCCAGCACCGAAAGCGCCGCAGAACCGCTGAGTGGTCGCACGGCCACCAGCGTGGCAGCCTCTCCCGGCAGGCCCAGCAGGCTGAGCAGCGGCCTGCACAGGCTGCTCAGCTGTGCTGTAAGCCCTACTGCGTCCATCAGGGTGATGGCGCAAAGCATGGCTGCCAGATTGGGCAGGATCGCCACCGTTACCCGAAGCCCCTCCTTTGCCCCCTCAACGAACAGATCGTAGACCGGCAGTCTTCTGAGTATGCCTGCTGCCAGCACTGTAAGCAGCAGCAGCGGCCACAGCAGATCAATCATAGCAGGCGGCTCCTTTCCGCCTTTGGCAGAGCAGCCCAAGGCCGGCCCCCACCACCGTGGAGGCAGCCGTGGCGGCCAGCGTGGGCAGCAGAATGGCATTTGATGCCTGAGACCCTGCAGCGATCCGCAGGGCAATAACAGTGGTGGGCAGCAGCTGCAGGCCCGTGGCGTTGAGGATCAACAGCATATACAGCGCATGCAGATGCCCGCTGCTGTGCAAACGGGCCGCGGCCTTTATACCGTAGGGGGTGGCGGCGTTCCCCAGCCCCAGCAGGTTGGCGGCAACATTCATTGTAACTGCTTTCGAGGTTTCCTCATCTTCGATCGGCCCAAGCAGCAGCGAAAAAAGCGGCCTCAGACGTTTTTCCAGCCATGCATAAATTCGTAGTTTGTTTACAATGTTCATCATTCCGCAAAAGAACAGGTAGCCCGCTGCCAGCTCCATGGAGAGGGCAATAGCTCTGCCCGTACCTGCCAAAAGTGCCGGAAGTGCTTGTGCCGCTTTACCTGTAAGTACTCCCCACAGCAGCGAGGCAGCCACCATTCCGAACCACAGAAATTGTAAAAACATACAGCAACCTCCTCTATATTCGACGCAAATACACCAAATAATATGTAAATAGGGCGCATTAGTTGCCTTATTGTGCATTGACAGTTAAGAAAAATTCTTTTATATTTATTAATGTCTGATTTCTTGATATGATATAGAACAGGAGGCGGCATAGATGAAATCCACTGGTGTTGTGCGGAAACTGGACAATCTCGGCCGTGTGGTCATTCCGATCGAACTGCGCAAAACGATGGGGATCGCCATTAAGGATACCCTTGAGATCTTCACCGAAGGCGACGAGATCATCCTCAAGAAATACCAGCCGGGCTGTATTTTTTGCAACGACGCACGGAATGTGACCCTTTTCAAGGGCAAGCGCATCTGCGAGAAATGTCTGGCCGAAATGAAGGCTCAGGACTGATCGCACCTGCCAAAAACAGGCGTGTTTCACATGCCTGTTTTTGCTTTACCGATATGTAAAAAACGAAAGCACCTCGGCAAATGCCGGGGTGCTTTTGTGTGTGGTCCAAGGTTGCCTCAGAGCATATCCACAATGGCCTGTTTGCCGGTATAGCCAACGCTTTTACCGGCCACCTGACCGTTTTTGAATACCAGCAGCATGGGAATGCTCATAACGCTGTAACGGCTGGCGATCTCGGGTGCATGGTCCACATTGAGCTTGACCACCTTAACATCCGGGTGCTCGGCGGCGATCTCGTCGATCACGGGGGAGAGCATTTTGCAGGGCATGCACCAATCAGCATAAAAATCCACCAGAACGGTCTGGGCAGCGCCCAGTACTTCGGTATCGAAATTGGTCGCAGAAGCGTGAAGGATCGGCATGGTCATTCCTCCTGTTTTGATCATTTGATGGTATGCGGCTTCTCCTTGGCGGTAGAACCCTTTTTGCGCCGGGTGGCACCGGCATCGGGCTCCTCCTGGGGCTGGCTGGGGTTGAGGGGGCCTACACGGTAGCTGAACATCACGTTGCTGTTGGGGTAACGCTGGTAGAAGTAGCGCTTGATGCGCTCGATGACCATATGGCTGGTCTCGTCGGTAACGGTGGGCAGCAGCAGCGCAAACTGGGAGGGGCTGAAGTGGGTGAAGGTATCGCCCTTGCGGAGCCGCTCCTTGAGGATGGCGGCAAGGCCCTTCATGATATCGTCCAGCCGCAGGGGCTCGATGGTTTCGCCATCCATACTGCTGACCATGATCATGGCCAGATACATATTGGTGCCGAAGCGCTCCAGGTTGCGCATCTGCAGGTTGTAGATCTCGCGGAACACCGCATACTCGCACTCGAAGGCACCGCTTACGTCGCCGTACTCCCGCAGCTCCTCGCGCATGGAGTCCAGGTTCATCTCCAGGCTGCTGCCTGCCTGGATGATCTGCTTGTAAAACTGCTGGATGCCCTCCGGCGGCTTAACGCCCAGATAGCGGAAGTGCAGGTTGGTAACGTGCTTGTACTGCATCAGGGCTTCGTTGTTGCGGTTGGTCTTTACCAGCGCATTCATCAATTCCAGATGCAGCCGCTCGTCGAAGGCGTCGTTTTCCAGCGCAAAGCGGCAGGTCTGGATGATGCTGTTGTACTCCTCGGCCTTTTTGAGGAAGTCCAGATAATCGTACACCAGCTTCATGTACTTGCCGTGCAGGGCAACGCTGGCGCTGACTACCCACTCATCCTGCTCTGCGGTGGAGAGCAGGTCGCCTGCATAGAGGGTGAGGGCGCGTTGGTAGAGAGCGCGGTTCTCGGCAGTGAAGGCAGTGACACTGTGCAGCTGCTGGCAGATGTCTTCGAATTCGAAAATATCCACCGTCATGCCGGGCAATTGCACAAAGCGGTAGCCGCCGCGGCTGGCCTCGATGCAGCTGCCAAGCCCCTCGCAGCACTGGTTCAGCAGTGCACGGAAGCGGCTCACCAGCGTTTTGAGGGCATTCTCCGGGTTGCTGCTCTCCTCATTGGGCCAGAGCAGCTCGATGAGGCGGTAGTTGGGCACGGCGGTATCGTGCTTGAGAATGATGTACTGCAGAAGCGACATGCCCTTTTTGGACTTGAGAATGCCCGCGTTCTTGCAGTCGTTGTCGATATAGAGGTTAAACCCTCCAAACATGCATATGCGAACGTTGGTATCCATAGCGGCAGCATCCTCCTGCAGAAGTAAGTTCTTGTTGATCGTGGTCTTACATTATACCAAGATTTCTCATGGTATTCAAGGGCAACATTTGCATAACACCGTGCAGGAAAGGCGCATCAGCCCTCGCTGCCGGGCAGCGTGCCCTCCTCCTCTGCGGGGGCGGGCTGTTTGCCGGTGCCCGCAGGGGTAAAAAGCTCGAAAATGGGGAAGTGGTACACACCCTCGCAAGCATCCAGCGTGCTCTGGCTGCGGATGGTCCAGGCCGCCAGCATGGGCTTGAAGATGTTCTTCATCAGCCACATGGCGGGTACATTGTCATCCGGCACGGAGTAGGCAACGAAATGGGGCCGGGAGATGCAGTTGACCAGCAGGTGCTTCATGGCAAAATGCACGATGCGGGAGCTGTCGCCCTTCTTCCATTTGCCGCCTGCGGCCAGCTGGCCCCGCACCACATCCGGCGCATGCTTGCGGAAGTATTGCATCGCTACCGGGTGGAAGGATTCCACACAGTAGGGGCCCTTGTAGCTCTTCAGATGCTCCCAGGCAGCCGCCGCGTTGGCGGTAACGCTGCCGTGGTACTTAACCTCCACGATGATGGGGGCACGGCCGCCCACCAGCTCCAGCACCTGCGAAAACAGCGGGATGATGGAACCGTCCGGCAGGGGGTAGAGCTTCAGGTCGTCGTAGGTCAGGTTGGAGAGAGTCACATCCACGCCGCATACACGCTTGAGGGTCTTGTCGTGAAAGACCACCAGCTGCCCGTCGGCGGTCAACTGCACATCCAGCTCCATGCCGTAGCCGTTCTCCACCGCCAGGCGGAAGGCCTGCAGGCTGTTTTCCGGCACCTGCCGGTTACCGTCGTGGAGGCCCCGGTGGGCATAGAGCCAGCCCTCCAGATGCCCGGTCTCCGGGTGCTGGTCTGAGGGGGCGATCAACAGCAGGTATACGCCTGCAAACAGCAGCAAAAGCGCAAGGATCCACAAAAGAAGCATAGGTCACATCTCCTGTCAGTCGGGGTCGGCAAAGGCCTCCAGCTTATCCTTGGGCAGCTGGGGCACACTGTCGCCGTGGCGGGTCAGGCTGATGGTAACAAAGGAGATCGCCACCATCACAGCCGCATAGGGCATCAGGGTGCTGTAGCCCACATGCTCCAGCAGGAAGCCGCTCAGAATGGGGGTGATGATCTGGGCAGACATGGAGAAGGTGTAGTAATACCCGGTGTACTTGCCCACATCCGCATTCTTGCTGATCTCCACCACCATGGGGTAGGAGTTTACGTTGATCATGGCCCAGGAGATGCCAACCACCGCAAAGACCACATACACACCTACAGAGAAGGTGGGGAAGAACCCCGCGGCCACAAAGCCCAGCGCCAGCATCGCAACACCGATCTGGATGGTGCGCTTGCGCCCGATACGGGAGGAAAGCTGCCCCACCGGCAGATAGCTGAGCACCGCAGCCACCGTGCCCACCATCAGGCACTTGGAGGCATCGGCCAGGTCGTAGCCCCAGCGCACGGAAACATATTTGGTAAAGGAGGTGGTAACGGCATTGTAGCCCATAAACCAGAAGAAAACGGAGGCCAGGATCAGGATCAGGCTGGTACGCACCTCTTTGGGCAGGGCACCGGTAGCGGCGGCCACCTGCATGGCGGGCTGGCCCTCATCCAGCTTCTTGTTGATGGCAGCAGCCTCTGCGGCCTGCTTGTTCTCCTTGACGAAAACCAGCAGGATCACCAGCGCCACCAGCATCAGCGCAGAAACGGCAATGAACAGGGGCTGGTAATCGGGCCGTCCGTCCGCCTGCTTGCCAATGAGCATGCTGTTCACCAGCAGCGTGAACACGCCGCCCAGGGCACCCATCAGGTTGATGATGGCATTGCCCTTGGAGCGCAGGGGTTTGGGCGTTACATCGGGCATCAGGGCTACGGCGGGGGAGCGGTAGGTGCCCATGCTTAGCAGCAGGAGGCCCAGCAGGATCACAAAGGGCACCAGCAGCATCTTATGCTCGAAAACGGGCAGCAGGTTCATCAGCACAACGGCGCAGACCGTGCCGAAAAGGATGAAAGGCGTTCTCTTGCCCAGCGGGGTGGATACATTATCCGACAGCTTGCCGAACAGGGGCAGCATGAATACCGCCAGCACATTATCCAGCGACATGATCATGCCCGAAAGGGTATCGCCCATGTGGAAGGTCTCTTTCAGGATCAGCGGGATCACGGCATCGTACAGCTGCCAGAAGGCGCTGATGGACAGGAACGCCATACCCACAAGGAACGTTTTCTTGTAGTTGAGTTTCATGAAGGGGTGCCTCCTTGATCGGTTTTGATTCGGTTCGATGTATCTTTTCTGTTTTTTCTTATGATAGACCTTTGCGACCGGCTTGTCAATCGTGGGCGACAAAAGGCGAAAAAGAAATTGTGCGCAAATATTGCGCAAATGTTGCGCAAACAGGGCGGAAAAGGTATAATGAAAGATGGTTTCCTAACCAAACAGGCAACGGAGGGTGCAGAAGCAATGCAGCAGAAAACAGTATGGATCACAGGCGCTTCCGGCGGTCTGGGTCTGGCAACGGCCAAGGCGTTTGCCCGGGCGGGCTGGCAGGTCATCGGCGGCGCGCGCTCCTTTCCGGAGGGGGGAGACTGTACCGACGGTATCCACCGCATCCGGCTGGATGTGACCGACGATGCCGGCTGCCGTGCCTTTGCCGAAAAGGCCCTCGCCATTTCCGAAAGAGTGGATGCGCTGGTCTGCGCCGCAGCGGTGCTGGTGCTGGGGGCCTGCGAGAACACCTCTCCCGAGGAATACAGCCGCGTGATGGATACCAACTTTGTGGGTACTGCCCGCATCGTACAGCTGGCGCTGCCCTGTATGCGCAGGCAGCAGAGCGGGCGCATCGTGCTGTTTTCTTCCATCAACGGGCTGTTGGGCATTCCCTTTCAGAGCGCCTACACCGCCAGCAAGCATGCCATGGAGGGCTATGCAGAATGCCTGGCCATGGAGACCCGCCGCTTCGGCATCCGGGTCTGTCTGGTGGAGCCCGGCGACCACCGCGGCGGCAGCGATCACACCCGCCTGCATGCAAGCGGCGAGGGGGAAGCCTCCGCATACCGGGCCGCATACGAGAGCGGCTGCGCTGTCATCCATCGGGATGAGACAGGCGGCCTTTCGCCCGATGCGCTGGGAGCTAAGGTGGTGCGCAATACCCAGCGGCGCAATATGCGCTTCCGCCTCCGGGTGGCCAAGTTCGACCAGCATCTGGCCGTGTGGCTGCACCGGCTGCTGCCCAACTGGGTAAACAGTTTTATCCTGCGGAATTATTACGGCGCAGACAAGGCTGACCATTGAAATTTTATCGGTTACAATGTATAATAGATACGGTATCATCTTTCATCAATCGGAGGAAATAGAGTGTACAGGTTATTGATCGTAACGGAGAAGCAGAGCGTACGGGATATGTTCGAGGGCATGAGCGGCTGGGAGGTCATGGGCTTTAAGCAGCCCCGGCTCCGCGCCACCACCGAAGAAGCGCTTGCCTGCATGGAGAAGCACCACATCGATGCCATCGCTGTAGACGAGACCGAGGCCTTTGCCGACCTGAATGCCCATATCGAAGCCAACTGCCCCACGATGCTCCGTTTTGCCGTGGAGGCCACCCCCGAGGAGCAGCAAAAGACCATCCGCGTGCTGGATCGTCTCCTCAACCAGATCCGCGCGGATCACTCCAATAACCAGTACGACGAAAACAACGCCCTGCAGTACACCCGAGACCGCCAGATGAAGGCGCTGCTCGGCGGCATGATCCCCACCGAGAAGGAGCTTACCGCCCGCCTGCGCATGCTGCGCTGCCAGGAGCAGGCCGATGTGCCCTGCGTGGTGGCCCGCCTTGGGCTGGACGAAGAAGACCCCTTCCTTACCGAGCGCTGGCACTACGGCAGCGATCGGCTGGAGGTTGCCCTGCGCAACTTCTTCGGCGGCGACCAGCCGCATATGCTGGTGCATGTGGCCGTTGTTTCGCAAGACGAGGTACGCGTGCTGTGCTATCCCCGGGGCGGCAAAATGCTGGATGCAGACAGCGTGGCCGGTTTCATCCACGAGGTGGCGCAGCAGGTGGAAAACTACATGGGTCTTCGTATGAAGGTTCTGGATGTGCAGAGCATTCCCGGTCTGAAGGTATTCGCCCGGGAGCACGGCGCAAACTGAACAATCAGATAAGCGTAACACCTGAAAAACGAAAGGAGTCTTCCAAATGGGACTGTTTGACATCATCAAGGGTCAGTTGATCGACGTTATCGAGTGGACCGATTCCTCTGCCAATACCATGGTGCACAAGTACGACATGAATGGCAAGGAGATCATGATGGGCGCCCAGCTGACGGTTCGCGAGAGCCAGGTCGCCATCTTTGTTAACGAGGGCCAGCTGGCCGACGTGTTCACCCCCGGCCGCTATGAACTGACCACCCAGAATATGCCCATCCTCACCGCTCTCAAGAGCTGGAAGTTCGGCTTCAACTCCCCCTTCAAGAGCGACCTGTACTTCGTAAACACCAAGCAGTTCATGGATCGCAAGTGGGGCACCGCCAACCCCGTTATGATGCGCGATGCCGACTTCGGCATGATCCGCATCCGCGCCTTCGGTTCCTTCTCCTTCCGTGTGGATGCGGCCAACGTGGCCACCTTCATGAAGGAAGTCTTCGGCACCAGCGCCCTCTTCACCGTTGATGGCGTAGAGAGCCAGCTGAAGAGCATCGTGGTCAGCGGCCTGAGCGATGCCATCGCCCAGAGCAAGATCCCCGCACTGGATCTGGCTGCCAACTATGCCGAGCTGAGCCAGTACTGCATGCAGGCCCTCAACCCCAAGGTTCAGGCCCTGGGCCTCACCCTGAGCGATTTCAACATCGAGAACATCTCCCTGCCCGAGGAAGTGGAGAAGGCCATCGACCGCCGCACCTCCATGGGCGTTGTGGGCGATCTGAACCAGTACACCCAGTTCCAGGCTGCCGAAGCTATGCGTGAGGCTGCCACCACCCCCAACAGCATGGCCGGTGTTGGCATGGGTATGGGCATGGGCACCATGTTCACCCAGATGATGGGTATGAACATGCAGCAGCCCGCTCAGCCTGTACAGCAGGCTCCCGCTGCTCCCGCAGCGGCTCCCGCCGGTGCTCCCTGCGCCGGTTGCGGCGGCATGGTGCCTGCCGGTGCCAAGTTCTGCCCCAACTGCGGCCAGAAGCAGGAAGCCCCCCAGGCTGCCTTCTGCACCGGCTGCGGCCAGGAAGTGCCCGCCGGCAGCAAGTTCTGCCCCTCCTGCGGCACCAAGCTGGGCTGAGCCCAATAACCGATGAGTAAACAGCGCCCCGGTCTCCTGCATGGGAGGCCGGGGCGCTTCGCTGTATAAAAGACCCGCCCTGTGCCATAGTGCACGGGGCGGGTCCTGCGTGGAGGGTCAATCCTCCACAGGGGTGATGATGTTGGCTTCGCCGGGGGTGGCATCCACGGTAAAGGCGTAGGTACCATCCTCGCACAGGGCGTAGGCGATGTCGCTCACCTGCTTGGGAAAGGTAACGATATCCACCGCAAGGCCGTCCTGCATCAGGTAGACGGTCTCACCGGCGGCGCTCAGCTTGAAGGGGGTGTGCAGCTCCTCCTCCACGTTCTTCTTCAACCCGGAGCAGAAGATGATCAGGTAAGCATCCGGCTCGATGATCAGCCCATCGGGGAACTGATACCGTTCCAGATCCTTCTTGCTGTCGCTCAGGTACATCCCCGTCAGGTCGATGGGGTGATCGGTGGTGTTGTGCAGCTCGATCCAGTCGGCGCTGTTGCCGAATGAATCCTCCAGCGTATCGGAATTGGAAGCCATCAACTCACTGATGCGCAGCCCCTTGGCTACCGGCTCGATGGCAGTGGAGGCAATGTCGTCATCCGCAAAAGCGCAGGGGGTGAGGCAGAGCAGCAGCGCGAGGATAGCAGCAAACAAGCGTTTCATGGGCATCCCTTCCTTTCTTGAGCAGGGGAGAGGCGCATCAGGTGTTCTTCATGACCACGGTCTCTACGCAATCGCCCACGTGCTCGCAGGCATCGGAGCAGCGCTCCATACGGTCGTAGATCTCGCGCCAGGCAATAACATCCAGAGCATCGTTGAACTGGGTGCGGGCATTGCGGGTGGCTTCCAGGTAGAGCTTGTCGCACTCTTCCTCTACGTGGTTCATGTTCACGATCATCTCGTGCAGCTTGGCGGGCTTCTTGAAGTTGACGAACTCGGTGAGCATGGCCTTCATCAGGTCGCAGCTTTCCACCAGCTTCTTGGCAAACTCAACAGCCTCGGCGGGCACGGTGGTCACCTGGTCTACGTAGAAGCGCTGCAGCACTTCCTCCAGGCAGTCGGATACCTCGTCGATGTTCTGGCTGATATCGGCCAGGTCGTCGCGCTCGATGGGGGTAACGAAAGCGCGGGCCAGCGCAGCGGACATCTCATGCTTCTTGCCATCGCCGGCGTGTTCGAAGCCGTGCATGGTATCCAGCATCTCGCGAATGTTGTCGGGGTTGTAGTTGGTCAGGCATTCCACCAGGTAGTTGGCACCCTTGCAGGCGCAATCTGCCGCTTCGATAAAGTTCTCAAAATAGAAACGATCTGCCTTGTTAGCCATCTTAACACATTTCCTTTCGTATGCTTAGTCGGTGTGGGATCAGAACAGGAACATAAACAGCTTGGTCATCAGGAAACCGATCAGGCCGCAGCCGGGGAAGGTGAGCAGCCAGGTCATGGCCATTTCCTTTACCACGCCAAAGTTGATGGCCGACAGGCGCTTAACAGCGCCAACGCCCATAATGGCAGTGGTCTTGGCATGGGTGGTGGAGACCGGGATGCCGAAGGTGGAGGAGAAGAACAGGGAGATCGCAGCGGCGATATCGGCAGAGAAGCCCTGGTACTTTTCCAGTTTGACCATATCCATACCGACAGACTTGATGATCTTCTTACCGCCGATGGAGGTACCAACGCCCATCACGATAGAGCACAGCAGCATCATCCACATGGGGATGGCCACCGGCTGGGGCTCCAGGCCCTGAGCCAGGAAACTGCTCAGCAGGATAACGCCCATAAACTTCTGGCCGTCCTGTGCGCCATGCATAAAGGCCATGGCGGCAGCGCCCACGATCTGTGCGCCCTTGAAGACCTGCTCGGTTTTTTGTCGGTGCACTTTTCGGAAAATGAGCACCACCAGCTTGCACACCAGCCAGCCCAGCACAAAACCCATCACCACAGAGATGACCAGGCCGTAGAGCACCTTTACCCACTCGGCACCGTTCACACCGGCAAGGCCGCCGTGCAGAGCGATGGCACCACCGGTAAGACCGGCGATCAGGGCGTGGCTTTCGCTGGTGGGGATGCCGAAATACCAGGCCAGCGTAGCCCAGACAACGATGGCAAACAGTGCAGCGCTGAGAGCAACGATGGCCTCGTGGGAGTCGGAGCCGAAGTCTACCATCTTGGTAATGGTCTCAGCAACGGTGGCGTTGATCATACTCATCAGGAACACACCAAGGAAGTTGAACACAGCAGCCATCAGAATGGCGGCACCGGGGCGCATGCAGCGGGTAGCCACGCAGGTGGCGATGGCGTTGGGGGCATCGGTCCAGCCATTGACCAGAATAACGCCCAGCGTGAGCAGCACAGCTACGGTCAGCAATGGGTTCTGGGTCATCTGTCCCCAGAAATATGCCAGCGAGGTATCCATGTTACTAACAGTCCTCCGTTCTTGTTTTCGGAATCGTAACCGGGAGAATTGCATACCGTGAATCATTTCGATACGGATATACAAATCTCCTTCTTTTTTGTCCGCGTTCTTGACAGGAATTTATCAATTTTCTGACATGCTCTTTACAAGTGCGGCTTGTGCCCGAAATAGTGCGGCTTGCTGCCGGGCTTCTTGAAAAATCATGGGGCGTACTGTACAATTTCTGCTGAAGGAGCGTGTTGTATGAAGGTTCGTGTGGAACAGATCTCTCAGGGCGAGGATGAGGTGATCATCCGCTGCCGGGAGGTAACGGAGGAGATCGAGCGGCTGCTCATGCAGCTGCAGTCTGCCGGGCAGCGCCTTGTGGGCACCCGGGATGGAGAAAGCATCATCATTCATACGCCGGATATCCTTTATATAGAGAGCGTGGATGGCAAGACCTTTGTCCTCACCGAAAAGGATGTGCTCCGGGTGGAATACACCCTGCAGCAGCTGGAGCAGCTGCTGCACACGGTCAACTTTTTCCGATGCTCCAAGTCTGTCATCATCAATATCGATAAGGTAAAGACCCTGAAGAGCCTTGCCTCCAACCGGATCGATACCACCATGGTCAGCGGGGAGCATATTTTGATCTCCCGCACCTATGCTTCCGAATTCCGCAAACGCTTGAAGGGAGGGAACGGCGATGACTAAGAAACTGCTCCGGCTCCTGGAGCACTGGCTCACCATCAAGATCGGTGTGGAGGTGCGCTGCTGCCTTTCCTTCTTTCTGATGCTGTTCTATTACTGCGTATACCGCCTCATCTGCGGTGCTTATCAGGCAGATATCCTGCACATGGCAGAGATGATGGCTTCCGCCTATCTCTTTGGCTGGATCCAGGCGCTGCTCCATGCGGATTTCGACGAGATGGATCGCCTCGGCCTACGGGAGTGGGCGGTGATCCTTGCCGGGAGCGCTGCATACTCCCTCACCGCACTTTTGTGCGGCTGGTTTGGCGGCGATCGGCTTGCGCAGGTGCTTTTCTTTGTGTACATGGTGGGCTGCGGGTTGTGTACTCTGCTGATCTTCTACATCAAACGAATGGTGGATGCCCGCCTTTTGAACGAGGAGCTGCGCGCTTTTCAGCAGCGCGGAAATGAGGAGGAAGACAGCGTATGAAGGACCCGACCCCGAAGAAAGCCCGGCAGACCATACTCCGCAAGCCCGTTACCAAGGGCTTGTACAGGGGCTTTGAGGCAGAGGGCTTGGCAGACCGGCTGACGGGAGTCTGTGAGCGCACCGCGGCTCTCTACCGGGAGAATGCCGAAGCCCCCAAGGCGTTGAAGACCCATTTGAAGCAGCTTCTGCCCATGATCGCTTTCTATGAGGCGGCAATACAAGCAACCGGAAGCAAGGAGGCTGCGCTGACGATTTTTGAAAAGTACGCCTTTACCGAGCTGACCGGAATGATCGGCCGCATCCGTCCGTTCATGAAGCTGGGGCTGTACAGGTTGGTGCCCGTCATCTGTGAGCCGATGCTGGATAAGCTGTTCGGCAGAGCCGCAGGCTTCGACTACCGCCGGGTACCCGATGCGCCGCCCTTTGCGGTGGATATGCTCCGCTGCCCCTATGTGGATACCTGCGCCCGTTACGGCTGCCCGGAGCTGACCCGCTTTGCCTGCGAAGCGGACGATATCACCTACGGCTCCCTGCATCCAAAGCTGGTGTGGCAACGCACCCAGACCCTTGGCAAGGGCGGCAGCTGCTGCGATTTCCGTCTGTATATCGATAAGGAGAAAAGAAAATGAAGCTTTGCGAAAACGGTCTCTCCGGCCACAAGACCACCCGAGCGCTGCTGGTGATCGGTCTGCTGGCTTCGGTGGTCACGGTGCTGGGCGGCGAATTGCCCATCGGTTGGGTGGAGTACCCCAAAGTGGAAAACGACCCCACCGGGCTGGTGGGCATGCTGGCGGGTTCCGGGGAGCTTGCCCTGTGGCAATTGTTCTGCGGAGCCTTCTTCGGCGGCATCGGCATCCCGCTGCAGGCCTGCGGCTTTGAAGCCATGGCAAGGCTGGTGGGGCAGGGCGGCAGCCGGAGGGCAGCGGGGATCATCCGCGTCGGTGCCGTGGCTACGGGTTTTTGGGGCGGCATCGTGCATGTGATCTGCGTGGCTCTGATGTTCCTCTGCCGTATGGTGGATGCATCCGCTTCCATGCAGCCTCTTTGGGATTTCACCCTTTGGCTGGTGCTGCCCATCAGCATCGTGTTCATGCCGGTGTATTATGCCATGTGCATTGCCCTGTTCGCTGCGGTGGTGCGCCAAAAGACTTGCCTGCCCCGATGGGCGGCCTTGCTGAACCCGCTCACCGCCACGCTGGTGCTCAACGCCCTGCCTATGCTGCTGCCCCAGAGTGCCCTCATCAATGCGCTGGGAATGGCCAATATGGGGCTTGGCTCGGTGCTCACCTTCGGTGGTGCGCTCATGCTGCTGCCGGGCTGCACAGCCAACGAACCGAGATAGCATCATAAAAGCGCCGCTGCACTTCATGGCAGCGGCATTTTTCGTAATGGCTATAGACAAAATAGGGGAGAGGCTTTACGGCAGCAGCTGCAAGGTCTGCATCACGCCCAGCTTTGGGAAAAGCAGCTCCGCAAACAGCCCATCGTAGGGAAAGGTGAGGCTGCCGACCACGTCTCCGGTGGCAAAGGAGCCGAATTTAGCGCATTCCATATATACGGGAATATTCGGATAGCTGTTGCCATATGCATAGAGATCGATGTAGGAATACTGCCCGGCGGCGCCTACAGAGAGCACCCGGCAGGAGATGCCGGTATCGTTGCTTGCATAGTAGTAACGCCCTGCATGGCTGCCGGTGGGCAGCTGGGGCACAGCGCCGGAGGGCTGGCCGGAGTACCACTGGATGTTCATATGGTCGGCATTCACCCAGGCTCTGCGCTTCATGCCCAGACGGGCATCGAAGAAGTCTAAAAGCACAAAGCCGTTCTCGTAAGCAATGACATCTCCGCTGGCTCCGGCAGGCACAAAGCCGGGCTCAGGCGCATACCGGGTGCCCGGGCCGTAATAGCTGTTCACGTCGGAGGAAAGCGTGAGCGTGCCTGTGCCAAGGACCGTTTCTTGAGGCACGTTGGTAATGTCGATATTCACACGCTTGGCACCGGTGTAGGCACGGTACAGCTTGTTGCCGCTGGTAAACTCCACCTGCACCCACCAGGTGCCGTTGGTCTGCGCTTTGGAGAGCACCTGCACGGTTACGCCCTGCCAATTGCTGAAGAAGGTGCCCGGCTCGGTGTAAGCGGCAGAGGGGCCGGTGCGAGTGGAGAGCCGCATGGTAAGCGCTGCAGAGAACGTGGCTGCCTGTGCGGCCGCAAGCCCTGCCAGCAGCACCAGACAAAGCAGGTAAGCAAGGATGCGTTTTTTCATGGGAAAGGCTCCTTTCGTAGCGGGTGGGCGGTATGTAAAGAAACATTGGTAAGACCTGCCATCATTATATCAGCTTACCTGCCCCGGCACAACCCCGGCAGCCTGCATGGGCAGCGCTGAAAGCCCTGCTGCACGCCTGAGCAAATGTATTTAAGTTGTATTCCCCCTTCCATTCACGACAAAGGTAATGCTATAATACCACCAGCGTTTCTACGACTATGACTATGGAGGAATTTACATGAAAAAGCGCGTTCTCTCTATGATCCTCGCCGCAATGCTGCTGGTCGCCATGAGTGCTTCCGCCAGCGCTGCCACCTTCCTCTCCATCGCCACCGGCGGTACCAGCGGTACCTACTATCCCCTGGGCGGCGATCTGGCCAACCTGTTCAACACCGTTATCCCCGATGTGAACGCTTCCGCTCAGGCCACCGGCGGCTCTGCCGATAACCTGCGCCTCATCGATGGCGAAGAAGCCGAGCTGGGCACCGTCCAGAACGACGTTTCCTACTTCGCCTACACCGGCACCGACTCCTTCGAGGGCGAGCAGATCACCAGCTTCTCTGTTATCTCCTCCCTCTATGCCGAGTATGTGCAGATCGTCGTCCGCGCCGATTCCGACATCCAGACCATCGCCGACTTCAAGGGCAAGAGCATTTCCATCGGTGCTGCCGGTTCCGGCGTGTACACCAATGCTCTGCATGTTCTCGAGGCCGCCGGTCTCACCCTGGACGATATCGATGCCCAGTACCTGAGCTTCTCCGAGAGCGCTGATGGCCTGAAGAATAAGCAGATCGACGCCGCTTTCGTTTGCGCCGGTATCCCCAACGCTGCTGTTACCGAGCTGGCCAGCACCGTGGGCGTTCGCCTCATCTCCCTCAGCGATGAGGAAGTGGCTGCCCTGATCGCCGCTCATCCCACCTACGCCAACCTGAAGCTGCCCGCCGCCACCTACGAGCTCAGCGAAGATGTCAACTGCATCGCCATCACCGCTCTGCTGGTGTGCTCCAACAACCTGGACGAGGAACTGGTTTACCAGATGACCAAGGCCATGTACGAGCAGGAAGGCATCCTGACCCATGCCAAGGCTGCCGAGATCACCAAGGATACCGCTTTCGTCGGCGTTGGTGAGCTGCCCCTGCATCCCGGTGCTGCCCGTTACTACACCGAGATCGGTCTGCTGGATGCCGAAGGCAACGTAGTTGCTCAGTAATGTTTTTCCGCCTCCCGGGCTGCCCCCGCAGCCCGGGACGTGCCATGTTATGAGGCGGCGCACTACGCCGCCTCATCCTTTTGCAGGAACCATTGTCCGCTTTTGCCCAAAGGCGCATGTTTTCCCGCCGCGCCCCGTGCGCCCAAGACGAAAACCGACAGAGGAGGTAACCCATCTTGAGTGAAGCAAACAAGAAAGCCGAAGCCGTTGTCAACGATGTAAACATTCAGGACGACGTACAGGCGATCATGGAAAAATACGACCGTGAATCGGTCACCCGCCATCTGACCGGCCCTGCCAAGTGGCTGGTATTCATCCTCAGCCTGCTGTTTGCTGCCGTGCAGCTCTACAGCGCCTTTACCGGCCGTATTGCGGCCACCCAGCTCCGCCCCCTGCATCTGGGCTTTGTTATGATGCTTGTTTTCCTCATCTACCCCATCAGCAAGAAAGCACGGCGCGATACCCTGCCGATCTACGATATTTTCCTGGCGGCATTGGCTATGGGCGTTTGTCTGTATATTGCGCTCCAGCATGTGGAGCTTGCCAACCGCATCAACAAGAACACCGTACTGGATCTGTGGGTGGGCGGCATTCTGATCGTTCTGCTCTTTGAGTGCTGCCGCCGCGTGGTGGGTCTGCCCATCATGGTGGTGGCCGGTGTGTTCATCCTCTACGCCTACTTCGGCAAGTATATGCCCGGCGGGCTGCAGCACCGCGGCTTCAAGGTAAAGCGCATCATCACCCAGCTGGTGTACACCACCGAGGGTATTATGGGTACGCCCCTTGGCGCTTCCGCTACCTTCATCTACCTGTTCGTTCTCTTCGGCGCGTTCCTGGAGCGTACCGAGGTGGGCAACTTCTTTATCGACTTCGCCAACGCCATCGCCGGTCACAAGCGCGGCGGCCCCGCCAAGGTGGCTGTGCTTGCCAGCGCCCTGGAGGGTACCGTTTCCGGCAGCTCTGTCGCCAATACCGTCGGCTCCGGCTCCTTCACCATCCCCATGATGAAGAAACTGGGCTACCGCAAGGAGTTTGCTGCGGCTGTTGAAGCCACCGCCTCCACCGGCGGCCAGATCATGCCCCCGGTCATGGGTGCTGCCGCCTTCCTGATGGCCGAATCCGTCGGCGTGCCCTACATGGAAGTGGTCAAGGCTGCGCTGATCCCCGCCATCCTCTATTTTGTGGGTATCTACATCATCATCGAGTTCGAAGCCCGTAAGTACGGCCTCGTGGGTATGGATAAGAAGGATCTGCCTCCCTTCATCCCGCTCATCAAGAAGAGCGGCTATCTGATCCTTCCCCTGATCGTGATCGTCTGCTTCCTCTCCATGGGCTACACCCCTGTGTTCGCCGCTCTGGTGGGTATTGCCACCTGCGTGATCTGCGATATCATCCGTCACCTGATCATTGGCATCACCGGTGCCATCGAAGCCCGCAGGGAGCGTAAGGAGAAGGTGAGCGCCGCCAAGATCGCCGGTGATGTAGCCGTACAGACCGGTATCGATATCGTCGCTTCGCTGGATAAGGGCTCCCGCAGCGTGCTGGGTGTGGCCGTAGCCTGCGGCATGGCCGGTATCATCGTGGGTATGATCACCCTTACCGGCATCGGCCTCACCCTGGGCAACAGCCTGACCGCCCTGGCCGGTGGCAACCAGTACCTGACCCTTATCTTCACCATGCTGGCCTCCATCATTCTGGGCATGGGCGTTCCCACCACCGCCAACTACCTGATCACCTCCACCATTATGGCCGGTACGGTCATGAAGGTGGTGGGCTGCGATATTCTGGCTGCCCACCTGTTCGTGTTCTACTTCGGCATCATTGCCGATATCACCCCGCCGGTGGCGCTGGCTGCCATGGCCGGTTCTGCCATCGCCAAGAGCGATCCCTTCAAGACCGGTCTCAATGCCGTCAAGCTGGCTATCGCTGCCTTCATTGTGCCGTACATCTTCGTTTTCAACAATAAGATGCTCTTCATCGGCGCACAGTGGTACGATATTCTGCAGATCGGCATCACCTCCGTCTTTGGTATGCTGGGCATCGCCGCTGCGCTGGAGGGTTACTTTACCCGCCACGCCCATCTGTTGCAGCGCTTGCTGTTCCTGGCAGGCGGCCTGCTGCTGATCGAGCCCGGCCTCATGACCGATATTCTGGGCGTGATCATTATCATCATCCCCATCCTGTGGCAGGATCTGGAGAACAAGAAGTTCGGCGGCCGCATGGAGCCTTCTCACGACAACTATGCCGGTATGAGCTTCGGCAAAAAGCTGAGTACGGTGCTCACTGAGAGCTTCGTGATGATCGGCAAGCTGTTCTCCAAGAAGGATAGCTCCGCCAAGGCATAATTCCACAACAAGCAAGCCGGGGTGTGAAGACACTCCGGCTTTTGCGTGCAAAAAAGTTTTCCCGGCTGCCTAATATGGCCCCATACCGCGGTACTGATAAGGTGTCATGTCCCGGCCGGGCATAGCAAGTGGGAAAGGAGGAGAGGAGCATGGAGAAGCAATGGGAGCGATGGGTGGAAGCCTATTCGCTGCCGCTTTTCCGCTGGGCCTTGAGCCGAACCGGCGACCGTGCCGAAGCCGAGGAGCTGGCTCAGGAGGTATGGCTGCAATTCTTTGCCACGGCAGAAAAGCAGCCCGTTCTCCAGCCGGAGCACCTTCTGTTCCGCATCGCTAAGTTCGTTTGGTGCAAAAAGCTGCGCAAGCGGTACAACAGGCCGCAGCTTACATGGCCCGAGCCTGCGGAGGATCCCGCAGAGCTGGTGGCAGAAGCTGCCGAAAAGCAGGCGCAGGCAAGCTGGCTGCATGAGAAGATTACCCGTATGAGCCGTTTGCAGCGGGAGACCATGATCCTCTTCTATATTGAGCAGATGCCGCAGAAAGAGATCGCTGAGCGCCTTGGCATCAGCGAAAGCATGGTGCGTTGGTATCTGTTCGATACCCGTCGAAAGCTGCGAGAGGAGAAAACCGCCATGGAAAACACCAACTATACCTATCGCCCCAGCCGGTTGCATATGGGCATCAACGGTATTGCCGTACAGGAACTGGCCACCCGGCAGATCGAAGACAATCTGCTCATGCAGAACATTCTGGTGGCCTGCTACCACACGCCCAAGACCCCGGAGGAGATTGCAAAGCAGCTGGGCGTTGCCTGTGCCTATATCGAATCCGATCTGGAATGGCTCATGAAGCAGGAGTTCGTTACCGAAAAGAAGGGCAGGTACGCGACCGCCTTCCTGATCCGCACTGTTGAGCAGGAAAATCAGGTATCTCTACTGTTCGAAAAGCATAAGCCTGCCATTTGCGATGTGATCGTTTCACATATGCTGAAGAACGAAGCCCTTATCCGTTCCATCGGCTTCATTGGCTCGGATCGGCCCATGAATAAGCTGCTGTGGCTGCTGCTCTACCATTACACCCGGCAGATGACGCTGCCCATCCGGCTGCCGGAGCGCCCTTACCGCCCGGATGGCGGTCAGTATTGGCCCCTGGGTTTTCTGCGTGGGCCGGAGATCGAAAGCCTGCGTTCGGGCTGGGCGTATAACGGGCCTATGTACATCAGCGATTTTTCCTGGTTCGGGCTGTATACCTTCGGCAGGAGCGAGATCGAAGACCTGATGGATGCCTATACCCCATACTGGCACAGCCTTCGGGAGCTGCTGAAAAAACTGGCGCGCAACGGCTTCTCTCTTGGCTGCGTAGCCGAGCAGGAGAAGGAAGCACTGGCGGCGCTCATCGAGAAGGGGTTTGTTATCAAGGAGGGTGAAAGCCTGAGGCCCACTTTCGTCATCTTTACCGCTCAGCAGTACGACCGACTTTGCCGGGAGGTCTTTGCTCCGCTGGGTGCCGAGCTGCGCCCGGCCCTCAGCAAGCTGACCGGGGAGATGGAAGCCCTTTGCCGCTCCCTTCTTCCGGCCCACTTGCAGCACCTTTCCGGGCTGCTGCTGGTGCAATCCGTCATGTGTCAGGATTTTGAGACCGAATTTCTCGCCTTCCGGGATGGGCATCTCTACTGCCCCGAGGACGAGCGTGAGGGCGCATTTCTCACGTTTTCTTATCAGCTTACCTGATGCGCTGCTCCCATATACTGCAGCCTGCCTCCCTTGCCGTGCACCGGCAGGGAGGTTTTTTTCTTTCCCCGAAACGTACAGATGTTATATTGTTTTTCCTCGCCCGCTATGGTATCATACCCCCAACAATGCCCTATACGAAAGGAGCAACCCACATGGATATGTACCGCGAAGGCAGCCGCCTTGTTTTGGCACAGGGCAACAGCCAGATCTGGATCGAGCCCTGGGGCGAGAATTCTCTGCGTGTGCGTATGACCGCACAGCCGCAAATGGATGCAAACGATTGGGCCCTCACCGAAGAAATGCCCGCAATCGAGCCGGAGATCACCTTTGAGACCATCGACGTGACCGACCCCTGGTACAAGTCTGAGGAATATGCCAAGTACCACCAGACCGGTATGCAGGCCAGGCTCCGCAACGGCAAGATCGAAGCCCGTGTTTCCCATGAGGGCTGGATCAGCTTCTACAACCAGAAGGGCCAGCTGCTCACCGAGGAGTACTGGCGCAACCGCAACCGCCTCAACCGCTACTGCGTGCCCATCCGCGTGGATGCCCGCGAGCTGAAGCCCGTGCAGGGCGGCACCGATTACGAGCTGACCGCCCGCTTCGAAGCCTTCGACGATGAGAAGATCTTCGGTATGGGCCAGTACCAGCACCGCCATCTGGATAAGAAGGGCGCTACCCTGGAGCTTGCCCACCGCAACTCTCAGGCCAGCGTGCCCTTCTATGTTTCCAGCCGCGGCTACGGCTTCCTGTGGAACAACCCCGCCATCGGCACCGCCACCTTCGGCACCACCAAGACCGAAT
>SVGN01000036.1 GCA_015056315.1 Clostridiales bacterium
CTTTTGACGCAAAAGAGGAACCAGAAAACAGCGACACGCTCTCTTTGGTCAAATCCCTTTGATTGCCCTTTTTCGTGGCGGCGGTCGCAATCAGGGTCACTCCGCAGCCACGGGTCAGCTTACTCGCCACTTGCACAGCTAACTGCTCCCTTAACCCGCCCCGAAAAACGGCAGGGGGATTTGACGTCGTTCGCTACCGTCGCGTGCGGGGAGCGGCTTGGCTGTGCTCCGTTTTCGCTGCAACCCGAACCCCGAGTTGTTGGGGCGGGTCGGCGGGGGAAAGCAAGCTCTTTCCCATAGGCTGTCCCACGCTGCACACCAGCTGCGAAAACAACCCCTTACTCAGGCTCACGACCCCCCACAAGGCTCCCTCTTCAGCGGGGCTGCCCACCCCCCGCACAGGCTCCCTCTTCAGAGGGAGCTGTCGGCGCAGCCGACTGAGGGTGCCGCCCGCAGACCCCTCCCGGCAGGCTCCCGCCCCCCCACAAGGCTCCCTCTTCAGAGGGAGCTGTCGGCGCAGCCGACTGAGGGTGCCGCCCGCAGTCCCCTCCCGGCAAGCGTCGTTCCGCCCAACCCCCTCATACGTTTATCTCCCTCCCACTCCCCCTGCGATCAACTGGGAAGCCCCCCACGATTGTTCCCCTGCTGTTTTCCAATGGCATCCCCCAGGCAAATGCGCTATAATAGAAGCTGGTTTTTTTCACCCATCATACCCTGCGCCGCACGGCGCATTTTCGGAGGGAGATACCATGACCACGGCTGTTTTCCGCCCCTGCCGCCTCAGCGGCACGGCCCCGATGCCTCCTGCCAAGAGCGAGGCGCACCGCGCGCTGCTGCTGGCTGCCCTGGGCAATACCCCGGTCACCCTGACGGGCTTTCCCCCGCCCCTTTGCAACGACACCCTCGCCATGATCGACGGCGTGCGCGGCATGGGCGCGGCGGTGGAGCAGCGGGGCGAATGCCTCTTTGTGACTCCCGCACCCCGCCCCACTCCCGGCGCACCCATGGTGGATTGCCATGTACACGCCTGCGCCGCTGCCCTGCGCATGCTGATCCCCGCCTTTTTAGTGCGGGGGCAGAGCGTGCGCTTCTGGCTGGAGCCCACCCTGTTCCGCCGCCCGCTGGATGCCTTTGAGCCGCTGCTCCGCAGCATCGGCGGCACCATGGAGCGGATCCCGGCAGGGGAGAACGGGCTGTGCCAGGTCATCATCCACGGGTGGATGAAGGCGGGCAGCCATACCATCGACGGCAGCGGCTCCAGCCAGTTTGCTTCGGGCCTGCTCATCGCCCTGGCCCATGCCATGGATGATACCTGCACCCCCGCTCCCGCCCATCTCACCGTGACCGGCCCCATCGTGAGCCGCCCCTATCTGGATATGACCCTGAGCCTGATGCGCCGTTTTGCCGTTGGCTACCGGGAGGGGAGCGAGGGCGAGTTCGATCTTACGCCCCGCACCGGCAACAGCCCCGCCACCGTGCCCGTGGCGGGCGACTGGTCGCAGGCGGCGGTGCTGCTGTGCGCAGGCGCAGTGGGCCAGCCGGTCTGGGTCAGCAACCTGCTCGGCAGCGAGGCCTGCACCCAGGGTGATGCGGAGATCGTGAACGTACTGGAAAAGCTGGGCATGACCATTCAGGAAAAGGATGGCCTGCTCCGTGCCCTGCGCCCGGCAGACGGCCTCAGCCCCATCCATATCAACTGTGACAACATCCCGGATATCGCGCCCATCATCGCCCTCACCTGCGCCACCGTGCCCGGCACCTCCGTGCTGGATGGGGTGGCCCGCCTGCGTATCAAGGAATGCGACCGGCTGGAGGCCACCTGCGGCCTGCTGGGCAGCATGGGCGTTTCGGTGGAGACCGCCAACGATGGCGACACCCTCATCGTGCACGGCGGCGGCCCCATCCGCGGCGGCTTCCGGGCCGATGTGAGCGCCGACCACCGCATGGCCATGCTCCTGGCCGTGGCGGGCAGCATCGCCGATGCGCCCATCACCGTGCATGGCGTGGAAAGCCTGAACAAATCCTGGCCCGGGTTCCTGGGCAGCTATCGGCAGCTGGGCGGGAGCGTGGAGTAACGGCCCTCTGGGGGGCCAAGGGCGCTGCCCTTGGATCCCGGCAGGGGCCTGAGGCCCCTGCACCCCACGGTTTGCACCCGTTTCACGGGTGCAAAGGGGGGATGTGGCCCCCAAGGCTGCCGCCCCCATACAAGGTTCCCTTTTTTGAGGGGCTGTTGCACACCATACAAGGCTCTCTTTTTTGAGGGGTTGTCGCCCCCGTCAAGGCTCCCTCTTCAGAGGAGCTGCCCCCCCTCACAAGGCTCCCTCTTCAGAGGGAGCTGTCGGCGAAGCCGACTGAGGGTGCCGCCCGCAGTCCCCTCCCGGCAGATGCCCCCTCCACCCCCCTCCCCTTAACCAAACCATCACCGCAAAGGAAGGTTCCAACCATGAGCAGCAATATCGGACGCGCCTTCAAGGTGCAGATCTTCGGCGAGAGCCACGGCAAAATGGTGGGCGTCACCATCGACGGTATGCCCGCAGGTATCCCCATCGATGAGGAGTGGCTCAATGCCTTCGTGCAGCGCCGTGCCGCCAAGGGCAGCGCCATCGCCACCGCCCGCCGGGAGAGCGACATCCCCCGCATCGTCAGCGGTGTCAACGAAAAGGGCCGCAGCACCGGCTACCCCATCACCGCCGTGTTCGAAAACAGCGATACCCATTCCAGCGATTACAGCTTCCTGCCGGATCGCCCCCGCCCCGGCCATGCGGATTACCCTGCCATCACCCGCAGCATGGGGGAGGATGACCTGCGCGGCAGCGGCCATCACTCCGGTCGGCTGACGCTGCCCCATGTGTTTGCAGGCGGCGTGGCCATGCTGCTGCTCAAGCAGATCGGTGTGGATATCGCGGCCCACATCCTGCAGGTGGGCAACGTGAAGGATGCCCCCGTCGACCCCGTGGAGCCGGATATGGATGCCCTGCACCAATGCCATACCCGGGAGGTGCCCGCGCTGGATGCAGCCGTCGGCGACAGGATGATGCAGACCATTCTGGATGCCAAGGCCCGGCTGGACTCCGTGGGCGGCATCGTGGAGGTGGTGGCTGCCGGTTTGCCCGCAGGCATCGGCGCGCCGTATTTTGACGGTGCCGAGGCGGCCATCGCCCAGCAGCTGTTCTCCATCCCGGCGGTCAAGGGCGTGGAGTTCGGCGCGGGCTTCGGCTGTGCCGCCATGCCCGGCAGCGAGTACAACGACCCTTATTATGTGGAGGATGGCGAGATCCGCACCGAGCGCAACGCTGCGGGCGGCTTGCTGGGCGGCATCTCCAACGGCATGCCGGTCATTGCCCGCTGCGCCTTCCGTCCCACTGCATCCATCGCCAAGGAGCAGCAGACGGTCTCTCTGTCCGCCGCCGCCGTGGGCGATGATGCGGAAGTGACCCTGATCGTACACGGCAGGCACGACCCCTGCGTGGCCATCCGTGCCGTGCCGGTGGTGGAGGCCGCCGTGGCCATTGCCCTGGCGGATCTGTACCTCCAGGGATAGGCGTCCACCCGTTACACGGAGCATAGCTCCGTGTAACGGGCGTTCGCCTTAGGAGCGGGTCAGCGGTTCCGCGGATGCACGTTCGACCCGCCCGATGGCGGGTCGCTCGCGCTAGGTACGGGTCTGCAATTCCGCGGCTAACGTGGCAGGGTCCCTCCCCTGCCACCGCCGCTTGCAAAGGGCCCGTCCTCGCGGATGCACGTTCGACCCGCCCGATGGCGGGTCGCTCGCGCTAGGGGCGGGTCTGCGGTTCCGCGGCTAACGTGGCAGGGTCCCTCCCCTGCCACCGCCGCTTGCAAAGGGCCCGTCCTCGCCGGTGGTCTCCCTTCCGCCCGCCTGTCGGCGGTCGGCGGTCGCCCCCCGGCTGCGTTGCGGGCCCCGTGCGGTTAGGGTCGGCTGGTACCTCCAAGGCTCCCTCTTCAGAGGGAGCTGGCTGCCCTTTAGGGCAGACTGAGGGTGCCGCCGAAACCCAAACCCCAACAGGCACTCAATTCTCGCAAGACACTCGCCCCCCTCAGGCACTCGCCCCCATAGGCTCCCGCCCCTTCACCAAGGCTCCCTCTTCAGAGGGAGCTGTCAGGCGAAGCCTGACTGAGGGTGCCAAAAAAGCCCCTACCCGGCAGAAACCATTACCCCCAACTCGGGAATAGCAGACCCCTACCGGCAAGACCCACCCCTGCAGCCCGCCCTTGCTAAAGGGGGGTGGCGGCATAGCCGCCGGGGGGATTCCGGGGGGTAGCCAAGCCGGAGAACACACCCTCCCCGGTGGTCACCCCCGGCACCCTCAGTCACCCTTCGGGTGACAGCTCCCTCTTTAGAGGGAGCTGTCGGCGAAGCCTGACTGAGGGTGCCGCCCGCAGACCCCTCCCGGCAAGCGTCGTATCACCCAAGCCACTCATAGCTTTGTCTACCTCGCAGTACCGCTGCGAGGAACAGGGTGGGGCTCCGCGCCCCACACCTGCGGTTCCTCTTTTGACGCAAAAGAGGAACCAGAAAACAGCGACACGCTCTCTTTGGTCAAATCCCCAATAATCGCCCTTTTTCGTGGCGGCGGTCGCAATCAGGGTCACTCCGCAGATACAGGTCAGCTTACTCGCTGCTTGTACAGCACACTGCTCCCTTAACCCGCCCCGAAAAACGGCAGGGGGATTTGACGTCGTTCGCTACCGTCGCGTGCGGGGAGCCTCTTGGCTGTGCTCCGTTTTTGCTGCAACCCGAACCCCGAGTTGCCGGGGCGGGTCGGCCATAAAAGCAAGCCTATGCCATAGGCTGTCCCACGCTGTACGCCAGCCAACTCCATAGCCCCCCTTGCCAAAGGGGGGTGGCTCGCCGAAGGCGAGACGGGGGGATTCCGGGAGCAGCCAAGCGGGGGAGCAGCCGCCCTCCCGCCCCCACAGGCTCCCGCCCCCCACCAAGGCTCCCTCTTCAGAGGGGCTGCCCCCCCACACAAGGCTCCCTCTTCAGAGGGAGCTGTCGGCGCAGCCGACTGAGGGTGCCGCCCGCAGACCCCTCCCGGTGGGAGTCGCATCTCCCGTGCCGGGTAAACCTTGCCCGCTACGGGCGGCAGCCAACTGCGCCTCCCTTGTGTAAAGGGAACTGCCCCATCAGGGGCTGAAGGATCGTACCTTACCCTTGTCCACTACCGGCACCCTCGGTCTGCCCTGAAGGGCAGACGGCTCCCTCTTTAGAGGGAGCCCGTCACAGGTGCCCCCCGAAAGGAGCCATCCACCTCATGAAGATCGCATTCATCGCCGACCTGCACGGCAACTGGCCCGCCACCTGTGCTCTGGAGAAGGATCTGCTCCTGCAGAAGCCGGATCGGATCATCTGTCTGGGCGATATCGTGGGCAAGGGCCCCAGCAACGACCTTACCTTCGATTGGGCTGCGTCCCATTGCGACCTGATCATCGGCGGCAACTGGGATTACGGCCTGGGCCACCGCATGTTCCCGGCGGATGTGCCCTACTGGCAGCAGCTGGGCGACCGGCGGCTGGATGCCCTGCGGGATCTGCCCCGGGAGAGCGAGCTCACCCTGTCGGGCCGCCGCATCCGCCTGATGCACGGCCGCCCGGTGATGGAGCGGCTCATCAAGGTGGATAACACCCTGGAGGAGATCCAGCCCTTCTTCACCGATGCCGATGGCAGGCCCTTCGATGTGGTGCTCTATGCGGATGCCCACCGGCAGGCCATGCGCACCGTCAACCCGGGGCTGTTCATCAACACCGGCAGCGTGGGCAACGGGCTGGGCGTGGCGTATTGCTGCTACGCCATCGTGGAGGCGGAGCCGGGGGATGCCCCCGCGCCCTTCGAGGTGCGCCTGCGCCAGCTGCCCTACGACCGGGAACAGGCCATCCGGGATGCGGAGGCCATGCCCCGGATCCCCCGCATCGATACGTATATCAACGAGATCCGAACCGCAAGGTACAGCCGGTAAGCAAAGGCAGCAGCCTGTGCCGCCGCTGTTATCCATACGGCCACCGTGCCCCGGCGGCCCGCTCCTCATCCGGCTCCCGCCGGGCGGGCAGCCCGCCGCCGCTGCGCAACACATCCCACCCCGATAAACGATCCGTAAAGAAGGTATCAGCAATGGCTTATCAGATTATTTCCCTGATCGATCACCCGGAGAAGAAAGCGGAGATGGCCCAGTGGTTCCATCAGCGCTGGGGCATACCGCTGGAGGCCTTTCTGGAGAGCATGGAGGCCTGCCTGCAGGGCGGCGTGTATCCCCAGTGGTACTGCGCCGTGGAGGATGACCGCATCCTTGGCGGTCTGGGCGTGATCGAGAACGATTTCCACGACCGGAAGGATCTCCGCCCCAACGTGTGCGGCGTCTACACCGAGCCGGATCAGCGGGGCCGGGGCATCGCCGGTGCGCTGCTGAGCCATGTCTGCGAGGATATGCACCG
Organism: Clostridiales bacterium; assembly: GCA_015056315.1. Classification (GTDB taxonomy): domain Bacteria; phylum Bacillota; class Clostridia; order Christensenellales; family Aristaeellaceae; genus Limiplasma. Next base: position 6,448 of record SVGN01000036.1, read on the forward strand.
CCGCGGGCTGGATACCCTCTATCTGCTCACCGATCACACCGGCTTTTACGAGCGCTACGGCTGGCAGTTCTTCTGCATGGCCCAGGGCGATGGGGAGGAGCAGCCCTCCCGCATGTATGTGCACCGAATGTGACCCTTTGCCCGAAAGGAGTCGGTTTTCATGAAGCCTATGCCCCGCAGCCTCATACAGTACCGGCTGGAGAGCGCGAAGCTGCACGAGGAGCTGCGCTTTCTGGTGGTCAGCGATCTGCACAACGAGCCTTTTGACGATTTGCTCCCTCTGGCAGAGGGTGTGGATGCGGTTTTGGTACCGGGAGACATCAGCAACCGCTACCGGCAGGAGTATGCGCAGGGCATCGCCTTTCTCCGGGCCTGCGCCCGGCTGCGCCCCACCTTTTTTGCGCCGGGGAACCACGAGATCCGTCAGGAAAACTATGCAGAGCTGATGGACGAGGCCCGGCTGACCGGCGCGGAGGTGCTGGTGAACCGGCATGTGCCCTTCCGGGGCCTGTGGATCGGCGGCTGGTATCAGCCGGAGGATGTGGAGGAGCCGGAGACGCTGGATGCCTTCGAGCAGGAGGCGGGCTTCAAGCTGCTGCTCTGCCACAAGCCGGAGAAGTACATGAAGCTGCTCCGGCACCGCCGCATCGACCTGACCGTAGCCGGGCATGCCCACGGCGGCCAGATCCGCATCGGCCAGCAGGGCATCTACGCCCCCGGCCAGTTGCTGTTTCCCCGCTACACCCGCGGCTGGGAGGATGGCGGCAGGCTGCTGATCTCCGCCGGTGCGGGCAACCCCTGCCGTATGCCCCGCTGGAACAACCCCCCCGAGGTGCTCCTGCTGCGGCTGGTACCCGCCGGGAAAAGCAAGCGGTAGGCTTTCGCGCTCCACAGGCTGCCGCCCCTCCCCCCAAGGCTCCCTCTTCAGAGGGAGCTGTCGGCGAAGCCGACTGAGGGTGCCACCCGCTGCCCACCTCCCGGCGAAGCCCTCCCCCCAGGCTCCCTCTTCAGAGGGAGCTGTCGGCGAAGCCGACTGAGGGTGCCGCCCGCAGTCCCCTCCCGACAGGCGTCGTTTCACCCAAGCCACTCATAGCTTTTTTCTCGCAGTACCGCTGCGAGCAACAGGGTGGGGCTCCGCGCCCCACACCTGCGGTTCCTCTTTTGACGCAAAAGAGGAACCAGAAAACAGCGACACGCTCTCTTTGGTCAAATCCCCAATAATTGCCCTTTTTCGTGGCGGCGGTCGCAATCAAGGTCACTCCGCAGATACAGGTCAGCTTACTCGCTGCTTGTACAGCGTACTGCTCCCTTAACCCGCCCCGAAAAACGGCAGGGGGATTTGACGTCGTTCGCTACCGTCGCGTGCGGGGAGCCGCTTGGCTGTGCTCCGTTTTCGCTGCAACCCGAACCCCGAGTTGGCGGGGCGGGTCGGCGGGGGAAAGCAAGCTCTTTCCCATAGGCTGTCCCGCGTTACACGCCAACGAAGAAAGCAACCCATACCCAGGCTCCCGCCCTCACACAAGGCTCCCTCTTCAGAGGGGCTGCCCACCCCCACACAAGGCTCCCTCTTCAGAGGGAGCTGTCGGCGAAGCCGACTGAGGGTGCCACCCGCTGCCCACCTCCCGGCGAAGCCCTCCCCCCATCCACCTCCCCACCCACCCTCAAAAAAGGAGACCCCCATCATGCAAAACATCCGCACCATCCCCGCCGGCCTGATCGCCGACACCGTCCGCGACCTTTGCATCGAAGCCTGCACCCGGCTGCCCGCACCGGTCTGCGGCCTGCTCAACGCCGCCCGGGCCCAGGAGCCCTTCCCCCCTGCCCGGGAAACGCTGGATCTGATCATCCGCAACGCAGGCATCGCAGCGGATACCGGCGTGCCCATCTGTCAGGATACGGGCATGGCGGTGGTCTATGCCGATGTGGGGCAGGATGTGCACATCACCGGCGGCCTGCTCAGCGATGCGGTCAACGAGGGCGTGGCCCGGGGCTACACCGAGGGTTACCTGCGGAAATCCATCGTGGCGGACCCCATCCGCCGGGGCAATACCGGCGATAACACCCCCGCCGTGCTGCATGTGCGGCTGGTGGCGGGCGACCGGATCCGGCTGACCGTATCCCCCAAGGGCTTTGGCAGCGAGAACATGAGCAAGGTGTGCATGCTCACCCCCGCCGATGGGCTGGAGGGCGTCAAGCGCTTCGTCAAGCAGACGGTGCTCACCGCCGGGGCCAACCCCTGTCCGCCCATGATGCTGGGCGTGGGCATCGGCGGCACCTTCGAGAAGGTGGCCCAGCTGGCCAAGGAGGCGCTGGTGGAGCTGCGGGAGGGCCCCCACCCGGATCCTTACTACGATGCGCTGGAAAAAGAACTGCTGGCAGAGATCAACGGGCTCGGCATCGGCCCCCAGGGCTTCGGCGGCAGGACCACGGCGCTGAGCCTGCGCATCAAGGCCTATCCCACCCATATCGCCGGGCTGCCGGTGGCGGTGAATGTAGGCTGCCATGTGACCCGGCATGCGGAGGCTGTGCTGTAAAGAGATGAGATATCTGAAACACCTTATCGCCCTGCTCACGGTGCTGGTGCTGCTCACCCAGCCCCTGCTGCCCCTTGCGGAGGGCTTCACCCCGGTGGCGTATGTGGGCAAGGCCGTCATCACCCTCAAGGTGCGCTCCGCCCCCGACCGGGAGGCCCGGGGCGTGGATACCATCCCCGAAAAGGGCACGGTCTACGTGCTGGAGGTGACAGACCCGGACTGGCTCCTGGTCAAGACCGACCGGGCCGAGGGCTATGTACTGGCCAAGTACGTCAGCGGCATGCACGATGTGGGCGGCGTGGATATCAGCCTGCTGCGGGAGCCGCCGGAGCTGCCGGATGGGGAGGATCCCTTCGTCAAGCAGGTGGATGCCTTTGTGGAAAACTATGTAGCCTACGTGCGCTCCGGCGATTACCTCTACCAGACCCCGGATGCGGATGGCAGGCGGCTGCGCCACATCGATGCGGGCAAGGAGCTCCGGGTCTGCGCCGTCAGCGGCGATTGGAGCCTGGTGCGCTACCGGGAGCAGGAGGGATATATGCTCTCCTCCTCCCTCTACAAGTGGGATCGGCTGGATCCCTACGCAGGGGAGATCCCCGGGCTGGCGCTGCCCACCCGGCTCATCTTCCTCGCCCGCACGGCGGATGTGTTCAGCGTGGAGGATAACACTATCCTCAAGGCGGATCCCCTGCCCCCGGGCAGCGCCATCGCCGCCTACGAGAAGGATCTGCTGGGCCGCTACCTGACCCCCTACCACCGCACCACCGGCTATGTGGATGCGGAGCTGGTGGCCGCCGAGCTGGCCGTGGTGCCCTGGCAGGATGCGCAGCCCGGCGACCTGATCGCTGCCATGTCCACCTACTATGCGGTGGGCATCCATACCGAGAAGCACCGGGGCCGCAACTGGAACATCTACCTGTCCACCGGCATGCTCAGCGGCATCGTGCTCCAGCCCGGCCAGAGCTTTGATATGAATAAGACCATCGGCCCCTACCGCCGCTCCACCGGCTACCATGAGGCCCCCATCATCAGCAGCGATGCCGCCAGCGGCTACGGCGGCGGCACCTGTCAGGTGAACACCACCTTTTATGTTACCAGCATCCAGCTGCCCATTCTGGTCACCCACCGCCGCGTGCATTCGGATAACGATGTGGGCATCACCTACGTGCCCCGGGGCTTTGATGCAGCCGTTGGCGCAGGCGGCATCAACCTGCAGCTGATCAACACCCTGCCCTATGCCATCCGGTACCAGTTCTTTGTATCCGACGGCGTAATGACCTGCTGCATCTTTCGCCTGTGAGGGGGGTATCAGGCTCCCGCCCCATACCCCGGCTCCCACCCCGTACCCCGGCTCCCTCTTTAGAGGGAGCTGTCACCCGAAGGGTGACTGAGGGTGCCAAACGCTGCCCAACTCCCGGTGAGTGGTGCCGCCAACCCAGGCAACGCAGAGCCCTTTCGGCAACACCCAGCCCATTCAGGCTCTCCTCTTTAGAGGGAGCTGTCACCCGAAGGGTGACTGAGGGTGCCACCCGCTGCCCAACTCCCGGTGAGTAGTACCGCCCACCCGGGGCAACGCAGACCCCTTTCGGCATCAGCCAACTCCACAGCCCGCCCTTGCTAAAGGGGGGTGGCGGCGTAGCCGCCGGGGGGATTCCGGCAACACCCACCCCGCATATCCCACCCCACCGCACAAAAAGAGGCTGCCGCATCTCACGCGGCAGCCTCTTCTATCTCTCAATATGATCACCCTCCCCGCCGCTACACAGCAGGGAACCCGTCCCTCAATCGATGCTCACATACCGGCTGGACGACCCCGGCAGCCACTCCCCGCTGCGGGTGAGCAGCTGGGCATGGACGAACCCGCTGTAGGGCTCCTCAACGGCCATGCGGCAGCTCCACAGGCAGGTGTCGCCGTAGGAGGTACACATCACGGTGGCATTGAACATCTGTCCGGCATCATCCACCAGGCGGAGGTCGGCGATGGTGTTGTCGGTGGTAAGGGTAACGGTCAGGGTGGTGGGTACGGCGGCGGCCTCCGGCACCACGGACATATCGCCCGTCTTGATGGTCTCGGTGGTCAGCCCGGTATACAGATCCATAGCGCCCTCCCACAGGGTCTTGCCAAGGCCGCTCAGCCACAGGGCAGAGCACAGGGCCACCAGCACCATTACCACAATGAGCAGGATCAGAAGACCGATGCCCTTCTTCTTGGGGGCGGGGGCGGCAGGTGCCTCAAAGGTGGAGACCGGCGCAGGCTTGGGCATGCGCTGAGAATCCATCTGATCCTCCTGGGCCAGCTCCTCGTCCTCGTCCGGGCGTACAGAGCGCATCCGGGCGGAATCCCACTCCACATCACTGGGCAGGCCAAAGGGCACGGGGGAGCTGTTCACCAGCAGGGGCACCTCGGCCTCCTCCTTGCGGTGGTGGAAGGCACCCAGCTTCTTTTTCATCTTTTCCGGCATCTTGCTCCCGGTCTGCTCCGCTTGGGGCTGCTGCACGGGGGCGTAAGCGCCCGGCACCTGCTTCTCCCGGGCCTCCTGCTTGGCGGCTTCTGCCTTCTTGCGCAGGGATTCCTCCTGCATTTCCTGCTCCTGCTGGGCAGCCAGAATGGCCTGGGCGCGCCTGCGGGCGGTATCGGTCAGGTCGGCGGGGGCTTCGGGCATGGGGGCAACGGTCACGTTGCCATCCTCCTGCCGTACCACCATGCGCCTGCGGCGTCGACGGGGCTGCTCATCCCCCTGGGGGATGGCGGCATCCGCATCGTCTGCGGGCCGGGCGATGCCGGTATCCTGCCGGTAGAGGCTCTCCACCACGGCGTGGGCGGCTTCCTCTGCCGCTTGCTCATCGATGGCGGCCTGCTGAGTGAGCGCGGCGGTGCGGATGTCCTGCGCCCGCTGGCGTGCGGCGGCGGCCTGCGCAGCGTACATGGGCTCGTTGCTGTCCGGCTCGTTGGGGATGTACTGCCCCGCATAACGATCTGCCAAGGGCTGCGCGCTGCCGGGCCCAACAGGCTGCGCAGGCTTCAGCCACGGGTTCTGCCCCTGCCGACGGGTATGGTCCTCTGCCATCGTGCTCACTCCTTTCCGGTAAGATATGTAAATATTGCTGGTCGACAACTGCAAGCATTATACCACACCCCCCACCGGATTGTAATGTCAGAATGGGGACATTTTATTCCCTTTAATGGGACAAAACTTGAATGTGGTTTTGGAAAGCCAATCAAAAACAGGCCTGCACACAGGCAAGCCTGTTTTATATCATTCAATTTGGTTTTCAAAACGGTTTTTCGGGCGCTGCGCCTTATTCGGCGGTCTCCTGGGCGGGCTGGTAGGAGCACTGCAGCTGCTCCACCTCCAGCAGGGCAAGGAAGTCTGCCAGAGCGGTGTAGCCGATGCGGCCCGCATAGCCGGAGGCCGGGTTGCCCTCCTTGTTGAGGATGAGCACATTGGGCATCATGTTCACGCCCAGGGAGTTGGCCAGCACCGCGTCCACATCCTCGTAGATGGTCATTTCTTCGATGCCCAGCTCGGCCTTGAGGGCATCCAGCGCCTCGGGGCCTTCGCCGTCGCATACATGGATGAGCACGATCTCCAGGGCTTCCTTGTCGAAATCGTCCCAGATCAGCTTCCAGGTGGGCAGCATGGGGGTCTGGGCCTCGCTGGCGGCGTTGAAGAACACCAGCGCGATGTTCTTGCCGGAGTAGGGGGTCAGATCCAGGTCGCACAGGGAGAGGAAGTAGGCAGCCACATCAAAGGTGAGGGCTTCGCCTTCGGTGGCGGCGGGAGCGGCTTCCTCGCCAAGGGCGGGGCAGGCGCACAGGAGCATCATCAGGGCAAGGAGTACAGAAAGCAGTTTTTTCATTGCAGGATCCCTTCTTTCGGTCGCGGGGTAATATTTCTCAGGGTTTTCCCATAGGGTTACCATTATCCTACCATATTACGGCGCAAAAGGAAAGGGATTTTGCTGGGATGATCTGTAAATGAAAAATGCGAAAAAGAAAATTGCATTTTTCCTGTCTGCCAAGAAAAAAGCCCCATCTGCCACTTTACGTTGCAAATCAACGTGTGCTATAATGGATGCTACATCCTCCGGCGGTGCTTTTCGCCATGCAGGATGCCGCTGCAAATGCAGGATGTAAATTGCAAATTTCATTTTGATCAACCGTGCAGGAGGGAAAAACGCCATGCCGCTGGGAATCTCCAACAACTGCAAAAACATTGCGCCATCCGCCACTCTGGCAATGGATGCCAAAGCCAAGGCCATGCGCGCCCAGGGCGTGGATGTGATCGGCTTTGCCGCCGGTGAGCCGGATTTCGATACCCCTCTGGCTGTGCGCGATGCCATGAAGGATGCGTTGGACCGGGGCATGACCCGCTACACCGCCGCCGCGGGCACCCCCCAGCTGCGGGATGCCATCGCCCAGCGGCTCAAGCTGGATCACGGCCTCAGCTACGGGCAGAACCAGATCATCGTTACCAACGGTGCCAAGCATGCCCTGTACACCGCCTTCCAGAGCCTGTGCAGCGAGGAGGATGAGGTGATCATCCCCACCCCCTGCTGGGTCAGCTACCCGGAGATGGTGCGTATGGCGGGCGGCAGGAGCGTGCTGGTGGAGTGCTCCGAGGAGGACGGCTTCCTGCCCTCCATCGAAGCCATCGAGAAGGTAGTCACCGATCGCACCAAGGCCTTCGTGCTCACCAACCCCTCCAACCCCAACGGCTGCATCTGGGATGAGCAGCGCCTGCGGGCGCTGGTGCAGCTGGCGGTGGATAAGCAGTTCTACATTATTGCCGACGAGATCTACGAAAAGCTGGTCTACGGCGCGGCAAAGCACGTGGCGGTGGCCACCCTGAGCCCCGAGGCCTACACCCACACCATCCTCATCGGCGGCGTGAGCAAGTCTTACGCCATGACCGGCCTGCGCATCGGCTTTGCTGCCGGCCCCGCGGATGTGATCGCCGGTATGGTCAACTACCAGAGCCAGTCCACCTCCGCGCCCAACAGTGCCGCCCAGCACGCAGCCGCCGTGGCCTACACCATGGATCAGACCTGCGTGGAGGATATGCGCAAGCAGTTCGAAAAGCGCCGGGATTATATCGTTGAGCGGGTGAACGCCATTCCCGGCATCAGCTGCCGCAAGCCCGACGGCGCCTTTTATGTGATGATGAACATTACCGGCCTGATCGGCAAGCGCTACGGCGATCAGGTGATCGGGAACAGCAACGACCTTGCCCTGCTCATGCTGGAACACGCCCATGTGGCGGTGGTGCCGGGCCATGCCTTCCTGGCGGAGGGCTTCTGCCGCCTGAGCTACGCCACCGGCATGGAGAACATCCAAAAGGGTATGGATCGGATCGAAGCCTTTGTAAAGGAGTTGAGCTAACATGCTGGAATTCAGCCCCAATACCAATCTGCTCATGCAATCCAAGTACCGCTACGAGCTGCAGGATGTGGAGGAGCCCAACCTGTACCGGGAGCTTTTCGATTATAAGGCCATCCCGAAGGTAGCGTTCAACAACCGCGTGGTGCCGGTCAATATGCCCAAGGAGATCTGGATGACCGATACCACCTTCCGCGACGGCCAGCAGAGCGTAAGCCCCTTCACGCCCAAGCAGATCGAGCATCTGTTCAAGCTGGAGGCCCGGCTGGGCGGCCCCAAGGGCCTGGTGCGCCAGAGCGAGTTTTTCCTCTACACCGATAAGGACCGGGAAGCCCTGGAACGCTGCCAAAACCTGGGCCTCCGGTTCCCGGAGATCACCACCTGGATCCGTGCCAACGAAAAGGATTTCGAGCTGGTCAAGGCTGCCGGTGTGCGGGAGACGGGCATCCTTGTTTCCTGCAGCGATTACCACATCTTCAAGAAGATGCACCTGACCCGCCGCCAGGCGCTGGAGAAGTACCTGGGCATCATCAAGAAGGCGCTGGAGAAGGGCATCGTGCCCCGCTGCCACTTCGAAGACATCACCCGTGCCGATTTCTACGGCTTCGTGCTGCCCTTTGCCGAGCAGCTGATGAACCTGAGCGAGGAAAGCGGCATCCCCATCAAGGTGCGTGCCTGCGATACCATGGGCTACGGCGTACACTACCCCGGCGCGGCCCTGCCCCGCAGCGTGCCCGGCATCATCTACGGCCTCAATCACTACGCCCAGATCCCCTCCGAGCAGCTGGAGTGGCACGGCCATAACGATTTCTACAAGGTGGTCACCAATGCGGGCACCGCATGGCTCTACGGCTGCGCCAGCATCAACTGCTCTCTGCTGGGCATCGGCGAGCGCACCGGCAACTGCCCCCTGGAGGCCATGGCGGTGGAATACCAGAGCCTGCGCGGCACCACCGACGGTATGGATCTTACCGCCATCACCGAGATCGCCGAGTACATGGAGCGGGAGATCGGCATCGAGATCAGCCCCCGCCAGCCCTTCGTAGGCCGCCACTTCAACGTGACCCGCGCGGGCATCCATGCCGATGGTATGCTCAAGGATGAGGAGATCTACAACATCTTCGATACCGCCGCCATCCTGAACCGTCCTGCCGCCGTGGCGGTGGACAGCCACAGCGGTCTGGCGGGCATCACCCACTGGATGAACAGCTACTTCCGCCTTACCGGCAAGCACACCATGGAGAAGCAGGATCCGCTGGTAGCCGCCGTCAAGGAGCAGGTGGATCTGCTCTTTGCCCAGGGCCGCAACACCGTCATGGGCGACCAGGAGCTGGAGATCATGGTGCGCAACGCCGACCAGGACCGCTACGAGCGCCTGCTCTTCCACAAGAGCCGCTGATGGGCCAACCCAAGGCCCCGTGCGGGCTTTGGCATCTTTCCACACTGTAATGACCGTAACAACAAACGGGCGATGGCAGGGAAAAACTGCCGTCGCCCGTTTGATCGTATGTCGCCTTTTGAAAGGAGGTCATCCCTATGGAAAGAAGGTGGATACGTATTCTGTTATGGTTTTGTGTCATCGCTGTCTGCGTCGTGATCTGGTGCTTTTCCGCCCAGGACGGGCAGCAGTCGGAGCATACCAGCGGCCGGGTGCTGCGCTGGCTGGTGGCTCTGCTGACCGCAGGCCGGGAGCAGCTGGCCCTTGCAGAGCAGCAGAGCCTGTATGAAACGGCCTCGTGGCTCCTCCGCAAGGGAGCGCATTTTGCTGAGTTCGCCCTGCTGGCATTCCTGGTGCGCCTGCTTTTGCGCAGCTACCGGGTGCGCCGGGGCGGCTGGTTCTGGGCCTGGGCTGCTGCCAGCCTCTATGCGGTGGTGGATGAGCTGCACCAGTTCTTTATGGCCGCCCGCAACGCCTCCCTTGTGGATGTGGGCATCGACAGCCTGGGCGCGGCCTTCGGGGCCGGGGCGGCTTGTTTGGTGCTGTGGGTGTGCGGGCGTTCAAGGTCTCCATCCTGTAAACTTTCTTCGGGTAACGGCTATGGCAAGCAGGTAAACTAAGACCTATTGATGAACTGTTCTGAGCATAGAACAATGATCGATCATTGGCTTTGGCCCCCGGCATTATGCCGGGGGCTGTTTGTATTGCTGCGCCGGAAGCAGATGTCTTGTTGGAATATATTGCAAAACAGGCAAGACCAACAGTTATGTCTTTTTCAATTTGAAATATATTTGTGGACTTCTTGGGTTATGTGCAGTATAATTTATTATGGTTTATTGTTTCGGGAAACGCGGGGCACGTTTTCTTGCCTGCAGAAACCGGAGCTGTTTCCGGAATGCGAAAAAACAGGGAGGTATGCTGCACATTGGAGACTTTTGCCTTGTTGAAAAAATATGCAGCAAACGGCGATGGCTTCGTTCGGATGACCGAAGAAGACCTGAACCGTCTCCGTAACGTGCTCGTGGAGATGCTTGCCGATTTTCATCGACTTTGCGAAGATAACCATCTTACCTATCTGCTCACCGGTGGCAGCGCACTTGGCGCACAGCGAGACGGTCAGATCATCCCTTGGGATGATGATATCGACGTGCTGATGCCCAGGGCCGATTACGAAAAGTTGGCAGAGCTGGTAGAACAGACATATCCCGAAAAATATTGGGTGCAGAATCTTCACACCTGCGACAGATTCGATCTGAACTTTGCTAAGCTCCGCAAATATGGTACCGCTTATGTGGAGCTCTACGAACCCGCTCCCGACAAAGCAGGCATCTGCATAGATGTATATCCGCTGGATGCTGCTCCGGACAACCGGCTGGCGCGTGTTTTTCATGGCCTGGTGGATGAAGCGCTGTACCTGGCTGCCTCCTGTGTGCGTATGCATCAGAAAAAGGACAGGCTGCTTACCTACATCAAGGATGAGCGCTTGAGCGGCATCATCCGGTTCAAATGCTTCCTCGGCAAACTGTTGTTGAGTCGAAAAGACCCCCGCAGTTGGTACCTCCGTTGTGAAAAGTGGGCGGGGCGGTTGCGCCGGCATAACACCGGCTACCTTGCGGTCTCCAGCGGGCGCAAACATTATTTTGGTGAGATGTACAAGCGGGAGCGGATCCTGCCACCCCGGCCTATAGCCTTCGCGGGTGGAATGTACTACGCCGCCAAGGACAACGATTATTTGCTTCGTATTCTCTACGGAGATGATTATATGACCCCCCATAAAGAAGGACAAAAGGAATCCCACGCACTGCTTGCACTATCCTTCGAAACAAAAAGGAGCAGCACCAATGAATGAGATCGTACTGAATTTGGTGGATCAGGTAAAGGTCACCTACGGCAAAAATCCCAAGCTTCTTCGCAAGAATTACTATCTCAGCCATAATGGCTGCATTTTGGGCGAGTACTTGTCTGCTGTACTTACCCAGTACATCCCTCTTGGGAAAAACTATCTCTTTTCTGATGGCGACTTTGCCCCGAGCCACCCCTGTGCAGAGATGACCGATCATCGGCTCATCACCACCGGAGATATCGGCAGTATGCCCCGGAATACCTGTGCTGTGTTTACCATCAATTGCATGGATCCCCGTTACGAAAGCGAAGAAGAACAGACGCTGCTGGAGGAACGGCTCACTCAGTGCTGCCGGCGTTTTTCCCAAAAGGGACTTGTGGTGGTGGCTATGGTGGTGCCCGAGCCTGAGAACTGTCCCGAAGGTGTTAACGCACTGGCTGAGCGCGAGTATGATTACTACCTCTACCAGAAGCAGGAGCATACCTGGCAGGAGAGCTTCTATCTGCGGCTGGAAGAGGCCATGCGCCGCTGCTGCAATGTCAAGCATCCCCGCATCATTGGCCTGCGCTTTACCAACATTCTGGGCCCGGATTGCTCCGAACTGGTGCAGGCCTTCGATATGAACGAGCTGCTGCGGCAGGCTGTGGAGGATAAGAACATCATCGTCAACGAGGATGATGCTGTGGTATCCTTCTCTTACACCGCCGTAGAGCATGCCCTCTATGCCACGCTGTTGGTGATCGCCAACCCCAGAAGAGAACTGGGCCGTGTTCTGAATGTGGCTACCGACAAAACCACCGCGCTGGACCTGAAATGGGCTATGTATAAGGCATTCCCCGAAGAGATCACCCTCGATGGGCTGAAGGTGACTCAACCCACCTCTGTATACCGCAGGCTGAATACCACCTATTTCAAGGCGCTGTTTCCCAAGCTGCAGAAGAGAAAGCGTACCCTTGGCGAGCAGATGTATCGTATTGCCTGCTGCTACAGCGAGCAGCCCTACGACATCCGGCGTAAGCTGGGCATCTATGAGGGTCGCCTGGCTATGATCTGCGATGCCGAAAAGCGTATGCTTAAGGTGATCGATCAGATCTGCCGGGAGAACGACATCCAGTACTTTCTGGCTGGCGGCACTGCCTTGGGCGCGGTGCGCCATCAGGATGTGATCCCCTGGGATGACGATATCGACATCGGCATGCTGCGCGAGGATTACGAGAAATTCCGCAAGGTGGCCCCCGGCCTGCTGCCCCCCGAGTTGAGCTATGAAGCTGCAGGCGGTAAGAGTAAGAGCCACTATCACTTCGATAAGATCCGCCTCAAGCAGACCTATTTCTCCACCAAGTATTCCAATTATTTCCGCATTCCGGATGGTGTGTTTATCGATATCCTTGTCTACGACAAGACCAGCAATGTACGCTTCTGGCAGAAGGTGCATATCCGCCTGACTGCTATGTGGACCCGTGTTATCAACATCAAGTGGGTCAACAAACCTCGCAAGAATATTCACTACAAGGCATCCAAGATCGCCCTGCCCATCATGCGGCTTATCAGCTGGAAGTGGTTCCATTGGGTGTTTGAGCGCATTATCCGCCACTACGAGAAGCGCGAGAATTCCAAATATGCCATCGACTCCGTGGGCTTGAACATCAAGAAGGGCGCCCTGCGTCTGGAATGGATGCAGGAAGTGGAGTATATGCCCTTTGGCGATATGATGGCACCTGTGCCCAAACAGTACGACAGCTATCTGAAGCATTTTTACGGCCCCAACTACATGAACATGCTGCCGGTGGATCGCCGTGTATCCGGCCACCACATTGCGCGTCTGGACCTTGGCCCCGTCCTGTACGGCATGCCCGAGCTGGAGATGGTTCAGCCTGTAGAGGAACAGCCCGACGAGGGTCTGGTTGCAGAGCAGCTGCCCGGGAACGAACAGCCTTCTGTCGCTGAACAGCTGCCAGAGAATGAGCTGCCTTCTGTCGCTGAGCAGCTGCCAGAGAATGAGCTGCCTTCTGTCGCTGAGCAGCTGCCAGAGAATGAGCTGCCTTCTGTCGCTGAACAGCTGCCAGAGAATGAGCTGCCTTCTGTCGCTGAACAGCTGCCGGAAAACGCCGTGCCCGAGCGCGTGGAATTCCGTAATCTGAGTCTGCGCGGTAGCTTGTTTGAACGGTACAAAAGAATCGCTGCTGTTGAGGCTGAAGTCGGGCTGCAGGATGAAGGCGGGCTGTTCGAAAGCATCGCCGAGGCGAGTGAGACCTTGCTGGAAAGAAACGAAGCGGTGTTCCGCGGGGATGCAGCGGATGAAACCGATGAGGTGTTCCGCGGGGATGCAGCGGATGAAACCGATGAGGCATACGCTCTCGACGAAATGTTCGAGAACGGCGAGGCAGAAATGAGCGCAAGCTCTTCTGAAATAACCGAGGAGGAAGAGGAAGAATGAATATTGCATTGATCATCGCCGGTGGTTCCGGTCAGCGCATGAAGCAGGACATTCCCAAGCAGTTCCTGAATGTGAAGGACCGGCCGGTGATCATCTACACCCTGGAGGCGTTCCAGCGCCACCCCAACATTGATGCGATCGAAGTGGTCTGCATCGATGGCTGGCACGAGATCCTGGCTGCGTACTGCAAGCAGTTCCAGATCACCAAGCTGGAAAACATTGTTTCCGGCGGCAACAATGGCCAAAGCTCCATCCGCAACGGTATCGAAGACATTGCTAAGCGTCATGGCGATGACGATTTGGTGCTGATCCATGATGCTATCCGCCCCATGGTCTCTCAGGAGATCATCAGCGATTGCATTCAGGTGGCCCGCGCCAACGGCAATGCGATCTCTGTTGTACCGTGTACCGCCGCCATGCTGTATACGCAGGATGAGGTGACCTCCGACAAGGTCATCTCCCGCGATAATCTGAAGATCACCCAAACCCCGCAGGCCTCTACCCTGGGCAAGTTGAAGTGGGCTCATCAGGAAGCGCTGAAGAGAGGCATCACCGAGTCGGTCGCCACCTGTACCATGTTTGTGGAACTGGGCGAGACGCTGTACTTCTCTTTGGGCTCCGAGAAGAATGTAAAGATCACTACCGCAGAGGATCTTGATATCTTCAAGGCGCTGCTGGGTACGAAAAAAGCAGAATGGATGCATTGATGAAGATGAGTGCAAAGTTCAACATTCAGGCGGCGGCGAACGCCTGTGGGCTGGATTGGTCCCGGCTGGATAACAAGACCCTGCTGATCACTGGCGCAACGGGCCTGGTGGGCAAGCGCATGATCGAGCTGATCCTGGAGAGAAATCAGCTGGAGAAGGTGTGCACCAAGGTAGTAGCTGTGGGCCGTAGCCGCAAGAAACTGGAAGAACGCTTTGCGGCCTTTGCAGGGGATCCGTGCCTGGAGTTCTATGAGCATGATGTGCAGGAGCCTTGGCAGTATGATGAGCCCGTGGATTACATCTTCCACATGGCCAGCAACACGCATCCCCTGCAGTATGCAATGGACCCCATTGCTACCGAGATGACGAATATCCTTGGTACTCATTATCTGCTGGCGCTGGCAGCCCGCAATCCCGGCTGCCGGTTTGTGTTCACCTCCACCACGGATATCTACGGCGATAACCGTACCGGCAAGGAATTCCTTGAGGAAACCGATTGCGGCTATATCGATTGCAATACCCTGCGTGCCAATTACATTGAGGGCAAGCGTGCCAGCGAAGCGTTGTGCAATGCTTATCGCAAGCAGCACGGGGTGGATTTCGTCATAGGGCGCATTTGCCGCCTGTTTGGCGATACCATGCAGATGGAGGATAGCAAGGCTGTATCCAGCTTTATCAAGAATGCTGCACAAGGCGAGGATATTCTCCTCAAGAGTGCAGGTACCCAGATCTACTCCTTTCTGTATGTGGATGATGCGGTGACCGGTATGCTGAAGATCGCTGCCGAAGGAGAGAGCGGCAACGCTTACAACGTAGCAGCAAATGATTACCGTATGACCCTGATGGAACTGGCGAAAACGCTGGCCAAGATCGGCGGCACCAAGGTGACCATGGGCGACCTGAGCGCCAACGAAAAAGCAGGCGCCTCCGGATTCCAGAACGCCTGCCTGGATGGTGCCAAGCTGGCCTCCCTGGGCTGGAAGCCCGCCGTTCCCCTGGTGGATGGCTTGCGGATGACGGTGGATTACCTGAAGACAAAAGCAGTCAATGCCTGAGTAAAAAAGAAGGCCCTGCGGCACACCCGCAGGGCCTTTTCCCATGCCGCTTATTTCAGCTCCAGCGGCGCATACACATCCAGCTCCACCCCTTCGGGGCATTCGCAGGGCTTGCCGGTCTCGTAGCTGTACCAGCCGATATCCCGCAGCCACAGGGCCTCGTTGACGGCATTCTCGTTGTAGTGGTAGAACAGCCGCAGGCTGAACACATCGCTGCTTTCGATCTCCGACGTGTAGACCGCCTCCCAGAGCAGGTCGCCCTCCGCATCCGCGGCCAGGATGCTGTACTCCAGCAGCTCTCCGTCCACGTACTGAGCGGTCAGGGTGCGGCCCTGGGTCAGCGGGCGCTGGTAGATCAAACTGCCCTGATTATCCAGCTGCCAGTACCAGCCGCTCTCGTGCTCCAAAAGCATCTCCTGCCACAGGCTTTCAAAACTCAGGGCCAGCTGCACATGCAGCGCCGGATCGACGCAGGCCTGCCGCCACTCCAGAGAGGTCGTGGCCGGGGTCAGGTGGAAGCGCAGCTGCCCGGGGGTGGCATCGCCCTCCGGCTCCCACTCCAGCGCAGCATCGTTCCAGCGCCAATCGCACTGGTGCTCTGCCCGGATGCCCCAGCTGTCCGGGCCGGTCAGGGTCAGGATGCGGCTGCCGTCCTCCCCGGTCTCCCAGGTGAGGGCGGGCAGGGCAGGGGCAGCACCCGCAGCCCGCAGATCCTGGTAGAGGGCTTCCTCTTCGGGCCAGGGGCGGTAGTTGGTGGCTGCCGTTTCGGCGGCGGTGTCCGCAGCGGCGGGGAAAACGCCCTCGGGCAGGTCGCCGGGCTGGGCAAAGGGGATGCCTTCCCAGCCGCCCACCAGGGTGTAGGGCACGTTTTCCGGCGAGATGCCCTCGGGGGCATCCGCCTTCTCATAATCGTCGGTCGTCCAGTAGCCGTTTTCCCACAGCAGGGTCTCGTCCGTTTCGTGGATGATGCTCATCAGCTTGTATTCCTTCAGCGCCGGGATGGCCGCCACATTGTAGTTGGTATAGGCACCGTCCGCTGCCTCCAGGGTGAAGCCTGCGTGGGCCAGAACGCCGTTCTCGTCGTAGCTGGCATAGAGGGTGGCGGCACCGTCGCCCCGGGGGGCGCACAGATCCAGGGCAAAACTGTTGTCCTGTGCAGCAATGCTGATGCGGCTTTCGCCGAAGCGGTAATCCACAAAGGCGTAGACCTTGCGCAGCTGCCCCAGATACACCCTCAGGGAGATCTCGTCCGCACCGGCTGCGCAGGGCACGGTAAAGGTGAGAAAGCCGTATTCCTGATACGCTTCGTCCGGCAGCTCCAGGGTGATGCCGTCGCCGCCCTGTGCGGTCTGCACCCAGCCGGGAGCCTCTCCCTGCGCCTGATACTGCCAGGTGCCCATGGCCTCCCCGGCGATGGCCCAGGAGGCGGGGTCGTGGAGCGTATAGGTGCGCAGACCGGTCTCCTCATCCACCGAAAGGGTGATCTCGTAGCTCACCGGCTCGCCGGTGAACAGCTGCCACCGGGTGTGGAGCTGATCCGGGGCCGGAGGCGTGGCCACCGGGCAGACGGGGGCTTCTGCAAAGGCGCAGCAGAGCTGCATAAGCAGCACCAGCAATACCAGTACGGGCAGGATGCGGTTCTTCTTCATGGGGCTCACCTCTGTTTGGTCGTGTTTGTCAGGGGGGATATCAGATCAGGCTGAAGGGCAGGTCGCTTTCGCTGACGCCCTCGGGGGCAGCCACGGGGTTGCCTTCGATATCGCTCCATTGGCCGTCGGTATACAGGTAATCGTGACCATCGGCGGTGGAAACGTGGATGTAGTACAGCATGTACGGCTCTTCGGGCGCTTCGGCGCTCTCCTCACCGGTGATGGCTTCCTGCTGCGTGGGCACCACGGCGTAGCTGTGCAGGTCGCCCGCTTCGGTCTCCAGCAGGTAGGTGCCCATCTGCAGGGTACCGTCCTGGCCGTAGACGCAGTAGGCCATATCGCTGTCGGTCATGTGGCAGAGGGATGCGCCGCCATCGTTCAGCGACAGCACCGCATACCCGTTCGGGAAGTACAGCGTCAGGAAATAGCCCGGGTTGTTGGGGTCGCCGGAGTAATCCTCCACCACGATGCGCCCGTCGATGGGGGCGCAGGCGGTCTCCCAAGCGGGCAGGCCGTTCATGTAGTAGTATTCCGCATCGATGCTCAGGGTGACCAGATCCAGCGCCTGAGAGGCATCGAGAACGTTTTCGGCAGCGGCTTCCCGCTCCCACTCGCCGGTCCCGGTGTTGAGGGCATAGGCAGCGAGCGCCTCGGGCGCGATGCCCCAGGGGGTGAGCCCCCGCAGGGTGACCACGAAACAGTTGGTGGCAGGATCCACCGCCGCCTCCAAGGTGGGCGGGGCATAGCCCTCCTTCACGGTGCGCCACTGGGTGGGCAGGGCGGTGGTGCTCTCCGGCAGGGCGATGGGCAGCTCCCAGGCGCTCTCGGCGGGCTGGCTTTCGGCCAGGGCGCTCAGGGGCAGCAGCAGGCAGAGCAGCAGGCAAAACAGTTTTTTCATCGGGGCATGGCTCCTTTCGGTCTGTGAATGCAGGATCGTTATCTCTGCACTGATTATACCATATCTGCATCCCTGTGCCAAACACGAGCCGAAACAGCGCAAAGATCGGGCAGGATCCGGGACGATTTTGATCGCGTTTCGCTTGCGCTCCGGCCTGCGCTCTGCTATACTGGCAGCAATATCTTGCATCCCGTTTGCAATTGCATCACCGAATGTTGCACTCACAGGGAACACAAAAGGAGGAACCACTATGCAATACCGTCCGTTTGGTAAGACCGGCGTAAACATCTCCACCCTGGGCTTTGGCTGCATGCGCCTGCCCGAGATCCAGCAGGAGGATGGCTCCTGGATCGTGGATCAGGAAAAGACCGATGCCATGCTCCGCCACGCCTACGATCTGGGCGTCAACTATTTCGACACCGCCCTGTTCTACTGCCACGAGAACAGCGAGATCGCCGTGGGCAAGGCGCTCAAGCCCATCCGCGAGAAGGTGTACATCTCCACCAAGTGCCCGCTGGAGCGGGTCAAGGAGCCTGCGGATTTCCGCAAGACTCTGGAGGAGAGCCTGCGCAAGCTGGATACCCCCTACGTGGATTTCTACCACTTCTGGGGCATCAACCAGAAGAGCTTTGATGAGAAGATCATCCCCATGGGCCTGATCGATGAAGCCCTCAAGCTGAAGGAGGAGGGCCTGATCCGCCACATCTCCTTCTCCTTCCACGACAGCCCCGCCGCCCTCAAGCACATCCTGGATAACGGCCCCCAGCTGGAGAGCGTGCTTCTGCAGTACAACCTGCTGGACCGTGCCAACGAGGAAATGATCCAGTACGCCGCCCAGAAGGGCGTGGGCGTAGTGGTGATGGGCCCGGTGGGCGGCGGCCGTCTGGCTGCGCCCACGGAGCTGGCCAAGAAGCTGGGCGGCGAGAACCTGAACACCTACGAGCTGGCGCTGCGCTTCGTGCTGGGCAACCCGGGCGTATGCTGCGCCCTCAGCGGCATGCAGACCTATGAGATGGTGGATAAGAACGCCGCTGTGGCCTCTCTGGAGGTGCCTATGACCGAGGAGGATTGGCGCGCTGCCGGCGAGAGCATGGAGAACCTGAAGAAGTTCTCCGAGCTGTACTGCACCGGCTGCGGCTACTGCCAGCCCTGCCCCAAGGGCATCGTGATCCCCAAGATCTTTGAGGCTTACACCTACCACAATGTGTATGGTCTTACCGAGGTGGCCAAGAGCACCTACCGGCGCTACCTGAACAACGAAAAGAACCCCGGCGTTACCTCCGATGCCTGCATCAACTGCGGCTACTGCGAGCGCAAGTGCCCCCAGCACCTGAAGGTGCGGGAGCTGCTCAAGAAGGTGGAGGGCGTGCTGGGCGCACTGTAAGGGAAGAAAGACTGTCGTTTACCCCCCCCAGGGCTCCCGACCCCCCAAGGCTGCCCACCCCCCACAAGGCTCCCTCTTCAGAGGGAGCTGCCCCGAAGGGGCTGAGGGTGCCGCCCGCAGTCCCCTCCCGGTGGGCTCCCACCCCCACACAGGCTCCCGCCCCCCACCAAGGCTCCCTCTTCAGAGGGACTGCCCACCCCCCACAAGGCTCCCTCTTCAGAGGGAGCTGTCGGCGAAGCCGACTGAGGGTGCCAACCGCAGTCCCCTCCCGGCAGGGGTCATACCCCCAACCCGGGTAACACTCGCCCGCCCCGGGCGGCAGCCAATCCCTAAGCCTCCCTTGTGTAAAGGGAGGTGGCTCGCCTTTAGGCGAGACGGAAGGATTGTACCTTGCTTGAGTGCCCAAGCCACTCATAGCTTTATCTACCTCGCAGTACCGCTGCGAGCAACAGGGTGGGGCTCCGCGCCCCACACCTGCGGTTCCTCTTTTGACGCAAAAGAGGAACCAGAAAACAGCGACACGCT
>SVGN01000096.1 GCA_015056315.1 Clostridiales bacterium
GTGACCACCGGGGAGGGTGTGTTCTCCGGCTTGGCTACCCCCCGGAATCCCCCCGGCGGCTATGCCGCCACCCCCCTTTAGCAAGGGCGGGCTGCAGGGGTGGGTCTTGCCGATGGGGGTCTGCTATTCCCGAGTTGGGGGTAATGGTTTCTGCCGGGCGGGGGCTTTTTTGGCACCCTCAGTCGGCTGCGCCGACAGCTCCCTCTAAAGAGGGAGCCTTGTGTGAGGGCGGGAGCCTTGTGGGGGGGTGGGCAGCCCCTCTGAAGAGGGAGCCTTGTATGGGGGCGGGAGCCCGTATGGGGATCGCCCCCCGCACAGGCAGGGGTTCTCAGGGGGAGACCTGCTCCCCCTTGTTCAACTCCTCCGCCAGGAGCCTCCCACACAGCTCGATATACCTGGCGCAGGGACGGGTGCGGTAATACTCGGGGGTGCGTTCGCTGGGCTGGGCCTTGGCCACGATGCCGCTCTGCATGAGCAGCTCCCGGCAGTTGGAGGTGCCGTGCACCTCCACAAAAGCCCCGTGCAGGCGCTGGATGTCTGCATAGAGCTGCTTTTTGCATTCGTGATCCGCCGCATCGGAATAGCCGCGGAGGCTGCCCAGCACCATCGCCATGGCGCTGACGGCTCCGCAGGTCATCCTCAGGCCGCCGATGCCTCCGCCCATCCCGGAGGCCATGCGCAGGGCCGTGTCTCTCTCCAGCCCCATTTCCTCGGAAAAAGCAGCAAAGACCGCCTGGGCGCAGTTGTACCCGTTCAGGTACAGGCTGCGCGCCAGGTCGGCCTTGGCGGTCACGTTGATGGGGTTATCCGGCGCGCTCACTGATGCGCCTTGGGCTCCAGATCCTGGATGGCATCGGCGAGCTGATCCAGCCAGTCGCCCTCAAACAGCTCCAGGAGGCCCTTATCCACACTGCCCGCCAGCTTGGGGTCGATGGGCAGGCCCGCCGTCAGCGGGATGTTGTACTGCTTGGCGATATCATCCTTGCGGCTGCGGCCGAACAGCTCGTACTTCTTGCCGCAATCCGGGCAGGTGATGTAGCTCATGTTCTCCACCAGGCCCAGTACGGGGATGTTCATCAGGTTGGTCATCTTGAGGGCCTTTTCCACGATCATGCCCACCAGCTCCTGGGGAGTGGTCACCAGCACGAGGCCATCCACGGGGATGGACTGGCACACGGTGAGCATCACGTCGCCGGTTCCCGGAGGCATATCGATGAACAGCACATCCTTATCGCCCCAGATAACATCGGTCCAGAACTGGCCCACAGCACCGGCGATGACCGGGCCGCGCCACACGACGGGGTCGTTCTCGTTTTCCAGGAGCAGGTTGAGGCTCATCACATCGATGCCGGAGGCGGTGCGCACAGGGAAGATGCCCTGATCGGTGCCTGCGGCCTTTTCCTTGAGGCCGAAGGCCTTGGGGATGGAGGGGCCGGTGATATCGGCATCCAGGATGCCTACCTTCATGCCGCGGCGCTGGGCCAATACGGCCAGCAGAGCCGTTACCAGGCTCTTGCCTACGCCGCCCTTACCGCTGCAAACGCCGATCACCTTTTTGATGTGGCTCAGCTCATGGGGCTTCTGCAACAGGCTTTCCTGCTTACGCTCGCCGCAGTTGGCACTGCAGGTGGAGCAATCGTGCGTACATTCGCTCATGGTTCTGTTTCCTTCTTTCTTGGATATATCCCAAAAACAGGGGTTGCCCTGTGATAGGTGAGGGGAATGCGGGGTGGTGCTGCCGGGCTGCGGCAGCGTGCCGGGGGCTGTGCCCGGTCACCGGGCGGCCATGGCCTCGACCATCTCCACCGCTTTGCGGATGAGCCCATCCAACGGCTGCTTTTCCACGCCTGCGATCAGCAGCCCGCAGCGGTCCAGCGGCACCAGTACCTTGGTGGCCTCGCTCAGGCTCACCGCCGCGGCGATCCCGGGGGTGATCTCGCCCAGCATGGCATTGGCATGGAGGATGCCCGTAACGCCCACGATCACATCGGCGGTCTTACACTGGTAGCGGATGGCACCCTCGCCGGTAGCGCCCTGGTCGGCACCGGCCCTGAGCATGGCTGCGGTGGCCTGCACATTGGTGCCCAGCGCCAGCACGGGCTGATGGGGCATGGCGGCCTTCAGGCCCGCCACGATGCTGCGGCCCACGCCGCCGCCCTGGCCATCGATCACCAGTATCTTCATTGCGGTCATTCCTCCGGAGCGGGGCTTTCCAGCCTCAGCTGTGCCCACTGCTCAATATGATACCCCTGAAAGTAGTTTTTTTCAAGAGGGATCCATTTTTCAACAAAGGCCTGCAGCTTTTCCGGGGCGCGGCGTGCGATGCGCCGCAGCTGCTCCTCCTCCCCCACGCTGAGGAACACGGTGAGGGCATCCAGCCGCTGCCAGGCCGCCTGAAAGGCCGGGTGCAGGCTGTAGCTGCCCTCCACAATGATCAGCGGGGCCTCGGGGCAGTGCTTCTCCTCCAGCTGCCCGGTGGCGCAATCGAACCGGCGGTAGCAGAAAGGGCCGCCGCTTTCCAGCCCGGGGAGCACCTCCCGGGCGAAGCGTTCGTGGTGCACATTGCCGCCGGGCTGGGCCAGCCGCTCCGGGGTGCGCAGATCGAAGGGCAGAAAAAAGTCGTCCATATGAATGACCGGAGCGTTGGCGAACTGTTCGCTGAGGGCGGCGGCCAGCGTGGTCTTGCCTGCGCCGCAGCAGCCGTCGATCACGCACAGGGTGCGCTGCCCGGCGGCCAGCCGCTGCCGGAGAAGGGCGGTCAGTTGGGAGTGCATGAGGGCGGGTCTCTCCTTTCGGAAGGGGGTAGGGGGAGCGGCCGGCTGCGCAGAGAGGCAGCGTATACAGCGTTCCGGTACCCATTGTATCAAAGATCGGCCCAGGGCGAAAGCCTGCGATCCTGTATGCAGAAAATTTCCGCAGGATCCCCCCGACCGCCACCGGCAGCCCCGTTCATAACAGGTACGACCGCCGATCGGCACCGGCTCGGCGGATGGATGCAGCCATCAAAACGATCGCATATGCAAAGGAGCCTCCGGCATCGTGCCGGAGGCTCCCTCATTCGCTGCGGGAGAAACGGCTCCTTCGGGAAACCGCCTCCCACGCAGACATTTTGCTGTTTTATTCCGCCCGGAGCAGCTTCGAATCCTCCAAGAGCCGCACCACCACCGGCACGATGACCAGCTGCACCAGCATGCCCGGCCATGCGGCCACAAAGCCGCCGGTGAGGAAGAGCTGGAAGTCAAAGTTGAAATCGGCAAAGATGCGGTAGATGATCACCGAAGCAACAGCCCATACGATGCGCCCGATGAGCATGGCCCCCACCAGCGATACGATGAGCCCCCAGCGGTAAGGCTTGAGCTTGCGGTACAGCAGCCCGCAGAAGAGGCCGTAGGCCATCAGCTCGAAGGCCATGCACAGGGCGCCGCCGGTGCGCATGGTGGGCAGCAGCGGCGGCATCTGGAACAGCAGGCTGCGCATCAACGGCAGCACAAAGCCCACCAGCGCGCCCCACTTCCACCCGCAGACGAAGCCGCAGATCAGCACCGGCAGGTGCATGGGCAGCAGCATGCTGCCGATCTCCGGGATCTGCCCGGTAACAAATGGGAGCACCAGCCCCAGCGCCAGCAGCAGCGCAGCCAGCACCATGCGGTGCACATGGGTGCGGGGAGATACGATGTTCGGTTTTTCGGTCATGAATCGTTCCATCCTTTCCAAAA
This sequence comes from Clostridiales bacterium, assembly GCA_015056315.1. Taxonomy (GTDB): domain Bacteria; phylum Bacillota; class Clostridia; order Christensenellales; family Aristaeellaceae; genus Limiplasma. The sequence goes on from SVGN01000096.1 coordinate 3,717, forward strand.
CGAGGTCATCAAAAGAAGTCCCTTTCGTTTCCCCTTCATGGGAAAATCTCTGACATCTTCATGACATCTTTGGTAAAGGGCTGGATGGATTGTATCATATTTGTTGGGGGGAAGTAAAGGGGGGTAATGCGGAGGTGGATGCTGCCGGGAGGGGGGTGCTTTTCTCTGTGTTGGCTGCAGCCGGAATCCCCCCGGCGGCTACGCCGCCACCCCCCTTTGGCAAGGGCGGGCTGCAGAGGTGGGTGTTGCCGGGAGGGGGCTGCCATCTCCAAGTTGGGTGGAACAGCTATTTCCATAGTAGTCTCCAACCGGCACCCTCAGCCCCTGACGGGGCAGGCTACGCCCCGGTCGTTCAATCGTCGTACAGCCCACTGCCGTGGTCTGTACTCGTTTCACTCCCCACCTGCGGGTCGCTAACGCCTTCGGCGTTGTGCGCACTGCGCACGCGCTTCCCT